>NZ_LZJF01000043.1 GCF_001666835.1 Mycobacterium sp. E3251 | reverse complement strand
GCCGGAGGCGCCGGCTGGTCGAAGCCGGCGCCTCCGGCGGACCTGCCGCCGGCGCCCCCGGCCGACGCCATGCCCCCGGCGCCCCCCGCGGACGTGCCGCCCGCGCCTCCGGCGGACCTGCCGCCGGCGCCCCCGGCGGACGCGCCCGTCGTTGACAACGACTTCCGCGGTTTCGTCCCGGCCAACATGCCGCAGCAGGTTTCCACGGTGGGCTACACGAAGCAGCTGTGGGACGCCATTCGGGCGCAGGACATTCAGGGCAACGACGCGCTGGACGCGATCGCGCAGCCGTCCGCCTGAGTTCCACCCGTCAGACTGCCCGGCACGCCTCGAACGTTCCCGCTTCGGGGCGTGCCGGCATTCCAATCGCTACGGCGTCAGGCCGAGCCCACCCACTCTTCGGTTCCGTCGTCGAAGAACTGGTGCTTCCACACCGGTAGCCGCGCCTTGATGGTGTCGACCAGAAGCGCGCAGGTGGCGAAGGCCTCCTGACGATGGTCAGCGGCGACCGCTGCCACCAGCGCCGCCTCCCCGATGTGCAGCACCCCGGTTCGGTGGCTCGCCGCCACGGCGCGTACCCCACTGGACTGCTCCGCGACATCGGCCACGACAGCCGCCATGACCTCTTCGGCCGACGGATGCGCGGAGTACTCCAGCCGCACCACCCGCCGGCCGCCGTCGTGGTCGCGAATCATGCCGACGAAGCCGACGATCGCGCCGGCCGACTGATGGCCCACGAGCTCTTCGTGCTCGGCCAGCACGATCGGGTGATCGGTCATGGCCGCGCGGACGATGAGCGTCATCGCTGGTGGTCTCCACCGGCGAGCTGATCGAGCGCATGGTCGATCACATCGGCCAGCACGCCCAGGCCGTCGCGCACGCCCCCGGGCGAACCCGGCAGGTTGACGATCATGGTCCGTCCCGCCACGCCACACACACCGCGTGACAGCACCGACGTCGGCACCTTCGGCAGGCCGGCCCGGCGGATGGCGTCGGCCAGGCCAGGGATCATGTAATCCAACACCGCCACCGTCTGATCGGGGGTGCTGTCGCTGGGGGAGATGCCGGTGCCCCCGGAAGTGATGATGACGTCGACCCCGTCGTCGACCGCCTTGCGCAGGGCCGCGCCGACCGGCTCACCATCGGCGACCACCTCCGGCTCGGCGCACGAGAATCCGCGCTGTCCAAGCCATTCGGCGATGATCGGGCCGCACCGATCGTCGTACACCCCGGTCGACGCGCGGGTCGAGGCGATGATGACGCGGGCGGATCGGGCGCTCATCACCGCACCCACGTTCCGGTTTTGCCGCCTTCCTTGCGCAGCACCCGAACGTCATCGATGCGCGCGGCGGGGTCAACCGCTTTGATCATGTCGTAGAGCGTCAGACCGGCCACGCTGACGGCGGTCAGCGCCTCCATCTCCACACCCGTGCGGTCGGTGCTGCGCACCGTCGCGGTGATCTCGATGTCGGACTCCCCCACAGTGAAATCGACGTCGACCCCGGTGAGCGCCAACTGATGGCAGAGCGGGATCAGGTCACTGGTGCGCTTGGCCGCCAGGATGCCCGCCACCCGGGCCGTGGCCAACGCATCGCCCTTGGGCAGGCCCCCGGCCGAGATGAGCTCCACCACGCGCGGCGACGTATGCAAGGAACCCGCCGCGACGGCGGTTCGCTTAGTGGCTCCCTTACCGCTGACATCGACCATGTGCGCCGCCCCACGATCGTCCAGATGTGACAGCGCGCCCGAGGGGGATTCTCCCGACGCCCAGGTCGCCGCGGGCTTGGCGGCCTCAGAGGCCCTAGCCATCCTGGCGCCTACCGGTTAACGACGGTGACCGGGTGCAGGTAGGGCAGGTCAGTGGAGGGCAGCGGGAACACCAGCTCGCCGAATGGCGACAACGCGCCGGTCCGGTCGGTCGCGAGTTCGCTCACCGCGTGGTCGTCGTGGTCCGTCGTCGGCCAGCCGTTGTCGACATACCTGGTCTTGCGCGCTTTACGCTCAGCAGTGTCAGCCACGCCATCCATTCTGACAGGTCGCCCTCGCGCGCGTCCCGCAAGACCGCCAGTCGACCAGACATTCGTTGCCTGCTGGCGACCCGCCGACTGTTTTACGCTGGTCAGCAATGACCGACAACACCCCGGATATTCCGCTGGGGTCGTGGTTGGCCGACTTGCCCGACGAGCGGCTGATCCGACTGCTAGAGCTGCGGCCGGACCTCGCCCAGCCCCCGCCCGGCAGCATCGCCGCGCTCGCCGCGCGCGCTCAGGCCCGCCAATCGGTGAAGGCCGCCACCGACGACCTCGACTACCTGCGGCTGGCGGTGCTCGACGCGCTGCTGGTGCTGCAGGCTGATGCCGCGCCGGTGCCGGCACCGAAACTGCTGGCGCTGATCGGTGAGCGCGCGCCCGAGGCCGACGTGACCAAGGCGTTGGACGATCTGCGGGAGCGCGCGCTGGTGTGGGGCGACGCCGCGCTCCGCCTGGCACCCGACGCCGCCACGGCCCTGCCGTGGCACCCGGGCCAAGTCACCCTCGAGGACGCCTCGCGAAGCGGCGAGGAGATCGCCGACCTCCTCGACGGCCTCAGCCAGGCTCAGCGCGACGTGCTCGACAAGCTTCTCGAGGGTTCCCCGATGGGCCGCACCCGTGACGCCGCACCCGGCGCACCCGCGGACCGGCCGGTGCCCCAGCTGCTGGCGCTGGGGCTGCTGCGACGCATCGACGCCGAGACGGTGATCCTGCCCCGCCACGTCGGACAGGTGCTGCGCGGCGAACAGCCCGGTCCCATGCGGCTGACGGCGCCCGATCCGGTGACGTCCACCACCACCACCGACGACGTCGACGCGGCGGCGGCCGGCGCCACCATCGACCTGCTGCGAGAACTCGACGTCCTGATCGAAACGCTCGCCGCCACACCGATTTCCGAGCTGCGCAGCGGCGGGCTGGGAATACGTGACGTCAAACGGCTCAGCAAGGCGACCGGCGTCGAAGAGTCCCGGCTGGGGCTGATTCTCGAGGTGGCGGCCGCCGCCGGCCTGATCGCCAGCGGGATGCCCGACCCGGAACCGGTCACGGGTGATGGACCGTACTGGGCGCCGACCGTGGCCGTCGACCGGTTCACCGCGCTGTCCACCGCCGAGCGCTGGCAGCTGCTGGCCAGTACCTGGCTGGACCTGCCGAGCCGGCCGGCTCTGATCGGAACCCGCGGCCCCGACGCCAAACCCTATGGCGCCCTTACGGATGCGTTGTACTCGACGGCGGCGCCGCTGGATCGCCGACTGCTGCTCAGCACGCTGGCCCAATTGCCGCCGGGCGCCGGTGTCAGCGCGGTCGACGCGTCGGCGGCACTCGTTTGGCGGCGCCCGCGCTGGGCGAAACGGTTGCAGCCCGGGCCGGTGGGTGATCTGCTGGCCGAGAGCCACGCGCTCGGCCTGGTGGGGCGGGGAGCGCTGAGTACCCCCGGCCGCGCCCTGCTGGACGAGGGCGCCGATTCCCAGGCCGCGATCGACGCCATGGCGCGGGCCCTACCCAAACCGATCGATTACTTCCTGGTCCAGGCCGACCTGACCGTGGTGGTGCCGGGCCCGCTGCAGCGCGACCTCGCCGAGCAGCTGGCCGCGGTGGCCACCGTCGAGTCAGCCGGTACCGCGATGGTGTACCGCATCAGCGAGCAGACGATCCGGCATGCGCTCGACGTCGGGAAGACCCGCGACTGGATGCATGCCCTGTTCGCAAAGCACTCCAAAACGCCTGTCCCACAGGGCCTCACCTACCTCATCGACGATGTCGCACGCCGGCATGGCCAGCTGCGTATCGGCATGGCGGCTTCGTTCGTGCGGTGCGAGGACCCGGCGCTGCTGGCCCAGGCCGTGTCCGCGCCCGCGACCGAAGGGGTGCAACTGCGTGCCCTTGCCCCGACGGTCGCGGTGTCCCCTGCGCCGATCAGTGAGGTGCTGGTCGCGCTGCGGGCGGCGGGCTTCGCGCCCGCGGCCGAGGACTCCACCGGCGCTATCGTCGACGTCCGTCCCCGGGGGGCCCGGGTGGCCACTCCGCAACAGCGGCGGCCCTATCGACCGATGCCGCGGCCCAACAGCGAGAGCCTGAACGCTGTGGTGGCGGTGCTGCGGAAGGTGACCGCCGCGCCGTTCGGCAACAGTCGCGCCGACCCGGCGGTCACCATGTCGTTGCTGCAGCGCGCGGCCAGGGAACAAGACACGCTGGTGATCGGTTATTTGGATGCCGCGGGTGTCGCAACCCAGCGGGTTGTGTCGCCGATCACCGTTCGGGGCGGCCAGTTGAGCGCCTTCGACTCAGCGTCGGGGCGATTGCGCGACTTCGCCATCCACCGCATCACGTCGGTGGTGTCGGCCAACGGCCGATAATGGGTGGTGACGATGCAAAGGATGAAAGGGAGCGGCGCCATTGACTGACGGCCCGTTGATTGTGCAGTCCGACAAGACGGTGCTGCTCGAGGTTGATCACGAGCAGGCCGGTGCGGCGCGCGCCGCCATCGCGCCGTTCGCCGAGCTGGAGCGTGCGCCCGAGCACGTGCACACCTACCGCATCACACCGCTGGCGCTGTGGAACGCGCGCGCCGCCGGCCACGACGCCGAACAAGTCGTCGACGCGCTGGTCAGCTTCTCCCGCTACGCGGTGCCCCAGCCGCTGCTGGTCGACATCGTCGACACCATGGCCCGCTACGGCCGCCTGCAATTGGTCAAACACCCGGCGCACGGACTGACGCTGCTGAGCTTCGACCGGGCGGTCCTCGAGGAAGTGCTGCGCAACAAGAAGATCGCACCCATGCTCGGCGCCCGCATCGACGAAGACACCGTGGTCGTCCACCCCAGCGAGCGCGGCCGCGTCAAGCAGATGCTGCTCAAGATCGGTTGGCCCGCAGAGGATCTCGCGGGCTACGTCGATGGCGAGGCGCACCCGATCAGCCTGGCCCAGGACGGCTGGCATCTGCGCGACTACCAGCAGATGGCCACGGATTCGTTCTGGTCCGGCGGATCCGGCGTGGTGGTCCTGCCGTGCGGGGCCGGCAAGACGCTGGTTGGCGCGGCCGCGATGGCGAAGGCCAGCGCGACGACGCTGATCCTGGTCACCAACGTCGTCGCAGCGCGGCAATGGAAGCGCGAACTGGTGGCACGCACCTCGCTGACCGAAGATGAGGTCGGCGAATATTCCGGTGAGCGCAAGGAAATTCGGCCCGTCACCATCTCGACCTATCAGATGATCACCCGGCGGACCAAGGGCGAGTACCGGCATCTGGAACTCTTCGACAGCCGCGACTGGGGGCTGATCATCTACGACGAGGTCCACCTGCTGCCGGCCCCGGTATTCCGGATGACCGCCGACCTGCAGTCCAAACGGCGCCTGGGCCTGACCGCCACGCTGGTCCGCGAGGACGGCCGCGAGGGCGACGTGTTCTCGCTGATCGGCCCCAAGCGCTATGACGCGCCGTGGAAGGACATCGAGGCCCAGGGCTGGATCGCGCCGGCCGAGTGTGTCGAAGTGCGGGTCACCATGACCGACAGCGAGCGGATGATCTACGCCACGTCGGAACCCGAAGAGCGATACAAGGTTTGCTCGACGGCGCACTCCAAGGTCGCCGTCGTGAAGTCGATCCTGGACAAGCATCCCGGCGAGCAGACGCTGGTGATCGGCGCCTACCTCGACCAGCTCGACGAGCTGGGCGCCGAGCTGAGCGCCCCGGTGATCCAGGGGTCCACCCGAACCAAGGAACGCGAAGAGCTGTTCGACGCGTTCCGCCGCGGCGAGGTGTCGACTTTGGTGGTGTCCAAGGTCGCCAACTTCTCCATCGATCTGCCGGAAGCCTCTGTGGCGGTCCAGGTCTCGGGAACCTTCGGCTCACGCCAGGAGGAGGCGCAGCGGCTGGGCCGGCTTCTTCGGCCGAAGGCCGACGGTGGTGGCGCCATCTTCTACTCCGTGGTGGCGCGCGACAGCCTGGACGCCGAGTACGCCGCGCACCGCCAGCGTTTCCTGGCCGAGCAGGGCTACGGTTACATCATCCGCGACGCGGATGACCTTCTGGGCCCGGCGATTTAGCAGCGCCGAGCTTTCCGAACCAGGTGGCCCTCTTGGATTTTGATATCGCCCGCGATATCAAATCTGGGAACGCACGCATGGTTCCGGTCTGACGGCGCTCGACGCCCGAGCTAGAAGCTAGAGCGACAGGATGGTCGCCGAGGCGGTGCCCGGCGCGCCGTACACCTGGGCCAGGCCGACCCGCGGGCTGCCGGGCACCTGACGCTCGCCCGCCTCACCGCGCAGCTGGCGCACCAGTTCGTGCATCTGCCGCAGCCCCGACGCACCGATCGGCTCGCCGTTGGCGATCAACCCCCCGTCGGTGTTGACCGGCATCGAGCCGTGGATCTCGGTGGCGCCGTCGGCCAGCAGCTTCTCCTGCTCACCGTCGGCGCACAGGCCGGTCTCGGCCATGTGGATGACCTCGTTGCCGGCGTCGGTGTCCTGGAGCTGTGCGACATCGACGTCCTCGGGGCCGATGCCGGCCGCCTCGTAGGCCGCCTTGGCCGCGTAGACCGTCGGGGAGACGTCCTCGTCGAGCGGCGCGAAGGTGGCATGCACCTCGTAAGCGCCGTAGCGGCGGGTGCGGATCTCGCAGGCTCGCACGTACACCGGCTTATCGGTGAACTTGTGCGCCATATCGGCGCGGCACATGATCACCGCCGCGGCCCCCTCGTCGGGCGCACAGAACATGTACTGGGTCAAGGGATAGTTGAGCACGGCCGAATTGAGAATCTCTTCCTCGGAAATCGGCTTGCGCCGGAACGCATTCGGGTTCAGTGCGCCGTTGCGGAAGTTCTTGGCCGCCACCTTGGCCAGGGTGGCCTGCGAGATGTTGTGGTCATGCAGGTACTTGTTGGCCTTCATCCCGAAGAACTTGGTGGTGACGAACTGCCCGTTCTGGGCGTACCACTGCGGCAGCGCCAGCTTGGCGGGGTCGTCGGTGAACGCCCCGCGCGGGTGCTTGTCCAGCCCGATGGCGATGCCGAGGTCGTACTTGCCCAGCCGGATGGTGTCGGCGGTCTGCTGGATGGCGCTGGCCGCGGTGGCACATGCGTTGAACACGTTGGTGAACGTGATGCCGGTGAGGCCGACCAGGCGGGTGACCGCGTCGGGGTTGGACACCTCGTGGCTGCCGCCGAAACCGAACTGGATGTCCTTCCAGTCCACCCCGGCGTCGCTCAGCGCCGCTTGAATCGCCTCGGCGCCCATCTGCATCGCGGTCTTGTCGAACCTGCCGAACGGATGCAGGCCCACGCCGATGATGGCGACATCGTTGGTCATCGCAACCTCCCTATGCGACCGGCTGGAACGCGAACGTCATGATTTCGGCGCCCTCGTCGTCGGTGGTCAGCGGAATCATGGTGAGCTCGACCTCCTGGCCGAACTGCAGCTTGGCCGGGTCGTTCTCCGTCAACCGCCCCTCGACCCGGATGACGTCATCGAGCTGGACCAACCCGACACCGAACGGAACGAAGTCCTTGCCGGTCGGGCCCGCATAGGGCGCCCCGGGCGGGAATCCCTGGGTGGTCCACGCGACGAGAGTTCCGCGGCGCGGCAGCAGCACGTCGGTCATCTCGCCGACGCTGCAGCGCGGGCACCACTGCTGCACCGGGAAGGTCGTGGCGCCGCAGCGGCCGCACCGGCTGCCGATCAGCTGTGGGCTGTCATCGGGCCAGGTCGAGATCTCGGGGGCGAGTGCCTTCTGCATCGGGGGATCCTCCACAAGCGTCCACGGTGCGGCCAACAGAATGTTGCTCACTGAACCGTATAACAGCTTTCCGAAAAGTGGAAACCACATTCTCATTGTTCGTCTCGCCGGGCAGATATGTTGGGATCGCCGCCGCAACCGAGGAGACGACCATGCCAGTCACGGTGATACTCGAACTGAAATTCAAGCCCGACGCGGTGCCGCAGGCGCGCGATGTCATGGGCCGGGCTCTGCGAGACACCCGGGCGTTTGCCGGAAACCTCGGTACCGACGTGCTCGTCGACGAGGACGACGAAACCCACTGGCTGATCTACGAACTGTGGGACACGGTCGAACAGGACGAGGCCTACCGGGCGTTTCGCGCCAGCGAAGGACGTCTCACCGACCTGCCGCCGCTGCTGGCCGAGCCCCCCGTCAAGAAGAGGTACGTCACCTCCGACATCTGACGGCTAGCTGAGCGCGGGAATCACCTCGCGCTCGAACAACTCGATGCCGGAGCGGTCGTACGCGGCCTCCGGGAAGTAGCAGATGGCGTATTCGCACCCGAGGTCGCGGAGCCTGGCGATCCGCTCGATCACCTGTTCCGGTGTGCCCGTCGCGGAATCGGGTCCGCTGCCGGCGGCCAGCATCGCGTCGGCGGCAGCCTCGGGCACGTACCGGACGACGCGGTCGCGGACGCGCCGCAGCCTGTCCTTGACGTCGGCGTCGGAGGTCCCGACGACCGCGTTGAAGTTGGCCGACCGCACGATGGCATCGAAGTCGGTGCCCACCTGCTGACAGTGCTGCGCCAGCACTTCGGACTTGTGGGCGAACGCCTCGGGCTCCGGCGCGAAGTTGGTGTAGTGCGCGTATTTCGCTGCGATGCGCAAGGTCACCTTCTCGCCGCCGCCGGCGATCCACAGCGGAATCCCGTTGTCCTGCAGGGGCTTAGGGGAAACGATGGCGCCGTCCACCTGGTAGTGCTTGCCGTCGAATCTGACCTCGCCGTCGCGCCAGGCGTCGCGCATGATCTGCACGCCCTCGTCCAACCGGGCCAGTCGCACGCCGGCCGACGGGAAACCGTAACCGTAAGCGCGCCACTCATGTTCGTACCAGCCGCCGCCGATGCCCATCTGAATCCGCCCACCGGAGATGATGTCGGCGGTCGCCGCGACTTTGGCCAGGTACACCGGATTGCGGTAGCTCATCGCGGTGCACATCTGGCCGAGTTTGATCCGCGAGGTGACCGCCCCGTATGCGGCCATCAGCGACCACGCCTCGTGCGTGGCCTCACCCGTCGGCACCGGGACGGTGTGGAAATGGTCGTAGACCCACAGCGAGTCCCACGCGCTGCCGTCGGCGTAGACGGCCAGATCGCGCATCACCGCCCAGTGCTTCTCCGGTTCGATGTCGACCAGATCCATTCGCCAGCCTTGCGGGATGAAGAGACCGAAGCGCATAGCAACGGACTCTAACCCGCGCTCGACCAACACGTGGCAGCAGGCAATTCCCTCCACCGCCGCGGGCAGCCCACTCCCAGGCCCCCGCTAGGCTTACCCATCGTCAAGCAACCGGGAGGTCGGCGTGCGCGTACTGGTCTCCGGCGCCAGCATCGCCGGCCCGGTGCTGGCCTACTGGCTGACCCGGCACGGCTTCGACGTCACCGTCGTCGAGCGCGCGCCCAGCCTGCGCAAGACCGGCGGCCACGCCGTCGACCTGTTCCGTCCCGCGATGGAGATTTCGGCGGACATGGGTGTCCTGCCCCAGATCGAGGCGCTCGCCACCGGAACGAACCGCATGACCATGCATCGGGAAGGCCGCCCGCGGGCCTTCGAGATCGACCTCACCAAGATCTACGCCGCCACGTCGGACCGGCACGTGGAGATCATGCGCGACGACCTCAGCGAAATCTATTACGCCGCCGGTCGCGATCACGTCGAGTACCTGTTCGGTGACTCGATCACCTCGATCGACCACGACGGCGAGGTGACGTTCGAGCATGGCCCTGCCCGCCGGTTCGACGTCGTCGTCGGTGCCGACGGGCTGCACTCCAACGTCCGGCAGCTGACCTTTGGCGACGAAGCGAACCTCACCCGGTTCCTCGGCGGCTATCTGGCGGTGGTGTCGGCGCCCAAGGCACTGGCCGGTCGTGGCGAGATGACCTGTCACGTCGGCGTGGGCCGGCTCGCGGCTATCTACACCGCCGAACACCTGGACGACGCGCGCGCCGTCTTCCTGTTCCGCACCAAACAAGAGCTCGACTACGACCATCGGGATGTATTGCGGCAGAAGGCAATACTGCGCGACACGTTCGCAGGCATGCACGAGCAGGTGGACGATTGGCTGGGCGAGGTCGACCGCACGCCCGCGTTCTACTTCGATTCGATCAGCCAGCTGCGGCTCGACAGATGGTCCCGCCGGCGGGTGACCCTCGTCGGTGACGCCGGATACTGCCCCGGCCCCGCGGTGGGCGGCAGCACCAGCCTTGCCGTGCTCGGCGCCTACGTGCTGGCCGGCGAGCTCGCCCGGGCGGACGGCGACCACTTGCGCGCGTTCGCGGCCTACGAGTTGCAGATGCGCGAACCGGTGCACCGCAGCCGGGCATTCGCCCGCGGTGCCGCCAAGGGCATCATCCCCGGCTCGCGACTCGGGCTGTGGGCATTGACCCGTGGCGCCCAATTGGTCTCGCTGCTGCCCGGCTCGCTTTCGCGGTCGCTGGCGAGGCTGAACGCCAACGGCGTCCGGATGCACGATTCGATGTTCGTGCCCGACTACAGCGCAACCGACCTACAAGCGAACGAAAGGAACGACCGCCCATGGAACTAACCGGCGTGGGAATCTGGAGCAGTCAACTGCGATACGGCGATCCGTCCGAATCCGCCGAGGCGGCAGCGGAATTGGACGAATTGGGCTTTCCGGCGCTGTGGATACCCGACGTCGGCGGCCCGGTGTTCGACGCGGTCGGCAACTTGCTCGCCGCGACCAAGCGGACCGTGATCGCCACCGGGATCCTCAACCTGTGGATGCATGCCACCGGCGACGTCGCTGACTCCTATGCGACGTTGACCGCCGAGCACGGGAACCGCTTCCTGCTGGGCATCGGCGTCAGCCACGCGCCGCTGATCGATGCGGGCCAACCCGGGCGATACCGCAAACCGCTGGCGGCGACGGCGGCGTTCCTGGACGGGCTCGATGCCGCCCCACGTCCCGTACCGGCCGAAAGTCGGGTCTTGGCCGCGCTCGGCCCGAAGATGTTGGAACTGGCCGCGACCCGCGCCCGCGGGGCCCACCCCTACCTGGTGAGCCCCGACCACACCGCCTTCGCCCGTTCTGTGCTGGGCGAGGAACCTCTGCTGCTGCCGGAACAGGCCGTCGTCCTCACCGAGGACGCGGACGAGGCCCGCCGTATCGGGCGCGACTTCCTCCGGGGATACCTGGGCCTGCCGAACTACGCGAACAACTTACTGCGCAGCGGCTTTTCGGAAGAAGACCTGTCGCAGGTGAGCGATCGGCTCGTCGACGCGATCATCGCGTGGGGTGACGAACAGGCCGTATTGGCCAGGATCGCCGAGCACCACGCGGCCGGCGCCGACCACGTCTGCGTGCAGGTGCTCACGGGAGACCCGAGGGAATTCCCCCGCGAGCAATGGCGCCGCATCGCCGCCGCCTCCAAGTAACCCCGCGGCGATCACGCTTAGGGTGGGGTATGGCTTCCAAGCAGACGCTGTTTCGGATTTTCTACCGCATCGGCTTCACTCCCTGGGACGGTCACCCGCTCGCGCAGAGCGTGCGGAGCCTGGTCGAGGGGACGGCCGACACGCCTGCGCTCCCGCGGGGCTCGGCCCTCGAAGTCGGGTGCGGAACCGGTGACTGCTCGATCTATCTCGCCCAGCACGGTTGGAAGGTCACCGCGGTCGACTTCGTCGCCAAGCCCCTCGAGCGGGCACGCGCCAAGGCAGGGGCCGCCGGCGCGGCGGTCGACTTCGTCCAGGCCGACGTCACACAGCTGAGCCGGACCGGCGTCGGCTCGAACTTCGAGTTGATCGTCGACAACGGTTGCCTGCACAACATGAGCGACGACGATCGCGAGGCCTATGTCCGGGAGATCAGCGCGGTGGCTGCCCCCGACGCGCGGCTGCTGATCGTCGCATTCGTTCCCGGCGGCAGGGTGGGAGTGCGCGGCATCGACCACACCGAGATGGAACGACGCTTCGCGCCCACCTGGACGATGCTGTCGGCCGGCGACGAGCGCGAGCTGGACCGCGCCGAGAAGACGCCGGCCCGGTACTACCTCTTCCAGCGCCGCGACACATAACCAGGTGCGACGACACGCCGTACGCCGTCGCAACGTTTTATGTCCCGCGTGTCAGCCCACGCAAAAGCCCCCGAACACAACGTGTTCGGGGGCTTTTGCGTACGCGGGAACCTACGTCAGCGACTTCGGCGGGTTGAAGCGGTCGCCGTACTTGGCGGCCAGCTCACGGGCACGGGCCACGAAGGCTTCCTTGCCCTTACCGCCCGCACCCTCGTAGCCGACGATGAACTGCGCGCTACCACCGGTGTACGGCGGGAAGCCGATGCCCATGATCGAGCCGATGTTGGCGTCGGCCGTCGAGGTCAAAACGCCCTCGTCGAGGCACTTTTGGGTTTCCAGCGCCTCGGCGAACAGCATCCGGTCGATCATGTCCTGCAGCGGCGGCTCCGACGAACCGGACTTGAACGTCTCCCGAAGGCCCGGCCACAGCCCGGTGCGCTTGCCGTCGACGTACTCGTAGAAGCCCGCGCCCTTGAGCCGCGACGGGCGGCCGATCTCGATCATCTTCTCCACGACGGCCTCGGCCGGGTGCGGCTCGTAGGTGCCGCCCGCGTCCTCGACACCCTTGCGGGTGGCGGCCGCGATCTTGTGCATCAGCTCGAGGTTCAGCTCGTCGGACAGCTGCAGCGGCGGGGCCGGGTAGCCGGCCTGCGAGCCGGCGTGCTCGATCGACGCCGGTTCGACGCCCTCACCAAGCATCGCCAGGGCCTCGTTGACGAACGTGCCGATCACGCGGCTGGTGAAGAAGCCGCGGCTGTCGTTGACCACGATCGGGGTCTTGCCGATGGCCAGCGTGTAGTCGAACACGCGGGCCAGCGCCTCGTCAGAAGTCTTCTCGCCCTTGATGATTTCGACCAGTGGCATCTTGTCGACCGGCGAGAAGAAGTGGATCCCGATGAAGTCCTCCTGCCGCTTGACGCCGGTCGCCAGACCGGTGATCGGCAGCGTCGAGGTGTTGGACCCGAGCAGCGCGTTCGGCTCGACGATGTCCTCGATCTCCTGGAACACCTTGTGCTTGAGTTCCTGGTTCTCGAACACCGCCTCGATCACGAAGTCGACGCCCTTGAAGTCGGCGGGGTCGGCCGACGGCGTGATGCGGCCGAGCAGCGCCTTGCTCTTCTCCTCGGTGGTCTTGCCACGCTGAAGCGCCTTGGCCTCAAGCTTTTCCGAGTAACCCTTGCCTTTCTCCGCCGCCTCGAGGCTGACGTCCTTGAGCACCACGTCGAAGCCGGCCTTGGCGGAGACGTAGGCGATGCCTGCGCCCATCATGCCCGCGCCCAGCACACCGATCTTGTTGATCTTGACCGGCTCGATCCCGTCGGGGCGCGAGCCCCCGCCGTTGATGTGCTGCAGGTCGAAGAAGAACGCCTGGATCATGTTCTTGGCGACCTGGCCGGTGACCAGAGAGGTGAAGTAGCGGCTCTCGATGCGGGTGGCGGTGTCGAAGTCCACCTGCGCACCCTCGACGGCCGCATCCAGGATGGCTCGCGGCGCCGGCATCGGCGCACCCTTGAGCTGCTTCTTCAGCAGCGCCGGGAACGACGGCAGGATGCCGGCCAGCCCGGGGCTCGACGGGGTGCCGCCGGGCATCTTGTAGCCCTTGGCATCCCACGGCTGCGTGTGCGAGTCGGGGTTCGCCTTGATCCACGCCTTGGCGGCGGGCACCAGTTCCTCGGCGGAGCCGACGAGCTCGTCGATCAGCCCGATCTCCTTGGCCTTGTCCGGCTTGAAGCGAGTGCCCTGCGACAGGATGTTCATGAACGCGTTCTGGATGCCGAACATCCGCACCGTGCGCGCCACGCCGCCCCCGCCGGGAAGCAGGCCCAGCGTCACCTCGGGCAGGCCCACAACGAGGCCCTTGACGTCCGCGGCGATGCGGTGGTGACACGCCAGCGCGATCTCCAGGCCGCCGCCGAGCGCGGCGCCGTTGATGGCGGCCACCACCGGCTTGCCCAGGGTCTCCAGGGCCCGCAGGTCGCGCTTGATGTCCTCGACCTCGGTAAAGACGTCGCCAGCGTTCTCTGGGCCGGCGTTGATCATGCTCTTGAGATCGCCGCCGGCGAAGAACGTCTTCTTCGCGCTCGTGATCACCACGCCGGTGACCGAATCCTTCTCCGCGGCAAGGCGTTCGACGGCCTTGTGCATCGATTCCTTGTAGTGCTCGTTCATCACGTTCGCGGACCCGGTCGGGTCGTCGAGCGTCAGTGTGACGATGCCGTCGGCATCCTTATCCCACTGGATGGTGTTCTCTGCCATGGTCTTAAACCCTCTCGATGATGGTGGCGACACCCATGCCGCCGCCGATGCACAGCGTGATCAGCGCGCGACGCGCGTTGCGGCGCTCGAGCTCGTCGACCATGGTGCCGGTGATCATGGCGCCGGTGGCGCCCAGCGGGTGGCCCATCGCGATGGCGCCACCGTTGACGTTCAGCTTCTCGTCGGGAATGTTGAGGTCCTTCTGGAACTTCAACACCACCGACGCGAACGCCTCGTTCAGTTCGAACAGGTCGATGTCGTCGACGGTCAGTCCGGCGCGGTCGAGGACCTTGCGGGTCGCCGGGGTCGGACCGGTCAGCATGATGACCGGGTCGGAACCGCTGGTCGCCGTGGCGACGATGCGAGCGCGCGGGGTCAGGCCCTGCGACTTGCCGGCAGCCTCGGAGCCGACCAGCACCAGCGCGGCGCCGTCGACGATGCCCGAGCTGTTGCCGCCGGTGTGCACGTGGTTGATCTTTTCGACCCAGTGGTACTTCTGCAGCGCCACGTCGTCGAAGCCGCCCATTTCGCCGATGCCGTCGAACGCGGTCTTCAGCTTGGCCAGGCCCTCCATCGTGGTTTCGGGCCGCATGTGCTCGTCGTGGTCGAGGATGACCAGACCGTTCTGGTCGCGCACCGGCACGACCGACTTGGCGAAGTAGCCGCCCGACCAGGCCTCGGCGGCCTTCTGCTGCGAGCGCAGCGCGTAGGCGTCGACGTCCTCGCGGGAGAAGCCCTCGATGGTGGCGATCAGGTCGGCGCCGATGCCCTGCGGCACGAAACCGATCCGGTAGTTGGTCTCGGGGTCGAGCGCCCAGGCGCCGCCATCGGAGCCCATCGGGACGCGGCTCATCGACTCCACACCGCCGGCCAGCACCAGGTCGTCCCAGCCGGAGCGCACCTTCTGGGCGGCCGTGTTGACGGCCTCGAGGCCCGAGGCGCAGAACCGGTTGAGCTGCACGCCGCCGGTGGTCTCGGGCAGCCCAGCCACCAGCGCCGCGGTCCGGGCGATGTCGCCGCCCTGGTCACCGACCGGCGACACCACGCCGAGGATCAGGTCGCTGATCAGGTTCTCGTCCAGGTCGGGGTTGCGCCTGCGCAGCTCGTCGACCAGTCCGACGACGAGGTTTACCGGCTTGACCTCGTTCAGCGAGCCGTTTTTTTGCTTGCCCCGCGGTGTGCGGATGGCCTCATAGATGAAGGCTTCTTCGGACATGTCGAGTTCCTCTTCACAGGTGGGTTTCGGATCCGTATTAAAGGTAGGTCCAGATACCGCACCCTAACAAAGTGCCCGGCCAACCTGTTGGTTGGGCCGATCACCGCTGGTCAGTATGCCGACGGTACGGCTGGCCGCACACTCGGCTGCCAATGCGCGGCCAGCCGCACACTCGCGCTTCGTCGGCCACCCTAAGCTCGACCAGCATGACGGTCTCGCGACTGCGTCCCTACGCGACGACGGTGTTCGCCGAGATGTCGGCGCTGGCCGCGCGGGTCGGCGCGGTCAACCTCGGCCAGGGCTTCCCGGACGAGGACGGGCCCGCGGCCATGTTGAAGGCCGCCCAGGACGCCATCGCCGAGGGGAACAACCAGTACCCGCCCGGCATCGGCGTCGCACCGCTGCGGCACGCCATCGCCGCCCAGCGGCGGCGGCACTTCGGCATCGAATACGACCCCGACACCGAAGTGCTGGTGACGGTCGGTGCGACCGAGGCCATCGCGTCCGCTGTGCTGGGCCTGATCGAGCCCGGCTCGGAGGTCCTGCTGATCGAGCCGTTCTACGACTCCTACTCCCCGGTGGTGGCGATGGCCGGCGCGCACCGGGTCACCGTGCCCCTGGTCCCCCACGGCCGCGGATTCGCCTTGGACGCCGACGCCCTGCGCCGGGCGGTGACGCCCCGGACCCGCGCGCTGATCGTCAACTCACCGCACAACCCGACCGGAACGGTGCTCAGCGCGGCCGAGCTGACCGCCATCGCGGAGGTCGCCGTCGCCGCCGACCTCTTGGTGATCACCGACGAGGTGTACGAGCACCTGATGTTCGACGGCCATCGGCACTTGCCCCTGGCCGGCTTCGACGGCATGGCCGAGCGGACGATCACCATCTCCAGCGCGGCCAAGATGTTCAACTGCACCGGCTGGAAAATCGGATGGGCTTGTGGCCCAGCGGAACTCATCGCCGGGGTGCGTGCGGCCAAGCAGTACCTGAGCTATGTTTCAGGCGCGCCGTTCCAGCCCGCGGTGGCTCTCGCGCTCGACACCGAGGACGCGTGGGTGGCCGGGCTTTGCAGCTCTTTGCGGGCCCGTCGCGATCGGCTGGCCGCCGGGCTGTCCGAGATCGGCTTCGAGGTGCACGACAGCGCCGGCACCTACTTCCTGTGTGCCGACCCCCGCCCCCTGGGCTACGACGACAGCGCCGTGTTCTGTGCGGCGCTACCCGAAAAGGTCGGGGTGGCGGCCATTCCGCTGTCGCCGTTCTGCGATCCGGCGGGCTCCCATCCCGACGTGTGGAATCACCTGGTGCGGTTCACCTTCTGCAAACGCGAAGACACACTCGACGAGGCGATCAGGCGGCTGGCCACCCTGCGTGACCGGTCGGCTACGTAGCAGGGCCGAAACCCTCCATCACGCGCTTACGCAGTCCCTCCAGCGCGGAATCGAGGATCTTCTTGCGGGCCCGGCTGACCCAGAACTCGGGCAGCGGGGCGAATGGTTCGACCGTGATGGCGAACCGCACCCTGGTCGTGTCGTAGCCCTCCCTGGTAAGGGTGTACTCCCCGTGCTGGCCGCGTTGCTGGGCAGTCTTCTGGGCGTCCCACACCATCCAGTCCGGGCCCCAGTGGTATTCGAGCAGCTCCGTGTCGTGGATGCCGGTCACCGCGATGGTGACCTTCACGTGGTGCGGTCGGCCGTCGGGATGCTTGTCTACGACTTCGACCCGCTTGTGTACCGACGACCATGACGGCACGGCGTCCATGTCGGCCAGCGCCTCCATGATCACTTCCGGAGGCGCGTCAATGACGATTTCCGACGACGCTTGAACGGCCACTGCTAATAAGTTAGCAACCGCTCAGCCGCTGGCGCACGCAAAATGCGAGCCGCCGACTATTGCGGCTCCGTCGAACCTTTGCCGCGCTTTACCAATTCGCACAACCCCTTTACCGATGAGTCGAGAACGCTTTCGCTGGCCCGCCGGACGATGAAGGCGGGCATCGGCCGGCCCGGCTCGACCGTGACGTCGAAGCGCACCCGGGTCTTGTCGAGACCTTCGGGTTTGAGGTTGTACTCGACGTGCTGGCCGTGCTGCTGGGAAGTCCCTCTGGCGTCATAGACGACCCAATCGGGACCCCAGTGATATTCCAGGACTTCCTTGTCGACGAGCCCGAGAATCTTGATCGTCGTCTTCACATGGTGGGGCCGACCGTCGGGATAACGGTCGATCACTTCGATGTGTTTGTGGAGCGGTGACCACTCCGCCAGTACGCAGACATCGGTCAGCGCCTCCATGACCACTTCTGGCGGCGCGTCGACGACGAATTCCCGTGATGCTTTTACGGCCACTGCGCTCAACCTAGCAATGCCAGCCCCGGTGCGGAATGGTTCGACGTAACAGGTTGTCTACCAGTCGATTTCGGCGAGGGGCGTGGTGGCCGCGGGCGGTCGCCCGACCGGTGCGGCCGGGGTGCGCGAGAAGCGCGGACCGGGTGCGGCCTGGTCGACGCCGTGGGCGGTGATCACCGTGGACCGCGCCCGCAGGTGTTCGTCGCCCGCCGCTTCGCTCCACGTCAGCACCGGAGTGACGCACGCATCGGTGCCGGCGAAGATGGTCGTCCACTCCTCGCGTGTCCGGCTGCCGAACCGTTTCGCGAAGACCTCGTACATCTGCGGGTACGCCCCGACGTCGAGCTGGCCGGGCACCTCCTCGGGCGACAGGCCGAGGCCGGTCAGCAGCGCCGCGAAGAATTGCGGCTCGATGGCTCCGACGGCCACGTATTTGCCGTCGGAGGTCTCGTAGCAGCGGTAGAACGGCGCGCCGCCGTCGAGCAGAAACGACTCGCGCCGGTCACGCAGCGCCCCGGTCGCCTTCATCGTCCACATCATCTGAGCGAGCAGGCTGACGCCGTCCACCATCGCCGCGTCGATGACCTGCCCCCGGCCCGAACGTTCGCGCTCGTACAGCGCGACCGCGATGCCGAGCAGCACCAGCATCGAACCGCCACCGAAGTCGGCGACGAGATTCAGCGGCGGCATCGGGGGCCGGTCAGCGTAGCCCAGCGCCGAGAGCGCGCCGGTCCGCGACAGGTAGTTGATGTCGTGCCCCGCCGTCTGGGCCAGCGGGCCGTCCTGCCCCCAGCCGGTGATTCGCGCGAAGATCAGTCGCGGATTGACCGCCGCACACTCGTCGGGACCGATGCCGAGCCGCTCGCAGGTGCCGGGCCGGAAACAGTCCAGCAACACGTCGGCTTTGGCGGCGAGATCGAGCAGCGCCTGAGGCTGCGCCTTGACGTCGAGGTCGACGATCCGCTTCCCGCGGTGCAGCAGATCGCGGTCCTCGGGCGGCATCGTGAGGCCACCCGGGCGCCGCACGCGCACCACATCGGCCCCGAGGTCGGCGAGCATCATCCCGGCGTGCGGGCCCGGTCCGATGCCGCCGAGCTCGATCACCTTCACCCCGGCGAGGGGGCCGCCGTCGTCCACCGCGATTAGTTGCCCTTCTTCACTTTCAGCACCCGCTCGCGCAGCGCCTTGGTCGCCGAATCGATGGTGCCCTTGACGGCGCGTTTCAGGACGAATCCGGGCAGTGGCACATTCGGGTCCGCGAGGAGCTCGAACTTCACCAGGGTCGCCTCGCCCTGCGGTATCAGGGTGTACTTGCCGTCCTGCGCCTTTTGCTGCGAGGAACTCACCAGCGTCCAGCTCACCGCGTCGTCCGCCCAGGTGTAGGCCACCACCTGTTCGTCGGTGATCCCGGCGACCTTCACCTTCATTTTCACTTGGCTGGGCCGCCCGTCGTCCCCGGTCGAGAGGACCTCCGCACTCTGGTGGGGTTCGGACCATTCCGGCATCGCCTCGAAATCGGCGATGACGTCCAGGATCTCCTCCGGGCTGGCTTCGATGACGATGTCGCGGGATTCCTTGAGTGCCATGGCCCGCACGATACTGAAACGGCGTCCCGCCCGGAACGGATTCGACCGAGGTACCGTCGTGCTTGTGCCTGACGCAGCGACCGAGCCCGTCTACACCGTCGGCGACTACCTGCTGGACCGCCTCGCCGAACTCGGCGTCACCGAGATCTTCGGCGTTCCCGGCGACTACAACCTGGAATTCCTCGACCACATCGTCGCGCACCCCAGCATCCGCTGGGTGGGCAACGCCAACGAGCTGAACGCCGGCTACGCCGCCGACGGATACGGCCGCCTGCGCGGAATGTCCGCCGTGGTAACGACTTTCGGCGTGGGCGAATTGTCCGCGGCCAACGCCATCGCGGGCAGCTATGCCGAACAGGTGCCCGTGGTGCACATCGTCGGCGGGCCGTCCAAGGACGCGCAGGGCACCCGGCGCGCGCTGCACCATTCGCTGGGTGACGGCGACTTCGAGCACTTCTTCCGGGTCAGCCGCGAGATCACCTGCGCCCAGGCCAACCTCATGCCCGCGAACGCCCGCCGTGAGATCGACCGGGTGCTCTCGGAGGTGCGCGAGCAGAAGCGGCCCGGGTACATCCTGCTGTCGACCGACGTGGCGCGCTTCCCCACCGAGCCGCCCGGTGATCCGCTGCCCCGCTACCCCGGCGGCACCAGCCCGCGCGCGCTGTCCCTGTTCGCCGAGGCCGCCTCCGGGCTCATCGCCGACCACCAGCTGACCGTGTTGGCCGACTTGCTGGTGCACCGGTTGCAGGTGGTCAAGGAACTCGAGGCGCTGCTGGCGGCCGACGTGGTGCCCTACGCCACCCTGATGTGGGGCAAAAGCCTGCTCGACGAAAGCTCGCCCAACTACCTGGGAATCTACGCCGGCTCGGCCAGCGTCCCGGCGGTGCGCACCGGGATCGAGGAGGCACCGGTCCTGGTGACCGCGGGCGTGGTGTTCACCGACATGGTCAGCGGCTTCTTCAGCCAGCGGATCGACCCGGCGCGGACCATCGACGTCGGGCAGTACCAAAGCAGTGTGGCCGGCGAGGTCTTCGCGCCGCTGGAGATGGGCGCCGCGCTGGAGGCGCTGTCGACCATCCTGACCCGGCGTCCGATCACGTCACCTCCGGTGGCGGCGCCGCCCGCCGACGATCTGCCCCCACCCCCGCCGCGCGATCAACCGGTGACGCAAGAGATGCTGTGGGACCGCCTCTGCACGGCCCTCACGCCGGGCAACGTGGTCCTCGCCGACCAGGGCACCTCCTTCTACGGCATGGCCGACCACCGGTTGCCCCAGGGTGTCACGTTCATCGGCCAACCCCTTTGGGGCTCAATCGGTTACACGCTGCCCGCCGCACTGGGCGCCGGCGTGGCACATCCGGACCGCCGGACCGTGCTGCTCATCGGCGACGGCGCCGCCCAACTGACCGTCCAAGAGCTCGGCACCTTCTCGCGCGAAGGGCTGTCCCCCGTCATCGTGGTGGTCAACAACGACGGCTACACCGTCGAACGGGCGATCCACGGAGAGACGGCGCCGTACAACGACATCGTGAATTGGAAGTGGACGGACATCCCCAACGCGCTGGGGGTCGCCAATCACCTCGCGTTCCGGGTGCAGACCTACGGTGAGCTGGACGACGCCCTGATCGCCGCGGCGGAGCATCGGGACCGCATGGTGCTCGTCGAGGTGGTCTTGCCGCGGCTCGAAATCCCGCCGCTGCTTGTCGAACTCGTCCAGCCGATGTCGCCGGACGGCAGCGTGCGCCGCTAGCGGGGCCCGGAGCGAGTCGGCCCGCCGGTCGGGTCGGCCGAGCGCAGCATCTCCTGTACGGTGCGCCGGCACCGCCCGCAGTCGGCGCCCGCTCCGCACGCCTGGGCGACGTCCTTGGTGGTGCAGGCCCCGGCCGCCACCGCCTCCGTCACCGTTTGGCTGGTGACCCCGTTACACAGGCACACGAACATCGCGGTGCCGCTCAGTCCGCCTCGATGCGCATCATGTTGGTGAATCGGCCGACGAATATCGGTGGGTACGGCCCCATTCCGGCGCCGGACATCCACTCGGCCGCGGCGTCGGGATGCTCGATCCAGCGCCGCGCGCTTTCCTCGTCGGGCAGCTCCGACATGATCAGCACCTCGTGCTCATCGTCGAAGGCCTGGAAGATCCAGGTCTTGCGGATGCCGGCCGCGACGCCCGAGGCACCCGGCGTCGTGGTCGCCACCATCGCCTCCGTGCACGACGTGTCCGCGCTGGACG
>NZ_LZJF01000042.1 GCF_001666835.1 Mycobacterium sp. E3251 | reverse complement strand
CAGCCGGTGAAGTACGGCAGCGTGACATCGGGGCCGACGGCGTGGAACTGCACTTGCACGCGCATGCCGATCCGCAGCTCCTCCGGCGCGATCCCGACGACGTTGGTCAGCATCTGGTAGCCCTCGTCCAGCGTGACGATCGCGGGTGCGTAGGGCGGTTCGAATTCCGCAGTCACCGGCCGGTGAACCACCGTCCAGCTATAGATTTCGCCCAGCCCGGCGCTGCGCTCCCAACGCACAGGCGCCGAAAGGCATTGGCGGCAATGCTCGGTCGGCGGGAAGTTCGCCAGGCCGCAGGCCTCGCAGCGTTGATACCGCAACTCGCCGGAGCCGCAACCCTCCCAGAAGGGGGCGCTGAGGTGGCTACTCGCATGGGGCACGGGGCCGGTTTGCGGGCGCAGGGCATCAAACGTCACAGCGGTTCGTCCCCCAGGATCAGCAGTGTGGTGAACAAGGCCCCCGCTCCCCCGTTGCTGCACAACGCGATGTGCGCGCCGGGAACCTGAAGCTCGCCCGCCTGGCCGCGTAGCTGCTGGACCGCGCGGACGGCCCGCTGCATCATCTGCGGATTGGAGCCCGCGTGGCTGAACGACATGGTTCCTCCGTCGGTCGTGATGGGATGGCTGCCGTCGATGGCGATGTGGCCGTCGGCGACGAACGGTCCGCCCTCCCCTTCGCCGCAGAACCCGAAAGCCTCGAGCTGGCGGATGATTTCGAACGAGAACGGGTCGTAGAGTTCCAGCACGTCGACGTCGTCGGGCCGCAGCCCCGCGTGGGCGAACGCGCGCTCGGCCGCGCGCCGGCCGACCACACCATTGACATATCCGCCTTTTCGGTCCCGCCGGCCGCCGAGATCCCACACCGGCGGGTGCTGGTAGGACGGCCCGTGGAAGTCGGCGCCGCTGCCCAGCACGTAGATGGGTTGGCTTGCGCGGTCGATCTTTTCGACGTTGGCGACGACCAGTGCGCATCCGCCTTCGGAGGTGGTGGCGCAGTCGAGGAGGTGAAAAGGGTCGGCGATGGGCCGCGATGCGGTGATGTCGTCGGGCGCGAAGGGCCCGCGTTGGTAGTAGACGGCTTCGGGGTTGCACGATCCGTTGTTGCGGATGGTCGCCGCCACGATCGAAAGTTGTTCGCGCGTGGTGCCGTAGGTGTGCATGTGCCGGCGCGCGATGAGTGCGAACTCGGCGGTGGTGAACATGCCCCACGGCGCGACGAATTCGTTCTCGGGCCGAGTCCACGGCGCCGTGGCCTCGTGGTCGCGGTACTCGCCGGCCTGGGCGGCCACCAGCACCACCACGTCCGCCATCCCGTGTTCGATGGCGGTGACCGCCTCGGTGATCATGCCGACGCCGAAGGCGAGGCCCTGCCAGGCCGGGCCCAGCCGCAGGTCGTAGATGAGGGCGGTGGACAGCGGCCCCGCGCTGACCCCGTCGACGTCTTCGAGGCGCAGCCCCGCGTCGTCGAGTGCGCCGCGGATGGCCGCCAGCGCCAGGCTGCGTGAGGTCTCGCCGTCCAGGCGGCGGCCCTGCCGGGTGTTGTGCACCCCGACGATCGCGGCGCTGCGTTTCGTCCCTGCCACTTTCGTGATCCTTCGCGTCTAGTTCTCGTCCGCCACGACACCGAGATAGGTGCCGACGACGTCGTACGGTCGACCGTCACGGGTGATCGTCCCGATCCTGGTGGTTCGGGCGTCGGCGGGCGCCGCGCCGGCATCGACCACATCGATCCGCACGTCCACGGGCCGGGCCGTCTGCGGGTCGGTGATCTCGACGACCATCGCCACCGCGTGCTCGCGCTCGTCCCATTCGACGCTGGTGATGCGGTGCCGGGCGGTCAGTTCCATCACCACCGAGTCCTCGCGCACCAAAAAGCGCACCGGTGCGCACAATTCGCCGTCCCGGGGCGGAACACAGAGGGTGACCGCCATGTCACAGGCCCGCCGGCCGGGCACTGATGGTCCCCGACTGCCGCAACGCGGACAACTCTTCTTCGCTGCGCCCAAGCAGGTCCGTCAGGACCTCGCCGGTGTGCTGCCCGTACAGCGGCGGTACCCGGCGGATCCAGCGCCGCGGCCTGCCGAGGAATGCGAACGGCATGCCGGTGCAGAGGAAGGAACCGGCGACGGGGTGGTCGACGGTTTCCCAGAAGCCCCGCGCGTGTAGGTGCGGGTCACGCAGGAGTTCCGGGGCCGGCGTGACGCGCGCCGCGGGAACCCCGGCGCCGCGCAGCGTTTCGACCGCTTCGGCCACCGTCCGCCGTGCGGTCCAATCCGAGATGAGCTTGTCGATTTCGTCCGGGTGCTCCAGCCAGTCACCGGTGCGAAGATCCGGTTGGGCCAGCAGCCTGGCCAGTGCCGCGCGGGCGTCGTCGTCCATGGCGGCCAGCGCCACCCAATCGTCCTCGCCCCGGCAGCGGTAAACCCCTTGGGGGATCGCACCGGGGCCTCGATTCCCGTTGCGGCGCATCTCGATTCCGTTGCGCGAGTACTCCACCAGCATTTCGGCGGCCACGTTCAGTGCCGCCTCCACCATCGTCGATTCCACGTGCATCCCGGTTCCGTCGCGGTCGCGCACCACCAACGCCGCCACGGCGGCGAAGGCCGCATGCAGGCCCGCGATCGGGTCGCACACGCCGCGGGGGATCACCGGAGGGCCGTCGGCATGTCCGGTCATCCACGCCATGCCCGTGGCCTGCTCCATCGTCTGGGCGAAACCGACCCGGTCGCGCCACGGCCCGTCGAGGCCGAAGGCGGGCATCCGCACCATGACGGCCCGAGGGTTGGCCGCGTGTACCGCGTCCCAGCCCAGACCGAAGTTCGTCATCACGCGGGGCGAGAAGTTCTCGATGACGAGATCGCTTGCGGCGATGAGCTCCAGCGCGATGGCCCGTCCCGCGTCGGTGCTGAGCTCGACGCTGACGCCGCGCTTGTTGTTGTTGCTGCACAGGAAGACCGGGCCCCATTCCCACCACTGGTCCCAGCTGGGCGGGCGGCCGGCGGAGAAGCGCATGCCGTCCGGCCGGCGGACGCCCTCGACTTTGATGACGTCGGCACCCAGCGTGCCCAGCAGTTGGGTGGCGACCGGGCCCGCCCAGAAGGCGGTGAAATCGGTGATCCGGGTGTCGGCCAGCGGAAGCGCGCCGGTGTCGGCGGCCGGCGGCGGGGAGGGTCGTGGCGGCCAGGAGACGCGGCCGTTGTCTGCGCCGGGTCGCGGGGCCCGCCCGGGCGGCCTGGTGTCCATCGCGTCGCTGCGATACGGCACCCGGGGCTGCAGCACGCCGGCGCCGGACTCCACAAACACGCCGCGGTCCACGAAATGGTCGATGGCGGGCAACATCTCGGGTGTGGCGATGGGGGCGACCGGGATTCGGAAGGCGACCGCGAGGTCGACGATCTCCTGCGTGGTGCGGGACTGGGTCCACTGCGTGACCATGCAGACGAACTCGTCGCGGCGGGCAACGCGGCCGTCGAACGAGGCCAGCTCGGCGTCGTCGAGTAGGTCGGCGCGGTCGATCAGCACCAGGAAGTCCTGGAACTGCTGCGCGGTAATGGTGCAGAAGCCGACCATGCCGTCGGCCGTGGGAACGATCGACGGCAGCTCCAAACTGCGCTGTCCCAGCAGGGAATCCGCGCCCAGCACGCTGGCCGACATGGAAGACAGGCCGCCCATGGCGATCACCATCGCCTCGTACGTCGACACGTCGATGACTTCGCCTCGCCCGCTACGGCGCGCGTGCCGGGTGGTCGCCGCGGCGACCGCGGCGGCGAAGGTCCCCGCCAGCCACTCACCGAGCTGGCCGCCGGCCTGCACCGGTTCGTCCTCCGGCCAGCCGCGGCCGGCGGTGGAGCCGCACAGGGCCTGCAGGATGAACTCGTTGGCGACCACCCGATCGTCGACGTAGGGGCCCGTCGTGCCGAATGGCGTCACGGCGACCACGACGGCGGAAGGGCCGGTATGCGAACCTATTTCGTCGAGGGTCCACCCGTCGGTCAAGTCGGTGAGGACGATATCGGCGCCGGCCAGCAGCGCGGCGACCTCCGCACCGCCGCTGTCGGTCACCGACTTCTTGCCCGCGGCAAGATAGCCGAACAGCGCCCCGGGTGGCCCCCCGGCCGACCGCCGGCGTATGGAATCACCATCCGGCGATTCGATTTTCACCACATCGGCACCGGCGTCGGCGAACATCTTCCCGCAGTAGGACACCGCGATTCCGTTGGACAACTCCAGCACACGCCAGTCCTCGAACGGTGCTCGGGGTGACACGTTCAGTTGCCCAGGGTGGTGGCGCGGCCCGCAATGCCCCCGGCTTCCGCCGTCACCTGCGCCTGCAGGGCGAACTGGGTCATCCGGGTCCACGCGTCGCGGTCACGCTGGCTCGCCTGGCGCCCCACGTGCGTCACCACGTCGACGTCGGTGGCCTGGGCGCGCAGATACCCGGCGCGGGCGTGCTCCTTGGGGATGTGCCGGAACGGATCGAATGAGTAGGCGGCCATGGCGTTTTCGTGTGTGATCTTGTCGATCACCGCGTCGTCGAGATGCCCCATGGTCGCGATGACGTCCTCGGGCGCGAACGGCCAGTTGCTGTCGGAATGGGGAAAGTCGGACTCCCAGCACAGCATGTCCTCGTTGAACCAGTCCATGTTGCGCACGCCGACCTTGTCGCTGATGAAGCAGGTGTAGAAGTGCCGCTTGAACACGTCGGCCGGTCCACTGTAACCGGGCGGGAACTTGGCCAGCGTCCACCCCGAGTGGCGGTTGTAGACGTGCTCGGCCCGCCACAGGAAGTACGGTATCCAGCCGACGTCACCCTCGGTGAGCGAGAACTTCAGTTCCGGGAAGTCGGCCCAGAACTCGGCCCAGATCAGCTCGGTGAACGTGAACATGCTCATCATGGACGACGCCGTCATCTGCACACTGGGTGGGGCGTCCGTCGACACCTGGGGAGAGCGCGACGCGGAGCCGACATGCGTGCACAGCACCGTCTTGTTCTCACAGACCGCCTCGAACAGCGGATGCCAGTACTTGGTGTGAATGCTGGGCATTTGCAACGCCTCTGGATTCTCCGAGAACGTCACCGCGTGGCAGCCTTTCCCGGCGAGGCGGTTGACTTCCTTGGCCGCCTCGGCCACGTCGAACAGCGGCAGGATGCCGCAGGGAATGAAGCGGCCCGGGTAGGTCGCGCACCACTCGTCGATGTGCCAGTCGTTGTAGGCCTTGATCATCACCAGGTTGGTGTCGCGGTCGGGGCCCTGGTTGAGGACCTGCCCGGAGAAGCCGGTGAAGTTGGGGAAGTTCAGGCCGGCCAGCTGGCCGCCGGCATTCATGTCGCGGACCCGCTCGTCGACGTTGAAGCACCCGGGCCTCATCTCGTCGTAGCGGGAGGCGTCGATGTTGTACATCTCCCGCGGCTTTCCCGCCACGGCGTTCAGGCCCATGTTCCGCCCGCGGACCTCACCGTAATACCACTGCTGGATGCCGTCGGGTTCGACGACCACCCGGGGGGCACGGTCCTTGTATTTCGCGGGGACGTGCGCGTCGAACATGTCGGCTGGCTCGGCGATGTGATCGTCCACGCTGATCAGGATCAGATCGTCCTTGTTCATGCCGCACTCCTCGCCGATATAGTGACTAGTAGACAATGGCGTCGATCACAGTGTCAACCGCGTCCGCCGGTTCGCGACCGCGGCTAAACAATTGCACTGCAACGACGGAGTGCGCCGGCCGCACCCGCATTTTGTGGCCAAAGCGCGGGTACTACAGGGACTAATAGTCCCGCCGCGACTGCGCAACTGGCCGCACATTGGTCGGCGTCAGTCGGCGGGCGCGTACCGCAGCATCGTGACGTCGTGCTCCGGGTAGTCGAAGAACACCGGCTTCACCCGCATGCCCACCCGCAGGTCGGCTGGGTCGACGTTGACCATCTCGGTGGAAAACCTTGGCCCCTCGTCCCATTCGACGATGGCCAGCAGCTGCGGCACGGCATCGGCGAAGTGCGGGCTCACCGGCCGGCGGGCCACGGTGAAGGAATACAACGTTCCCATGCCGGAGATCTCTCGCCATTCCAGATCATCGGCGAGCGTGCGCGGCGCCCGCACCCGCGGGTAGAACACGTAGCTCCCCAGCGAGGGCGAGTACTGGATGACGATCCGGTGCTGCGCCAGCGCGTCCCAAAACGGCGTGCTGGTAGGGGTTTTGACGGGCATCGGGCGCTCGAAGGTGGCCATCTGTGATCAGTCCCCCTCGAGAATCAGCGTGGTCTGTTCCGACAGGATTCCGCCGTTGCCGGACACGAAGGCGCGGTGACAGTCGGCGACCTGCGCCGCCCCCGCGCGACCCATGATCTGGCGCGTGGCGTCGCAGACGTGGTGCATGCCGCCGGCCAGCCCGGCCTGACCGAAGCCCAGTTGCCCGCCCGCGGTGTTGAGCGGGAAGTCACCGCGGAAGGTGAGGTCATGGTTGGCGACGAACTCCATGCCCCTGCCCTTCTCGCAGAAGCCCGCGTCCTCCAGCGACAGCAGCACGGTAATGGTGTAGCAGTCGTAGATCGAGACCATGTCCATCTGCTCGCGGCTCAGGTCCGTCATGGCGAACGCGGTGTCGGCGGCCTCCGCGATCGGGCTGTGCAGCAGGTCCTTGGCATAGGTCGGGGTCTTGAAGGGCACGTGCTCGCCGAATCCCTTGACCCACACCGGCCGGTGGCGCGCGCGTTTGGCGAGATCCGCGTTGGCGACCACCACCGCGGCGCCCCCGACGCAGGGCATGACGATCTCCAACATGTGCAGCGGGTCGGCGATCACCGGGCTGGCCAAGACGTCGTCGACCGTAAGCGGCTTGTCCTTCCAGATCGCGCCCTCGGTGTGGTTGGCGTTGAACCGCTGATCGACGACGATCTTGGCCATCGCCCGCTCGTCGTACCCGTAGACGGCCGCATAGCGCTGGGCCACCTGCCCGTAGGGCCCGTTCTGGCCGAGGTTGCCGTAGGGAATCTCGAATTCGGCCTGAGGGGAGCCATATTGGTTGCTCGATGAACCGAAGAACATCGCGTCGACCATGGGCCTGGGCTTCTTCTTCGACGACGGGGTGATGTACCGCGCCGGCAGTGCACATAGGACCGCGTCACAGATGCCCAGCTCGATCGCCGCGGCCGCCCGCCAGACCATGGCCGCCGCGCTGGCTCCACCGAGGTCCACGTGCTCGGCGAATCGCGCTCCGACGCCGAGGTATTCGGCGATGGTGGAGGGCACGAAGATCTCCGACTCCGCCAGGTGCGACGCCACGATCCCGTCGACGACATCGCCGGGCAGCCCGGCGTCCTCGAGCGCGGCCGCCGACAGTTCCGCCCATTGTTCGATCGCGAATGGCGCAAGGGATGCCTTGTTGAGCCGCTCGGGCGGCAACTCGACGTAACCGACGATCGCCGCTTCTCCGCGTAATCCCATGGGCTGTCCTACTTTCGGGGGAGTCCGAGGATCATCTGCGCGATGATGTTGAGCTGAATCTCGCGGGTTCCCCCGCCGAGCAATTCGGCGGGGAGATGCAAATAGGGTTCCACGACCGCTGCGTCGGGATCATCGACCATCGCGACCTGCCCGGCCAACTGCAACGTGGCTTGAAAGGTGCGCCGCAGCAGCACGTTCATCGCGACCTTGGCGATGCTGGACGCCGGACCCGACGCCTGGCCGTCGAGCAGCCGGATGGTCTCCCGCACCCCGAGCGCCCTGATCGCGTTGGCGTAGGCATCGAGCTCGCCGAGCGCGCGCAACGCGTCGTCGCGGTCGGGTCCGGGCTGCGCCGCGAGCCGGCGGAGCGCGACGGCGCGGTCGAACTTGACGTATCCGCCGATGGCCGAACGCTCCTCGGCCATGGTGGCGATAGCGAGGCTCCAGCCGTCGGAGGGGGCGCCCAGCAACATCTCGTCGGGAACGAAGACGTCGTTGAGGAACACCTCGTTGAAGTGCGCCTGCCCGGTAGCTGTTTTGATCGGCTGGATTTCGATGCCGGGCGACCGCATGTCGAGGATGAAGTAACCGATGCCGCGGTGCTTGCTGGCTTCGGGGTCGGTGCGCGCCAGCAGGGCGCCGAGGTCGGCGTACTGCGCCAGCGACGTCCAGATCTTGTGGCCGTTGATCCGCCAACCGCCGTCGACCTTGGTCGCCCGGGTGGCCAACGACGCGAGATCGGAGCCGGCACCGGGCTCACTGAACAGCTGACACCAATGAATCTCGCCGCGCTGGGTCGGCGGAATCAGCCTTTCTTGCAGGTCTTTTGGTGCCGCGGCCAGCACCGAGGGCAGGATCCACTCGGCGATGTTCAGCGACGGCCGGACCAGCCCGGGTCGCTTGGCGAACTCTTCGTCGATGATGAGCTGTTTGAGCGGACCCGCATCGACGCCCCAGGGCGCCGGCCAGTGCGGTGCCATCAGGCCGGCATCGGCGATCAACGTGCGCTGGGGCCCCGAGGCCTGGTCCGGGTAGTCGCCGTGCGGTGCCGGTTTGTCGTTGCGCAACTGCATTGCCGCATCCAGCGTCTCGGCGACCCAAGACCGGAAGTCGGGTTCGGCGTCGCCGAGATTCACCGACATGTCGCGCGTCTGGGCGCACGTAAGCTCGCCCAGCCGGCGCGCCCAGCGATTCGCCGGACCTATCGATCCCGCCAGGCTGATGGCCCGCCGCCAGTACAGGTGCACGTCGTGTTCCCAGGTGAAACCGATGGCGCCGAGCATCGTCAGCGCGTCGAGCACCAGGTCCGGGATCGGCGAGACCGCGATCGTCGCCGCGCCACCGGCCGCCATTCGGTGCTGGTCGAGCGATTCATCGACCGCGCGCACCGCGTCCCAGGCCGCCGCGGTGGCCAACTCGCTGTTGACCAAAAGCATCGCCGCACTGTGCTGCAGCGCCTGGAAGGTTCCGATCACCTTGCCGAACTGCTCGCGGATGCGCAGATGCGCGGTGACCGCCTGGACGCACCACTGCGCGATGCCGGCCATCGCGCTGGCCACCAGACTCACGGTGACGCACCGCGCGCGGTCGGGGTCGATCCCACTGAGCACTTCCGACTCGGCCGCACGATAGTCGTCGAGTCGCAGGATGCCGGCGTCCGCGACCAGGTCGGTGCCGTTGACGGGCTCCGCTGTCGCCGTGGGGTTTTCGGTGTCGACAACAACCCAGACCACGTCGTCGTCTTCCGCTCGGGCGCCGACGAGGACCGTTTCCGCCGCGCAGACCCCGACGGTTACCTCCGACACCCCGGTGATCCGCCATCCCCCGCCGTCCGACCGTGCCCTGAAGTCGCCGTCGTCGGGAAGCACTACGGCCGCGATGACGCCGCCGGCCAGGTCGCGCACCAATGCTTCGGCGGCCGGTGTGGGATCGGCAAGCAACGCGACGGCCCCCGCGGCAACCGTCGGCAACAGCGGCCCGGGCAACAGCGCCTTGCCCGCCGCCTCCAGAACGCAGGCCGCGTCGATCAGCCGGCCGCCCTGGCCGCCCAGGCTTTCGGGTAAATGTACGGCGTGAAAGCCGTTGGCGACGAGGGCATCCCACCATCCGGGGCGCCGCCCCGCCGCGAGGTCCTCGAAGCTGTCGCGGGTGGCGGCGATCGGGGCGTGCCGGTCGGCGAACTGCCCGACGGCGTCGCTGAGCTCCTGCTGCTCCGGACTCAGTCCCAGGGTCACGATGGCGGCCGAGAGGTGACTATGGTTGGCCGCACCGACTGATCCTTCCGGGACTTACAAGACGAACCGTCTCGTCTTGTGGCAGACTACCGGGGGTAGTCAGGCTATGTAAAGCGGGCCACCGCGGCAGTGAGGATCACCATATGCCAAGCGATCTCACCCAGGTGGGCACGCCGAGGCGGCGCAGCGAGAAGTCGCGCAGGGCGATCGTCACCGCCACGCGCGAGCTGCTTCTCGAGCGCGGCTTCGACGGTCTGACCATCGAGGCCGTCGCCGCCAGGGCCGGGGTGGGCAAGCAGACCATCTACCGGTGGTGGCCCAGCCGCCCGGCGCTGGTCGCCGATGTCATGCTCGAGGACGCCGATCAGTTGCTGGCGTCGGTGTCCCATACCGGTGACCTGGCCGCCGACCTGATGGGCTGGGTGGGCAGGCTGGTGACCAGCCTGACGACCGCCCGCGGTTCCGCGATGTTGCGGACCCTGACCGTCGCCTGCATGGAACACGAGGACACCGCCGTCAGACTGCGCGCCGGATTCAGCGCGCCGCTGCACGAGAGCGTGCGGGCCCGGCTGCTCGCCGACGGCATCGCCGCCGCGCTGGCCGAATCGGCCGCGGACGCGATCGTCGGCGGGGTGGTGTACCCGATCCTTTCCGGCGCCCAGCACTACTCGCGGCGCCGAGCCGAGCGCACGACGCGGCTCATCGTCGAGGCGCTCAATGGCTGATCAGCTGATCGTGATCGCTCTTAGCCCCTGACTCACGCGGTCCGGAAGCGAGCCACCGTGGCTGAGCCAATCATCGAGGGCGATCCGCACGGTGGCCATCGCCGCCGCGCCGATCAAGCGGGGTCTTGGGTCCTGCGGGGCAAGTCGCGTCAGCCGCGGCGCGATCAGGTCGGCGATCGCACGCTCGTACCGCACGTAGATGTGCAGTGTCCACGCGTCCAGTGTGTCGGAAGACCTTGTCAGGATGGCCAATTCGCGAACCTGGCCCTCGATGTCGGCGAACCCGTCGGCGAGCTCCGAGAAGGCGCCGATCACCGCATCGGTGGCGCTCAGGCGCTCGGGCTGGGCCGCCAGGGCGGCGGTGATCCGGTCGAGCCAATGGACGGTCATGCCCTCGGCGACGGCGTCTTCCTTCGAGTTGAAGTAGCGGAAGAAGGTCGCCCGCCCGATGTCGGCCTCGTCGGCGATGCGGTCCACCGTCGTGCCCGCCAAACCGCGGTCGGCGACCAGCTGAGCGGCGGCGGCGGCAATGCGCTGACGCATGGCCATCCGTTTCCGTTCGGCCAGCGAGGCCGTCGCAGCCATTCCCCACCTTTTCCCGTGAATCAACCCCGAACTGTAAGACATAGTCTTAGCATGAGACGATGTCTCACGAGGCGGATTCGTCCAGTCAGCGGGCGCGCGCCGCTTGGCAGTTCGTCCAGCAGATGCTTGCTGACGTCACCAAGGTCGTGACCGAGGACGCCGAGTCCGAGCGGGAACTGCTCGAAGGGCTCCGGCTGATCGCCCGCGTCGCTTCCCTGTGCGCGCAGATGTCGGTCGAGTCGGATGCCGAGCGGCCCTCATTCTTCGATATGTGTTCGGACAACCGCATGGTCGGCGGTCCCAACCCCGATGGCAACTACTACCTGGCGATGATTCGTGGGGACCGGAGCTACCGGATCACCGGATCCCGGGGCACCAGCGCCTACCTCGGGCTGCAAATCCTGGCCGGGACGGGGCTGACGCCGCGCCGCATGGCGGCATACGTCAGCGACGTCGACTTGGCCCTCGACGCAGGCGAATTCGCGCTCGTGCTGTCCGCGGACGAACCGGACGATCTCGCCGGTGCGCAATGGGTGAAGATTCCCGAGGACGCCTCGTCGGTGGTGGTGCGGGAGTACATCGGTGATCGCGCGCGTGAAGAGCTGGCCACGCTGCGGATCGAGGCGTTGAACCCCCGCCCACTCGCGCCGCTGACGGACGGCGAGCTCGCCGACCAGTTCACCGCGATGGCGTGGTCATTGATGAAGCTCGCGACGCTGCACCGCACCATCAAGCCGGAACTGCTCGACTTGCCGAACACGTTGCTGACCGCCGAGGCCGCCAACCTCGGCGCCGCTGACACCACCCCGGACAACCTGTACATGATCGGGACCTACCGGCTCGAACCGGACGAGGCACTGGTCCTCGACATCGCTCCCCCCGACACCCGCTATTGGAACGTCACGCTGGAAAGCATCTGGCACGAGTGCCTGGAACCGCGTGCCCGGCACAGCTCGGTGACGAACCGCGGCGTCGCACCCGATGGGGACGGCCGGGTGCGAATCGCGATCTCCGCGAAGGACTTCGGAGTGGGCCACTGGCTCGACACCGGTGGCCGCCACCGCGGCTTCGTCGTCCTGCGCTGGCTGGACAACCCAAGCCCTCCCGACGTGGCAGTGGCGGTGCGCCGATGTGAGGAGCCGGTATGACACTGAAGGACCGATTCGCCCCCGAACGGCTGATCGCCACCGCCTGCGAGGAAGTCGGAAGCGAAGACTTCGGCGCCGAGGGGTGGCGGCCAGGCCTGCACCGCCTGACCGACGGGCTGATCAACGACGCGCGGCTGTCGGACATCGGTGTGGAAATCGCCTACCTCGACATCATGCGGGCCCTCAAGAATCGCCTGGGCGTGATCGCCTGGCGCAAGCAGCATCCCGAGGTCGCGACGAAACCGGTTGCGGCACCGATATTCATCGTCGGTCAGCCGCGCACCGGGACCACGATCCTCTACGACCTGCTCGCCCAGGACCCTGCGCTGCGCGCCCCGTTGACCTGGGAGGTCGACGAGCCCTGCCCCGTTCCGCAGCCGGAGACCTATCACGACGATCCGCGCATCGCGCAGGCGCAGGCCGCCATCGAGATGTCCGAGCAGATCATGCCGGGGTTTCTGGCCTTTCATCCGATGGGCGCCCTCGTCGGCCAGGAGTGCGTGCGCATCACGGCCGCAGAGTTCGTCAGCATGATCTTTTCGGTGCAGTACCGCCTGCCCGGTTACTACCGCTGGCTGCTCTACGAGGCCGACCACACGGGCGCCTACCGGTTTCACCGAATCTTCCTGCAGCACTTGCAATCCGGCGTTCCCGGACAGTGGTTGCTGAAGTCCCCGGCACATTTGTGGCAGCTCGACACGCTGCTGGGCGAATACCCCGACGCGTTGATCGTGCAGACCCATCGCGACCCGCTCAACGTCATCTCGTCGATTGCCGCACTGACCCACCACCTGCGCCGGATGTGCAGCGACGAGTCCAGCATCGCCGAGTGCGCGGCCCAGTCCTACGAGGAGATCGTCGTCGGGCTGGAGCGCGAGATGGCCCTGCGCGACTGCGGGGCGGTGCCGGCGGACCGCGTGATCGACGTGCAGTACGCCGACTTCATCAACGACCCGTGGACCACGATCAAAGACATCTACCAGCGGCTCGACCGCGAGCTGCGACCCGACGCCGAGCAGAAGATGCGTGAGTTCCTTGCCGCCCACCCCGGTGACGGCGGGCGCGGCCGCTACACCTGGTCGGACACCGGCCTGCAGGCCGACGAGGTCCGCGAGCGGGTGCGCGCCTACCAGGACCGCTACGCGGTGCCGACCGAGACCCTGCGGTGAGCCGAACAGCGTCGAACACCGTTGCGGCGCTTGAGGTCCCAACCTAGTAGGATCGCCGCAAAGCGACTGGAGCGGACATGGACGAAGACTGCCTGAAGCTCACCACCTACCTGGCCGAGCGGCGGCGGACCGACGAGGGCTTTGTGTCCGATGTGCTGCTCGATCTCTATGCCCGGCAACGCATCGCCTGTGGCGTGGTGTTGCGGGGCATCGGAGGCTTCGGTTCCGGGCGCCACTTGAGAACCGACGAGTCGCTGACATTGTCCGAGGACCCACCCGTCGCGATCGTCGCTGTCGATACCAGGACGAAGATCGAGGCCCTGCTCGACCCGGTGCTCGCCATCAAGCAGCGGGGCCTGGTCACCTTGGAGCGGGCGCGGCTGCTACGCGACGACGGGGCGCTGCGGCTTCCCCGCGAATTGCGGGAAGCCGTCAAGCTGACCGTCTACGTCGGCCGCAAGGAGCGCGTCAACGGCGCCCCCGCCTACGTCGCGATCTGCGATGTGCTGCACCGGCGCCGGATAGCCGGGGCATCGGTGCTGCTGGGCGTCGACGGCGTCACCGATGGGCAGCGGCACCGTGCGCGCTTCTTCGGGCGCAACGCCAACGTCCCGATGATGATCGTCGCGGTCGGATCCGGCGAGCGCATCGGCGAGGTGTTGCCGGAGCTGATGGGGCTGCTTCGGCAACCCATGGTCACGCTCGAGCGGATCCGCGTGTGCAAACGCGACGGCGAACTTCTGGAACGGCCGCACGCGCTCCCGGGGGTCGACGAACGGGGTCTACCACTGTTCCAAAAGTTGACGGTCTACACGTCCGAGTCGGCCCTACGCGACGGGGTGCCGATTCACCGCGCGATCGTGCAGCGGCTTCGTCAACGAAACGCGCCCGACGGCGCGACGGTGGTGCGGGGCATCTGGGGCTACCACGGTGATCATCGACCGCACGGGGACAAGTTCCTCTCGCTACGCCGACGCGTCCCGGTGGTGACCATCGTCGTCGACACCCCGGCCAACATCGCCGAATCCTTTGACGTGATCGACGAATTGACTCGCGACGACGGGCTGGTGACGAGCGAGATGGTGCCCGCCGTGGTGTCGGACGAACGTGACGCCGGCGACGGCCCGCCCCGGATGGCCGACCACCGCTACTAGCGGCGATCGCGAGCGCGGCGAAGCCGGGCGAACGCGGGTCGCCGCCATCGGTGGGCTCAGCCGGCGACCGACGCGTCGTAGATCGATTGGATCGCCTTGTCCAGCGTGGCGTTGAACTGCTCGTCGGACTGGTCGACGGTGAGCCCTTCGGTCAGCGCGCGGCTAAAGCTGGCGATCAGCCCGTGGTTCTTCGCCAGCAGCTCGTTGGCCTCCTCGCGCGAGTAGCCGCCGGAAAGGGCGACCACTCGCATCACCTTCGGGTGGTCGATCAGGGGGCGGTAGAAGTTGGCCTCGGTCGGCAGGCTCAGCTTGAGCATCACGCGCTGCCCGTCGGGCACGTTCTCGAGTTGCTTGGTGATCTCGTCACGCAGGATGCGCTCGGCGTCGGCCTTGTCCGCGATCGAGATGGTGACCTCGGGCTCGATGATGGGCACCAGACCGTGCGAGAGCACCTGGTGGGCGAGCTCGAACTGCTGGGCGACGACGGCGGCGATGCCCTTGGCGTTGGCGCCGCCGATCACCGACCGTTCCTTGGTACCGAAGACACCCTTGCTCACGGCGCGCTGCAGGAGCTCGTCCAGTCCCGGGATCGGCTTCATCAGCTGCACGTCGTCTGACGCCTCGGCCAGGCCCTTGTCGATCTTGAGGATGGGCACCACGCCCTTGGTCTCCCACAGATAGGTGGTGGACGGGGTGCCCTCGATCTCGCGGTCCATGGTCTGCTCGAACAGGATCGCGGCCAGGACCCGGTCCCCTGTGAACGCCGGGGAGGTGATGATCCGCGAGCGCATCTGATGGATGAGGTCGAACATCTCCTCTTCGGAGGAATACGCGTCGTCCTGGATGCCGTAGAGCCGCAGCGCCTTGGGCGTCGAGCCGCCGCTCTGGTCGAGCGCGGCGATGAACCCCTTGCCCGACGTCATCCGCTCCGCTTGCTTCTCGTTCGGCATGGAAGTTCCCCACTCCTTCGTGGTCGGCATATGGTCACGGCGCCCGCGGTGCCCAGCACCCTGCGCTAATCGTGCCGATCATATTCGGCCGATCGCAGCCCGGGGAGGCAGGTCGTTACAGCTCGGCTTGCTCTGGCCGCGCCGGGGCGGGCCTGGCGCGCCACAGCGCCATGCGGTCAAGCAGCCCGTCGCGCAGCACGAGCGTGTGAAAGAGCACCGCGCACATGTGGGCGGTGAACGTCAGAAACAGCAGTAATGCCAGAGCGCCGTGGCACTCGCGCAGCACCGCGAACACGTCGATGCTGTGCGGCGCGATGCCGGGCAGCCGCAGCGGCCCCACCAGCGTGACCGGGAACCGCGCCGCCGACAACATGGCCCACCCGGTGAGGGGCTGCACCAGCAGCAGGGCATAGAGCAGGTATTCCGACCACGTCGCGATGCGCCGTTCGGCGCGACTCATCGTGGCCAGAAACGGTGGGGGCCGGTGCCTGAGCCGATTCGCCAGCCGCACCACGGCGAACGCCAGGATCAGCACGCCCAGCGGCCGATGGATGGCCAGCAGCAGCGGGTAGTAGCTCAGCGCCGCGACCATGGTGACGCCGATGAGCAGTTGCGCGATGACCATGGGCGCCATCAGCCAGTGCAGCAGGCGGGACGGGAGCGCGAACCGTGCCGCGGCGGCCCCGGCCGTCACCGGAGCACCCGGGAAACGTCGACCGCGCTGGGCGTCTTGGGTTCCTCCGCGCGGCGGGTGAACGAGCGGGCGTAGACGGCCGACCTCGCGGCCAGCAGCGGGTCGTCGGAGGCGGTGATGCCGTCCGGCAGCACCAGCGGGTCGAAGTTGATGTCGCGGGCGTTGCCGGGCACCTCGGTCTGCACCGCCGTGACGGTGATGGTGCCGGCGTCGATGGTGCGGCGCGATCGCGGCCAGGGTTTCGTGGCGTCGTGGGTCGGATCACCGGGTTCGCCGACGGTGAGCACCAGGCGCCAATTCAGTGGTCGCTGCGCAAGCGCGCGAATGAGGTCGTCGAACAGGTAGTCCTTGCCGGCCGGTGACGCCGGCGCGGCCGGCGCTTGCTGCGGAACGGCGGCCCAGCGCACCGGAACGGTCGCCCCGGCGCCGTTGGTGAAATGAAACGCGTTCAGGCCGTGGAACGCGCTGTCGGCGAACCCCGCGCTCGGCGGGGCCTGCTTGATGACCTTCATCGCCGCGACCGTCTCGGGATGACGATCGAGGAAGGCGGCCATCTTCTCCGGGTCGGCCTTGCCCGTCGCCGCCACGGGTTTGGACGCGAGCAACCGGTCGTAGAAGCCCTGCGGCGTGCTGTCCGGGAAGACGGGGATGTTGACCATCGCGGTGCGCCATTGCTGGCCATCGGGGCCCTGGAAGAGCAAGCCCAGTCCGCGCACCGTGGTCGGCGCGTCCGCCTGATCCGGAAGGCCACCCGACAGCGAGAACCGGCCGATCACCGGCACGGTTCCCGGCCGGAAGACCGCGGCCCGGCAGATCGCCGCCGCCGCCCCGGTGCTCGTAAATGTTCCGACCGCGCTGAGCCCCTTGGCGTGATTCCGGCGAAAACCGTCGTGGCGCCCGTAGACGTTTTCGAAGCGGTCGGCGAACCGGGGCGGTGTCAGAGCGCCGGGTCGCAGCCAACCGCCTGCGTAGGCGAAGCCACCGACATCGACCGCGGCGATGCCGGCCACCGCCCCCATGCCCAGCAGTGCGCGCCGGCGTGTCACCGCGTCGGGACGGGCGCCGGCCGTCTCGAGGTCGTCTGGCTCCCCACCGCGATCACCGGGCTCCACGCCGACCGTCCTTCCGCGTTTGGGCAGGCCAGTGGGCCCGAGCTGGACACGAATCCGGTACAGGCAATTCACGCATGGGCCAATGCCATGCGCAACTTCTGCGGGAGGCGTCGCACACACTCACAGGACGGCGCGCCGACGCGATTCGTTCACTCGTTTTGGGTGTCGTTCCCCGCGTGTCATACCATCGAATAAACAATCTGCGGCTGCATCTGTAGCTAGAGCGCGAATCGACGGAGTGTGTCTCCTCCGAAGGGCAAGCGCTTTCCGTGGGGTTGAACAAGCAGCCCCCGGTGTTGGCAGTGGCTGTTTTAAGAGCTAACGGTGTCCCACCAGGGACCGAATGTGAGTGATAGACCATGGGCGAATTTACTGGTGATCCAATCGATCCGACCGCTTTCTCAGTGGGAAAACAGCAGGTAGATCAGGCGGTCGTGCTGACCGTCTCGGGTGAAGTGGACATGCTCAGCTCGCCGCATCTGGCCGAGGCCATCCAGACCGCGCTGGCGACCAAACCCGCCGCGCTGATCGTTGACCTGTCGAAAGTGGACTTCTTGGCGTCAGCCGGGATGACCGTTCTGGTGACCGCGCAGGCGGAGACCGAGCCGCCGACACAATTCGCGGTCGTCGCCAACGGCTCGGCGACGAGCAGACCGATCAAACTGATGGGAATCGACAGCGTGCTCGCGCTCTACAGCTCGCTAGACGACGCACTGAGCGGCATTGCTGGTGGGTGAACCTCGAGATGGGGGCACAACTGGGAACGATGGGGCGCTCTGATCCTCAACCGCATGACGTGTCGAATATCGATGACCGATCCCGCTTCGCGCGGAATCGCGTCGCCGCTGACCCGCGCAGCGCTGCTCGCGCCCGAGCCGAGTTCGGGATCTGGCTCGAAACGCATTTCACGCTCAGTTCCGACCGGTTCAGCGACGTCCTGCTGGCGGTGAACGAAGCCATCGCCAACGCCGCGGAATTCGCCTATTGCGAGGCTTCCCGGCGCGGGACGCTGGACGTGAGCGCGGCCTATGACCGGCAGTCCGACACCTTGTCCGTCACTGTCGACGATCGCGGCCGTTGGCGTCAGCAACTTCCGGCCCATTACCAGCAGCAACGCCGCGGACGCGGCATCCCGTTGATGGAGACACTCGCCGACGACGTGGCCATCGACCGCACCCCGCGCGGCACCCGCGTCACCTTGACCTGGACCGATCTGACGCAACGCCGGAACGCTTGACCCCGCGGTCCCCGACTTGCATCCGATGTGCTTGGTCCGCAATGGAATTCGTTGTCATGGGGAACTGACCCCGTAACATCTGCGCCATGGAACCGAGTCGCCGGTGGGGCGACGACCGCGCGATCCTCGATGACGAGGAGGCCCGCAGGCGCATCCTGGATGCCGTGGGCCGCTGCATCGCGCGGCGCGGCAACACTCAGTTCCGGATGGGTGAGGTGGCCGACGAGGCGGGCGTGTCGCGATCCACGGTCTACCGGTATTTCCCCGGCCGCGACGACGTCTTGCTGGCCCTGATCCTGAAACGGGTCGACCACGCGCTCGGCGAATTGGTCCGCTCGCTGGCCGCCCCCGACGATCCAGTGCGGTCGGTGCCCGAGATGGTGCTGGCCCGCGTCGAGTCGGTGGACGGCGATCCACTGAATGAAGCGCTGTTCGCCGCCGAGAGCACGGCCGTGGCGACGGCGCTCCAGAAGGGTTCGGAGCCCATCGTGGAGACGCTGTTGCGGCACTACCAACCGCTGCTGGATCGCTGGAAGTCGGCCGGCCGTCTGCACGCCGATCTCGACCCACGGTCGGTTGTCCAATGGCTGCACACGGCGACCATGTTTCTCCTGGCGCCCTCTTGGCGGTACCGCCCGGTCGCCGACCAACGCGAGTTCGTCGACCAATTCGTGGTGCGCGCCCTGGTACCGGAGATCAGACAATAACGCCGTATTGTCTGATGCCCAGACGTTCGGGTATTTTTGTCTGACCCCGTGCCGCGATGTCCGAACGACTCGCGGTGCGGGTGACACGTCCGCACCAAGAAACGAAAAATATGAATAACCCCGTGACGCGGGCGATTTCGGCTGCCGGCTTGGCCGCTCACCTGGGCCGCGGCGTGGGCCGGGTCGCCACCGACGCGGTGGTCGGCGGCCGATTGGGGTTGCCCCGGCGAGTGCGGGACCTCGACGCTGCAGTGCTCTCCAAGGTGATGGGCACCGCCGTCAGGACGGTCCGCGTCCTGGACAGCGACGCGGGGACGTCGTCGCGGGCGCGGCTGGTGCTGACCGGAAAGAACGTCCCGGACTCGGTGTTCGTCAAGCTCGCGGCGAAGACGGCGGCCACCCGGTTGATGGGTGAATTGGGCCGGCTCGGACACACCGAGGTGCGGTTCTACCGCCAGCTCGCGCCGCAGGTGGTCGGGACCCCGTATGCCTATGGCACGGCGTTCGACCCGTGGACGGGGCGCTACCTGCTGGTGCTGGAGGACCTTCCCGCCGATTCGTGCGAGTTCCCCGACACCCTGCACCCGCTTTCGCCCGAGCAGGCCAGCCTGATCGTCGAGCTGCTCGCCGACCTGCACGCCACGTTCTGGAACCGACTCCCGCGCGACGGGCGCGGCCCGTTGGGCTGGCTCTACACGCCGTCCGGCGACGTCACCTCCCTGCTGACCGGATCGCTGATGCGCGCCTCGATCAAGCGCCTTGCCGAGCGCACCGAGATCCCCCTCGAAAGCGGCCGCTTCATCGCCGACAACTACCGGGCCGTCGCCACCCTCATCGACACTCCCCCACACGCCGTCATGCATGGCGATGCGCACCCCGGCAACATGTACTTCCACGGCGGTAAGGCCGGATTGCTGGATTGGCAGGCGGTGCGGCGCGGGCACCCGTCACGCGAACTGGCCTACACGCTGATCACCAGCCTGACGCCCGAAGACCGCCGGACGACCCAGCGCGAACTGCTCGACGACTACCGCCGCTCGCTCGCCGCGGCGGGTGGGCCCGAACTGGGCCGCGACGAACTCTGGCTGCGCTTTCGCCAGGCCGCGCTGTACGCGTACGTGGCGCCGCTGATCACCGCGGGCCTGGGCGGCCTGCAGGCCGAAGAGGTTGCCATGGAAGGGCTGCGGCGCGGTGTAGAAGCGCTCGACGATCTGGAAACGGTCGCGGCGCTAAAGAGTTCGCTTTAAGGCAAGCGAGTTTCGCCGAACCTATTGCGGTGACCGCGCCAAGAGTTACGCTACTTCTAGTAGCGTAATGCTGCGGGTCTTTTGCGTCTTCAGCCGCTGGCGGCAAGGAGAGTCTCATGTTCGACCTGAAGATCGTTGGTGGCACCGTCGTCGACGGCACCGGCGCGGAGCGCTATCGCGCCGACGTCGGCATCAAGGACGGCAAGATCGTCGATGTGGTCCGCCGCGGCACCGATCAACCCGAAATGGGCGGTGAGGCCGCCGAAACCATCGATGCCACGGGCCTGGTGGTGGCCCCGGGCTTTGTCGACATCCACACCCACTACGACGGCCAGGTGAGTTGGGACAGCCTGCTCGAGCCGTCCAGCGGCCATGGCGTCACCACGATCGTGACCGGAAACTGCGGCGTCGGCTTCGCGCCGGTGCGCCCCGGCACCGAGAAGTGGCTGATCGAGTTGATGGAGGGCGTGGAGGACATTCCCGGCACAGCGCTCACCGAGGGCATCACCTGGGGCTGGGAAACCTATCCCGAATACCTGGACGCGATCGACAAGCACAAGTTCGCCGTCGACGTCGGCAGCCAGGTCGCCCACGGCGCCGTTCGCGCCTACGCGATGGGCGAGCGGGGGGCGCGCAACGAGCCGGCCACCCCAGAGGACATCGAGGCCATGGGCCGGCTGGTTCGGGAAGCGATCGAGGCCGGCGCGCTCGGATTTTCCACCTCCCGCACGATGGGGCACCGCGCGATGGACGGCGAACCGGTCCCCGGCACCTACGCCGCCGAGGACGAGCTGTTCGGCCTCGGGCGCGCCATGGCCACCGGCGGTCAGGCCGTCTTCGAGCTGGCACCGCAAGGCGCCGCGGGCGAGGACATCGTCGCCCCCAAGAAGGAACTGGACTGGATGCGCCGACTGAGCGCCGAGATCGACCGGCCGGTCTCCTTCGCTCTTATTCAAGTGGACGCCGACCCCAACCTGTGGCGCGAGATGCTCGACCTCTCCGCCGACGCGCACGCCGGCGGTGCCCGGCTGTACCCGCAGGTCGCGGCCCGGCCGTTCGGCATGATGATCGGATTCCAGGGCCATCACGGCTTCAGCCACCGGCCCACCTATCGCCGTCTGGCCGCCGAATGCAGCCGCGAGGAACTCGCGCGACGCCTGGCCGATCCCGCGGTCAAGGCCGCCATCCTGGCCGACGACGACCTGCCCGCCGACCCGACCCTGTTGTTCGACGGGATGTTCGCCCTGGTGCAGCACTCCCCGCACCGCCTCTACGCACTCGGCAACCCGCCCGACTACGAGCCCACCCCGGACCGTACCGTCGCGGCCATCGCGAAGGCGCGCGGCGAGGACCCGCTGTCCACCCTGTACGACCTCATGCTCGAGCAGGACGCAACCGCCATGCTGATGCTGCCGCTGTACAACTATGCCGACGGCAACTGCGACGCGATCCGGGAGATGCTGCTACACCCGGCCGGCGTGCTCGGTCTCTCCGACGGCGGCGCCCACTGCGGGATGATCTGTGACGCTTCGTATCCCACGTTCCTGCTCACGCACTGGGCGCGGGACCGGCGCCGCGGCGAAAAGCTGTCGCTGGAGTACGTGATCCGCAAGCAGGCCCGCGACACCGCCCACCTGTTCGGCCTCACCGATCGCGGCACCATCGAGCCGGGCAAGAAGGCCGACATCAACGTCATCGACATGGATGCCCTGACTCTGCATCCCGCGGCCATGGCCTTCGACCTGCCCGCCGGCGGCAACCGAATCCTGCAGGGGGCGAGCGGCTACGCGGCCACCATCGTCAGCGGGACCGTGACCCGGCGCCACGACGTCGACACCGGTGCGCGTCCCGGCCGCTTGGTGCGCGGAGCGCGTTAAGGCTGCACGCATGAACGCGTCCGCCGGCAATCCAACCCGCGCCCGCGACGAGGACGCCATCGGCACCCCGCCGGAAAGCCCGGCCCGGGTGCCCGCGCACCGGTATTACTCCCCCGCGTTCGCCGCTCTGGAGTTCGAGCGGATGTGGCCGAAGGTCTGGCAGCTGGCGTGCATGGTCGACCACGTCGCCGAGCCGGGTGATTATTTCGAATACCGTTGCGGCCCATACGGTGTGCTGATCGTACGCGGTGATGACGGGGCGCTGCGGGCCTTCCAGAACGCCTGCCGCCACCGTGGCAACTCCGTGTGCGTGGGATCGGGCTCGGGGCTGCGCGAGCTCAAGTGCGGCTATCACGGGTGGACCTGGGACCTGGCCGGCACGCTCAGGCGGGTGCCCAACCGCAAGGGCTTCGGGTCGCTGAAGATGTCCGACTTCCCGCTGGTGCCGGTCCGGGTGGACACCTGGGAGGGACTGGTTTTCGTCAATCCCGACCTCGACGCGATGCCGCTGCTCGAGTACCTCGAGGCGGTGCCCGACGACATCGCGTGGTGCCGGCTGAGCGACTTCCGCTGCTATGCCACGCTGACCGTGGAGGTCGACGCGAACTGGAAGACGATCGCCGACGGTTACAGCGAGACCTACCACATTCAGACGCTGCACCCGGAATTGCTGCGCTGCGTCGACGACATCCATGCGCCACAACAAATCTGGGGTCACACCGGAAAATCAGACCAGCCCTACGGGGTGCAGAGCCCACGCTTCGACGGCGCGCTGAGCGACGAAGAGGTTTGGGACGCTTACGTTTACACGCAGGGCGCGCTCATGGGGGCCGCCGAAGGCACCCCCTTCCCCGGACACCAAGCGGGTGAGACCGTGCAGGATCTGATCGCCGCACACACCCGGGCGTTCGCGGCTACCCGCGGGGTGGACCTCGACTGGGCGGACACGGACCGGATCACCCGCCTGCACCAGTACAACGTCTTCCCCAACATGACGCTGCTCGCCAACGCGGACCACCTGACCGTGATGTGCTCCCGGCCCGGACCTGACCCCGATCACGGCGAGCTGGTCATGTTCTTGATGACGCGGATGCCGCCCGGCGCCGCACGCGCCAAGCCGACCGATGTCCGGGTGACCGCCGGTGAGGCCGAGCCCGGCGTGGTGCTCACCCAGGACATCCAGGTGCTCGCGGGCCTGCAGCGCGGCATGCATCAGCCGGGTTTCACCCATCTGGTGCTGTCCAGCGAGGAACGGCGCGTGATCAACATGCACCGCAACCTTGAGCGTTATTTGGACCTACCCGCGTCGGAGCGAATGACCGGCGGCCCGACGGATCAACCGCCGCCAACATAATTCGTGTAGACACGCCGTAATCGGTCCGATGCGATTTAGAATCCGTTTCGTGATGACCCCGTCAAACCCGTGGGGGGACGACCGAGGGCAACTCGCGCATCAGCTACAGATGCGATATCAACCGCTCGCGCGAAGACGCGCGCGGCGAATGTGCCAGAACTTGGAGCGCGTCGGCGTCCGAGCCGCGCCCGACCGCGTGCGGGAGATGCTGGCGGGTGCGCCCCTGGCGGCTCACGAAGCGATGGACATCCATTTCGCGCTGATCGCGCTGCGGCTCGAGCGTGAAACACGCACCGCGCGGTACAAGCGGCTGAAGCGGCAGGGCACCCGCTCGCTGATGTTCGCCGGGTTGGTCCTGGTGGTGTTGAACTTCCTGATGTGCATGGCCTACGGCCTGCTGAACCTGGCCGAGCAGGGCGCGCCGCTCTAGATCCCTCAGCGCGGGACGACGATGCCGTTGTCGTAGGCGTAGACGATCGCCGCGGCGCGGTCGCGCAGGTCGAGTTTCCCGAAGATCCGGCCGATATGGCTTTTGACCGTGACGCCGGAGATGCAAAGTTGGTCGGCGATCTCGGCGTTGGAATGGCCCCGGCCTATCAAGGTCAGGACGTCGAGCTCGCGGGTGGTCAACTCCCCGATCGCGGTGCCACGCGGACCCGGGGCGGCTTTGCGGTACGTGGTGAGCACGCGAGCGGTGACCGCGGGATCCAGGTAGCTGTCGCCTTTGGCGACCGCGCGCACCGCGCGGATCAGTTCCTCGGCAGACGAGTCCTTGAGCACAAAGCCGGCCGCCCCTGCGCGCAACGCCTCGGACAGCAGCTCGTCCTCGTTGAATGTGGTCAGCGCCAGCACCGGCGGCGCGCCCCCGAGCCTGCGTGTCGCCTCGATGCCGTCGACCCGGCGCATGCGCAGATCCATCACCACCATGTCGGGCCGGTGCTCGGCCACCGCCGCAGGCACCTCGTCACCGTCGGAGCATTCCGCGACGATGACGAAACCGTCCTTGCGACGCAGGATCCGGCGCAGCCCGGAGCGCACCAGGTCCTGGTCGTCGACGAGCAGGACGCTGACCTCAGGGGTCTCCGGGGTATGTGGGATCACGCCTTGCACCACCACGGGTGCCAGCCGGTGTCACCTTCGTGCAGCGGTATGTCGGCGCGCACCGACCACCCGTCGTGGGTCGGGCCGGCATCGATGGCCCCGCCGAGCAGCTCGACGCGCTGGCGCATGCCGCGCAACCCGCGCCCCTCGGCGGAACGCGGGGCGGCGATCGCCACCGGTAACCGGTTGTCGACCGCGAGACTCGCCGACGCTACCGAGACACTCAGCGCCACTGTAGATTTCGAGTCCGGCGCGTGTTTGGCGATGTTCGTCAGCGATTCTTGGGTGATGCGGTACAGCGCGAGACCGACCGCCGGCGAGACGCGTTCGGCGGAACCCTCGACGCGCAGCGCGACGTCCAGGCCGGCGCGCTGAAAATCCGCGACGAGGACGCCGACGTCGTCGATGCCGGGTTCGGGGGTGGTCTGCGCGGGTTTCGTGGGCGAGCCGTCCAGCAGTCCGACGGTGCGCCGGATGTCGGCCATCGCCTGCCGGCCCAGGCGCTCGGCCTGCTCGAGCGCCTCGACCGCGTCGTCGACGTCACGGTCCTCCTGCAGTCCACGTCGCGCACCCGTCACGTGGAGCAAGGTGATGCTGAGCGAGTGGGCGATGACGTCGTGCACTTCGCGGGCGATGCGCCGGCGCTCGTCGGCGGCGGCGTGCTCGGCCAGCATCTTCTGCGCCTCGATCTGTTCGGCCAGCAGCAACCGTTGACTGCGCATCACGTAACCGAGCAGCCACCCGGCCCCGACGAAAGCCAGGTACAGCCCCACCGCGTCCAGGCGGTGCAGTCCAGAGGCGGCGAGCAGCAACGCCACCGCCGACGCGGCGGACAACAAGCCGACCGCTATGGAGCTCAATGTGGCAATAGACAACACCAGCAGCACCAGGAGAGCCGGGGCGAAATCGGCGTGAATCGGTGTCGACGTAGCGAACAGCATCATGGCGGTGGCGGTCATCCAGGTCGCCCACATCAAGACCGGGCTGAGCTTGGTGTTCAGGAAGAAGAACACCAGCGTCGGTGCGATCGACACGGCGAACGCGGCCAGTCCGACGGGGAGGTCGCCGGACGGGCGCTGCAGGATCGCGATCACCGCGCCGCCGATATGGCTGACATCGACGGCGATGAACGACGTCCAGGTGAGACCGACGGGAATGAGCTCGCCTCGCCGGCGAAGCTGTTCGCGCAAGTACCCCGTTGCGGTACGCAACATTGTCCAATCCTAAGAGAGCGCGCCGCCCGACCACATCATGCCGTGGGCGGCAATCGCCTCCGCCCGTGGTAGGAGGCGAAGACTGCACTTCGGCACGACGCGCAGCGGGCGACCGCTTTCCTAGCGTTTCAGTCATGACATGGACACTGCTGCACGACCGGATGGCCTTCATGGCCGAAGTGATCAAGGCCGCGGAGGCCGACCCCGAGGGGGCACTTGCGTTGGTCGCCAACTCATCCGAGGTGGCCCGGCTATTCGGTGACGAGGAGGGGCTGCTCCTTTCGCTGGGACAGCGCTGGATCACCATGCTGGTGGCCAAGCTCGATCAGGCGGCGCACGAGGGTTTGGCGGCCGAACAGGTGCGGGCCGATCTCGAGGCCGCCGAGCCTGGTCTGCACGCGCTGCTACGGGTCGGCTCCCGCAGGTCGCTGCGGGTACGCTCCCTGACCCGGGGCGAGCACGTCGCCGTGGGCCTTTTCGGCGGACCGACCGGCGATCGGCAGACCGTTGCATGACGGACGGGGATTACTGAGCCGGCTCACCGGCCGCTACGCGGTTCTGATCGTCGGCCTGTGGGTCCTGGCGGCCGCGGCCGCCAACCTGGCGTTCCCGCAACTGGAGCGAGTCGTCGATTCACACGCCAGGTCATTCATGCCGACGGACGCGCCGAGCGCGGTCGCCGCCTCGCGAGCCGCCCAGCTGTTCGATCAGACACCCAGCAACAACTTCGTTTATGTTGTGCTGGAACGCAATCAGAAGCTGACACCCGGCGACCGTCAGTTCTATGACGCGCTGACGACGGCGCTTGGCTCCGATCACCGACACGTGTACGCGGTGACCGACCTGTGGTCGCAGCCCGCCACCGCCGCCGGCGCGCAGAGTTCCGATGGGCGCGCCGTCAGCGTCATGGTGCGGCTGGCCGGAATGCTCGGGACCGCCCAGGCGCGCGATTCGGTGAATGCCGTCCGCGCCACCGTCCACCAGCTCTCACCCCCGGCCGGCCTCGAAGTCCATGTCACCGGGCCCGGCGCCACGATCGTCGACGAGTTCTCCGCGATCGATCGACAGATGCTCGGCATCACCGCCGCGACCATCGGTCTCATCCTGCTTTTGCTACTCGCCGTGTACCGGTCGCCGATCGCGGCCGCGATTCCCCTGGTGTCGGTCGGGCTCGCCCTGGCGCTGGCCCGCGCCGTCGTCGCCGCGCTCGGCCAGTCCAATGTGGTTGAGGTGTCGCTGTTTTCGGTGGCGTTGATGGCCGCCATGACCCTGGGTGCCGGCACCGACTACGCGATCTTCCTGGTCGGCCGCTACCACGAGAGCCGCCGCCGCGGCGTCGCGACGACCCGGGCGTTAGCCGAGGCTTACCGGTCAACCGCGCCTGTGGTGATCGGGTCGGCGCTGACCGTGTCAGTGGCACTGGCCTGTCTGGTGTTCGCCCAGGTGGGCTCGTTCCGGAGCGCCGGGTTGCCCTGTGCTATCGGCATTTTGGCGACCATGGTCGCGGCGCTGACCTTGACGCCCGCACTCATGAGCCTGGCCATCCGCCGGGGCTATCTCGAACCGCGCCCGTCGAAGACGGCACGGCGCTGGCGCCGCGTGGGGACGGCGGTGGCGCGCTGGCCCGGGCCGATCCTGGTCGCCGCCGGCGGGTTGACCCTGCTGATCGCGTTACCGCTGACCGGCATGCGGGTCGGCTTCAACGAACCCGCCGCCACGCCGTCCGCCACCGACTCCAACCGCGGCTATCTCAGCGCGGACCGGCATTTCGCCGCCAACTCCCTGTTGCCCGACGTTGTCGCGGTCCAGGCCGACCACGACCTGCGTAACCCGGCCGGCCTGATCGCCATCGAACGAATCACGCGCCACATCATGGCCGTACCGGGCGTACGTGCGGTGCAGTCCGCCAGCCGCCCCGACGGCAAGGTCCCCGAACAGGCGACGTTGAGCTATCAGGCCGGTGTCCTCGGCCATCAGTTCGACGACACCATGGACTCGCTGACCCAGCGCCTGAAGCGGGTCTCCGAGCTGGACGCCGCCCTGGCTCAGACACAGCTCGCTGTCGACGGCCTCGGGAATGGATTGCGCGGTGGCAGTGCGGGGTTGACGGACATGTCGGGCGCCGCCGACGACATGCGTTCCGGCATGGACGGGCTGCGGCGCAACGTCACAACGGTGTCGGGTTACCTCGACCCGCTACGGGACTTCGTCGGACGGACGCCCGACTGCGCCGCCAATCCGATCTGCTCGACGGTGGACCGCGTGCTCGAGCCGGTCGACAGCCTGGTCGAGACGTCGTCGCGCCTCGATGCCGGCGCCGCGAAACTGACCAGCGGCTCCAGCACGGCCGCCGCCGCGATGGCCGGCCTGCCGCGGAGCGTGAGCTCGATGAAAGACGCGCTGGGCCAAGCCCGTTCGGCGACACACGACCTTTTGGGCCTGACCGACACTCTCGGACCGCAGATGCGTCAGCTGACCGACTACCTGAACGAGATAGCGACGCAATTTCAGGGCAGTGCGGCGGCGGATTTCTACATGCCGCAGCGCGCGTTGACCGATCCGCGATACACCGCCGCGTTGGGTCACCTGATCTCCGAGAACGGCCGCGCCGCTTACCTGCTGGTCTACGGAGACGGGTCGGAGTGGGGCGGCGACGGAGCCAAGCGGGCGGACCAGGTACGCACCGCCATCAAGGAGGCCACCAAGGAAGGCACCCTCACGCCGGTGGAGGTCGACCTTGCCGGCGTCGGCCCCGTGACGGCTGACCTGCAGCGCTTCGTCGCCGGTGACACCAAGTTGCTCGTGGGCGCCGCGTTGGTGCTCATCTTTGTGATCGTCACGGCGATGCTGCGCAGCCCGGTCGCGGGCCTGGTTGTCGTGGGGACCGTCGTCACCTCGTTCGCTTCGGCTATCGGTGCCAGCGTGCTGATTTGGCAGCACCTGCTGCATCAGGATCTGCACTGGGCCGTCGCCCCGATCGCGTTCATCGCCCTGATCGCGGTCGGCGCCGACTACAACCTGCTGCTGGCTTTGCGCATCAAACAGGAAGCGGCAGCGGGCTTGAAGACCGGCATCATTCGCGCCTTCGGCGGCACCGGCGGTGTGGTCACCGTTGCCGGCATCGTCTTCGGCCTCACCATGCTGGCGTTGCTCAGCAGCAGCGTGCTCAGCATCGCCCAGATCGGCACGACTATTGCCGTGGGGCTGTTGCTGGACACCCTGGTCGTGCGGGCGTTCATCGTGCCGTCCATCGTGGCGCTGCTGGGCCGCTGGTTCTGGTGGCCGCGTTCGCCCCGTCCTCGTGCCGACTCCGACGCGGAAGTGGTTGAACGCCAGCCGGTTCCGCTGGCTACTGCTGTTGGATCACCGTAGATGGAAGCCCGACCAGCACGCCTTCGACGTCGCCATCGGCGCCCACCATCAGGCCCCGTCCCGGTGGGAGCGCCTGGGCGCGGACCATCCGGTTGATCCGGTTTTGCGGGTCGTTGTCCATGTAGAGCTGCGCCACCTTCGCCGAGTTCTGGAACCGCATCCACGGATCCATCTGCAGCGTCGCCCAGTTCGCACTGTTGCGGGTGGTGAACACGTGCAGGCCGATCTGCCGCGCCCGTTCCATCAGCTTCCACAACGCCGCCCCCACCGGAGGTTTGGGCGGGTAGCTCTGATCCGGGCGCAGGTCCTGGACATCGTCGATGAGCACGAAATGCCGCGGACCTTCCCACGGCTTGAGCGCGCGCAGCTCCTCCTGGCTCAAACCCTTGGGTGGCAGCCGGGGCAGCAGGATCTGTTGTGCGAGTTGGGTGATCACCTCGTCGATCTCGTCTTGGTCATAGGCGTACGCGCGCACATAGCCAGGTCCGCTGAGATCACGCAGACCGTGCGGGGCCGTCTTCGGGTCGATGAGCGTCAGCTGGGCTTCCTCGGGGCCGAACCTGCTCATGATCGCCTCACCGATGGACACGAGCGACAGCGTCTTCCCACAGCCCTGGCGGCCCAGAATCATCAAGCCCGGGCTTTCCTGCAGCTTGAGCGGGACCGGGCCCAGTTCGTGGCGCTCACCGATCGCGAATGCGATCGACAGGTCGTCAGCGCTGCGATGCGCGGCGTCGTACTCCAGAATCGCCCGCAACTCGACCCGCTGCGGAAGCCGTTGCAAGGTGGCATGTTTGGTCACGCCCGCGACGTCGGCGATCCGCGCGCCGACATCGACGATGCTCACCAGCGCGCCGGTGGCCGGATCGGCGAGCGCCGGGACCCCAACCCGCAGCTCGTGCAGGCTGTCGGTCAGACCGAAGCCCGGACGGTTCAGCGTCCGCCGGGCCGCGTCGCGCGACTCGAGCGACGAATGCCCCATCTGGCTTTCGCTCGGGTCGGCCAGGCGCAATTGGATTCGCGCCGTGGCGTTTTGCAGCAGGCTCTGCCGCTGCCCGTGGATCCAGCCGCCGGCGCTGCACATCACGTGGACCCCGTACTCGGGACCGCGGCTGCTCAACGAGATGATGCGGTCGCCCAAGACGGTGTCTTTCGAGTACACGTCGTCGTAGTCGTCCACCACCACGAACACATCGCCGAAGGGATCGTTGGGATCAGTCCCGCCCAGCCCGTCGCTGCCCGGCGCGAACCGGCGCTCGCGGAAGCCGTCGAGGTCGATCTTCAGCCGCCGGAACGAGTCCTCACGCGCGTCGATCAGCGCGTCCATGCTGCTCAAGATCCGCTCGATGCCCTCCGCGTCCTTCGGCGACACGATGTCGGTGACGTGCGGCAGTGACGCCACCTGCGCCAGGGTCGCGCCGCCGATGCAGAAGAACGTCACGCGTGCCGGGCTGTACATCGTTGCGGCCGAACACATCAGCGTCATTAGGGTGGTCGTCTTGCCGCGTTGCTTGGCACCCACCACGATGACGTTGCTCCGCAGCGCATCGACGGCGTGCACGATCTGCTTGGACTCCTCGGGGATGTCCATGACGCCCACCGGGAACATCAGGCCCGCGTTCTGGCCGTAGTCGACATGCCAAGGCTTGCCGCGGTAGGCCGACACCAGAACGTCGACGGGCTCGGGGTCCTCCAGCGGCTCCAGCCATGGCCGGCGCGGCGACCGGTGTGGAACGTCGTGCAACGACTCGCGCAGGACGTCGACGATTTTCTTCCGCTTGAAACCGTCATCGTGGTAGAGGAATTCGTCAGGCTCGGTGTCCGCGGCGGCAGCCGCTTCCAGGGCCGCGGCGTCGGATTCCTCCAGCGGTTGGAACTGCCAGTTGTACAGCCGCGGCTTGGTCAGGGTCATGTCTACGGTCGTCGCTACCTCCTTGCCTTTCGGCACCACGAAGGGAGCCGAGAGATAGAAGCAGCGGAACGGTTCGAGATCGCGCGGCCCCACCTTCAGCAGGGCGAAGCCGTTCTCCTTCGACGGCAAGTGGTAGGCGGCGTCCGATCCGATCACCTCGCGGCTGTCGTCACCGGACTCCGCGCGCAGGGCGATCCGGAATGCGATGTTCGACTTCACCTTCTGCAGCGAGGACAGATCCAGCCGCTGCCCGCCCAGCATGAAGAAGACGTTGGCGCCACGGCCTTCCTGACCGATGTGGATGATCAGGTTGATCCACTTCTCGTGATTGGCAAAGAGTTCCAGATACTCGTCGACGATGACGAGCAGGACCGGCACCGGCGGCAGGTCCCGTCCTGCCAGCCGGATCTCTTCGTAGTCGTTGGCGTCGCGCGCGCCCACCGAGGTGAACAGTTCGTAGCGTTGTTTGATCTCGCCGTCGATGACCCGGCGCATCCGCTCGGCCAGATGCCGCTCGTCCTTGCCGAGGTTCGACAGGGCGGCCACCACATGCGGGAGGCCCAGGATGTCCTGGGCCGCCGATTCGAACTTCATGTCGACGAAGATCACGTTGAACGTCTCCGGCGAGTGTGTCAGCGCGATGCCGTAGACCAGCGACAGGAAGAACTCCGACTTTCCCGAGCCGCTGGTGCCGATGACCACGGAGTGAAATCCGAAGCCGCCGAAGTCTTTCGCGCGGATGATGATGTTCTGCAGCTCGCCGGTGGGTTTCGCACCGACGGGGATCTCACACCATCTCTCGTCACCGCGGCCACGCCGCTCGGCCCACAACCGGTCGACGTCCAATTGGCGGGGATCGACGATGCCCAGCGCCCGCAGGAGCTCGGTGGCGCCGCCGGTCGAATCGGCGATCTCGCTACGCGTGGTCGGCGACCACCGCGCCATCGCGCGCGCATACCGGTAGGCCCGGTGGATCGACAGCTGGTCGGCGTGGGCGAAGAACTTGTCGCGCACCCGCAGCAGGGGCGCCGGGCGGCCGTCCTCACCGTCCGCGTCGAAGCCGTTGCGGCCGAGTTTGACTTCGCCGTTGACGGGCGCACTGTGCCGCTCGCCCATCTCGAACACCTGATCCTGCGCGAAACCCACGCCGGTGCCGACTCGGGATGCGATGCGTAGCAATGTGATTCCGGCCTTGCCTACCTGGCCGACCACGCTCTCCCACGCGTCGGGGCTGCCGGTGTTGTCGTCGACGATCACCAGGTGCGGTCCCAGATCCACCGTGTCGACGCCCGTTTCGAGCGCCGATCCCATCGCGGTCGGGCTCGCCGGCGCCGGGGGCGTCCACGCGCCCCGCTTTCCCTTCATGTGCAGCTCGGCCCCCAGGGTCTCCTCCAGCTCCTCAGGTGTGGTGAACACCAGGCGCCGCCAGCCGCACGCGTCGAACAGCTCGTCGTGCAGATTGTGCGGGAGCCACACCATCCACGACCACACCTCGGGATTGCGGGTGACCACCATCAATTTGAGGTCGCGCGGGTTGTGGAACACCGCCAGGGAGCACAACACCGAACGCATCAGCGACCGCAGCCGGTCCAGGTCGTCGCCGACAAAGCTGAAACCCGGCGCCGAGCGCAGGTTGACTACCTTGGCGATGTCGCGAATCTTGCGCTGCTCCAAGATGAAATCGCGCAGGGCCTGTCCGGTGACGGGTTCGAGCTCTTCGTCGGAGGCGATGTCGGGCCACGTCACCGACAACACCGAGTCCGGCGCGTGCTGCACCCCGGTGCCCAGCCGCACCTCCAAGAAATCCACGTCACCGCGGCCGCGCTCCCACATCCGCGGCCCACCGATGATGGCCCCGAGCCCGCGCGGATCGGAGTGCAGCGCGTTCTGCCATTCCCGCTGCGCGCACACCGCGGTCTGGATCTCGTCGCGGTTCGTGTCGAGGTCGCGCAAGTAGCGGCGGCGGCCCTTTTCCATTTCGCCCCAAGTGATCTTGCGCGCGCGTCCGAAGCGGCCGGAGAACGCCAGCATGCTGAACGCGCCGATACCCATCAAGGGAAAGAACCCCGTGGAAAGGCTGCGGACGCCTGACACGTAGAGCATGACGATGGTGCCGATGAGTGCCACGATGAGCGCCGGCACCCCGATCATCACCCAGATGTTGCGGGGCTCGCGCTCGGGCAGAGCGATCGGCGCATTCGGTGCTACCCGAACGGGTTTCGGCGGCTCGAGCTTGACCCGGTTGATGGGAAACGCTTTCTTGGACATCCCCTAGCCTCCCGCCTTCGATGTCGTCACCACGGCCGCCTTGCCCAGCGCCGGCACCGTGTCACGCGCCACGAGCGCCGCTTCGCGCGACAAGGCCGGGCCCGCAGCGAAAGTCCGCAGCAATGGCCACGGCGCCTGCACCGCGGAAGCCGGATCGAGCCCGAGCGCCCGCATCGTGTCGTCGTTGGCGGCGATGCCGAACCGCACGCCGTTATCGGAGACCCAGAACAACGATTCGCGGGAATCGGACGTGACGACCCCGCTGGTCGAGGTGACGAAGTTGGCCGCCCCCGGCAGCACCAGCACCTGGTTGGCGACCACCGATGCCGGGTCGCGGTCGTCGCGCACCAGGTGCACGATCCGGTCATCCAGATACGAGTACACCGGAAGACCCCGCCCGTTATAGATCACGACGCGGGCCTGTGGATCCGTGGAGCCCTTCTCCCACCCGACGCAGGTGGTCGGATTCGCCGCCGTGTCAACGAAATTCAGCCGCTTTGTTGGGTAGTAGTCCACGGCCAGCGAATTGACCTGGGGGATGTTGACCAAGACGTCGGGGGTTACCACGCGGGGCGCCGTCGACCCGTAGGAGTTCGCGCTGCGAAGCAGATCGGCGACAAAGCTCGTGATCTTCTGCACCCCGTCGGGCAGGAGTACGTAGAACTGCTTGCCGCCGCCGGCGGTCTGAGCCTGCAACACCGCGCCCACCTGCGACCCCGAGACCCACGTCGACGGTGCGCCCGCCTGCGGCACATCCGGGACACGCAGCGGCTCGGTCGCGGGGAGTCCGTCGTAGAGCGCGCGCGAAATCTCCACTGGCGACGTCACTCCGGGGTCCAGGCCCAGGCTGAGGGTGATCGCCCGGCTGGCCGGATCGACCTGCGAGCGTTTGCCGCCCCAGATCACATACGTGTTGCCCTCGAACGTCACGAGCACGCCGGCATCGTCGGCCAGCGGGGCCGCGCGGCCGCCGCCGTCGAGTGTGCCCGCGATTGACGTGACGACCGGCTTGTCACCGCTGCGCGGGCGCCCCGCCGTATCGCAGACGGCCCACGCCGAAATCCCGCCGCGATTCACCGGCATCGCCGCCGGCGCACCCGGGATGCCGATCAGCGGGCCGGTCGGATACTTGGCGATCTCGCTGCGCTTGACCCACGTCGGCGGGTTCGCCGTTCCAGTGGCCAGCCGGGCCGACGTCAGGTTCAGGGCGGGATAGAGCCGGCCGTCGATGCGGGCGTAGATCGCGCCGGAATCGCGGTCCCCGATGATCGCCGATTCACCCACTGCGCCAGTCGGTTTGAGCACGTTCAGCAGCATCATCCAACCGGCGCCGATCGCCACCAACAAGATCGACAACACCAGCGCGGCGGTCTGCTTGCGGTCGTCATGTTTCATCCGCACCGAGAACCGGGTGGTCGCCGCGCGCAGCCGTCGGTTGTAGAACAGGTGACCGGAGTTCTGGTCGCGGTTCGACAAACTCAGCGGCATGCTCAATACCCCTTAGGTGATCGGCGTGGATCGGCCTGCTGAATCCGATCGGCCAAGTTCGACGCGTCCGCGGCGACGTGATAGCGGCCCATCGCATAGTTGATGAACGCGCACGCCTGCGCCACCAGATTGTGGATGTCGCGGGACGTTCCCGGCTGGTGATACGCCGCGAAGGTGGGGCCGATGAACTGCCAGGCGCCCTTGCTCGGCGTCCCGCGCGCCGCGTTGGAGTCCCAGTCGTTGACAGCGTCGGCGTTGTAGTTAGACTCGCGGCGCGCCACCAGATCCATGCCGCGTTCCCACCGGGCACGTGCCGCCGGGTCGTGAATACCCTTGATATCCAAGGCTTTGCGGATCGCCGCCAGGACCGCCGCCCGCCCGCTGCCCTGGTCCCCTCGCATCGCCGCCCGCCTTTGTCGGTAGCGCAGCCGCCTTAGCCGCAGCGCCAGGAGTCGTGCCCGCCGGCGCGAGCCGGCGATGTGCCGGTGCTGGGTCCGCAACCTCGCGGCCATCCGCGCCATCGCCTCGCGGCGGGCCATCGGGGTATCGGCGGGCGTGGCGTCGGCCTTCGCGTCTTCCAAGACCGCGCGGGTCGCCGTGCTTGCCTGCGCGTGGTCGGCCCGCGCGGTCGCCAGGATCTGTGCCAGCTCCCGGTCGGTGTCGCCGGAGCGGCGGGCTTCGTCCAGGGTGTTCGCCGACCTCGTCGCCGCAGGTCTCGGGAGGCCCTCGGTTCTGACCCGGGCGTGCTCCCGCGGGGGGTGGACCGGAGCGGCGATGGTGTCACCGGCGAACAGGCCATGGCCACGGGCCAAGACCGCCACCGCGTGCATCGTCAGCGGATCAGTCGACGACTGCCCCACCCTGGTCCCCTTTTTCCCACACCCTCTGCCCGGCGAAATCCGTACTCAATAGCATGCACGAATAGGCAGTCGCGCTGTCAATAACGAGCGATTACGTAGCGACCCTACTGCCGGGCGCGTAGGCCGACCACTCACCTTTCGCCCGAGTGGGAATGGCTTGTGGTGCCGCCTATTCCTTTGCCTCGTCCTCGCTTGGCATGATCACGATTCGGCGATTCGGCCGGTTGGTGACGACGGTGGGTTTGTCCTCACCGGGTTTGGGCCCGGGCGGGGTCGGCGGCATCGTCAGGCGACCCTTGACGGGCTGGCCGTTGGGCACGCCCGGCGCGGAGATCCGCTTCTCCGGCGGCTTCTCTTTGCTGCCTTCGCCGTGGGCACCCATCGCGCCGGGCGGCATCATTCCCATGCCGCCCATGCCGGTCGGGCCCCCAGCGGTCGGGGCGCCGCTGACCGGCGGGGTCATGACCGGCTTGGCCGCCCCTGCGGGGGTCGTCGGCGGGGACGACGTCGGTACGGGTGGCGGACCCAGAGAGCTGGCGGGGGTGGTGCCACCACCGCCGAGGCCTCCGCCACCACCGCCCAGGCCTGCGCCGCCGCCGGCCCCGGAGCCCGGGCCGACGCTGTCGACGAGATGCGCGTCGCTCGCGAGCCCGGCTCCGTGAGCGCCGCCCTGCACGGCGCTCATTAGCGGCTGGATGGCGCTCTGGCCGGCCTGCATCGCCTGCTGGGGCAGCTGGGTCAGCGGCTGCATGATGCCACCGACCGCGCCGCCGAGGGCACCCGTGATGCTCTGCAGCATCTGCTGCATCATCTGCGGGGCTTGCTGACCGATGTTCTGCATCTGCTGCTGTGATTCAGCTTCGTTCGCAGGGAATTTCGCGGCCGCATCGGCGGCGTGGGCGCGGCGATCAGCGTCCGCGGCCGCGGCGTCTGCCGCGTCTTTCGGAACACCGGCGTTCGCGGCGGCGATTGCTGCTTGAGTAGCCGGGCCCCCTGCGGGCGAGGTGTCTGGCGGAGCGCCTTGAGGCGGCGTCACCGGCGGCAGATCGGCCGGTGCATTCGCCAGGATTCCGTAGACCAACGGATTCGATTGGATTGTCACAGTTCCACCCCGCTTTCCTTCTCACGACACCGGCATTGCTCGCCGAAGTTGATTTTTCCATAACACGCCCTGGGCGGTAGTCACCTTGACGCTCAATGGTCGACAAAACCACCAATGACCAGTATCAATCCGGGCTTTTTAAGAGCCGCCATGCCTGGAGATCGCCGCAAACCAAGCTAGGTGGTAATTCGCCAGGTACTCGTGGTCGTCGATTAGCGCTTCGATCGCCGCCAGAAGCATCCAGTCGCCAACTGCGGCCTGGTCATGGTGGGGGTACGCGATGAGAACCTCGTGCTGAACGTCTGCGATGCATTCATGCAATAGTTGGGCCTCGTTTTCGAGGACGCCGGTTTTCCGCACAGCGGGCGTCGCGATGGCCTGAGCGATCCGCGGCAGGCCGTCGCGACGTCGAACGGCCTCTACGAGGGTCGGCCCGAGTTCATCGACGTGGGGCGCGGTGGCGCGGGCTAGGCGATCTCCCGTCAGGGGCGACTCCTCAGCGCCAGGCTCGCCCACATAAGTGTTGGCATGGTGGGCGGCCGCGACCACTATGGCGCCCAGCAAGTCCACTACGCTCGCGTCTCGGCGACGCGAGGCTGGCTCGAGCAGGGTGACGTGGGCGGGCAGCCGGACGTGCGGTGGTATCCATCCGCCGGCGAGGTCGGTGACCAGCAGAGTGGTAGTGCCGTCGTCCCGTAGCCCGGCGGCCCAGGACAGCCGCGGCTCCTGGCGGGCTACCGCGTCGACAATCCGTTGCAGCCGTTGCTGTTCGACCGCCCTGTTCGACGCGACACCGGCGGTAGCGCCAGCCGTGGCGGACGCCGCCGTTGCGCCGGTCAATGTTGATGAGCTAGCTCCGGCCTGCCCAGCGGCGGCACCTTGCGCCGCCCGCTCAACTGGGGAAACTAGTGGTCCGCCGGCCGATGGGGATGAACCTGGTGAAGGCGCGACCGGTGCGCCGGATACCGGTCCCGCGGGAGTCGCAGGCATGGTCGAGGGTGTAGCCATCGGTGGACGCAGGTCAGAACCGTATGCGGGCAACGGACCAGCAGGACCGCCGGTGACGGGCGGTGCCGTCGCTGACCACGAGCCGCCAGTCACCACGGCAGGCGCTACCGCGGTCGCCCCGCCACCGACCGGAGCCGGCGCATCCGGCGCGGCCGGTGGTGTATCAACCGGAGCGTTCGCCGCAATGAATGCTCCGCCAGCTGGGACACTGGGCGCTACCGGCGGAGGAGCCGGAGCACCCGTTTCGTTAGTCGGGGGTGATCCACCCTCCATCGCATTAATCGCGTTTGTCGAGAGCGCTTGCGGACCCGCGCCTGCCGATTGCCCCGTCGCCATTCCGCTCGCGAACGATTGGCCTAATCCGGGTGAGACGCCTTGACCCAACCCCCCCGTGGTCGACACTGGTGCACCAGGCATCGCGGATGTCCCCGGCGCTAGTGGTACGCCTGCATTTGCCACTTGTACACCGTGTGGCGCTGCGCCTGGTGGTCCGGCCGGCAAGGTCCCTGCCTTGATAGGACCGCCGGCAAATCCAGTCGTTGTCGGCGGGGCGGCATGCGGATTGGTGCCTAGGGCACCGCCGCCACTGCCGCCACCGCCAGGGCCGCCAGCGGTTCCGGTTAGCGCTGGGTAAGGCCCCTGCACGCCACCACCCGGTGGTCCCTCCACGCCACCATGAGGCCCACCGGGGCCGCCGGTGGCTCCCGCTGCCGGGTTGAGATCTTCCTGTCCGATCGGGCGGGGCCGCGGAACACGGCCAGCATCGAATCCCTGCTCCCGCCCCCACGTCCTGGCATCGCTAGCAATACCTTCCTTTGCAAGGATCTTCTGCGTTGCGGCCGTCATGTTGGTAACCGCATTGTCAGATGCGAGTTCTGCCTGAGCGTTGCACTTAACCTGTACTGCCTGGATCTCAGCTAGTTTTTCCAATTCGGGTCTTTTGGATGCGATTATCCTGTCAATTTCGTCGTTTCCCTCGCTAGCGATGACACTGAGGCGGGTACGCAGGGCGTCAATTTCATTGGCGCAGGAATTTAGCCCCGCCGCTTTTGCTTGATACTTTTCAGCCAGATCTAGGTGCAACTGTTCACCCTGGAAAAAGCGGGCGCTCAGGTCGTCGGCGGTGCGGCCCTGGTTATGCGCCAAGAGCGCGGCGCGCTGGTTACGCAGATCTTGTGAATACTGCTCCTGCTGCAGGCACGCCTGACTCCAGTACTGCGCAGCAACTCGCAAAGCCACCGGTGGGCCCGCCCACCACGGGCCGATCAGCGGAATGGTCCACTTGCCGGGCGGCAGATCAGCCGCCGCCACCGCATACCTTTTTCAGCGCAGCGTCTTTGCTATTTATGTCATCGACGGCGACACGATATTCTTCGTCGGTGGCGACACTCCCAAGTGCATTCGCAGTGCGGTATGCCGTCGCAAGTGCCCGGGCGGGGTCGCGATGGTTGGCGTCGAGAGACGGATCTGAAGCAGCGTCGTCGAGCATGCCTGCGGCGTTGGCCAACGCGATTCGAGCTAGCGCTTTGTCAGTGCCATTTGTTTCCACCCGAACGGAACGCGCCGCCAAGTCGTATGTAGCGCACAATTGTCGCTGGGCTGCGGAGATGTGGTCTGGAGTGTAGGTCGGCGGTGGGTTTGCAGGGGCTGACACTGTCGGTCGCATGAACGCGACTATCAATGCCGCTAACGCCACCAATCCGGCAAACCCTGCGAGAGCGGTGGGCAACCAATAGCTTGGGCGGCGCGCGAGTGGTGTCGGATAACTCGGTCTCCATGGACCCGCGGGTGGACCCCCGACCTGTCCACCATGGAAATTAGGCGTGGGGTGTTCCACCATGCGCCTCCTCACAGTTCCTCCGGGTGCTTCCTCAACGCTCCCGGTTGGCCCTCAGTTTTCTCAATAGTGGAACAGGCAACGGAGACGGGGACAAATCACCGTAGGCGTGCACCCCCGCCCTAATGCGCATCACCGTGTTCGTCTCGTTCGATCACATTCGCAATGCCCTAGACACGACTTCGGTAAACACGGCTAGGTCAACGCCTCCCGACCCAGACAGGGGCGAGACCCCAGTCTTAGCGGCCACCGTTGCTAACGTTTCTCGTGACCAAGGTGCATACCCGCGATTGCCTAGTTCCTCGTTGCCTGTCCTCGGCGTCGATATCGCCCATCTTCACTTGCGATCGATCGGATCACGCCAGGTCCACTCACCCTTCGACGGGTCAACTCCCACTGCAGACCCTCTTCATCGCGGTGTCTTTGTTGTTGACGTCTCTAATCGTTGACTGCCATAAGGGATCATCACGTTGCTGCACTGTGGCGGCGGTCGCCTGAGAATTGCTATACGCCTCAGCCAGCGCAAGCGCGGCGTCTTTGTCGCCAGACGGCAGTGCCGGATTTGTAATCACCGCGTGTTCAAGCATTGCTGCTCCATTGACAACCGCAATGCCGGATAAGGCTGGGTTGTCGCCGTTCGTTTCTATCTGGACGGCACGCGCGGCCTGGTTGTAGACGTCGCAGAGCTTCTTGTGCGCGGCAGCCGACTCCGCCGCAGTGTGCGTCGGTGCCGCTGACGTGGTCGGTGAGCCCGGCGCGGAGTCATTCGTAGACCGTGTCGCCGCCACAACTAGCGCGACAGCGCCCAATAGGACGGCGATGGATGCCAGTGCAATCGCCGGCCATATCCGTCGACGCTTCGAAGGTTGAGGCGGATAGGGCGGCTGCCACTGGGCATGCGGCGGGGCAATTGGTGGTTCCCCAGCGAAGTTTGGAGGCAGATCCCCCATGCAACCCTCCCCACATTGCCTCAGCCCATACGAGCCGTTCCGTTGAATTATCCACGTGCACTGCAGACCAACACCAAAAGAGACCGCATCAATACGATCCCCTTGCGATAACAGTGCTCCCCGCAACCGGAGCGACGAGGCTGAAGCAATCAAATGCGCGGTGCTGAAGTACCGGCCCCCGGGCGCACCGCCTGCATTTCGTCGGCATTCTGCTCGTCCATGCTCGTGAACCCCTTGGCCGCGTGATGGGCCTTCGCGCCGACATCGGTCAGCGTCTGCTTGTGCCCCTGCAGGGTCTGCACGTGCTGCGTGTGCGCGGCGCTGACCGCCGAATGGAACGAATCGGCCGCGGCGAAGTCGCCGAACATCCCCGCCCCCAGCGGTCCCCGCGCGAGCTGGTCGGCTCCCTCTTGCGCGTGTCCGCCCGCACGATGCGAATCGTTGCCTCCGGAGTGCAATAGCGCTGTGTCGACGAACATTGCCACCCCTCTCGAATCCGATTCGGCGACACGCAATCGCATGTCACGCCGCTATTGACCAGGCTAAATAGCCCAGCGGAACTGGTCAATTCACCGCTGGCCCGGTCGCCCTTAAAGCGCGCTAGCACCGTCGGCCAAGCCGTCCCCATCGCTATCACTCAGCCGTACATTCCATTTGCCGTCGCCGTCCGTGTCGACGTATCCGGTGACGCCGCCTTCGTCGGCGCACAACACCCGGTCGGCGAGTCCGTCGCCGTCGATGTCGAAGAGCTGGTCGTCGGCCCGGCCCTGGCCGTCGAAATCGACCAATGGTCCGCCGGTGTGCTCGACGCCATCGAGGCCGAACCACCTAAGCTGCCGTCCCTGGTCCGTGGGTATCCCCCAGGTCCCAGACCCGTCATCGGTGAAGTACGCCTCGGGCGTGCCGTCGTTGTCGAGGTCGAGCACCGCGTGATCGGCGATGCCGTCGCCATCGAGATCCGCGAGCGCGTCGTCGTGCAATCCATCGCCGTCGAGGTCCAGCCCGAAGGCATCCAGCCGGCCGTCGCCGTCCAGGTCAAGGTCGAGGTCGCGGTGCCACATGTCCGCCGTGCCGTCGTCGCCACTCATGCAGTAGTCCACGAAAGATGGGACGCGAGACCGCCGCTACGGGTTCCCCCGTGATTGCCACCAGCTCAGCAGTTCCGCGGTCGCCTCGTCGGCACTCAACGGCCCGCGCTCCAGGCGCAGCTCTTTGAGAAAGCGCCACGCCTCGCCGACCTGCGGGCCGGCCGGGATGTCGAGCAGCTTCATGATCTGGTTGCCGTCGAGGTCGGGACGCACGCGGGCCAGATCTTCTTGGGCCGCCAGCTCGACGATCCGCGCCTCCAGCCGGTCATAGCTGGCCTGCAGCCGTGCGGCCCGGCGCTTGTTGCGGGTCGTGCAGTCGGCGCGCACCAGCTTGTGCAGCCGCGGCAGCAGCGGCCCGGCATCGGTGACGTAGCGGCGCACCGCGGAATCGGTCCACTTCCCCTCGCCGTACCCGTGGAACCGCAGGTGCAGATACACCAACTGGGAGACGTCGTCGACCATCTGCTTGGAATACTTCAACGCCCGCAACCGCTTTCGGGCCATCTTGGCGCCGACCACTTCGTGGTGGTGGAAACTCACGCCGCCGTTGGCTTCGTGCCGCCTAGTGGCCGGCTTGCCGATGTCGTGGAGCAGCGCGGCCCAGCGCAGCACCAGATCCGGGCCGTCATCCTCCAGGGCGATCGCCTGCCGCAGCACGGTCAGCGAATGCTGGTAGACGTCCTTGTGCTGGTGGTGTTCGTCGATGGCCATCTGCATGCCACCGACCTCGGGCAACACCACGTCGCCCATGCCGGTCTGCACCAGCAGGTCGATGCCGGACACCGGGTCGTCGCCGAGAAGCAGCTTGTCCAACTCGGCGGCCACCCGCTCGGCGCTGATCCGGGCCAGCTCGGGGGCCATCTCCTCGATCGCGTCGTGCACCCGCGGGGCGACGGCGAAGCCGAGCTGCGAGACGAACCGCGCCGCGCGCAGCATCCGCAGCGGGTCATCGCCGAAGGACACCGACGGCGCCGCCGGGGTGTCGAGCACCCGGTCGCGCAGCGCCGCCAAACCGCCGAGGGGATCGAGGAATTCACCCGGCCCGTCGGGCGTGATGCGCACGGCCATCGCGTTGGCCGTGAAATCGCGGCGCACCAAATCGTCTTCAAGGCGTTCGCCGTACTGCACCGCGGGTTTGCGCGAGACCTGGTCGTAGGCGTCGGCGCGGAATGTGGTGATTTCCAGGCGGTGGTCGCCCTTGCCCACACCGACGGTGCCGAAGTCGATGCCGGTGTCCCACAAGTTGTCGGCCCAGCGCCGCAGGATCTGCTGAATCTGCTCGGGGCGGGCGTTGGTGGTGAAGTCCAGGTCGGGACTGAGCCTGCCCAGCACGGCATCTCGCACCGAGCCGCCGACGAGGTACAACTCGTGGCCCGCGGCCTCGAATGCCGAGCCCAGCTCGCGCAGCATGGGCGCGTGTTGGTTCAGGGCGACCGCGGCGGCGGCAAGCAGCTCGACATCGGCTTCGGACACGTTCGATCAGCGTAGTCGGCCGGGGCCCCAAAGCCCGTGTGAGGAGCCTCGCACGCATCCAAGGTGAATTGACCGGCCGGCCGGCGCTAGTAGCGTTACGCGCCACGGGAAGGGTGGAACGTTGGGGCAATGCGGCACATTGCAAAGCGGTCGGCGAACAGTATGTCGAGTCCTGAGCAAGTGAATTTCTTCGATGCCCGCGCTTGGCGGACGGCGACATGGTCGGCGCCACTCGTCGTTCAACTGATTCTGGCCGCGCTGCTCATCGCGATGTGGCTGCTGGGTAAGTGGCCGTTCGAAACCCACAGCGCATACGCCGGTGAGCGCGCATGGATGCTGACCGCCACCGTCCTGACGACGTTGGCGTCGCTGCTGATTGGCGCCGCGTTGCTGAGGTCGACTTCACCCCGTAGTCGCGGTCTTGGCATCAGCGTTCTGAGCTGTTCGGCCGTCGTGCTTGCCGGCGGAACGGTTTTCGCATACTTGGTCCTGCGCTGAAGCCGATGACAGGCCAAGATCGCGTCGGCGCATCCAGTCACTATGGCCCGTTGACTTTCGCAGTAGCCATAGCCCACATCTTCGTCGTGGACCTGGTCACGTGGCTGTTCGTTCTGCCCATGTGGCCCTTGGTAATTATCGTTCTGCCGGTGACGCTGGCATACATCGGCGTCAGCGCCCTCATCGCACGGGCATCGGGCAGATGCGGTCAGGTCGGCCGCGGAATGATGATCGGCAGCCTGTCCGGACCACTTTCACTGCTTCTCTTTGGTGCCGCTTTCGTTATCGCCCACGCAATCGGCCCACTCTGACCACACACACTCGGTCCTGAGCCATCGCGCGCCCCGCTAGCGGCGAGTATGTCCTGGGAGCGGATGCCGTGCCAGCTACTATCGCTTGGGTGTCGGACGGCGAACAAGGCAAGCCACGCAGGCGCCGGGGGCGGCGGCGCGGTCGTGGCGCTGCGAGTTCGACCGAGAATCAGACGAACGGCCAAGCCCCCACCGACTCGACGCCGACGAAATCGCGCCGATCCCGGTCGCCTCGCCGCGGACCGGACCGGCTGCGGACCGTGCACGAAACCTCCGCCGGAGGACTGGTCATCGACGGCCTCGACGGGCCCCGTGACTCTCAAGTCGCGGCGCTCATCGGCCGCATCGATCGCCGGGGACGGATGCTCTGGTCGTTGCCCAAGGGGCACATCGAGCTCGGTGAGACCGCAGAGCAGACCGCTATAAGAGAAGTCGCCGAGGAGACCGGCATCCGCGGCAGCGTGCTGGCCGCGCTCGGGCGCATCGACTACTGGTTCGTCACCGACGGCCGCCGGGTCCACAAGACCGTGCACCACTATTTGATGCGCTTCTCCGGCGGCGAGTTGTCCGACGAGGACCTCGAAGTGGCCGAGGTGGCCTGGGTGCCGATGCACGAGCTGCCGTCGAAGCTGGCCTACGCCGACGAACGTCGGCTGGCCCGAGTGGCCCACGAGCTGATCGACAAACTGCAAAACCACGGCCCCGCCGCCTTGCCACCGCTGCCACCCACCTCTCCCCGGCGCCGCCCGCAGACGCACTCGCGCACCCGGCATGCCGACAAGCCGGCGACCAGCCGGAAGAACGGCCACGGGCCAGGGCCGTGACGGCGCCGCGACTCTGCTTGTTACGCCTCGCGGCGGTGATCGGCATCGTGGCCGGGTTCGCGATGCTCACCGCACCCGTCATGCCGCGCGCGGCTGCCGGCGAGCCGGGCGTGACGCCGTTCGTGCGCGTCCGCATCGACCAAGTCACCCCGGATGTGGTCACCACGTCCAGCCAACCCGTCGTCACCGTCAGCGGCATGGTGACCAACATCGGCGACCGCCCCGTCCGCGACGTCATGGTCCGCCTCGAACACGCGGGCGCGATCACCGCGTCCACGGGCTTGCGGACCACCCTGGACGGCGACACCGACGGATACCAACCGGCCGCCGATTTCCTCACGGTCGCTCCCGAACTGCAACGCGGCCAAGAAGCCGGCTTCACCCTGTCGGCGCCGCTGCGCTCGTTGACCAAACAGTCCTTGGGGATCGACAAGCCCGGCATCTACCCGGTCCTGGTCAACGTCAACGGCACACCCGACTACGGCGCCCCCGCCCGCCTCGACAACGCGCGGTTCCTACTGCCCGTGGTCGGCGTGCCCCCCGACCAGGCCGGCGACCTGGGCTCCGCCGTCGCGCCCGACACCTCCAAACCCGTGTGGATCACCATGTTGTGGCCGCTGGCCGACCGGCCCCGGCTGGCCCCCGGCGTGCCCGGCGGCACCATTCCCGTGCGCCTGGTCGACGACGACCTGGCCACCTCCCTGGCCAGCGGCGGCCGGCTCGACATCTTGCTGTCCGCGGCCGAGGTCGCCACCAGCCACGACGTCGACCCGGACGGCGCGGTCGGCCGCGCGTTGTGCCTGGCCGTCGACCCCGACCTGCTCGTCACCGTCAACGCGATGACCGCGGGCTACGTGGTGTCCGATTCGCCCGAGGGCCCCGCGCAACTTCCGGGCACCCCGACCCATCCGGGCGCCGGACAGGCCGCCGCGGCCGAGTGGCTCAACCGGCTGCGCGCCCTCGCGCACCGCACCTGCGTGGCACCGCTTCCCTACGCGCAAGCCGACCTGGACGCCCTGCAACGCGTCAACGACCGAGGCCTGAGCGCCACCGCCACCACCGATGTCAACAGCATCGTCGACCGCATCCTGGACGTGGCCTCCGTCCGCGGCGCCACGCTGCTGCCAGACGGCCCGCTGACCAACCGCGCGGTCAACCTGATCGGCGCCAACGAAAGCTCCGTCGCCATCGCCGCCGCCGACTTGTCCGCCGCGGACGCGCAGGGCTCCGCCGAGGCCACCGTCGACACCGCGCCGCGACGGCTGTCCCCCCAAGTCGTGGTCGCGCCGTTCGACCCGGCGGTGGGCGCCGCGCTGGCGGGGGCGGGAAGCTCCCCCGCCGTCCCCACCTACCTGGACTCGTCGCTGACGGTCCGGCTCGCGCATGACTCGGTGACCGCACGCCGCCAGGACGCCTTGGGCTCCATGTTCTGGCACGCCTTGCGCCACGACGACGCGCCCCGCACCCAGATCCTGGTCCCGCCCGCGACGTGGAACTTGCAGGCCGACGACGCACACGTGATCTTGACCGCGCTCACCACCACCATCCGGTCCGGTCTTGCGGTACCGCGACCGCTGCCGGCGGTAATCGCCGAGGCCTCGACCCGCGCCGAGCAGTCCGAGCCGGCCGGGGCCTACACCTCGGCGCGCGGCCGATTCGGCGACGACGTGACCGCCGCGGTGGCCGGCCAGGTCGGCAGGCTGTGGGGCCTGACCTCGGCGCTGAGCACCGACGAGCGCACCGGGCTGACCGGCATCCAGTACACGGCGCCCCTGCGCGAAGACATGCTGCGCGCGCTGAGCCAATCCGAACCGCCCGACACCCGCAACGGAATGGCCCAGCAGCGCCTGGCCGTCGTCGGCAAGACGATCAACGACCTGTTCGGCGCGGTCACCATCGTCAACCCGGGCGGCTCCTACACCCTGGCCACCGAGCACAGCCCCCTGCCGCTGGCGCTGCACAACGGCCTGGCCGTCCCCATCCGGGTGCGGCTGCAGGTGGACGCCCCGCCGGGGATGACGGTCACCGACGTGGGCCAGATCGAATTGCCGCCGGGATACCTCCCGCTGCGGGTGCCGATCGAAGTGAACTTCACCCAGCGGGTCGCCATCGACGTGACGCTGCGGACCCCGGAGGGCCTGCGGCTCGGTGAGCCCGTCCGCCTGTCGGTGCATTCCAACGCCTACGGCAAGGTGCTGTTCGCCATCACCATGACCGCTGCGGCCGTGCTGATCTTGCTGGCCGGCCGACGCCTGTGGCACCGCTTCCGCGGCCAGCCCGACCGCGCCGACCTGGACCGGCCGGACCCACCGGAGGCCAGGTCCGCGCGCGCGGACGACCAGACCGACGATCGGGTCGAGCAAGAGCACCGAGTATGAAACCCGCTCACCGGCAGGCCGCACCGCAACACCCGCGCCCGCCACAGCCGCCGCGGCGACCCCGGACCTCGGGCTCGCCGCCCACGGGCCCCCTGCCGCCCGTCCCGGCGGGGATCGATCGCCGGCGACCCGAACTGTCCGACGCGGCGCTGGTATCGCGGTCGTGGGCGATGGCCTTCGCCACGCTGGTCAGCCGGCTGACCGGCTTTGGCAGGATCGTGCTTCTCGCGGCCATCCTGGGGGCCGCGTTGTCCAGCGCGTTCTCGGTGGCCAACCAGCTACCGAACCTGGTGGCCGCGCTGGTGCTCGAGGCGACCTTCACCGCCATTTTCGTGCCGGTGCTGGCCCGCGCCGAACAGAGCGACCCCGACGGCGGCGCCGCGTTCGTGCGGCGCCTGGTCACGTTGACGACCGCGCTGCTGGTATTCGCGACCGCGCTGTCGGTGCTCGCCGCGCCGCTGCTGGTGCGGCTCATGCTCGGCCGCGCCCCGCAGGTCAATGAGCCGCTGACCACCGCGTTCGCCTACCTGCTGCTCCCCCAGGTGCTCGCCTACGGCCTGACGTCGGTGTTCATGGCGATCCTCAACACCCGCAACGTGTTCGGGCCGACCGCGTGGGCGCCGGTGGTCAACAACATCGTCGCCCTCGCGACCCTGGCGGTGTACGCGGTCGTCCCGGGCGAACTGTCGGTCGACCCCGTCCGGATGGGTAACACCAAGCTGTTGGTCCTCGGCATCGGCACCACGCTGGGCGTCTTCGCGCAGACCGCGGTGCTGCTGGTGGCGCTGCGGCGCGAGCGGGTCGATCTCCGGCCCCTGTGGGGAATCGACGAGCGCCTCAAGCGCTTCGGCACGATGGCCGCGGCGATGGTGCTCTACGTGCTGATCAGCCAGCTCGGGCTGGTGGTCGGCAACCAGATCGCCAGCACCGCGGCCGCCTCGGGTCCCGCGATCTACAACTACACCTGGCTGGTCCTGATGCTGCCGTTCGGCATGATCGGCGTGACAGTGCTGACCGTGGTGATGCCACGGCTGAGCCGCAACGCCGCCGCCGACGACACCAAGGCCGTGCTCGCCGACCTGTCGCTGGCCACCCGCCTGACGCTGATCACGCTGATCCCGATCGTCGCGGTCATGACCGTCGGCGGTCCCGCGATCGGCAGCGCGTTGTTCGCCTACGGCCACTTCGGCGGAGTCGACGCCGGATACCTGGGCGCCGCGATCGCCCTCTCGGCGTTCACCCTTATCCCCTACGGCCTGGTGCTGCTGCAGCTACGCGTCTTCTACGCGCGCGAGCAGCCCTGGACGCCGATCGTCATCATCCTCGTCATCACGGCCGTCAAGATCGTCGGATCCGTCCTGGCGCCCCACCTGACCGACGACCCCAAGCTGGTGGCCGGTTATCTGGGGCTGGCAAACGGCATCGGGTTTTTGGCCGGCGCCGTCATCGGTTACCTCTTGCTCCGGCACACCCTGCTGCCGACGGGCGGCCACCTGATCGGCAGGGGTGAGCTGCGCACCATCCTGGTCACGATCACGGCCTCTATGCTCGCCGGTCTGGTCGCCCATGTGGCCGACCGGCTGGTGGGGCTGGACCAGCTGACCGCGCACGGCGGCGCCGCGGGCTCGTTGCTGCGCCTGCTCATCCTGGCCGTCATCATGCTGCCGATCATGGCGACGGTGATGCTGCGCGCGCGCGTCCCGGAGGCGCAGGCCGCGCTGGACGCCGTCAGACGCCGCTTCGGGGGCCGTGCGGCAGTTCCCCGCAAACCGATGACACAGGATCGATCGTCCGGCCGGTCCCCGGTCACGTACCCTGAGCAGAGGAATTCGTCCCCGCCTGGGGTAAATGCGGTCCAGGAGCCGATCCGGCGCAGACCTCCGGAGCGGGCAATCCCAGCCCGGATAGCGAAAGGACCGGAGGTGACCGACCGCCCTGTCGAGAGTGCCGCGTCGGGTGCCGAGCTGCCACGACCGGTTGCCGACGACTTCCAACCCGACATTCCCGCCGACCGCCCGTCCGAGCCGGCGCCGCCGCGCGCGTCCGACCAGCGCAACGGCGACGTTGCGCCGGAGTCGCGTGGCGGCCCGGCCCCGTTTGACGCGCCCCGCGACCGTGGCGGGGACCCGGCCGGAGATGACGTCCATTTGGTTCCCGGCGCTCGCATCGCCGGCGGCCGCTATCGCCTGCTGGTCTTCCACGGCGGCGCGCCGCCCCTGCAGTTCTGGCAGGCGCTCGACACCGCGCTGGATCGGCAGGTGGCGCTGACCTTCGTCGACCCCGACGGCGCGTTGCCCGACGAGGTGCTGCAGGAAATCCTGTCCCGCACGCTTCGGCTCAGCCGCATCGACAAGCCCGGCATCGCCCGGGTGCTCGACGTGGTCCACACCGGCCACGGCGGCCTGGTCGTCTCGGAGTGGGTGCGGGGCGGTTCGCTGCAGGAGGTGGCCGACACCGCGCCGTCGCCCGTCGGCGCCGTCCGGGCCATGCAATCGCTGGCCGCGGCCGCCGACGCGGCCCACCGCGCCGGTGTCGCGTTGTCGATCGACCACCCGAGCCGGGTGCGCGTCAGCATCGAGGGCGACGTCGTGCTGGCGTACCCGGCGACCATGCCCGACGCCAACCCGCAGGGCGACATCCGCGGTATCGGCGCAGCGCTGTACGCCCTGCTCGTCAATCGGTGGCCGCTCGCGGAGTCCAGCGTGCGCAGCGGGCTCGCGCCCGCCGAACGCGATTCGACGGGCCAGCCCGTGGAGCCCATGGTGATCGACCGCGGCATTCCCTTCCAAATTTCGGCCGTCGCGGTCCGCGCGGTTCAGGAGGATGGCGGAATACGCAGCGCCTCAACGCTTTTGAACCTGCTGCAACAGGCGACTGCGGTAGCCGACCGCACCGAGGTGCTGGGCCCGATCGATGATTCGCCGGCGCCCGCGGCCGCGCGTGCGTCCGCGGATCAGGACGACGCGACCCTGGCACGTAGGCGTCGCAATCTGTTGATCGGCGTGGGCGCGGGCCTCGTCGTCATCGTGGTGGCCCTGCTGGTCCTGGCGTCGGTGGTGAGCAAGATCTTCGGCAACGTCGGCGGCGGCCTCAACAAGGACGAGCTCGGGCTGAACAACCCCTCCTCCTCCACCTCGTCGTCGGCCCCCAGCTCCGCGGCCGCCGGCAGCGTGGTCAAGCCGACCAAGGCGACGGTCTACTCCCCCGACGGCGATGCCGACAACGCCGGCACGGCGGGGCAGGCGATCGACGGCGACCCCTCGACCGCCTGGGCGACCGAGGTCTACACCGATGCGGTTCCGTTCCCCAGCTTCAAACAGGGTGAAGGCCTGATGCTGCAGTTGCCCAGCGCCACCGTTGTCGGGCAGGTCACCATCGACACGCCGAGCAGCGGGACGAAGGTCGAGATTCGCTCGTCGGCGACGGCCTCCCCGGCGTCACTGAACGACACCACCGTGCTGGCGCCCGCCTTCACGCTCAAGCCGGGTCACAACGTCATCCCGGTCCGAGCGGGTTCGCCGACGTCGAACCTGTTGGTGTGGATCTCCACGCTGGGGACCACCAACGGCAAGAGTCAAGCCGGCTTCTTCGAGATCACGGTCCAGGCCGCTTCCTGATTCGCGCTCACAACGCCTTGCCGTGGTGAAGTGCCGCCCCGCAACCGATTGGTTACTGTCCGGCCGTGGGCTCCCGGGGAGACATTCAGCGCGACCGCAGTGATGCCGAGCTGCTGGCAGCCCACGTCGCCGGCGACCGGCACGCCTTCGGCGAGTTGTTCCTGCGCCACCAGCGACAGCTGCACCGGCTGGCCCGGCTGACCACGCGCACTGCCGAGGACGCCGAGGACGCCCTGCAAGAGGCCATGCTCTCGGCGCACCGCGGCGCCGGCGCGTTTCGGCATGACGCCGCTGTCGGCAGCTGGCTGCACCGCATCGTCGTCAACGCATGCCTCGACCGGCTGCGGCGCACCAAGGCCCACCCGACCGTCCCGCTCGAAGACACCTACCCGGTGGCCGATCGAACGGCTCAGGTCGAGACCGCAATGGTGGTGCAGCGCGCCCTGATGCGGCTTCCCGTCGAGCAGCGGGCCGCGGTGGTCGCCGTCGACATGCAGGGGTACTCGGTGGCCGACACCGCCGCCCTGCTCGGCGTCCCCGAGGGCACCGTCAAGAGCCGGTGCGCACGGGCGCGGATGCGCCTCGCCGAGCTTCTCGGCTATCTCAAAGCCGCGCCCGACCTGGGCCCACCCATGGCCGTCAGGCAGCGCATGACGGACACTGGGGCGGATGAGTGAAGCCGACGACGAAGCCGACGAGCCGCCCCTGACGGTCGAGCTTCTCGCCGACCTGCAGGCCGGTCTTCTGGACGACGAAGCCGCGGCCCGCGTGCGTCGACGGGTCCGCGATGACCCGCAGGCCGAGCAGGTTCTGCGCGCCCTCAACCGGGCGCGCTGTGACGTCGCGACGCTGGGAGGCGACCCGGCACCCGATGTTCCGCCCGAGGTCACCGCCCGGATCTCGGCGGCGCTGGCCTCGGCTGAGGCCGACCAGCCGGTCGCGCACTCCGCGCGGCCCCGGATCCGGCCCGCGCGGGTGGTCGCCGTGGTGGCGGGCGTGGGCGCGCTGCTCGCGGCGATCGGCGTGGGCTCCGCGGCTCTGATCACCGCGCCGGAGCCCGCGCCGAACACCCCGGTCACCGCCGAGCACATCACGGTGTCGACCCCGCCGATGGTGGTGCCGCTGTCGCGGGAGGAAATACTGGCCCTGCTCGACCAGAGCCCGGATTACGGCCCCCTCGGTGACCCGGCCCGGCGCGCCTCCTGCCTCACCGGCCTCGGCTATCCGGCGTCCACACAGGTGCTCGGCGCACGCCGGGTCGAGATCAACGCCCGCCCCGGCGTCGTGCTGGTGGTAGCGGGCGACACTCCCCACAGCCTGGCGGTCTATGCGGTCGCGCTGAACTGCAGCGCCGCTGACACCGGTTTGTTGGCCAACACCGAAGTTCCCCGCCCTTAGTGTGGTGCGGTGGGTTGTCCGACACCCGGGAACAGCCGTGCCTACGCTGGCGTTTGTACGAGTCCAGGGACGATCGTTTGAAAGGGTTCCATGACCGCCGACACTGTGCACGACGTGATCATCATTGGTTCGGGTCCTGCTGGGTACACCGCGGCGTTGTATACGGCGCGGGCGCAGTTGGCACCGGTGGTGTTCGAGGGGACGTCGTTTGGTGGCGCGTTGATGACCACCACCGAGGTGGAGAATTTCCCGGGCTTTCGTGACGGCATCACCGGTCCCGAGTTGATGGACCAGATGCGCGAACAGGCCCTCCGTTTCGGGGCCGATCTGCGGATGGAAGACGTCGAATCGGTTTCGCTGGACGGTCCGGTCAAGTCGGTGACGACCGCCGAAGGCGAGACCGTCCGCGCGCGGGCGGTCATCTTGGCCATGGGCGCGGCGGCGCGGTATCTGGGGGTCCCCGGTGAGCAGGAGCTGCTGGGCCGCGGGGTGAGTTCCTGCGCGACCTGTGACGGGTTCTTCTTCAGAGACCAAGACATCGCGGTGATCGGTGGCGGGGACTCCGCGATGGAGGAGGCCACGTTCTTGACCCGGTTCGCGCGCAGCGTCACCCTGGTGCACCGCCGCGACGAATTCCGCGCCTCGCGCATCATGCTCGAACGCGCCCGGGCCAACGACAAGATCACCTTCGCGACCAATAAGGCCGTGCTGAGCGTCGAAGGCGATCAGACGGTGACGGGTTTGCGGGTGCGCGACACGCTGACCGGTGAGGAGTCGACCCTGCCCGTGACCGGTGTGTTCGTGGCGATCGGTCACGATCCGCGCTCGGAGTTGGTGCGCGATGTCCTCGACACCGATCCAGAGGGTTACGTGCTGGTCCAAGGCCGCACGACGGCCACCTCGATCGAGGGGGTGTTCGCCGCCGGGGACTTGGTGGATCGCACATACCGCCAGGCGATCACCGCCGCCGGCAGCGGCTGCTCAGCGGCCATCGACGCCGAACGCTGGCTGGCCGACCATGTCGAATCGAGCTCTGCGGCTCAAAGCGACGCAACCGAATTTCCTGGCAGTACCGAGATGATTGGAGCACCTCAATGACCGACTCCGAAAAAGCCGGGGCCACAATCGAAGTCTCTGACGCGTCATTCTCCACGGAGGTGTTGTCCAGCAATAAGCCTGTGCTGGTTGACTTTTGGGCGACCTGGTGCGGGCCGTGCAAGATGGTCGCACCGGTGCTGGAGGAAATCGCGAGCGAACGCGCCGAGCAGCTCACGATCGCCAAGCTCGATGTGGATGCCAATCCGGAGACCGCGCGCGACTTCCAAGTCGTCTCCATCCCCACCATGATTCTGTTCAAAGACGGCCAGCCGGTGAAGCGGATCGTCGGCGCCAAAGGCAAGGCGGCGCTGCTGCGGGAGCTCGCGGACGCGGTTCCCAACCTCAGCTGATCCTGATCTGAGTTCGCCGCACCACACCCCGACGTTCAGCCTGGGGTTTTCCCGAATATGCGAAGCATCTGCGACAATTGCTGTTAGCTGTTGCTCAGATCCGAGCCTGTCAGTGTGTCCCGGAGGGCCTTTGGTATGTCGAGTCCGCGCCGTGAATACGGCGATGCGCTGCGCTGTGGTGACCGTAGCGCAGCTGTGACCGAGATCCGGGCTACGTTGGCAGCGCTAGGGCTGCTGGACGGCGCCGAAGATGATCTCACCACCGGCCGGCACGTGCCCCCCGAGCTCTTCGATATCGAACTCGACCAGGCGGTACGCGCTTTTCAGCAGCACCGCGGCCTGCTGGTGGACGGCATCGTCGGCGAGGCCACCTATCGGGCGCTGAAAGAGGCGTCCTACCGGCTCGGCGCGCGCACGCTCTATCACCAATTCGGTGCCCCGCTCTACGGCGACGACGTCGCCACCCTGCAGGCCCGGCTCCAGGACCTCGGTTTCTACACCGGCCTGGTCGACGGCCACTTCGGGCTGCAGACGCACAACGCGCTGATGTCCTACCAGCGTGAGTATGGGCTCGCCGCCGACGGCATCTGCGGTCCAGAAACATTGCGCTCCTTGTACTTTCTGAGTTCTCGCGTCACGGGCGGTTCACCGCACGCCATTCGCGAGGAGGAGCTGGTCCGGAGATCAGGACCCAAGCTGTCGGGCAAGCGGATCATCATCGATCCGGGTCGCGGCGGCACGGATCACGGCGCGCTCATGCAGGGTCCGTCAGGCCCGGTCAGCGAAGCGGATGTGTTGTGGGACTTGTCAAGCCGCCTCGAGGGGCGGATGACCGCCATCGGCATGGAAACCTTCTTGTCACGGCCGGTCAACCGCAGTCCCTCCGACGCCGAACGCGCCGCCACGGCCAACAACGTCGGGGCGGACCTGATGATCAGCCTGCGCTGTGAAAGCCAGCCCAGCCCCGCGGCCAACGGCGTGGCTTCCTTTCATTTCGGAAACTCGCACGGCTCGGTGTCCACCATCGGGCGCAATCTGGCGGATTTCATTCAACGAGAAGTGGTGGCCCGCACCGGGTTACGGGATTGCCGAACCCACGGCCGGACATGGGATCTGCTGCGTCTGACGCGGATGCCCACGGTGCAGGTGGACGTCGGCTACATCACCAATCCACAGGATCGCGCAATGCTGATCTCGACGCAGACCCGCGACGCCATCGCCGAAGGCATCCTCGCCGCGGTCAAACGGCTCTACCTCCTGGGCAAGAATGACCGGCCCACCGGCACTTTCACCTTCGCCGAACTACTGGCCCACGAACTGTCCGTGGACCGCGCCAGCCGGCTCGGCGGCTCCTAGCCGATTTCGGCGCCCTGCAACGCATTTCCCGACGCGGACCCGGCCCCTACCGGCTCTTGCAGTTGTGCGTTTTCCAGCAGGCGCTCCAGGGCCGCCTCGACTTCGGCCTTCCACCCGAGGCCCTTGTCCAGTTCGAGGCGCAGCCGCGGAAAGTAGGTGTGCGGCGCCACCACAACGAAACCCGCGTCCTGCAGAAACTCCGCGTCAATCACGCAGTGGTCCACCGAGCAGTCACCGACGGCCTCCAGCACCGGCCGCACATCAGGGCCAGCCGTCAGCGGGTCCTGCAACTCCGACGCCGCCGGCGTGCGGCCGAAGGCTTCCAGCGCCCGCACTCCGCGCCGAACCAATTCGTCGATCACCCGGGCGAGCAGCCCGTGCAGCACATCGTCGGCGGCCTGCCCCGGCTCGATGCCCATCGAAGTCAGCAGCACCGCGTCCGCGGAGACCGGCGCGGTGGGGAACCGCTGCGCCCGCGGCACCGCACGCGGCGGCGCGTAGAAGACGTAGCCCAGGCACGGCGGTTCGCTTTGGCTTCGGTCGTCGACGGCCGCGGTCGCGACTTGACCGCATGACCCCCACTCCAGCATGACCATCGACAGCCAAGCTTCCTTCTCGAACTCCGGATCGGCGAGGTGGTCCTGATTACCGAGGGTCGCTGGGTCGACCTCCCAGTACACGCAGCGGCGCGCATGCTTGGGAAGCTGTTCGAAGGCCTCGAGGCGCAGCGGGGTGATTCGAGCGGACACTAGCCTCCTGGCTCCTGTGCGGTACTGCAGCCAATGGCACCGGCAACCCCTCCAGGATAAGAGAGGAGGTCGCAATCCGGCCAGCTTTGTCGTCGAGGCACCGATCACGGCCCCGGAACGCTCAGTGCGTTACCGTCCAGACCGATTTGTTACCGAAAATCGTTGAAACGCATGTGCTTTCGTAACTCGGTGCGCCCGACGGCCCGGTGTTGCTCATCCGTAACCGATCCGGTGTCACAGTGACGTAATTACAGGGTATGACCGGTCACGCCTTGGCGGTGGTCATCATGTCGATGATTCGCTGCAAATCGTCCACGGAGCCGAATTCCACGACGATCTTGCCCTTGCGTTTGCCCAGGCTGACCGTCACCCGGGTGTCGAAGGCGTTCGACAGCCGATCGGCCACTTCCTGGAGTCCCGGCATCTGGATCGGCTTCCGCCGCTGCGGGGCGGGCGTGCTCGCGCCGCTGCGATTGGCCAGCGTCACGGCCTCCTCGGTCGCCCGCACCGACAATCCCTCCGCGACGATCCGGCTGGCCAGCTCCTCCTGCGCCTCGGGCCCGCCTTCCAGCGATAGCAGAGCGCGGGCGTGACCGGCCGACAGCACGCCTGCGGCCACCCGCCGCTGCACCGGAATCGGCAGCTTGAGCAACCGAATCATGTTGGTGATCAACGGGCGCGAACGGCCGATGCGCGAGGCGAGTTCATCGTGGGTGACGCCGAATTCGTCGAGCAGCTGCTGGTAAGCCGCCGCCTCTTCCAAGGGGTTGAGCTGCACCCGGTGGATGTTCTCCAGGAGGGCGTCGCGGAGCAGGTTGTCATCGCCCGTCTCGCGCACGATGGTGGGGATGGTGGCGAGCCCTGCCTCTTGGGCGGCCCGCCAGCGCCGCTCCCCCATCACGATCTGATACCGCGGGCCCGTCTTCGCTCCGGGCACGGCCCGCACCACGATCGGCTGCAGCAGACCGAACTCGCGGATGGAGTGCACCAGCTCGGAGAGCGCCTCGTCGTCGAACACCTGCCGCGGCTGGCGGGGATTGGGCTCGATGTCGGCCGGTGCGATTTCGCGATACACCGCGCCCGCCGGCGCCAGCTCCGGGCCCGGTCCGCCGATCAACACGTCCGCCGCCGCGTCCCCCATCCGCGGACCGAGGGTCGCGGGGCCCGAGTCGCCTTCGGCCGGACCGGTCGGGATCAGCGAAGCCAGTCCCCGGCCGAGGCCACCCTTCTTGCGTAACGGCTGCGTCATGGTCGTCCCTTCACGGATGGTGGTCAATCGCGTTCGGCGAGTTCGCGGCTCGCGTCGAGATAGCTCATCGCCCCGCGCGAACCGGGGTCGTAGTCGATGATGGTCATGCTGTAGCCGGGCGCCTCGGAGACTTTGACGCTGCGCGGGATCACCGTGCGCAGCACCTTGGTTCCGAAGTACCGGCGCACCTCTTCGGCGACCTGGTCGGCGAGCTTGGTCCGGCCGTCGTACATGGTGAGCACCACGGTGCTCACGTCGAGCTGCGGGTTCAGGTGGGCCTTCACCATCTCGATGTTGCGCATCAGCTGTGACACACCCTCGAGCGCGTAGTACTCGCACTGGATCGGGATCATCACCTCGGGCGCGGCGACGAGCGCATTGATGGTCAGCAGTCCCAGCGACGGTGGGCAATCGATGAAGACGTAGTCGAAGTCGAGGTCGTCCAGTTCCGCCAGGGCGGTCCGCAGCCGGTTCTCTCGCGCCACCATGCTGACCAATTCGATCTCGGCGCCCGCCAAGTCGATGGTGGCGGGAACGCAGAAGAGTCGCTCATTGTGCGGGCTGCGCCGCAGCGCGTCCTTGACGGCAACCTCGCCGATGAGTACCTCGTATGACGAAGGCGTGCCCGACTGCCGATCGGTGATACCGAGGGCTGTGCTCGCATTGCCCTGCGGGTCGAGATCGATGACCAACGTCTTGAGCCCCTGCAGCGCCAGGGCCGCGGCCAAGTTGACCGCTGTGGTGGTCTTGCCGACGCCGCCCTTCTGATTCGCGACGGTCAGGATTCGGCGATGACTCGGTCGGCGCAGCGGCGGATAAGTGGTGTGCAGGATCCGCATCGCCCGCTCGGCGGCGGCGCCTATCGGCGTATCGAATTCGTCCGCTGTTTCACGTGAAACATTCGCCGCGGGGTCCCCGATCGCCTCCGTCGGCCGGTGCTCCGGCGCAACGGTCGCGGGTGCCTGGACGTGCGCGGCGCTCGGCGATTCTCCCGGATTGCTCATCGGTTTCCGGCCTTCCCCATCCGTGCCGGCTGCTGGCGCGGCTGCCTTCCGCGTCGGGCGATCACTACGGTCGCGGGGGGACGCAAATAGGTCGCGCCACATGTCACCACCCTGGCATCAACGGCGCCCGATGCTGCCATCACACGCCGGTACTGTTCAAGTTCGTCGCGTCCGCGCTCGCCCTTGATCGCGAGCATCCGACCGCCCGGCCGCAGCAACGGTGTGCTCCACTTCGCCAACTTGTCCAAAGACGCAACCGCTCGTGACACCGCCGCATCCCTTTCCCCGAACTGGTGACGTACCCACAGTTCCTCGGCACGGCCGCGGACTACTTCGACGGCTAACCCTAGTTGGTCGACGACCTCGCTGAGAAATTCGCTGCGGCGCAACAACGGCTCGAGCAGCACCACGTCGAGATCCGGACGTGCAAGTGCCAGCGGGATGCCGGGCAGTCCCGCGCCGCTGCCGATGTCGATGACCCGCTCCCCCGGCTCGAGCAACTCCGCGAGCGCAGCGCTGTTGAGCAGATGGCGGTCCCAGATGCGCTCCACTTCGCGCGGGCCGAGTAGTCCTCGTTGCACGCCGGGGCCAGCCAACAGCTCCGCGTACCGTCGCGCCAGGCCGAGGCGCGGACCGAAGATCGACGCCGCGGCTTCCGGCTCCGGCGAGGCGGGCTGGTCCCCGTCGGGTTCGACCGAGCCGACATGTTTCACGTGAAACATCCTCTGCTTTGCCTGCGCGAGACCGGGCAGCCGCCGGAACTACACAGCTGTAACTCGCTAGTCGTGCAGGACCACAACTCGTCGCGCGGGCTCCACGCCCTCGCTTTCGCTGTGCACGCCCGGCACCGCCGCGACAGCATCGTGAACGATCTTGCGCTCGAACGGCGTCATGGGTGCCAGCTCCTCGCGTTCACCGGATTGCAGCACGCGCCGCGCCACCTTGTCGCCAAGGGCCGCCAACTCTTCGCGGCGCCGCCGGCGCCAACTGGCGATGTCGAGCATCAACCGGCTGCGGACGCCCGTCTTCTGGTGCACGGCCAATCGGGTGAGCTCCTGCAGCGCGTCCAGCACCTCGCCGCCGCGGCCCACCAACTTGTTCAAGTCATCGCTACCGTCGATGCTCACGACCGCCCGGTTGCCTTCGACGTCCAGATCGATGTCACCGTCGAAGTCCAACAGGTCCAACAACTCCTCCAAGTAGTCGCCGGCTATCTCGCCCTCGGCGACCAACCGCTCCTCTTGGTCGTCGAAGTCCTCGGCGCCTTCCTCAGTCGGCCGCTCGGCTTCGAGTTCGGTATCCGCGTCGCGTTCGGTGGTGGTGTCTGCGTCGGTCATGTCTTTCTCTCCCTCATCCACGGGTCCCTGCCAATCGGGGTCACCCTCCCAGGGCAGCCCGGTACGGCGATGTCTCCCTTGTCAGCGTTTGCGTTTTTTGGGTCGCGCGCCCGGCCGCGGAGTGCGGTTGGGCGTGCCACCGTTTTGTGCACTCGGATTCGGCTTGTCCGCCCCGCGCTCCGCCGGCGGGGCTTCGCCATCGGCGGCCTCGGAGTCCGCCGCCGATTCGGCGGTCGAAGACCCGTTACCCCCCGGCTGTCCCGCCTTGGGGTTGCGCTTCGGTTTGGCCCCAGGCGCCGGCGCGTTGGCCGCCCGGCGTTGCAGCGCTTCTTGCTTCTTGGCCTCGTCCTCTTTTTCGATCATGCCGAACACGTAGTGCTGCTGACCGAACGTCCAGATGTTGTTCGCGAACCAGTACAGGATGATCGCGAGCGGCAGGAAAGGACCACCGACGACCACGCCGAGCGGAAAGACGTACAGCGCAAGCTTGTTCATCATCGCCGTCTGCGGATTGGCCGCTGCTTCCGGGCTCTGCCGCGCCACCGATGCCCGACTGTTGAAGTAGGTCGCGATGCCGGCCAGGATCATCACCGGCGCGCCAACCGCGATGACCGCCGGCCGGCTGAAGAAGGTGAACGCGTCCAACCCCGTCCGCTGCGTCATGAACGCGCCAATCGGTGCGCCGAACAAGTTGGCATCCAGGAAGTGCCCGACGTCCGTCGGGGTGAAGACGTAGTTTCCGGTGAGGCGGTTCTGCGCCACCGACAGGTGCGGCTGGCCGAAGCCCCCGGTGGTCCGGTTGAACGACCGCAACACGTGATACAGGCCGATGAACACCGGGATCTGGGCGAGCATCGGCAAGCACCCGAGGATGGGGTTGAACCCATGCTCGCGTTGGAGCTTCTGCATCTCCAGCGCCATCCGCTGGCGGTCTTTCCCGTACTTCTTCTGCAGCGCCTTGATCTGCGGCTGCAGTTCCTGCATCTGACGCGTGGTGCGGATCTGCCGCACGAAGGGCTTGTACAGCAGCGCCCGCAGAGTGAATACCAGGAACATCACCGACAGCGCCCACGCGAAGAAGTTCGACGGTCCCAGCATCGAGGCGAACAGCTTGTACCAGGCCCACATGATCCACGACACCGGGTAGTAGACGAAGTCGAGGCTAAAGAAATCAAACAAGAGTTCCACTCTCCCCTCGCGCCGCCGGGCGGGCCCAAACGTCGCTGGCATCTTCGAAGTTCACGTGACATCCCGGGCGCTCCGGTATCGGATCCCATCCACCCCGATGCCATGGTCCGCACTTGGCAAGCCTGACCACAGCCAACCAACTCCCCCGCAGCAAGCCGTACTCGTTCAGTGCGTCGACCGCGTACTGGCTGCAGGTCGGCACGAAGCGACATGTCGCCGGCCGCAGGGGCGAAACCATGTGCCGGTACAGCTGGATCAGAAAAATCAGGCCCCGTGCGGTCGCCGCACCCAGCGTATGGACGGCGGCACGCGTCGGCGCGGTCACCCTTGCCGTCCCGCCGACTCGAACGCCCGGCGCAACCCTCGGCGCAACTCGTGGGCCAACCGCTCCGACGACGCGGTCCGGCTGCCGGGCAGCGCCCGGATGACCAGCTGATCGGAATCGTGGAGGTCGCCCAGAACGGAGCGCGCCACATGTCGCAGCCGGCGTGAGACCCGGTGCCGTTCCACGGCCGAGCCCACCGATTTCCCGACGATCAATCCGACCCGCGGAGCCGTCGCCGTATCGTGATCTCCCGCCCGCCGGACGTGGACCACGATGTCGCGCTGCGAGACGCGGACGCCGTGCTTCACGGTCGCGTCAAACTCCGTGGACCGCCTCATACGGTTGCGTGCGGAAAGCACCGCCGAAAAACCCGACGTTGCGATCAGGCAGATAGCGCGCGGCGCCCCTTACGGCGCCGGCTCGACACAATCGAGCGTCCGGCGCGGGTTCGCATGCGCAACCGGAAGCCATGCACGCGGGCTCGGCGCCGGTTGTTCGGCTGGAAGGTCCGCTTGCCCTTGGCCACGACGTTCTCCTCGTTGTATCTCGCATTTCCATCCGGCCGGCCAGACGTCTTGCTCAGGTTCGTCTGCGGGTCGGTCGGAGGTAATCTTGCTGCTGGCCGGCGCGGTCCCCAGGCAGACCTGGGTCGCAGCCGCATCGCCGACTTTCGGGCGACTGTTTGAGGGTACTGACCACGCTTCGCCTGGTCAAACCTGGCCTGCCCCAACGCACACCCCGGTCTCGAGCCGAACCGGGCCCAAGGAACCCTAAACAACGCGATTGGAATGCAGCAGAACGGTTGGCAGCCGCACGGAAAACTGTTAGCTTCTGCCAGTGTCGTTTTAGACTGCAACGGCGCTCCACAACGAAGCGAGGATGGTGGGTCGACTAGCTGCCTAGACAGCCTTCAACGGTTTTCTTCCAGCACGGAGATCGCGAGCCGTCGCCGGTAGGTTCTGGTTCGCATACGCCCATCCTGTCCACACCTGTGTATAACTATGTGGACAGTCGCTTTGTCACCAAGCGTGGTTGTACCTCGACCCGGGATGCTCGAGAACCAGGGGGATGCGTCGTTGACCGATGACCCCGGTTCAGGTTTCACGACCGTGTGGAACGCGGTTGTTTCCGAACTGAACGGCGAATCCACCCCCGACGGGGTCGCCGCCAACCGCACCACGCTCATCGCTCCCCTGACGCCACAGCAACGGGCGTGGCTGAATCTGGTGCAGCCGTTGACCATTGTCGAGGGATTCGCGCTGCTGTCGGTACCGAGCAGTTTCGTCCAGAACGAAATCGAACGTCATCTCCGCGCCCCCATCACCGACGCCCTCAGCCGCCGGCTCGGACAGCAGATCCAGCTGGGGGTGCGCATAGCGCCGCCCGACGACGACGCCAACGACGTTGTGATCCCGCAAGGCGAACCCTTTCCCCAACCCGAAGCGTCGTTCGCCGAGGACGACGACATCGACACCGATGAGGCCGAGGAGAACGGCGAAGGGGCCGACGGTGCGCCGCAGAGTTGGCCGAACTACTTCACCGAGCGTCCGCACCCCGCCGATCCGGCGGTAGCCGGCGGTACCAGCCTGAACCGCCGCTACACCTTCGACACGTTCGTCATCGGCGCCTCCAATCGCTTTGCGCACGCCGCGGCCCTGGCGATCGCCGAAGCACCGGCGCGCGCTTACAACCCGCTCTTCATCTGGGGTGAATCGGGTCTGGGTAAGACCCACCTACTACATGCCGCAGGCAACTACGCCCAGCGGTTGTTCCCCGGGATGCGCGTCAAGTACGTCTCCACCGAGGAATTCACCAACGACTTCATCAACTCGCTCCGCGACGACCGCAAGGTCGCGTTCAAGCGCAGCTACCGCGACGTCGACGTCCTGCTCGTCGATGACATTCAGTTCATCGAAGGCAAGGAAGGTATCCAGGAAGAGTTCTTCCACACCTTCAACACGCTGCATAACGCCAACAAGCAGATCGTCATCTCCTCGGACCGGCCGCCCAAACAGCTCGCCACCCTCGAAGACCGCCTCCGCACCCGGTTCGAGTGGGGCTTGATCACCGACGTCCAGCCGCCCGAACTCGAGACCCGCATCGCCATCTTGCGTAAGAAGGCACAGATGGAGCGGCTCGCGGTGCCCGACGACGTCCTGGAGCTGATCGCCAGCAGCATCGAGCGCAACATCCGCGAACTCGAGGGCGCCCTCATCCGCGTCACCGCGTTCGCCTCGTTGAACAAGACGCCCATCGATAAGGCGCTGGCCGAGATCGTCCTGCGCGACCTCATCGCCGATGCCAGCACCATGCAGATCAGCGCGGCGACCATCATGGCCGCGACGGCCGAATACTTCGACACCACCGTCGAAGAACTACGCGGCCCCGGCAAGACCCGCGCGCTGGCGCAGTCACGCCAGATCGCGATGTACCTGTGCCGCGAGCTGACCGACCTGTCGCTGCCCAAGATCGGCCAGGCATTCGGCCGTGACCACACCACGGTGATGTACGCGCAGCGCAAGATCTTGTCCGAGATGGCCGAGCGGCGTGAGGTCTTCGATCACGTCAAAGAGCTCACCACTCGCATCCGGCAACGCTCGAAGCGCTGACTCCGGGCCTCTCGGCGCCCCGGCCGCGTAATTGATTCCAAAAAACTTCTCGCACGTCTGTCACACGAGCCACACCAAAAGGTTGTGCGCAGGACTGTGCACAACGCAATCAAACACCCGTGTACTAAGCGGCGCCGCGTGCACAGGCGTCCTTCCTCCCCAGCGGCCCAACACGCGACCCACAGTTGCCCACGCGGTGATCCACAGCCCGACACCCCGCCCCAGCTGCGTCAAGCCGTCGCTATCCCCAGTCTGCACAGGCCTTATTACTAGTACTGAGATCTCTTCGTCGTTTCTTCTTTGAAATACAGCGTTGGGGACGCGCGGTGGAATGCCCGTCGCGGATCCGCCGGTAACCCGGCTTGTCGGGCTTCGCGATTAGCTTTCAAGATGGCCCCAGACGATCTACGGTTGTTCTTCGACTGCCGTTGCGGTCGCCGGTGGCATGACATGTCAGTGGCGTTCGTGGCGGAGCCCCACGCTAGCGGGGTAAGGCTAGCCACTGACTTCTAAACGCTCGGCAGGTGAAGGGACGCTATGGACGCGGCGACGACGAGAGCTGGCCTCAGCGACTTGAAGTTTCGTTTGGTGCGGGAGTCTTTCGCCGACGCGGTGTCGTGGGTGGCGAAGAACCTGCCGACCCGGCCGGCGGTGCCGGTGCTCTCGGGAGTGTTGTTATCCGGCTCCGATGAGGGCTTGACCATCTCCGGATTCGACTACGAAGTTTCCGCCGAAGCGCAGGTTGCAGCGGAAATCGCTTCTCCCGGAAGCGTTTTGGTGTCCGGACGGTTGTTGTCAGACATCACCCGGGCATTGCCGAACAAGCCCGTCGACTTCTACGTCGACGGTAATCGCGTCGCGCTGAACTGCGGCAGCGCCCGATTCTCGCTGCCGACGATGGCGGTCGAGGATTACCCGACGCTGCCGGGCTTGCCCGAAGAGACCGGGACACTGCCCGCTGAGCTCTTCGCGGAGGCGATCAGCCAGGTGGCCATTGCGGCCGGCCGCGACGACACGCTGCCGATGCTGACCGGGATCAGGGTCGAGATCTCAGGAAACACGGTGGTTTTGGCGGCCACCGATCGGTTCCGCCTCGCGGTGCGCGAACTGACGTGGTCCGCGTCCTCCCCCGACATCGAGGCCGCCGTGCTGGTGCCCGCGAAGACGTTGGCCGAGGCGGCGAGGGCGGGAGCCGACGGCTCCGAGGTCCGTTTGTCGCTGGGCGCCGGCAGCGGTGTCGGCAAAGACGGGCTGCTGGGCATCAGCGGGAACGGCAAGCGCAGTACGACGCGGCTGCTGGATGCGGAGTTCCCGAAGTTCCGCCAGCTGTTGCCGGCCGAGCACACGGCGGTCGCCACCATCAACGTGGCCGAGCTGACCGAGGCGATCAAGCTGGTCGCGTTGGTCGCCGATCGGGGTGCCCAGGTGCGGATGGAATTCTCCGAGGGCTCGCTGCGGCTGTCCGCGGGCGCCGACGATGTCGGCCGGGCCGAGGAGGACCTCGCCGTCGATTTCGTGGGCGAGCCGTTGACGATTGCGTTCAACCCCACTTACCTCACCGACGGCTTGGCAGCGGTCCATTCGGAGCGGGTGTCGTTCGGCTTCACGACGCCGGGTAAGCCGGCGTTGCTGCGGCCGGCCTCGGCCGACGACAGTCCGCCCAGCGGGAACGGCCCCTTCGGGGCGTTGCCGACGGATTATGTCTACCTGTTGATGCCAGTTCGGTTACCCGGATAGGTGTACGTCCGGCATTTGGGACTGCGCGATTTCCGGTCCTGGGCGCAGGCCGACCTCGAACTGCAGCCGGGCCGGACGGTGTTCATCGGTTCCAACGGTTTCGGTAAAACGAATCTCATTGAAGCACTGTGGTTTTCGACAACCTTGGGCTCACATCGAGTAGGTACCGATACACCGCTGATCCGGGCTGGGGCCGACCGCGCAGTGGTGTCGACGATCGTGGTGAACGAGGGCAGGGAATGCGCGATCGACCTGGAGATCGCGGCGGGCCGGGCCAATAAGGCGCGATTGAACAGGTCACCGGTGCGCAGCACACGCGAGGTGATCGGAGTTCTGCGCGCCGTGCTCTTTGCTCCCGAAGACTTGGCGTTGGTGCGTGGGGATCCCGCGGAGCGGCGTCGCTACCTGGATGATCTGGCGACGGTGCGGCGGCCGGCGGTCGCCGGCGTGCGCGCGGATTACGAAAAGGTGCTGCGCCAGCGCACCGCGTTGTTGAAGTCCGCCGCCGGAATTCGGCACCGGGGCGACCGCGGCGCGCTGGACACCCTCGACGTCTGGGACAGCCGGTTGGCGGAGCACGGCGCCGAGTTGATGGCGGCGCGCATCGACCTGGTCAACGAGTTGGCGCCGGAGGTGGAGAAGGCCTATCAGTTGCTGGCCCCGGCGTCGCGGCCGGCGGCGATCGCGTATCGGACCAGCATCGGCGCACATACGGCGGACGGCGGGGGCGACCGCGAGTTCCTGGAGGCCGCCCTGTTGGCCGCGTTGGCCGAACGCCGCGACGCGGAGTTGGATCGCGGTATGTGTTTGGTGGGCCCGCATCGCGACGATCTGGAGCTGTGGCTGGGCGATCAACCCGCGAAAGGCTTTGCCAGTCATGGGGAATCGTGGTCTTTCGCGGTGGCGCTGCGGTTGGCGTCGTACGAACTGCTGCGAGCCGACGGGAGTGAACCGGTGTTGCTGCTCGATGATGTGTTCGCCGAACTCGACGCGGCCCGCCGCCGAGCGTTGGCGACGGTGGCGGAATCGGCGGAGCAGGTACTGGTGACGGCCGCGGTGCTGGAAGATATTCCGGCGGACTGGGACGCCACGCAGGTGCACATCGATTTGCGCGACGACGACCTCGGTCGGGTCTCGGTGGTGCGGTCATGACCGGCGGCGACCAACAGGATTCCGCCGCCGCACAACCGGGTCGGCTGCAGGGCATCGACCTGGTCAGGCGCACCCTTGAGGAAGCCCGCGCCGCGGCTCGCGCGCAAGGCAAGGACGCCGGGCGGGGACGGTCGACGCCGCCGGCCACCCGACGCGTCGCGGGGCAGCGAAGAAGCTGGTCGGGACCGGGACCCGACGTCCGCGACCCGCAACCGCTGGGGCGGTTGGCGCGCGACCTGGCGAAGAAGCGCGGTTGGTCGACGCAGGTCGCCGAGGGCACCGTGCTCGGCAACTGGTCGTCGGTGGTGGGCCAGCAGATCGCCGACCACGCCACCGCGACGGCGTTGAATGACGGGGTGCTCAGCGTGGCCGCCGAATCCACCGCATGGGCCACCCAGCTGCGGATGATCCAGTCGCAGCTGTTGGCGAAGATCGCGGCGGCGGTTGGCAACGGGGTCGTGACGTCGCTGAAAATCACCGGCCCCGCCGCGCCGTCGTGGCGCAAGGGGCCGCGGCACATCGCCGGGAGGGGTCCGCGCGACACCTACGGCTAGCGCCTCGATCGGCGCCCACGATCCCCAGACACCCCTTTATCAACAGGCCGCTCAAAGCCGCCAGGACGACGTGAAGTGCCTTGACGCACGTCGGGACGCGGCGGGAATAGAGAAATCGTCCGCACGGCGCGGTTAGCTGGGCAGAAACGCGCCCAGAGAATCGGTTCGGACGGCTCATCACGGTAGACTGGCGGCATGCGACTGCTGCGGTGACTGGAACCGCCCGCATGAAACCCCAAGGAGAGCATTCCGACCGTGGCTGCCCAGAAGAAGAAGGCGCAAGACGAATACGGCGCTTCAGCGATCACCGTGCTCGAAGGGCTTGAGGCCGTCCGCAAACGCCCCGGCATGTACATCGGGTCCACCGGTGAGCGCGGGCTGCACCATCTCATCTGGGAGGTGGTCGACAACTCGGTCGACGAGGCGATGGCGGGTTACGCGACCAAGGTCGATGTGCGGCTGCTCGATGACGGCAGCGTGGAGGTCACCGACGACGGGCGCGGCATTCCGGTCGCCATGCACGCCACCGGAGCCCCCACCGTCGACGTGGTGATGACGCAGCTGCACGCCGGCGGCAAGTTCGGTGGCGAGAACAGTGGTTACACCGTCAGCGGTGGGTTGCACGGTGTCGGCGTCTCGGTGGTCAACGCGCTGTCCACCCGCCTGGAAGTCAACATCAAACGCGATGGCCACGAGTGGTTTCAGTACTACGACCGCGCCGTGCCCGGCACCCTCAAGCAAGGCGAGGCCACCAAGAAGACCGGCACCACGATCAGGTTCTGGGCCGATCCCGAGATCTTCGAGACCACCCAGTACGACTTCGAGACGGTCGCGCGGCGGCTCCAGGAGATGGCCTTCCTCAACAAAGGTCTCACGATCAATCTCACCGACGAACGAGTCGAGCAGGACGAGGTCGTCGACGAGGTGGTAAGCGACACCGCCGAGGCGCCCAAGTCCGCCGAGGAGAAGGCGGCGGAATCGACTGCGCCGCACAAGGTCAAGCACCGCACGTTCCATTACCCCGGCGGCCTGGTCGACTTCGTCAAGCACATCAACCGCACCAAGAGTCCGATCCAGCAGAGCGTTATCGACTTCGACGGAAAAGGCCCCGGTCACGAGGTCGAAATCGCCATGCAGTGGAACGGTGGTTACTCGGAGTCGGTGCACACCTTCGCGAACACCATCAACACTCACGAAGGCGGAACGCACGAAGAGGGCTTCCGCAGCGCGTTGACCTCGGTGGTGAACAAGTACGCGAAAGACAAGAAGCTGCTCAAGGACAAGGACCCCAACCTCACCGGCGACGACATCCGGGAAGGCCTGGCGGCGGTCATCTCGGTCAAGGTGGCCGAGCCCCAGTTCGAGGGCCAGACCAAGACGAAACTGGGCAACACCGAGGTCAAGTCGTTCGTGCAGAGGGTGTGCAACGAACAGCTTACCCACTGGTTCGAGGCCAACCCCTCGGAAGCCAAAACCGTAGTGAACAAGGCGGTTTCGTCGGCGCAGGCCCGTATCGCGGCACGCAAGGCACGAGAGCTGGTGCGCCGCAAGAGCGCCACCGACCTCGGCGGGCTGCCCGGCAAGCTCGCCGACTGCCGCTCCACCGACCCGCGCAAGTCGGAACTGTATGTGGTGGAGGGTGATTCGGCTGGCGGCTCGGCGAAGAGCGGTCGCGACTCGATGTTCCAGGCGATCCTTCCGTTGCGCGGCAAGATCATCAACGTCGAAAAGGCACGCATCGACCGGGTGCTGAAGAACACCGAAGTCCAGGCGATCATCACCGCGCTGGGTACCGGGATTCACGACGAATTCGACCTGACCAAGCTGCGTTACCACAAGATCGTGCTGATGGCCGACGCCGACGTGGATGGCCAGCACATCTCGACCCTGCTGCTGACGCTGTTGTTCCGGTTCATGCGACCACTCATCGAGAACGGGCACGTGTTCTTGGCGCAGCCACCGCTGTACAAGTTGAAGTGGCAACGCACCGATCCCGAGTTCGCCTACTCCGACCGTGAGCGCGACGGCCTGCTGGAGGCCGGACTGAAGGCCGGCAAGAAGATCAACAAAGAGGACGGCATCCAGCGGTACAAGGGTCTGGGTGAAATGGACGCGAAGGAGTTGTGGGAAACCACGATGGACCCGTCGGTGCGGGTGCTGCGTCAGGTCACCCTGGACGACGCCGCGGCCGCCGACGAGCTGTTCTCGATCCTGATGGGCGAAGACGTCGACGCGCGCCGCAGCTTTATCACCCGCAACGCCAAAGACGTTCGCTTCCTGGATGTCTGACCTTCCCAGCTGCCGAGTCAGGCACGCCAACCCACAAAGGGGAATAGATGACTGACACCACGCTGCCACCGGGCGACGAGGCCGGCGACCGCATCGAACCGGTCGACATTCAGCAGGAGATGCAGCGCAGCTACATCGATTACGCGATGAGCGTGATCGTGGGCCGCGCCCTGCCGGAGGTGCGCGACGGCCTCAAGCCGGTGCACCGCCGGGTGCTGTATGCGATGTACGACTCGGGGTTCCGCCCGGACCGCAGCCACGCCAAGTCGGCGCGGTCGGTCGCCGAGACGATGGGTAACTACCACCCCCACGGTGACGCGTCGATCTACGACACCCTGGTGCGCATGGCGCAGCCCTGGTCGCTGCGGTACCCGCTCGTCGACGGGCAGGGCAACTTCGGCTCACCCGGCAACGACCCGCCTGCGGCGATGCGGTACACCGAAGCGCGGCTCACCCCGCTCGCCATGGAGATGCTGCGTGAAATCGACGAGGAGACAGTCGATTTCATCCCGAACTACGACGGCCGCGTGCAGGAACCGACGGTGCTGCCCAGCCGGTTCCCCAACCTGTTGGCCAACGGCTCCGGCGGCATCGCGGTCGGCATGGCGACCAACATCCCGCCGCACAACCTGCGCGAGCTCGCCGAGGCCGTTTTCTGGTGCCTGGAGAACCACGAGGCCGACGAGGAGGCCACCCTGGCCGCGGTGTGCGAGCGCGTCAAGGGCCCCGACTTCCCCACCGCCGGCCTGATCGTCGGCACGACGGGCATCGCCGATGCCTACAAGACCGGGCGCGGCTCGATCCGGATGCGCGGCGTGGTGGAGGTCGAAGAGACCAGAGGCCGAACGTCTTTGGTGATCACCGAGCTGCCCTATCAGGTCAACCACGACAACTTCATCACCTCGATCGCCGAACAGGTGCGCGACGGCAGGCTGGCCGGCATCTCCAACGTCGAGGACCAGGGCAGCGACCGCGTCGGTGTGCGCATCGTCGTCGAGATCAAGCGCGACGCCGTGGCCAAGGTGGTGCTGAACAACCTCTACAAGCACACCCAGCTGCAGACCAGCTTCGGCGCCAACATGTTGTCCATCGTCGACGGGGTCCCGCGCACCCTGCGGCTCGACCAGATGATCCGCCATTACGTGGCGCACCAGCTCGACGTGATCGTCCGCCGCACCACCTACCGGCTGCGCAAGGCCAACGAACGCGCCCACATCCTGCGCGGTCTGGTCAAGGCGCTCGACGCCCTGGACGAAGTCATCGCGCTGATCCGGGCGTCCGAAACGGTCGACATCGCCCGGGCCGGGCTGATCGAGTTGCTCGACATCGACGAGATCCAGGCCCAGGCGATCCTGGACATGCAGCTGCGTCGCCTCGCCGCCCTGGAGCGCCAGCGCATCATCGACGACCTGGCCAAGATCGAGGCCGAGATCGCCGACCTGGAAGACATTTTGGCCAAGCCGGAGCGCCAGCGCGGCATCGTGCGCGACGAGCTCGCCGAGATCGTCGAGAAGCACGGCGACGACCGCCGCACCCGGATCGTCGCGGCCGACGGCGAGGTCAGCGACGAGGACCTGATCGCCCGCGAGGACGTCGTCGTCACCATCACCGAGACCGGTTACGCCAAACGCACCAAGACCGACCTGTACCGCAGCCAGAAGCGCGGCGGCAAGGGCGTGCAGGGCGCCGGCCTCAAGCAAGACGACATCGTCAAGCACTTCTTCGTCAGCTCGACGCACGACTGGATCCTGTTCTTCACCACGCAGGGCCGGGTCTATCGCGCCAAGGCCTACGAACTGCCCGAGGCGTCCCGGACCGCCCGCGGCCAGCACGTCGCCAACCTGCTGGCCTTCCAGCCCGAGGAGCGCATCGCCCAGGTCATTCAGATCCGTGGCTATGAGGACGCCCCGTACCTGGTGCTGGCCACCCGCAACGGCCTGGTGAAGAAGACCAAGCTCACCGACTTCGACTCCAACCGCTCCGGTGGGATCGTGGCGATCAACCTGCGCGACAACGACGAGTTGGTGGGCGCGGTCTTGTGCTCGTCGGAGGACGACCTGCTGCTGGTGTCGGCCAACGGCCAGTCCATCCGGTTCTCGGCGACCGACGAGGCGCTGCGGCCGATGGGACGCGCCACCTCCGGCGTGCAGGGCATGCGGTTCAACACCGACGATTACCTGTTGTCGCTCAACGTGGTTCGCGAGGGCACCTACCTCTTGGTCGCGACGTCCGGCGGTTACGCCAAGCGCACCGCGATCGAGGAGTACCCGGTGCAGGGCCGCGGCGGGAAGGGCGTGCTGACGGTGATGTTCGACCGACGGCGCGGCAAGCTGGTGGGCGCGCTGATCGTCGACGACGACAGCGAGCTGTACGCGATCACCTCCGGGGGCGGGGTCATCCGAACTGCGGCGCGGCAGGTCCGCAAGGCTGGACGACAGACCAAGGGCGTTCGGCTGATGAACCTGGGCGACGACAACACGCTGCTGGCCATCGCCCGCAACGCCGAGGAAAACGCGGACGAGGTCGTCGAGGAAGCGGAAGGCGCCGCGGAGTCCGACGGCTAGTCGGTGCAATCCCGGGGGTCCGGCGAACAGCCGGGCAATTAGACTCGGCCCGACCAGACAAAATGTGACTGCCATCGTCCCGCGGGTCGTGGCAGGAGATCAAAGGAGTCGGGGTGAGCTCACCGAACGAGCCGGGCGCCCCCAAAATGGGCGATGGCCTCAATGGGGACGGCTCGGCCGAGCGCGCCGGCGTACACCGCGCGACGCCGCCCGCACATCCCGGACGTGCTCCCGACGCCGGTGGGCGGGCCCGACGGCCGCGCCTCGGTCGGGGGCTCGTTCTGGCGCGGCGCCTGCGGGGGCCTGGGCCCACCGCGCTGCCGCGGTGGCGACTCTCCGGCGTCGGGAGCACGTCCGGGATGTGCGGGCGGCGTCGCGCGGTCGACGTCGGCGCCGGCCGAGCCGTCCCC
>NZ_LZJF01000041.1 GCF_001666835.1 Mycobacterium sp. E3251 | reverse complement strand
CCTCACCTTCGCCCACCCAAAGCGATTTCAGGGATGTCGACCAGGTGGGTCCCCACGCCAGCTCCATGTCGGCGAAGGTGTCGAACAGCTGCTGCGGACGGGTGCGGTTCAACCGCTCGATCGCCGCCTCGACAGGTTCCGCCGAGTCAACGTCCGGCTCTTCGCCGACACCGGGGAGGACGGCGCCGTCGGCGTTCAGCGCCCACTCGGCATCGCGGACGCCGAAGGGGCGACTGTGCACTTGGAAGGTCCAGCCACCGCGGTCCTCGGAGGGATGCAATGTCAGCTGCACCTCACGAGATTGCTTGTCGGGCAGAATGATCGGCTCGTAGAAGAAGACGTCTCGCACGTGAGCCGGGGTTCCCACCGCCGCGAGGGCCATCGCCGCATACGTCGCGCCCGGAACGACGACGGTGCCATAAATGACGTGATGGGACAGCCACGGCTGCGACTTGACGGACAACCGGCTGGTATAGACGACGTCACCCGAGGCGAGGTCCTTTTCCGCGCCCAAGATGGCGGATACCGCGCCGCCCTGAGCCTCGTTGCCCGCCACCCCGGACGCCTTGGGCCAGAAGTGACGGCGCTGGAACGGATAGGTGGGCAGGTCGAGCCTGCGGCGTGGGAGTCGGTCCAGGGCGGCGAACTCGGGCCGATGCCCGGCGACATACGCGGCGGCGAGCGCTTCGGCCATCTGGCGCCGGGCGCCAGCGCCCTTGCGGAGGGAAACGATCGCCCGCGGTGCCGGCGTGTGTTCCGGCCAGACCTGCACCGCGGCCGCGGTCAGAATCGGCTGCGGTCCGATCTCCATCAACACCGAGCACCCCAGCGCCGCCAGCGTGCGGACGCTTTCCGTGAACTGCACCGGTTGGCGAGAATGCCGCCGCCAGTATCGCGCGTCCAGCGCGGTTTCCGCCGTGAGCACGGCGCCGGTGCGGTTGCAAACCAGCGGCCGTGTCGGGATGGCGAACTGCAGCCGCGCCGCATACGACTCGAATTCGTCGAGCGCCGGCTCCAGCAGCTCCGAGTGGAATGCGTGGCTGGTGTCCAGCCAGGTGCAGCGGATCCCGTCATCGCTGAAGACCGCGACGATCCTTTCCAGATCGGCGCCCGGGCCCGACAGCACGGTGTTGCGGCCGTTGTAGGCGGCGACCGAAACGCCGGCGGACTGCTTGGCGGCGTTCTCCACCTCCTCGGCGTCGGCGAACACCGCCACCATTCGGCCGCCCTCGGGCAGACTGCCGAAGAGCCGGCCGCGTTCGGCCATCAACCGTGCCCCGTCCTCGAGACTGAACACCTCGGCCACGCACGCCGCCGCGTACTGGCCGACGCTGTGCCCAAGCACCACATCGGGTTCGATGCCCCACGACTGCCACAACCGGGCCAGGCCCATCTCGACGGCGAAGAGCGCCGGCTGAGCAAAGGAGGTGTGCCGCAACGCGTCTCCCCCGCTGCCCCGGTCGGCGTCGAACACCACCTCCAGCAGCGGGCGCGGCAGTAGACCGTCGACCGCCTCCGCGCACCTCGTCACCGTTTCGGCGAATACCGGCTCCGCGTCGAACAATTCGCGAGCCATCCCCGGGTACTGGCTGCCCTGCCCCGTGAAGAGCCACGCCGACTTCGGCGGGTCGGCACACTCGCCGCGCAGCACACCCGGTCGCACCCGGCTCTCGGCCAATTCGGCCAATACGTCACGGGCTCCCTTGACGGAATCGACGACCAGCGCGGCGCGGTGTTCGAAATGCGAACGGCCCACCCCGGCCGTGAAGCACACGTCGGCGATGTCGACCTCGGGATGTGCGTCCAGCCACGTGCCGTAGCGCTGCGCCAACGCCGCCAACGCCTGCGGCGAGCGTGCCGACAAGGGAAGCACGCCGATCCGGTCATCCGAGGCGCCCGGCTCCGGCGCCATCGCATCACCGTCCGGCGGGTCGCCGGCCACCGCTTGCGCAGGTGCCTCCTCGATCAGCACATGGGCGTTCGTGCCGGTGAACCCGAACGAGCTCACTCCCGCCCGGCGGGGCCTGCCGTTGGCCTGCCAGGGGATCGCCCTGTCGACGACCCGCACCGGCAAGGAGTCCCACGGAATATGCGGCGACGGATTCTGGAAATGCAGGTTCTGCGGCAATAGCTCGTGCTGCAGAGACAACACCACCTTGATCAAACCCGCGACCCCAGCGGCCGACTCGAGGTGACCGAGGTTCGTCTTCGCCGATCCAATGAGCAAGGGCCGGTTCGGGTCACGGCCGTCGCCGTAGACGGCCGCGGCGGCCTGCACCTCGATCGGGTCACCCAGCGAGGTACCCGTCCCGTGCGCCTCGAGGTAGTCGATGTCTTTACCGGCAACACCGGCACGACTGAGGGCCGCGGCGATAAGCCGTTGCTGCGCACCCCCGTTCGGTACCGTCAAACCGCTGGAGGCGCCGTCCTGATTGACCGCGCTGCCCCGGATGACCGCGCAGATGCGGTCGCCGCTGCGCTGCGCATCGCTCAGCCTCTTGAGCACCAGAACGCCGCAACCTTCACTGCGCACATAGCCGTCGGCGGCGGCGTCGAAGGTCTTGCACCTTCCGTCCGGTGACAGCATCCGGGCGCGGGAGGCGGCGACGATCGAGGCGGGGCTCAGCAAGACGTTCACCCCGCCGGCCAGCGCGAGATCGCAGTCACCGGAGTGCAACGCCTGGCAGGCCTGATGGACGGCCACCAGCGAGGAGCTGCACGCGGTGTCCACCGCCACGGCCGGTCCTTCCAGCCCGAGCACGAAGGCCACCCGACCCGCGATGGCATTGAGCGCGTTGCCGGTGATGAAGTGAGCTTCGATGCTCTCGACGGAGTCCCGCGACAGCAGGTGGGAATATTCGTTGGCGGCCACGCCCACGAAGATGCCGCTTCGACTACCACGCAGGGCGGCAGGGGAATACCCCGCGCGTTCGAGGCCTTCCCAAGCGATCTCGAGCATCAACCGTTGCTGCGGGTCCATCCACAACGCCTCGCGCGGCGAGATACCGAAGAACTCCGGATCGAATTCGCCTATCCCGTCCAGGAATCCGCCGTTGCGGCTGTAGATCTTGCCCGGTGTCTCAGGATCCGGGTCGTAGTATTCGTCGATCTCGAAGCGGTCATCCGGGATCTCCCGGATCGCATCGACGGCACCAGACAGGACGTCCCAATACGTTTCGGGATCGGGCGAGGCCGGAAAGCGGCACGCCACCGCGACGATCGCGATCGGCTCGTCCGCGGACCCGGTCGACACCGCCGGCGGCTGGGCGGCCGCCTTGGCGGCCGCCTGCGCGGTGAGGCCGAGGACATCGGCGAGCAGATATTCCGCCACGTCGCTGACGCGCGGATAGTCCATCGCCAGGGTTGCCGGCAGTTCCTTGCCCACCGCATGTTCCACGCGGCGCCGCAATTCGACCGCCATCAGCGAATCCATGCCGAGGTCGAAGAATCCGGCCTCCTCGCGAATCTCCGCCGCGTCGATCCGCGTCACCTCGGCAACCACCTCGCGCAGGTAATCGACCAGGAGCTTCTTCCGCTGCTGCGCGGGGGCAACGGTGAGCTGCTCCACGAACCGCGTGGGCCCCGACGAAGGTTCCGGTGCCGTCACCGACTCGGGCACTTCGCGTCCGAGCTCCTCGAGGAAGGACCGCTTGCCCGCCTGCTGATAGAGCGGCAGGAAACGGGACCAGTCGATGCGAGCCACCACCCCTTGTGTCGCAGAAGCGACCATGAGCTCGGCCATTCCGGCCAGAGCGTCCGCGGGCGGCAATGTGCGGACCCCGCGTTGCTCGAGTCGCGCACGCGCGTCTTCGTCGGCCATGCCGGCCGTCCACGGACCGAAGTTGACGCTCACCGCAGCGACACCCTGCTCGCGGAGCCGCCACGACAATCCGTCCAGGAAGGCGTTGGCCGCGCCATAGGCGGTCTGGCCGAAGCTGCCCCACACCGAGGCGATCGAGGACGTGCTGAGGAAGAAGTCGAGCGGCAGGTCCGCAGCGGCTTCGCTCAAATGCCAAGCGCCCCAGACCTTTCCCGCGAACACGCGATCCACTTCGGCATCGTCCAACTGGCGCAGCGGCGTGTTTCCGATCTCCCCGGCGGCATGGACGATCCCGGCGAGCGGCGGTAGTTCTGCCTCCACGGTGGCCAGCAGGCGGGCAACGTCGTGCGGATCGGCGACATCGGCTGTGATGACCCGCGTTTGGCATCCGTACAGTTCGCGCACGGCATCGATGCGCCGTTGCACTGCATCGCTGGGCGAGCGCCGGCCCGTCAATACCAGATGCCCGGCACCGTGCGCGGCCAGGTATCCGGCGATTTCGAGTCCCACCGCGCCCAATCCACCGGTGACCAAATAGGTGGCGTCGGCACGCAACTCGAGCGGGGCCGCGATCGGCCGCCCTTCGCGCCGGCTCAGCCGGGCAACAAAGACACCTTCGCCCCGCAGCGCGACTTGGTCTTCGCCCCGCGGCGCCGCGGCCACCTGGGCGATCAACCGGGTCCACTCATCGGCAGTACCTTCGGACAGATCAGCCAGGCCGCCCCACAACTGCGGATGCTCCAGGGAAGCGGCGCGGCCGAACCCCCACAGACAGGACTGCGCGGGCCGTACGCTGTCGGCCGCGGTGACGCGTTGCGCGCCACGGGTTATCAGCCAGATGGGTGCGCGGATTTCGGCGGCGGCCGCGGCGCGGAAGAGGCGCCGCGTTCCACCCAGAACATGGTGTTGCATCCGCAACAAGGAGCGCATCGATGGCGCATTGCCCCGATCGAGGCCTGCGCAGTGCAGGATGCGTAGCGCCGATTGCTCTGCCGCAGCGGCGCGCAGCGTCGATTCGAGCCGTTCCTCGTCGGCGTCGGATACCGGGAGCCCGACGATCCGGAACGGCTGACCCTGCGCGGTCAGCGAGTCGACCAGCGGTGCGACCGCTTCGGCGTCATCGCCGATCAACAGCCAGGAGACGGTGTCGGCGCGCCCGGCCGCGGCAACCGACTTCTCCCAACGGATCTCGTACCGAGCGTCCGCGATGGACGTGGTTTCCCGCTGTTGATTGTGTTGTTGCGCAAGCCTGGTCAACACCTCGGCGGTCTGCCGGCTGGCGTTCGCACCGTCGATCAGCGCGGCAAGTTCCTCGATCCGGCCGTCCTCGAGGAGCCGGACGGCTTCGGTGCGCGTGGCATCGGTTTTCCCGGACGCCTGGCTGGGCGCAACGTCGGTGTCCCGGAACCAGTACCGGCGATGCTGGAACGGATACGTGGGCAGATCGAGCTTGCGCGTCGGCCCCTGCTGCAGACCGCCGAAGTCGGGCAGGTGACCGCCGGTGTAGGCGGTGGCGAGGGCCTCGATGATCTGGCGGTGGTCGCCGCCGTTTCGGCGCAACGACGCGATCGCCCGCGGCGGCGCCGCCGGGTCGGGCCACGCCCGCACCGCCGCGGCGGTGAGCACCGGTTGCGGACCCACCTCCAGCAGCATGGCGCAGCTGAGATCGGCCAGGGTGGCCACACTCTTGGCGAATTCGATCGGCTGGCGCGCATGGCGGCGCCAATACGGGCCATCGAGTTTCGCGTTCCGGCCGAGGGCGGCGCCCGTGCGGTTGCACACCAGAGTCCGTTGTGGTGAGCGGAATTCGAATCGGCCGGCGTACGACTCGAATTCATCGAGGGCCGGGTCCAGCAGCGCCGAATGGAACGCGTGGCTGGTGTCCAGCACCTCGCAGCGAACATTATCGGCGGTCAAGGTGGCCACCGCCCGGTCCAGATCCTCCGCGGGTCCCGACAGCACGGTATTGGCACCGTTGTAGGCGGCCACCGAGAGCCGCGGGAACTCGTCGGTGAAGCCCTCGACACGCTCCGCGTCGGCGAAAACCGCGACCATCCGACCGCCCGGCGGCAAACCGCCGAAGAGGCGGCCGCGTTCGGCGAGCAACAAAGCTCCGTCCTCGAGGCTGAACACGCCGGCGACGCATGCGGCGGCATACTGGCCGACGCTGTGACCAAGCACCACGTCGGGTTCCAGGCCCCACGACTGCCAGAGCCTCGCCAGGCCCATCTCCACGGCGAACAACGCGGGCTGGGCGTAGTTCGTCTGCCGGAGATCTTCCGAACCGGAGTCGAAAATGACGTCCAGCATTGGCTTTTCGAGCACGCTATCAACAACCTGCGCGCATCGGTTCATCGTTTCGGCGAACACCGGCTCGGTCTCGAACAACTCCCGGGCCATGCCGACGAACTGGCTGCCCTGACCCGGGAACAACCACGCCGTCTTCGGCCTGTCATCGGACGTTCCCCGCACCAAGCCCGGCGCGGGACGGTCGTCGGCGAGCGCCCCGAGCAGTTCGGCGGCGGACTCCGTCGAATTGACCACCAACGCGGCGCGGTGCTCGAAGTGGGCTCGTCCGACGCCCGCGGTGAAGCACAGTTCCGACAGGCTGGTTTCCGGGTGCGCGCTCAACCAACTGCGGTATCGCTCGGCGAGCTGCGCCAAGGCCGCGGGCGTGCGCGCCGACAGCGGCAGCACGCCGAACCTTCGGTCCTCGGTCGCGACGGGTCCCGCGGACACAGCGAGCTGGGGCGCTTCCTCGAGGATGACGTGCGCGTTGGTCCCGGAGAATCCGAACGAACTGACCCCCGCAACGCGGGGCCGCCCGTTGCGCTCCCAGCTGGTGGCCTCGTCCACCACCCGCACCGCAAGCCGATCCCACGGAATGTAGGGCGATGGATTCTCGAAGTTGAGGTGCTTCGGCAAGACCTGGTGCTCGAGCGACAGGACGACCTTGATGATCCCGGCGATCCCCGCGGCGGCTTCCAGATGCCCGATATTGGTTTTCACCGATCCGATCAGCAGCGGGCGAGCCGCATCGCGGCCCTCGCCGAGTACCGCGGCCGCGGCCTGGACTTCGATCGGGTCGCCCAGCGACGTCCCGGTGCCGTGCGCCTCCAGATATCCGACGTCGCAGGCTGAGACGCCGGACCGCTTCAACGCCTCGGCGATGACGCGCTGCTGGGCCACACCGTTCGGGACGGTCAATCCGCCCGACGCGCCGTCCTGATTCACCGCGCTGCCGCGGATCACGGCCCGAATCCGGTCACCGTCGCGGATCGCGTCGTCGAGCCGTTTCAGGACGACGACACCGCAACCCTCACCGCGCACGTAGCCGTCCGCGGCCGCGTCGAATGTCTTGCAGCGGCCATCCGGCGCGAGCATGTGCGCCCGCGAAAAGGTCATCATGGTGGCCGGGCTGAGCAGGACATTCGCACCGCCGGCCAGTGCGAGGTCACATTCCCCCAGCCGCAGCGCTTGGCAAGCCTGATGGACCGCCACCAACGACGAACTGCACGCGGTGTCGACCGTGACGGCCGGGCCCTGCAGCCCCAACCGGTAACTGATCCGGCCGGCCGCCGCGGCAGCCGCCGTCCCGATCGCCATGTAAGCGTCGATCGCGTCGTAGTTCAGCTCGTCCGAGACCATCGCCAGGTAGTCATGGGTGGATAGACCGATGAAAACCCCGGTGTTGGTATTCGCCAAAGCCGTTGGGGCCGTGCCCGAATGCTCCACCGCCTGCCAAGCCGTCTCCAGCAACAGCCGATGCTGCGGGTCCATCAGCATGACCTCACGCGCCGACACCCCGAAGAACGGCGCGTCGAACCCCACTACGTCGTCGACGAAGCCCGCCCGGCGGCTCACAATCTTTCCGGGCGCGTCGGCATCGGGGTCGAAGAATTCCTCGACACCCCAGCGGTCCCTGGGCACCTCTGACACCGCATCACGCCCGTGCCGCAGCACGTCCCAGAATTCCGACGCGTCGGCAGCACCCGGAACACGTGCTGCGTAGCCGACTATTGCGAAACCCGATGCCTTCTCTGCTGAAGCTTCGGCGGTTCCCATGCATCTGTCCTCTCGCATCGACCCGCGTAGGTAGATCCCCGGGGCCGGCCTCCGGCGACGGGTCCGTAGCTCCGGACCAAACCGAGTGACCCGACCACTGCACCACATGCCGACCCGATACGCAGGAGAATCGTTCCCCCCGCGGCGAGTAGTGTCGCCGGATGCCAGACTGCGTCCCACGCCGGGCCGCCCAACACCCTAGTCGGTAGCCCCACCCGTCGCTGAGCACCTCCGGCCCGGCATGTCGGGGACGGTGGGTGCCAGAGAAGCTATCTTGGTCTCGCCACCGGCCGGCCGGAACTGCAGGCCCTCCGGAACGAGGAGAAAACATTGCGCATCGGGAAAATCACCATCGGCTCAATCCGTGATTGGAGGCCGAGCCCAGGCGTTGTCATCTCCTGGCACCCGACGCCCGCCGCCCGCGAAAGGGCCCGGCTAGCGCCGGTCAGCCCGGTGCCCGTCAGCTACATGCAGAGCCAGCATCTTCGGGGTTATCACCGGCAAACGACCTCGGGTCTGGACTATTCACGGCAAATCATCGCGACCTGCGAAGTCCCCGGGCGGTGCGACATCTCCGCCATGAATGACGCGCTCAACGCTTATTTGCGCCGGCATGACACGTACCGCAGCTGGTTTGAACACACCGACGCCGGAGACATCATTCGGCATACCATCGACGATCCCGCCGATATCGAATTCGCGCCCACCGACCACGGCGAAATGGCCGTTGACGACTTGCACGACCATGTGGTGGCCACGCCCGATCCGCTGCAATGGGAGTGCTTCAGCTTCGGGATTATCCAAAACGAGAATCACTTCACCTTCTACGCGAGCATCGACCACGTCCACGGGGACGCGGCGCTGATCGGCATCACGATGGTGGAGTCGCACGCGATGTACATGGCGTTGACGGGTGGCGCCGGGCCCCTTGCGCTGCCCGCCGCCGGCAGCTTTGACGATTTCTGCGCCGAAGAGCGCCGGTACACGTCAGAATTGACCCTGGATTCCCCGCAGGTACGCGCGTGGATCGACTTCGCCGAGAATAACGATGGAAGCCTGCCGGAGTTCCCTTTGCCACTGGGTAATCCGTTGGAGCCCACCAAGAGTGAGATGATCACGGACACCCTGATGGACGCACAACAAACCGCGAGATTCGAAGCGGCGTGCTCGGCGGCGGGTGCGCGCTTCGTCGGCGGCTTGTTCGCCTGCCTCGCCCAGGTGGAGCACGAATTCACGGGTGCGACCACGTATTACGGACTCACCCCCAGAGATACACGAAAGACTTCGGACAACTTCATGACCCAGGGTTGGTTTACCGGCCTGGTTCCGATCACCGTGCCGATTGCCGCCGCGTCCTTTAGTGACGCCGCCTGGGCGGCGCAGAGTTCTTTTGACTCGGGACTGAACATGGCGAAAGTCCCGTACTACCGCGTGCTGGAATTGGCACCGTGGCTCAGCAGGCCCCGCCCTAACTTTCCCGTGACAAATTTCTTGCATGGGGATGCCGCTCCGATGAACGCAGTGCTCGCGGCAGCGGAGATGGGCTACACCAACAACATTGGGATCTACTCCGACGGAAGATATTCGTATCAGCTAACGATCTATACCTTCCGCTACGAGGAAGGCACCGTCATGGCGATAATGTTTCCAGACAACGCGGTCGCCCGAAAATCAGTCGCCCGGTATGTCGCAGCGATGAAGTCCGTATGCATGCGGGTCGCCGATAGCGGGCATTGGGGGCGCGTTGCCTAGCCGGGAGCAGTACGGTGGCTACTGATTTTCTCCGGGCTCGGCCTGCGCACGCGGCCGAGTGCGCAGAGAGGTCGATGTGCGACGGCTAGCTGATCTTGTGGTGCGTTGGCCCGGGGTCGTCATAGGGCTCTGGGTCCTGATCGCGGTCGCACTACCGCTGACGTTCCCGCCCCTGAACCAGATGGCGCAGAAGCACCCGCTCGCGATGCTGCCGAGCGGCGCGCCCTCGAGCGTGGCCGCCCGGAAGATGACCGAGGCGTTTCACGAGTCGGGCGCCGAAAACCTGCTGCTGGTGGTCCTCGCGGATGAAAAAGGCCTTGGGCCCGCCGACGAAGCCACCTACCACAAGCTGGTGACCGCCCTGCACGACGACCGGCGAGACGTGCTGATGTTGCAGGATTTCGTCAGCACGCCGCCCTTGCGTCCGGTGGTGACCAGCAAGGACCGCAAATCCTGGGTGCTGCCGGTCGGCCTCGCGGGCGAATTGGGCACGCCAAAGTCTTATGCCGCCTACCTCCGCGTTGCCGACATCGTCAAACACAACGTCGCCGGATCCCCGTTGACCGCGAACCTGACCGGACCCGCGGCCACCGTCAGCGACCTCACCATCGCGGGCGAGCGGGATCGCCTTCCGATCGAACTTGCGATCGCCGCCCTGGTGCTGGTCGTCCTGCTGGTGGTCTACCGCAACCCACTCACCATGCTGCTGCCGCTGCTCGCCATCGGGGCGTCGATGGTGATTGCGCAGGCCGTCGTCGCCGGCATCTCGGAGATCGGCGGCCTGGGCGTTTCGAACCAGTCCATCGTCTTCTTGAGTGCAATCATCGCCGGCGCGGGAACCGACTACGCGGTCTTCCTCATCAGCCGCTACCACGACTATCTGCGGCGGGGGGCGGACTTCGACGAAGCCGTGCGGCGAGCGCTCAGCTCGATCGGAAAAGTGATCGCCGCATCGGCGGCCACGGTCGGAATCACCTTTCTTGGAATAAGTTTCGCTCGGATGGGCGTGTTCTCCACGGTGGGTGTCTCGTCGGCCATCGGGATCGGTGTCGCCTTCCTCGCGGCGATGACCTTGCTGCCCGCCATCCTGGTGGTGGCCGGGCCACGCGGCTGGGTCAAGCCCCCACGCGAACTGACCGCCCGGTTCTGGCGACGTTCGGGGATACGCATCGTGCGCCGGCCCAGGGTTCATCTGGTGGCCAGCGTGCTGGTGCTGATCATCCTCGCCAGCTGTGCGGGCTTGGTGCGCTACAACTACGACGACCGCAAGGCCCTGCCGTCCTCGGCGCCGAGTTCGATCGGGTATGCCGCGCTGGATCGCCACTTCCCGGTCAATCAGTCCATTCCCGAATACATCCTTATCCAGTCACCGCACGACCTGCGTACGCCGCGGGCGCTTGCGGATCTGGAGCAGATGGCCGACCGAGTTAGCCAACTGCCGAACATCGCCGCGGTCAGCGGCGTGACCCGCCCGGCGGGCACGGTGCCGGAACAGTTCAGGGCCACCTACCAGGCCGGCGCTATCGGCGCTCGCCTGGGCGCCGGTTCGGCCCTGATCAGCGATCACGCCGATGATCTCAACCGACTGCTCGCCGGGGCCAACACCCTGGCCGACAACCTCGGCGATGTGCGGGGCCAGGTCAACCAGATGGTCGCCGGGATGCAAGGCCTGACAGAGGCTTTCACTTCGATGAGGACCCAATACGGCGGCGAAGTTGATGCCGATGGTATGGCCGAGGGAGTTGATGCTGCTGACGAGCTTGGCGGCGGTGACGACCTCCTTGACCAACTTGTCGCCGCCGTATTGGGTCCTCATCGAAGTGAAAGCCTCTGTCAGGCCTTGCATCCCGGCGACCATCTGGTTGACCTG
>NZ_LZJF01000040.1 GCF_001666835.1 Mycobacterium sp. E3251 | reverse complement strand
ACGTCGTCGTCGAGCGCGTCGAACACCTCGACGATCTCCTCACGACCACTGACACCCATACCGCAAACCCTACGAACACCCACCGACAAAAACGGCCACCATGTGACCACTGAAGCCAAAGTGACACAAGGGATTACAGATGTCGGATGGCTAGAGAGGAAGCCGGGTCACACGTCCGACGTCGTGCGGTCCACGTCGACCCCGTGATAGCGGTGCGGATCGGGCAGCCGGCGACGCCGCCGCATGTGCACCAGCGCCAGGACCGACAGCACGGCGGCGTAGATGCACCAGAGCGACGCGAACGCCTCTAGGTATAGCACCGCAACCAGGACTAGCCCCACCAGGTTTGCGAAACCGAACACCACGATGGAGCGATATCCCGACATCAGGGCCGGCCCGATGACGGCGATGATGTAGAGCACCGCCCACGGGTAGCTTTCGCGGGAGGCGGTTTGATATTCCAGCACGTGCGGGCACCTCATCACCCCGACCGGTTTGGTGAGGACGACGAACGCGAGGTAGGCCGACACCACCGCACCGAGCACCACGAAGGGCGCCACCCGCAGCCGGGCGCCGCGCGGTTCAAGCATCAGGATCGCCAACGGGACCAGTAAAGGGAGCACCGGCAGCGCGATGAACACATAGGCGTGCATCGCAAAGTTGGCCATCTCGGCCGAGGCAAACCGATTGGGCCACACCGCCGCCTCGAGGAACTGGTGGACCGAGAACACCGCGGGCAGCGAGGCGAAAGGCACCTCACGCCAGTGCTTCACCTCCCGCAGGGTCGCAACCGCGACCGGCAAAAGGGCGGTACCCACCACCAGATCCGCCGTCATCGAAAAGCACATGGCTAACCCGCGATGGCGGCGGGCCCCCGCGACTCGGAGGTCACCTCGTCGATCACGGTGTAGATGAACTTCATCTTCTCCAGCACCGCGACGGGCAGCACGAACGGGTACAGGTCGTCGTGACCCATCGACCGGTTCACCATGTTCAGCGACCAGGACAGCGGCAGCCACATGTCGATGATCGTCTGAAAAGCGCTGGGCCCCAACGCAGGCCGGTCGAAAGTGGCCGATGCCGACGCAAAGCCGCACCATGCCGAGGTGTCCAGCGTGTCGCGGATGTGCAGGTAGTGGGCGAACGTCTCGGCCCAGTCCTCGGCGGGATGCATGGTGGCGTACGACGACACGAAGTCTTCCTGCCAGTCCTCGGGCGGCCCCTCGCTGTAATGGCGGTCCAGCGCCTCTTGGTAGTCGGCGTCGGGATCACCGAACAGCTCGTTGAACCGCGCCAGGTAATCGCTGGACGGGGCGATCAGCCGGTAGAAGTAATAGTGCCCGATCTCGTGGCGGAAGTGTCCCAGCAGGGTGCGATACGGCTCCTCCATCTCCACCCGCAGCTGCTCGCGGTGCACGTCGTCGCCCTCGGCCAGATCCAGCGTGATGACGCCGTTGTCGTGCCCGGTCATCACCTTCTCGCGCGCGCTGGACAGCAGATGGAAGGCCAGTCCCTGCTCGGAATCTTGATCGCGCCCGATGATCGGCAGCTTCAACTCGTGCAACTCGGCGATCAGCCGCCGTTTGGCCGCCTCTGCCCGGGCGAATTCGGCCAAGCCGGCGGTGTCGGCGTCGTTGGGCCGCATGGTGGTCAGCGCGCAGGACGCGCACAGCAGCCGGGGATTGTTGACCGGCACCAGCCAATTGCATTCGGCCAGCTGCAGGTTGGCGCACAGCTGATACTCGGCGGCGTCCACGAAACCGGCGTGCTCGCCGGCGTTCTCCTCGGCGATCACCAGCAGAGCCATCTGCTCGAGCGAGAACCCCAGCGCGCTACCGCAATTCAGGCAGGTGGAGTTCTCGAACGTCAGACGCTGGCCGCAGTTGGGGCAGTTGAAGTCACGCATGGAGCACATCCCCTTCGAAGGGCACCACGTCGACGGCAACGTCGATCACGCTGTGCTCGGAATCGGTGTAGATGATTCCCCGCAGCGGCGGCACGTCGGCGTAGTCGCGGCCCCGTCCGACGATGATGTAACGCTCGTCGACCAGCTGGTCGTTCGTGGGGTCCAAACCCAGCCATTCGAACTGGCCGGGCTCCTGCGGTGTCCACACGCCCGCCCAGGCGTGGGTGGCGTCAATACCGATCATTCGATCCTTCCCCGGTGGCGGGTCGGTGGCCAGGTAGCCGGACACGTAGCTGGCCGCAAGACCGTTGGCGCGCAGGCAGGCGATCGCCAGCCGTGCAAAGTCCTGACATACCCCTTCCCGGGCCGCCAGAACCTCATTGACACCGGTGGAAATCGTCGTCGACCCCGAGCGGTAGGTGAAGTCGGCGAAAATCCGCGACGCGAGGTCGCGCAGCACGTCGACCAGCGGCCGCCCCGGAGCGAAGCTGGGCGCCGCGTATTCGCGGACCTCGTCGGTGATCTCGGGCGGGTTCAGGTCCAGGGTGAACTCCGCGGCGAGCGCTCCCCTGCCCCCCGTCGGGCGGGCCGCCTCCCACGGTTGCACCGCCGGGCCGCTGGTGTAGCGCCCGGGAGGCGGCGGATACACGTCCACGATGGAGTCGCTGGTGACGGTCAGGGTGTGGTGCGGCTCCGTGACGTGGAAGTACGAGCTGATGTTGCCGTAGACGTCGCTGCTTGTGGAGACGTCGGCGGGCGCGGGATCGATGGTCAGCTCGTGCACGATGCACCGCTGCCGCATCGAATCCCGCGGGGTGAGAAAGCCGCGGCCATATGAACTGGTCACGACGTCGGAGTACCGGTACTCGGTGCGGTGGGTGACTCGGTGCCGGCGGGCGACCGCGGCGTCAGCTTCAGGCACAACGCTGATCACATCACACCGGGCCGTTGCGCGCCGTCCCCGGCGCGAAACCGTTTGCCAATACGGCGGCACGCGGGCGAAACCGAGAGCACAATCGAGATGTGGCCACGTGGTACGACGTCGCCCGCATCGTTCGTGAGCTGGCACTGACCTCGGAGCCGTCACCGCATGAGTGGCGGGTCGGCAAGAAGTTGCTGGCCTGGGAGCGGCCATTGCGTCCGTCCGAACGCGAGGCGCTGGCCCGCGAAGGCCTGGAATCGCCCGACGGCGACGTCCTCGGCGTGCGGGTGTCCGACGAGGGGGTCAAGTTCGGGTTGATCGCCGACGAGCCGGGCGTGTATTTCACCACCCCGCATTTCGACGGCTACCCGGTGGTGCTGGTCAAGCTCGCCGCGATCGCGGTCCGCGACCTCGAGGATCTGATCACCGAGGCGTGGTTGACGCAGGCCCCGAGGAAGCTGGTCCAGGAGTTCCTGGCCGACTCGCGCTGACTCGGTCACACGTGCCGAAGGTCGATGACCCGTTGCAGATCGTCGACGCAGGCGCTGACGACGTCGGCCAGGATCAACTGCGTCTTCTCGCGCGCGGCTGACTGCAATTCCGAAGCGTGATGACGCGCGGAGGCGGCGTACGCGCATGCGCCGGCGGGATCGCGGTCCGCGAGAGCGGTTCCGGCCCCCAGCACCACCACCACCGTGTGCACGGAGCTCGGAAGCCCGTCACGGAAGCCGTCGGCATTGTTGGCGACGGCGCGGGCGAGTTGCAGCACCGAACCGGCCAGCAGGGCCACGTGTACGGCCTGATGGTCGGCGGCCTGGACGGTGTCCCGCAGGCCCCAGCGTCGCGGGGCGATGGTGACGACGTGGCGGGCGGTGGTGCGCGCCTCGAGCAGCCCGCTGAGCTGCTCCTGCACTCGGTCGACCGCCGTCAACGGCCAGTCGGGAGGGGGTGCCTTGCGCCCGACGGCGATGTCCGCGGTTCGCGACAAGACGTCGTGCAGCACGCTCAGCACGCCGACGCGCGCGGTGCGCAGCAGCTGCAGCGGGTCGGCGGGGAACAGCAGGACCGCGAAAACGATGGCCACCGCACCGCCGATCAGCGCGTCGAAGATGCGTTCCAGGCCGACACCGCCGCGGTAGAGGGCCAGCACCAGGATCGCCGACACCACGGTCTGGTTGGCGAACATCATGCCGTGCCCGATGAAGCCGCCCCCGATGAACACCGCGGCGCCCAGCGCGACGAGCGCGGCGACCGCGATGGGCACCGCCCCGGGCCCCAGCACGCCCTGCACCACCGAGCCGACGCCGATCCCCAGGGTTACCCCGACCATCATCTGGATGGCGCGTTGCGCGCGGAGGACGTTGCTCGTCGACAACGACACCGCGGCGGCGATCGGCGCGAAAAACGGCTGCGGGTGCCCCAGGACATCGTGCGCGAGATACCAGGACAGGCCCGCGGCAAACGCGGTCTGCACCAGGTTGAACCACACCACCCGCAGCCGTTTCAGGCCCGCGCGGGCGGCGGCGAGAGCCGCGGGAGCCGTCGTCCGCCGCGAGGTGCCCACGGGCCTAGGTGCGCTGCAACTCGAACAACGGAATGACCCGGCTGGTCTTGGACTGGTACTCGGCGAACACCGGCGCCGCGGCGGTGATTGTCGGCAAGACGTCCTCGCGTTCGGCGGTCGAAAGCTCGCGGGCCGTGACGGCAAACTCCTCGGTGCCGACCTCGACGCGGGCCTGCGGGTTGGCCCGCAGGTTGTGCACCCACGCGGGGCTGACCGGGGAGCCGGCGAAAGATCCGATGATGATCAGCTTGCCGTCGATGTCGAAGTATGCCAACGGCGAAACCCGGGTCTGCCCGGACTTGGCGCCGGTCGTGTGCAGCAGGAGCAGGTTGGCGTTCTCGAACTGGCCGCCCACTTTGCCGTCGTTGGTCCGGAATTCGTCGATGATGCTCTTGTTGAACGCGTTGATCGTTTCGGTGTCAGGCATTTCAGTCATGCCCGGTCAACCTTTTCGGGCTTGGCGTCTATTCCGGACTCCCTGCGCTGCTGGGCGGTGATCGGCGCGGGCGCATCGGTGAGCGGATCGACGCCGCCGCCGGTCTTCGGGAACGCGATCACCTCGCGGATCGAGTCCACCCGGGACAGCAATGCGTTGATGCGGTCCCAGCCGAAGGCGATCCCGCCGTGTGGCGGCGCGCCAAAGGTGAACGCCTCCAACAGGAATCCGAACTTCTCTTCCGCCTCGGCCTGGTCCAGGCCCATCACGGCGAACACCCGCTCCTGGATGTCGCGGCGGTGAATACGGATCGAGCCGCCGCCGATCTCGTTGCCGTTGCAGACGATGTCGTAGGCGTCGGCCAGCACGCTGCCGGGGTCGGTGTCGACCACGTCGGAGAACTCGGGCTTGGGCGAGGTGAAGGCGTGATGCACCGCGGTCCACGCGCCGGAGCCGACGGCCACGTCCCCGGCGGCGGTCGCCTCGTCGGCGGGCTCGAACAGCGGCGGGTCCACCACCCAGACGAACGCCCACGCGTCCGGGTCGATCATGTCGAGCCGGCTGGCGATCTCCCCGCGCGCGGCGCCCAACAGGGCGCGCGACGACTTCGGCGGCCCGGCCGAGAAGAAGATGCAGTCCCCTGGTTTCGCCCCGACGTGCGCGGCCAACCCCTCCCGTTCGGTGTCGCTGAGATTCTTGGCGACCGGGCCGGCGAGCGTGCCGTCGTCACCGACCAGCACGTAGGCCAGCCCGCGGTGCCCGCGCTGCTTGGCCCACTCCTGCCAGCCGTCCAGCGTGCGCCGCGGCTGCGACGCCCCTCCGGGCATCACCACCGCACCGACGTACGGTGCCTGGAAAACACGAAATGTGGTGTCGGAGAAGAACTCCGTGCACTCGACGAGCTCCAGCCCGAACCGCATGTCCGGCTTGTCGGACCCGAACCGTCGCATCGCTTCCGCATAGGTGATCCGCGGGATCGGCGTTGGGACCTGGTATCCGATCAACGCCCACAACGCGGTCAGGATCTCCTCGGAGATCGCGATGATGTCCTCGGCGTCGACGAAGCTCATCTCCATGTCGAGCTGGGTGAACTCGGGCTGGCGGTCGGCGCGGAAATCCTCGTCGCGGTAGCAGCGGGCGATCTGGTAGTAGCGCTCCATCCCGGCCACCATCAGCAATTGCTTGAACAGCTGCGGGCTCTGCGGCAGGGCGTAGAACGAGCCCGGGTGCAGCCGGGCCGGCACCAGGAAGTCGCGCGCGCCTTCAGGCGTCGAGCGGGTGATGGTCGGCGTCTCGATCTCGACAAAGTCGTGACCGGCCAGCACCGCACGGGCTGCGGCATTCACGTTGGAGCGCAGGCGAAGTGCCGCGGCGGGGCCGTCGCGGCGCAGGTCGAGGTAGCGGTACTTCAGCCGCAGCTCCTCGCCGGCGGGCTCGTCGAGCTGGAAGGGCAGCGGCGCGCTGTCGCCGAGCACGGTCAGGGAGTCGACGTTGACCTCGATGTCGCCGGTGGCGATCTCGGGATTGGCGTTGCCTTCCGGGCGGATCTCGACGACACCGGTCACCGCGACGCAGAACTCGGCGCGCAACCGGTGCGCCTGGGCCAACACCTCGGCATTGCGGAACACCACCTGCGCGATACCGGAAGCGTCACGCAGGTCGATGAAGATGACCCCGCCGTGGTCGCGGCGGCGAGCCACCCAGCCCGCGAGCGTCACCTGCTGCCCGGCGTCGCTGCTTCTCAGCGAACCGGCGGCGTGGCTGCGCAGCACAAACACTCCTTTTTCGGCGGGCTTGGGACGAGTGACCAGTCTAGAGGAGGTACTTTCGGACCTATTGCCACCACCATCGCACTAGTCGGACCCGGCGCCGTCGGCACGACGATCGCCGCGCTGCTGCACAAGGCCGGGCACGCGGTGCAGGTGTGCGGCCGCACGGCCCGCGCCCGCATCGAATTGCGGCCCGACGACGCCGATCCGATCATGGTGCCCGGCCCGGTGTGCACCGATCCCGACCAGGTCACCGCCACCGTCGACGTGGTGGTGCTGGCGGTCAAGGCCACCCAAAACGACGCCGCCGCCGGATGGCTCGCCCGCCTCTGCGGCCCACACACCATCGTCGCCGTGCTGCAGAACGGCGTGGAGCAGGTCGAGCAGGTGCAGCCGCATTGCCCGTCGTCACCGGTGGTCCCCGGGATCGTCTGGTATTCGGCCGAGACCCAGCCCGAGGGCTGGGTCCGGCTGCGCACCGAAGCCGCCCTGGTGCTGCCCAGTGGGCCGTCGGCCCAGACGCTCGCCGAGCTGCTGCGCGGCGCCGGCTGCCGGGTCGAGTGCGACCCCGACTTCATCACCGCGGCCTGGCGCAAGCTGCTCACCAACGCACTGGCCGGGTTCATGGCTCTGTCCGGGCGGCGGTCCGGCATGTTTCGCCGCGACGACGTCACCGAACTGTCGCGCCGCTACGTCGCCGAATGCCTGGCGGTAGCCCGGGCCGAGGGCGCCCGGCTGCCCGACGGCATCGTCGACGAATTGGCCGGCATGTTCCGCCACGCTCCCGAGGACATGGGCACCTCGATCCTGGCCGACCGGGAGAACCGTCGGCGGATGGAATGGGACATCCGCAACGGGGTGATCATCCGCAAGGCCCGCACCCATGACTTGGCGACGCCGATCAGCGACGTCCTTGTGCCGCTGCTGGCCGCGGCGAGCGACGGCCCCGGCTAGATTAATTTCATGTTCCCGTGCGAGCGCGTCGACCTGGGCTTCATCGACAGCGCGCCCTTCGTGTTCCGCAACAGCGTCGACCTCGCCATCACGCCCGAGCAGTTGTTCGAGGTGCTCGCCGACGCCGAGTCGTGGCCACGCTGGGCGAGCGTGATCACCAAGGTGACCTGGACCAGCCCCGAGCCGCGCGGTGTCGGCACCACCCGCGTCGTCGAGATGCGCGGAGGGATGGTCGGCAACGAGGAGTTCCTGGCCTGGGAACCGTTCAGCCACATGGCTTTTCGGTTCAACGAATGCTCCACGCAAGCCGTCGCCGCGTTCGCCGAAGACTACCGGGTCGAAGTGATCCCGGGTGGTTGCCGGTTGACGTGGACCATGGCGCAAAAGCCCGCGGGCCCGGCCAGGCTGGCGATGTACGTGGTGGGGCCGCTGCTCAATCTGGGCCTTCGCCGCTTCCTGCGCAACCTGCGCAGCTACACCGACGTCCGGTACTCCGCGACCCAACAACATTAGGAGCCTGCCATGTCCTTCAACGAGGGTATGCAGATCGACACCAGCACCGCGTCCTCCTCGGGTGGAGGCGGGATGGGCATGGCGATCGGGGGCGGCGGCCTGGGCCTGCTCATCCTCATCGGCGCGTTGCTGTTGGGCGTCGACCCGGGCCGCGTGCTGAACCAGCAGGGGAACACCAGCGGCTACTCGGCGCCCGGGTTCGACCTGAGCCAGTGCAAGACGGGGGCCGACGCCAACAAGTACGTGCAGTGCCGCGTGGTCGCCACCGGTAACTCGGTGGACGCGGTGTGGCACCAGCTGATGCCGCGCTACACCCGGCCGCATGTGCGGCTGTTCACCGGTTCGGTCGACACCGGCTGCGGACCGGCCACCACCGCGGTGGGGCCGTTCTACTGCCCGGTGGACCAGACCGCCTACTTCGACACCGACTTCTTCCAGGAACTCGTCGACAAATTCGGTTCCAGCGGAGGGCCGTTCGCGCAGGAGTACGTGGTCGCCCACGAATACGGCCACCACGTGCAGCAACTGCAGGGCGTCCTGGGTCGCTCCCAGCAAGGGGCCAAGGGCGCCGGCGGCAACGGCGTCCGCACGGAATTACAGGCGGACTGCTACGCGGGCATCTGGGCGCACTACGCGTCGACGGTCAAGCAGGAGAGCACCGGCGTCCCCTACCTGCAGCCCTTGAGCGACCAGGACATCCAAGACGCGCTCTCGGCCGCGGCGTCGGTGGGCGACGACCGCATCCAGAAGGAAGCGACCGGCCGGGTCAATCCCGAGTCGTGGACGCACGGATCCTCGGAGCAGCGGCAGCATTGGTTCACCGTCGGCTACCAGACGGGCGACCCGAAGCAGTGCGACACCTTCTCCGCCCCGAGTTTGGGTTAGTCAGCTAGTAGCTGCTTCGGCTCGGCGCGGCCTTCCTCGTCGAGCGGCAGTAGCGGCGCGCGGGGGCCGGCGACCAGACCCCGAACCCGGCGGTGCTGCCGATCCGCCATGCGCGCGTCGGGCGGGTGTCTTAGACTTCTACCCCGCCGCACGACGCGAAAGGCTCGCATGTCGGATCTGACGCAGGAGCGCACCGACATTGCGGATGTGTCGGTCTGGACGCCCTTGCGTAATCAGGTTTTCCGCGCCCTGTTCATCGCTCAGTTCGTCTCCAACGTCGGCACCTGGATGCAAAGCGTGGCGGCGCAATGGTTTCTGGTCGAAGGGCACAGCAGCGCCACCGTCGTGGCACTGGTCCAGACCGCGAGTCTGGGGCCGACGCTCCTGTTGGGATTGTTCGCCGGCGCGCTGGCCGACGTGTTCGACCAGCGGCGGCTGCTGATGGCCCTGCAGTCGTATGCGGTGTTGGTGGCGCTGGTGCTGGCGGGACTGACCTACTTCGGCCGGCTCACCCCGACGGAGCTGCTGCTGTTCACCTTGGCCATCGGCGTCGCCTCCGCACTGACCGCGCCGGCCTGGCAGGCGATTCAGCCCGAGGTCGTTCCGCGCGAGCAGATCACGGCCGCCGCGACTTTGGCCAGCGTCTCGGTCAACGTCGCCCGCGTGGTCGGACCCGCCATCGGCGGCGTCGTCCTCGCGCTGACCGGGCCGGCAGCGGTCTTCGCGATCAATGCGATCTCGTTCGTGGGCATCATCATCGCCCTGGCGGCGTGGCGACGGCCCAAACAGATCGCGCCCGTCGAACGAGAACACCTGGGCCAGGCGATCCTCACCGGACTGGCGTACGCCGCCAACGGCCCGATCTTTCGCAGGATCCTGCTGCGCGCAGCCCTTTTCGTCTTCCCCGCCTCGGCACTGCTGGCCCTGTTGCCGGTGGCCGCCGCCGACACCTGGCACCTGCGGGCCAGTGGCTACGGTATGGCGCTGGGCGCCATCGGTTGTGGCGCGGTGCTCGCCGTCGCGGTCCCCGCACCGTTGCGCCAGAAGGTGCCGCCCAACACGCTGCTGGCGGGGTGCGCGGCCGCGTACGGCGCCGCCACTCTCGCGGTGGTCTGGCTGCCGTTCGCCGCGGCGGCGCCCTTCCTGGTGTTGTCGGGGATGACCTGGCTGATCACGTTGACGACGTTGAACGCCGCGGCGCAGCTGCATTTGCCGCGCTGGGTTCGGGCCCGCGGGTTGGCCATGTACCTGCTGGTCTTCACGGGCTCGCAGGCGGTCGGCTCGTATCTCTGGGGTGTGGTCGCCACGCGGGAAGGCCTCGGCGTGGCGCTGACGTTGTCGGCGGCGTTGCTGGGGGTCACCGCCCTCAGCGTCGTGCCGCTCGGGTTGCGGCCGGAAACCGGGAAGCTCAGCCGCGACATTTCGCGGGCCTGGCCGTCGCCGATGGTCGTGTTCGAACCCTGCCCGAACGACGGACCGGTGCTGGTGACCGTCCGCTATCGGGTCGTGACGGACACCCTGCAGGACTTCGTCGAGGCGATGAGCGCGGTCCGGCGCTCACGGTTGCGAACGGGAGGCCATAGCTGGGGGCTGTACCACAGCCTGGAACATCCCGACACGGTCCTCGAGAGGTTCACCGTGCCGTCGTGGACCGAATTCAGCCGGCAACACACCGAACGCTGGCTGGAGTCCGACCACGACGGGGTGACGAAGGCGGTCAGCTACACCGTCGACAACACCCGGCGGCACGAGTATTACCTCGCGTTGCGGGTGCACCGATGAGCGGCTTCTACCGGTTCACCAGGGCCGCGTAGAGCAGGTGACGCCGGTGGTGGCGCTCTGCGTCACCACGACCTGGCCGTCGACCGCGATCTGGCATTGAATCTGCGGCGTGTTCGACGAATCGCAGTCCGGCCAGTGGCACCCGCCGCTCGCGTTCACGAACGCCCATTGATTCGGGTCGGCCAGCGTCGTGTTGTACACCAGCGGCTGCCCCGCGGTGAACGCCGTCTGCACGCTGTTCAAGTACTGCGACGAGTTGGCATTGAAGGCGGCCTGGCTGGGCGGATCGGTGTTCATGTAGCGGACGTTGCCGGTGAGATTGCCGGTGGCGGTGATGGTGTAGGTCACCTGGTGGCCGGCCGGGTCCGCAGATGAGGTCGCGGGCGTGACGGCCAGCGCTGCGGCTGCCGCAAACGTCGCCACCGCGACCCCCGTGGTCACTATTCGCACGTTCGTCATATCGAAAACGCTACCCAATTCGTTACGGGGCTACGCCTGGAAAGGGCCGCGGGATTTGCTCGAGCCGCATGGGCGCCCGTTCCGCGGCGTTCACCGCCCTCGGGTATGAAGCAGGAGTGGCCGACGATCCCGCACACCCTGGCGGAAGGGAACCCGCCCCCGGCATCAGCCGCCGCAGGCTGTTGACCACCAGCGCAGTCTCGGCCGCCCTCGGTGCGGGTGCGGGCGGCGGGGCCGCCATGTTGTGGTCCCACACCAGCGCGCCCGCCGTCTGGTATCAGCCGAGCCGCAACGGCGGCCCACCGGTGACGGGACTGCACCTGCAATTCGGCCGGCATGCCGGCTCCGAGGTAGTGGTGTCCTGGCACACCGTGGACGCGGTCCGGAATCCGCGCGTCATGTTCGGCACGCCCACGTCGGGCCTCGGGCACACGGTGGCGGCCGAAACCCGCACCTATCGGGACGCCAAGTCCAACACCGAGGTTCGCGTGAACCACGCCCGCCTGACAAACCTCACCCCGGACACCGACTACGTGTACGCGGCGGTGCACGACGGCGCGGAGCCCGAGATGGGCACCATCCGGACCGCCCCGTCGGGCCGAAAACCCTTTCGCTTCACCAGCTTCGGCGATCAGTCCACGCCGACGCTGGAGAGACTGCCGGACGGCACATACGGCACCGACAACATCGGATCGCCCGCATCCGCCGACACCACGCTGGCGGTAGAGCGGATGGCGCCGCTGTTCAACCTCGTCAACGGCGATCTGTGCTATGCCAACCTCGCACAAGACCGTATCCGCACCTGGTCGGCCTGGTTCGACAACAACACGCGGTCGGCGCGCTACCGGCCCTGGATGCCGGCGGCGGGCAACCACGAGAACGAATTGGGCAACGGCCCAATCGGTTACGGCGCGTATCAGACGTACTTCGCGGTCCCCGATTCCGGCTCCAGTCCCGAGACCCGCGGCCTGTGGTATTCGTTCACGGCCGGCTCGGTGCGGGTGATCAGCCTGAACAACGACGACGTGGCGTTTCAGGACGGCGGCAATTTCTACGTGCACGGCTACTCGGGTGGCGAGCAGAAGCGTTGGCTGGCAAACGAACTCGCCACGGCGCGGCGCGATCCCGAAATCGACTGGATCGTCGTGTGCATGCACCAGACGGCGATCTCCACCGCCGACAAGGCCAACGGTGCCGACCTGGGGATCCGCGAGGAATGGCTCCCGCTGTTCGACGAGCACCAGGTCGACCTGGTGGTGTGCGGGCACGAACACCACTACGAGCGGTCGCACCCATTGCGCGGCACGCTGCCGAGCGACACCCGAACGCCGATACCCGTGACCACCCGCGACGACGTCATCGACTCCACCAAGGGAACGGTGCACCTCGTCATCGGCGGCGGCGGCACTTCCGCCCCCACGAACGGGTTCTTCTTCCCCGAGCCGCGCTGCCGCGTGCTGACCGGTGTCGGCGCGTTCGACCCGGGGCTCGGGCGCAAGGCACCGATCTACGTCGTCGAGGACGCGCCATGGTCCGCATTCCGCGACCGGGACAATCCCTACGGCTTCGCGGCATTCGACGTGGACCCCGGTAACCCCGGCGGCAACACCTCGATCAAGGCCACCCACTACGCGCTGAGCGGGCCGTTCGGCGCGGTGACGGTGGTGGACCAGTTCACCCTGACCAAGCCGCGCACCGACCGGCTGGCCTAGTTCAAAACAGCGTCGCCTGAAGGGGTTCCGGCTCCGCCTGCATCGGCGCGACGGGTTGGCGGAACGAGCGATGCTCACCACCCAGCCGGTACTTCGCGATCAGTGGCGCCGCCCGCTTCCGCAACATCTCGCGGTAGTCGGCCGGCAGGTACGCCCCGCGCCGGTAGAGCTCGCGATAGCTGCCCACCAGCTCGGGATGCGAGCGGGCCAGCCAGGACATGAACCAACCGCGGGTCGAGCCGCGCAGGTGCAGCCCGAAGACCGTCACACCGGTGGCGCCCGCGGCCGCGATCTGACCGAGCAGCCGATCGAGGTGTTCTTGCGAGTCGGTCAGGTGCGGCAGCACGGGCGCCACCATCACATGGCAGTCCAGGCCGGCCTCGCGGATCGCGGCGATCAGTCCCAGCCGCGCCTGCGGCGTGGGCGTGCCCGGCTCGACGTCCCGATGCAGGTCCGCGTCACCGATCGCCAGCGACACCGCGACCGAGAGCGGAACCTGTTGCGCCGCGGCGGCGATCAACGGCAGGTCGCGGCGCAGCAGCGTGCCCTTGGTCAGGATCGACAGCGGTGTCCCGGATTCGGCGAGGGCGGCGATGATGCCCGGCATCAGCGCGTAGCGCCCCTCCGCCCGCTGGTAGGGGTCGGTGTTGGTGCCCAGCGCGACGGTCTCGCGTCGCCACGACGGCCGCCGCAGCTCGCGCCGGAGCACCGCGACGACGTTGGTCTTGACGATGACCTGGCTGTCAAAGTCATTGCCGCAGTTGAGGTCCAGGTATTCGTGTGTCGGCCGGGCAAAGCAATAGCGGCAGGCGTGCGAGCAGCCGCGGTAGCCGTTGACGGTGTACCGGAAGGGCAATGCGGAGGCGTCCGGCACCTTGTTGAGCGCGGACTTGCAGAGCACCTCGTGAAACGTGATCCCCTCGAACTGCGGGGCCCGCACGCTGCGGACAAAACCGATCCGCTGCAGCCCCGGCAGCGCCCCGTCCTCGACGGGCCGTCCGTTGACCGCGATGGCCTGGTCCGCCCAGCGCATGGCCTATTCGAACATTAGTTCGATCTGGAGTCAAGCACCGTGGGCAGATGTGGCCGGGCATCTCGATCGTCGGAGGCGGCGGCGGGGGCTACCGCCGGCGATGGCCGCACCCCGCGACTTTGAGCGTGGCCGACGAGTCTGCGCGGTGCCTGTTTCTCAGGGCCGGCGTCTCAATCGAATGCCAAAACGCGAGTGGTCGAGCATGAGTGGCAGCGGTCGGTGTGGGTGCGGATAGGCACCGGTCGCCGCCGGGCTGCGCTCGCCGAGTACGGCCGTCAATACCGCGACACCGATTCGCAGCGCAAGGTCGGCGCCAGGGCATGCTTGCGGCCCGTGACTGAAGAAGTTGAATGACCACGACGATTGGGCGGCCCCTTGGGTCCACACTATGGGATCGAACTGATCGGCCCCGGGGAAACGGCTGGTGTCGCGATGGTTGAAGGTGTTGACGATCAGGACTTGTGTTCCCGCGGGCACGATCTCGCCGTCCCACTCGGTGGGCCCGGTGAGGGTTCGCGCCAAGACGGGGGTGCTGGGCCAGAGGCGCATCGCCTCGGATAGGCAGCCCACGAGGTAGTCGTGGGCACTGTGTTCGTCGATTGCGTTCTGCGCGTTGAGGAGAATCTCGGTGTGTGTGGCCAGCAGCGCTAGACAACGCCAGAGATTGATGGCCAGGGTGTCACCCATCGCGAACATCCAGTGGATGACTTGATGGGTCGGGTACGTGATGTCGGAGGCGGGCGCCGCGGCGAATTGCCCCACCAGGCTGTGTGCGTCCGCGGATTGAACGTAGCGGCTCAGCGCGGTCAGGAAGGTGTCGAAAAGCTCGGGGTCTCCCCTGCCGGGCGGGTTGGCTTTGGTCATCAGCGTCACGAGTTGTACCGATATTTTTTGGTCGTCAGCTGCGTTGTCGCCGAGAATGATTCGGCGCGCGATTCGCTGTATCACGCTGTGAAACCGCGGCCAGTCAAGGTTGTCGGGCATGGCTCGGGCTTCCTGGTCCGCGACGGTGTCGCAGCGGTGGGCGACCGCGCCGCCACCGGCGGCGTGCGCCAGGACAGCCACGGTGAATCGGCGGCGGTCGGACCAATGGTCGCCTCGTGAGATGGTCAGGGCGTGCGGCTGGAATTTGTTCATTCCGGAGAGTTTGGGCTCGGGGTCGGACGCGAAAGGCTCTGGCGCGTGGGAGAGTACGAAACGGATCTGATCCGGGCCGAAGACGAGCAGCGTGGGCTTGCTTCCCACCTTCACCCAGATCGGTCCGTCACCGTAGCGCCGGTGCAGCGCGGTGAGCAGCCGGTGTGCGCCGCGGGCGACACCGGCTCGGTTGAGCGCAGCGGTTACCGCGGGTCGGCGGCTGAAGAGGCCCTCGGCCACATTGGGCAGCGCCACCAGGGCGGTGAAGCGCAGGTCCTCCAGTGTGGTGGTGCGCGGGAGGGCGAGCGTGCGACTCGTCAAAATTGCTCACTTTTGACGAGGGCGGCCTCGATGTGGCTGAGCAGTGCACGGCGTGCGGGCTTGGCTTCCGGAACGGGCAGCAGCGGGTAGACGTGAATCGCCCCGGGCTGCTCGTGGTAGGCAATGCGGCCGGTGCCGATGCTGTCCCGCAGCCGGCGGCAGTCGGCGACGAAGATGTCGCGGTCGCCGACGTAGAGGTCGATGGGTGGAAGATTGTGCAGCCCACCGAAGATGGGACTGACCCGGTAGTCGTCCGCCGGCAGGTGTCCGGCCCATACGCGGCCGCACTCGCGCAGGCCGGGAACCGCGAGCCAGGGGTCGCGCTTGGCGAGGGTCGGGATGACGGGATTGGTCAGTGCGATGTCGAGCCACGGACTGATCAGGGTGAGCCCGAGCGGCTGGGTGGCTCCGGCGCTGATGGTGGCCTGGGTAGCGGCGAGCGCCAGGCCCGCGCCGGAGGAGTCACCGGCAACATAGGTGGGCCCGTCATGCGCGGCTCGGCCGATCACCTGCCCGACAAAGTCGATCGCTTCGTCCGCATGGTGTTGCGGCGCAAGTCCGTAGAGGGGGACGTGCACAGGGCGCCGGGTCGCGTCGGCGATCGCGCAGACGAGTTTCCAGTGTGCGGGCGCGATCTGGTTGACGTAGGCGCCCCCGTGGACGTAGACCACCGACGGACCGCGGGTAGGAATCGGCGTACCGCTCGCCGATTGCACTGTGTAGCAATCGAACCCGCCCACGGTGGCACTGGTCAGATGGTAACGAGCTGACGTCGCTATCCGAGAGGGTGGTCCGCCGCTTTTCTTGGGCCGATTGAGATAGGCGCGCGCGCTCCGCGCGCTGGCATAGGTGCGAGGTCGCCGGACGAGTCGCCCGTAGGTAGCGATGGCATGCATCTGCCAGGACATCGGCCTACCGTTCGACTGCGATCTTGAAGACAGCGCTGGTGATCGTCCCGAATGCGTTTCCGCCGCCGATGAACAGCCGTTTGGTGTCGTAGCCCGCGACGTCTTTCATGTTCTGGCCGCCGAAGCGGGCCGCGGCGGCACCGTCGGGCAGGACAACCTCGACACCGAGCAGTCCGTGGCGCACCTCTAGACGTTCATCGCCGGTAGCGTTGGCGATCAGTTCGCCGACGGTGCGGTCGAGGCCCTCCGTTGGGATGGCCGGGCAGGTCACACCTTGCTCGTGGAGTTTGCGCGACAGGTCGCCGAGGGTGACCGCGGCGCCGACCACCAGGTTCAAGTTGCCGGTGTTGACCTCTACCGTGGTGTCGTCGCCGTCGGCGTGGGGTGCGGAGTTCGGACGACCTTCGAGCGCCGCGCGCACGGCGGCCTCGAACGCAGGCAGCGGGGGTTCTTCCGGTGACGGTTCGGGCAGCATGATGCCGGGGTTGAACGTGTGCGCGGGATCGAAGACCCGCTTGAGGATGCGTTGAGCGGCGATCTCGACCGGGGTGAAGCGTTTGGTCATGAATTGGATTTTCTCGGTACCGACCCCGTGCTCGCCGGTGATCGTTCCATCCAGCTTCAACGCCGCTTCGATGATCTCGTTGTTGGCGGCCTCCAAAGCCGCGGGCGCGTCGGGGTTCTCCTTGTCGTAGAAGGTGGTCGGGTGGAGGTCCCCGTCTCCGGCATGTCCGGTCACGGCGATGAACAGCAGGGCATCCGAGTGTCGTTTGGCGGCGTCCTGGATTGCCTGCTGCATCTCCGGAATGTGTTGGCGTGGGACGGTGACGTCGCCGATGAAGAAGCCTTTGCCGCTGTGCACGACCGCGTCCGGGGCGTGGAGGCGCCCGTACCAGAGCTTGGCGCGGGCCTCGTCGTCGTCGGCGCGGCGCACCTCGGTGGCGTGTTGTCGCAGGACCTTTTCTACGATCGCGCCGTCGCGGTCGACCTCGGCGGCGGTCCCGTCGACGTCGATGAGCACGATCGCGTCGGCGTCGGTGGGATAGCCGGTGTCGGTGAACTGCTGCAGGCCGTTGATGCCGGCTCGATCGAGCCACTCGACCGCCGCGGGCACGGTCCCGGTCCGGATGATCGCAGAGATGGTTTCGGCTGCCTCCCGGGCGGTGTTGAAGCTGCCCATCAGGCTGCGAGTGACCGGCGCGATGGGGCGCAACGCGACGGTCGCCTCCGTGAGGATCGCCAGGGTACCTTCGGACCCGATCAGCACACCGAGCAGATCCGGGCCGTCGTCGGCCGCGCTGAGGTTGATCACGGTGCCATCAGCCAGAACCGCTTCGACGCTGAGGACGTGGTTGTAGGTAACGCCGTACTTGAGAGCGTGTGGCCCACCGGCGTTTTCGATGATGTTGCCGCCGACGCTCGCCAGATGTGCCGATACCGGGTCGGGTGAGAACACCAGCTTGTGCGGGGCTAACTGCTGCTGCAGATCGAAGTTGATGACACCGGGCTGGACTCGAGCCGTGCGAGCTGCCGGGTTGATGTCGAGGATCTGGTTCATCTGTGTCAGATCGATCACCACGCGGTCCGCGCCGGCCATGACTCCGGCACTGCAGTTCGATGCGCCGGCCCGGGTAACCAACGAAACGTGATGTTCAGCAGCAACTTTGACTGCGGCGACGACGTCGTCGCGACTGCGCGGGCGCAACACCAGACCGGGTTGCTGGCCGAAACCCCAGTAGTCTTCGGTGTGTTCAACCAGGGTAGCCTCGTCGGCGGCCACCGCGTCGCGGCCCTGAAGCGCCGCGGCGAACGCCGAAATGACCGTGTCATCCACTAATGTCTCCTAGCTGCCGAATCCCGCGGGCACGGGCGTCGTGCGGGCGTTGATCAGGGTGGGACGGTCGCGGTCGGCGATGCCGGCTTTGACCAGTTCGTACACTTCGTCGGAGCTGTGTGCTTCGTGGGCGTCGACGCCGTAACTGGCCGCGGTTCCCACGATGTCGAGTCCGGGAATGTCGAGCCCCGGGACATTCGGGGTCTTCTCCCAGACGCCGAATTCTTTGACCACGCCGTACTCGGCATTGGAGGCCACGACGATAGTGAGCGGGATGTTGTAGCGTGCCGCGCTCCACAGCGCGGTGATCGCGTAGTGGATGGAGCCGTCGCCCATCAACGACACGACCGGGCGGTCAGGAGCCGCGACTTGAGCGCCGACCGACGCCGGCAGCCCCCAGCCGAGCCCGCCACCGGCGGCCGACAGATGTGATCGCGGATTGCCCGGGCGGATGCTTTCGGTCATAACGATCTCGTTGCTGCCCGCTTCGCTGACCCACAGGGTGTCCGCGGGTGCGGCGTGCCCGACGGCGGTCCACAGGTCCGCCGGCTTGAGCGGCACCTGCTCCGACACCCGTTCGGGGACCGCGGCGCGCGGCGCGGGCGCGGCGCGCTGCGTGGGCTTGACCGCCGCCGCCAAGGCCCGGGCCGCGGTGCGAATGTCGGCGACGATCGCGTCACCAACGGGGGCGCGGGCGGCCTCGTCGGGATCGTTGGTGATCTGGATCAAGCGAGCTCCCTCAGGCAGGTACGGCCCGGGCACCAACGGGTAATAGCGGAACACCGGCGTCCCGATCGTGAGGATCAGGTCGTGGCCGGCGAGAAGCCCGGAGATCCAGCCCGCACCCGGAGGCAGCGCGCCGTGATAGAGCCGGTGATTTTCCGGGAACCCGCTCCAACCGGTCAAAGGTGCGGTGAATACCGGTGAT
>NZ_LZJF01000039.1 GCF_001666835.1 Mycobacterium sp. E3251 | reverse complement strand
ACCGCGCACGACAACTCAAGACGGGATCGGCCGAGCTGGCAACGAAACTCGCCGACGGGGCCAGGCAGGTGCCGAACTGGACCACCCAGCAAAAGGATGCGGTCGCCGACACCATCGGTGGTCCGGTGCAACTCGAGGCATCGCATGAGAACGCCGCGCCCAACTTCGGCACCTGCCTGGCCCCGTCGGCGAGTTTCGTTGCCAGCTCGGCCGATCCCGTCTTGAGTTGTCGTGCGCCGTCGTCGAGTTTGGCGATGCCGCCAGCCAATTCGGCGTTGCCGGTGGCAACCTGCTGTGCTCCGTCACGCAGCTGGGTGAGCTTGTTCGTCAGGTCTTGCCCCTTGCTGCCGACCTGGTCGAGCGCCGACCCAAGCGGACTGCCCGGGTTTCGCAATCCCGATGTCAAGGCGATCGCCGCATTCTGCGCATCGGCGAGCTGCTGACGGATCTGGGGCGTGAACTGGTGGCCCCGGAGCTGATCCTGGACGCCGCGCAGGTTGTTCGCCAGCGGATCCTGTCGTGCGGAGAGCTGATCGATCACCGCTGACAGGGAGTTTGCGGCGGCATCCTGCGCCGTGGCGATGGCACCGATCTGGTCATTGGCCTGCTGTAGCGCCGTTGCACCCTGTTGCAGTTGCTGCGTGCTGCCGCCGATTTGCGACACCGCCTTGGCCACGGCGAGCAGCGGGTCGGTGGCCTGGTTGATTCCGTCCGACAGTTGCTTGGCTCCGGTGGCGAGCGTTGCCGAGCCGGACCGGGCGGTGTCCAGACCGGCCACCAGCTGACCGGCCCCGTCGTCGAGTTGAGTGGCCCCGTCGGCGGCCTGCTTGATACCCGATCCCGATGAAACCACTATTGACAGCACCTGATTGACGGCTTGCCCCGAGATCCGGCTGGACACGGCGTTGAGCACCTGACCGATGGCGGTGCGACCGATACTCGTCGAGATGTAGTTGTTGGCGTCGTTGTAGACGGCGATCAGGTTGGCCTTCTTGGGTTGCCCGGTCACCGGTGATGCGATCGCCGCGCTGAAGTCCGGTGGCAACTCGACCATGAAGTAGTACTTGCCGTGGTCGACTCCGTTGCGTGCCTCCGGCAAGTCCACGACGTGCCAGTCCAAGCCGCCGTCCGCGGTCAGGCTCTTGGCGATCTCCGCGCCGGCGTTGAATTGCTGGCCGGACACGACGGCGCCACGGTCGGAGTTGACCAGCGCCACCGGCATCTTGTTGGTGTGGCCGAAGGGATCCCAGAACGCCCAGAGGTACAGCGCCCCATACACCAGGGGCAGCAGCATCAGCACGACGATGGCCACGCGCGTCAGGCGGCTGCGGCCGAATCGCTTGATCTCCGAGCCGAAGGCGAGTCCAGCCAGCATCTTCAGTCCTCTCCGGTCAGGATGCGGTGATCGTGTAGTTCGTGGTCCGGCGCGTCCGTGCCGAGCGGGTTGGTCACCCCGACGACCACGGTGCGCTGCTCGGCGATCACACCGAGCCTGTCGGCCGCGAGCGCCCGCCGGGAATTGTCACGAACCTGTTCAAGGTCGCCGACCACCAAAATCGGACGCTTCGACAGCAGCGCGAGCGTTATTCGCAGCAAAAACAGTTCCAGGTCCGACAATTCAACGATGTAGGTGTCGTGGGACGGCGGGGGTATTTCGCCGAATACCTCGGACAGCTCGGCCGAACCCGATTGCGCCGGCACCGATGAATACCACGGCGCCAGCCACCGAAGTTGCTCGGCGAACACCGTCCCCACGGTCACCGATTCCTCGAGGTCGTCAATGTCTTCGAAGGCCGCGATCGAGCAGTGCCGGCGGATCGCGCGCGCGGTTGTCTCGCCGAGGACGGTCAGCGTGCCGTGCCTCGGTTTGAATCGTCCCGCGAGCGTCAGCAGCAGCGTGGTCTGGCCGGGTCCGCCGGGCATCTGGATCGCGTGAAAACCCGGTGCCAGCGCGAGATCGATATCCGAGAAGAGGGGGCCGTGCTCGCCGTCGACGCCTAACCCGCGGGCGATGATCACCGGCGCCGCGGCGTCCGGCGCGTCATTTGTGTCCATGGTGGGGCATTCCCTCCTCGGCGGAAACCAGGACTGATTCCAGCGCTACGGTGATCAGCTGCGCGAGCAGGTCGGGGTTCATGGTCCCAGGACGGAGGACCTCTTCCATCGCGATGCCGAGGTTGATCGTGACGACGAGCTGGGCGACGTCGGCCAGCTCCCGATCGGATGCCACGGAAGGATTTGATCCGACGATGTGCAGCGCTTGGTCGGCGGCGGCGGCGCGGCGGCGTTCGATGAGGCGCTCGCGCACCTGGGGGTCACGCTGGGCCCGCAGCCAGTATTCGACGAACAACACGTAATAGTCGGAATGGTCGCGAACTGTGTCAAGCACCGATCTGCTCAATTCCCGTGCGGCCGCGCGGGTGTCGCCGCCGCTGCTGTCCAGCGCTGTCGCGATCTGCTCGCCACGAAGCTCGAACTGGCGGTCGAGGAGAGCTAGGACCAGGTCGTCCTTGGATTCAAAGTTCGAGTAGACCGCGCCCTTGGTGAAGCCCGCGGCCTGCCCGATGGCGTCGATCGTGGCACCGGCGAACCCTTCGGCGGCGAATACCTTCGACGCCGCGTCCAGGATCCGGTCGCGAACCTCGTCGCGAGTGGGGCGGGTTCGGCGCGGTTTGACAGGCGACATGACCAGCAGCATACTCTTCAGTATCGACTGGATACCAGCTGGTATCGAAAGTGTGAGACGGCCTACTTCTGGGTCGGCTCCGGCGATCGCCTAGGCGATCTTGGCCAATGTGCGATCCCACAGCTCGCGTGCGAGCACGGGATCGTCTGCCGCGCGGTTGGCCCTCGCGACTTTCCCGTTCGAGTAGTACTCGCCGGATGCCCAGTCGACGCCGGGTGTAGTCGAGGCCAACCAGACCAGCTGGTCGGCACCCCGATCCGGGGCTTTGATGAGGCGGCTCACCGGGGTGCGCTGCATGGTGGTCAGGAATCGCGATCCCGACGAGTGACCGATATTGGTGTTGACGAAGCCCGGGTGCACCACGGCGGCCGAAAGGCCGTCGACGTGGTAGCGCCGATGTAATTCCCTGGTGAACAAGATATTTGCCAGTTTTGCGACGGCGTAGGCGGTGCTCGGCCGGCGCTCGACGGTCGTTTCGAAATCACCGAGGGTGACGTGGCGGAGCAGCCGCTGCGACGAACTCGACGTGTTGACGATCGTGGCGCGCGAAACGACGAGCACATCGAGCAACAGCGTGGTGAGCAGAAACGGCGCCAGGTAATTCACCTGGAAAGTGATCTCATGGCCATCGACCGTGTCGCGCAGCTTGCTGAACACCCCGCCGGCGTTGTTGCCCAGCACGTCGATCCGCGGGCATTCCGAACGGATCTTGTCCGCCAGGGCCCGCACTTGGCACAGATCGGCGAAGTCGGCCACAAAATAAGCGGCGTCCAACTCAGCAGCCATGGCGGCGGTCTTGCTTTCCGTTCGTCCGACCAGTACGACGTTCGCGCCGTCGCGGTGTAGCCGGCGGGCCGCCGCGGCGCCGATGCCATCGCTGGCACCGGTGATGACAATCGTCCTACGCGTCATTGCCTAGTCCTCCGGGGGGAGCGTAACGATCGCGATCGTCGCACACCCGGACTAAGCGGGTCGCTCAACCCGGGTGACTCCCTCAGGACAGCGTGTAACGCACCGGCAGGTGTTTGAGGCCGCCGACGAAGGTAGTGGCAACAAGTTCTGGATCACCGCTCAGTTCAATGGATTTGAGCCTGGGCAGCAGCTCGGTGAAGAAGCTGTTGACCTCCATGCGGGCCAGCGCGGCGCCCATGCAGAAGTGCACCCCATAGCCGAAGGCCAGGTGCTTGTTGGGATCGCGCCCGACGTCGAAGCGGAACGGGTCGGCGAAGACGTCCTCGTCGCGATTGGCCGACACGTAGGACAGCAGCACCGAATCCCCCGCCGCGATGGGCACGCCGCGCACGGTGGTGTCCTCGGTGGCGGTGCGCATGAATTCCTTGACCGGGGTAACCCAGCGGATCATTTCCTCGGTGGCCAGCGGCATCAGGTCGAGGTTGCCGCGCAGGCGCTCGAGCTGGTCGGGATTTTCGATGAGCGCGTGCAGGCCCCCGGAGATGGTCGCGCTGGTGGTGTCGTGGCCCGCGGTGGCGACGATGAGGTAATACGACACGGTGTCGATGTCCGACAGCGGCTCCCCGTCGACGCGCGCGTTGGCGATGGCGGATGCCAGATCCTCGGTGGGACGCTCGCGGCGGGACTCGGTCACCCCGTTGAAGTACTGGAACATGTCGAACAAGGCGGGCAGCTGATCCTCGTTGGTGGTGCCCCGCTTGAACTCGGAGTCGTCGCTGCCGAACAGCTCCTGGGTCAACTTGAGCATCCGCGGGAAGTCCGCCTCCGGCAGCCCCAGCAGCGACATGATCACGTAGAGCGGGTAATTGACCGCGACCTCCTGAACGAAGTCGCACTCCGGGCTAGCGGCCATCATCTTGTCGACGTAGGTCTTCGCGAGCTCGTCAACACGAACCTTCAACGCCCGCATCGCCTTTGGCCGAAACCAGTCGGACCCGATCGCACGCACCACCCGATGCTGCGGGTCGTCGAGGTGGATCAGCGTCCGCACGCCCGCAGCCGCCTGCATCTCGTCGCCCTCTGTCGTCGTCAAGACCGGGCGGGGCCAGTTGGTGAACAGCATGTTCTCGCGTTCGATGTCCATGATGTCGGCGTGCTTGGTGATCGCCCAGAACGGCCGGTAGTCCGGCACCTCGACCCACGACACCGGTGCGTTGGCGCGCAAATGGGTCAGCGCCGCGTGCAACCGCTCCTCGTCGGTGTACGCCAAGGGATCCGCCAGCAGGTTGGCGGACTCGTCTACCGTGGTTGTGCTCACTCGCGAAACTCCTTCAGTGCGGCCGTGATCGAGGACTGGGAGGCGTTGAAGAAGATGGGCAGGACCCGGTCGACCGCGCCGTGGCAGCGACCCCTGAGGGCGGCGGCGATGGTGTCCACCGGGCCGACGACGGCGAAGGCCGCGAGCGCCTCGTCGTCGATCAGCGCGCCCATCGCGTCCCACTCGCCCGCGATCGACAGGCGGTGCAGCTCGGTCTGCAGGTCTCCCCAACCGTGCAGCTCCAACACCCTGCGGTAAGCGGGCGTCGACCCGTAGAAGGCGATCTGCTTGCGCACGGCGGCGGTCGCGGCAGCCAATTCGTCCTCGTTCTCGCCGGTCGCGATCATCACCTCGCTGGACACTTCAAAGTCGCTGCGGCGCCTGCCGGCTCGCTGCATGCCGCGCAGCAGCGCCGGCATCGTGACCTCGTCCAGGTAACGCTTGGAAACCATCGGGTGTCCGAGATGACCGTCGGCGGCCTCGCCGCACATCTCGGTCATCGCTTCGCCGACCGCCGCGATGAAGATCTTCGGCGGGGAATAGGGCTGCGGCTCCGGCGTGAACATCGGGGTCATGATCTTGTGGGTGTAGAAATCCCCCTCGAAACGCAGCTTCCCGCCGTCTTTCCAAGCGGACCAGATCGCGTGCAGGGCGGAGACGAACTCGCGCATCCGGCGCGCGGGATGGCTCCACGGCATGCTGAACCGCTTTTCGATATGCGGCTGAATCTGGGTGCCCAGCCCAAGAATGAACCGGCCCTTCGAGTACGCCTGCAGGTCCCAACCGATGTTGGCGACGATCATCGGGTTGCGGGCGAACGCCACGGCGATGTTGGTGCCGAGTTCGAGCCGCGACGTGTGCTCGGCGGCGAGCAGCAGGGGCAGGAATGGGTCGTGACTTGTTTCCGCCGTCCAGCCGCCGTCGTACCCGTCACGTTCCAGGGCGACCGCCGCATCGGTCACCCGGGCGAGTTGATTGGGGATGCCCCCGTCGACCTTGAGGCGGGCGGCGTCGGCCATGCGGGTAACTTTACAGTAAGCAATCCAGTATGTGACCCTGCAGACGTGGCGATCGCAAGCGCGGCGTAGCCGGGCGCGGCGGGTCGCCACCATCGGGCCTGCTCGCCAGACGAAACTTCCATGAGGTAGGACATAGGCATGCCGAAAGCCCAGGACTGGGGAGAAACGCTCGACGATCTCGGGCGGCGCCGTCAGCGCGCGTGGGGCATGGGTGGTCCCGAACGCCTCGACAAGCACCGCGGCAAGGGCAAGCTCGACGCCCGCGCGCGCATCGAACACCTCCTCGACCCGGGGACGTTCCGCGAAATCGGCACGCTGGTCGGTGGCGACATCGCGGCCGACGGGCTGGTCGTCGGCTCCGGATCGATCAACGGTTCACCGGTGATGCTGGGCTCGGAGGACTTCACCACCATGGCCGGCAGCATCGGACCCGGCGGCAACTCCAAGCGCTATCGCATCGCCGAACTCGCGCTGCGCGACAAGGTTCCCCTGGTGATGCTGCTCGAAGGCGCCGGCTTTCGCCCTGGCGGTGGGCATTACGGCCGCGCCCCGACCGACCTGCTCGCCCAGGCGCAGTGCTCGGGCAAGGTGCCGACCGTCGCCGCGGTGTTGGGTCCGTCGGCCGGACATGGCGCGCTGGTCGCGCCCGTGTGCGACTTCCGCATCATGAGCAGACAGGGCGCCATCTTCACCGCCGGACCGCCGGTCGTCAAAGAGTCCACCGGAGAAGAGATCTCGAAGGAGGACCTCGGCGGGCCCGGCACCGCATTGCCGAGCGGGGTGATCCACAACGTTGCCGAAGACGACGAAGCCGTGATCGCCGATATCCGGCGGTACCTGTCGTATTTCCCGCCGAGCGCATGGTCGTACCCGGCGCCGCGGCCGCCGGACGAGGCCAGCGGGCCCCGTGCGACGCCCGAACTGCTCGACATCGTCTCTCGCGACAACCGCCGCATCTACGACATGCGGGCGGTGCTGGACGTGGTCTTCGACCGGCCCGACTGGTTCGAAGTCCAGCCGCAGTACGGCAAGGCGATCATCTGCGCGTTGGCCCATCTCGGTGGCCACCCGGTCGCGGTCGTCGCGAACCAGCCCAACGTGCTCGCGGGCTCGATCGACGCCGACGCGGCCGACAAGGCGGCACACTTCATCATGGTGGCCGACTCCTTCCACCTGCCCATCGTGTTCCTTGCCGATAACCCCGGCATGCTGCCCGGTAGTCGGTCCGAGCGCAGCGGCGTGCTGCGCGCCGGTGCGCGGATGTTCGCCGCGCAGACCGCGGCCACCACGGTCAAGCTGCACGTCACGCTGCGCAAGGCATACGGATTCGGCTCGATGGTCATGTCGCTGTTGGGTTTCGATCACCAGAGCGCGACCTTCGCTTACCCCGGCGCCACCATGGGCGCCATGAGCGCGGCGGCGCTGGGCCGGGCGACGCATGCCGGTGAGGACATCACCGCGAAGCTGCGCGACGCCGAGCTGCAGGCGTCCTATCGCTCGGCCGAACATCTGGGATTCGACGAACTCATCGATCCCCGCGAAACCCGTGATGCCTTGCTTAGTTCATTGCTTCGTGGACTGTCGAGCCGGCAGGCCGCCGCCGAACCGGTCAGCCGGACCGTCATCATGCCCTGACTGGTGCTAGTCACCCGCCCGGTAGGCCGCGATAACGGGCTCCAGTTCGTCCGGCGTCGCGCCGTGCATGATCACGGCGTCGGCCCCGTAGTCGAATTCCCTGCGGACGCGATCCGCGCATTGCCGGGCAGACCCGGTCGCCGACGGCTCCAGCCACTCGTCGGGAATCAACGTCGCGATGTGTTCGATCTGCTGGGCCGTGGCCTTGTGGTCGATCCCACCGGCGATCGACGTCACCACTGGGTCGTCCCGGAAGCGATGCAGCACAGCCGGATCCCAATTGTTCGTCCGGACCATCAGGTCGCCGTAGCCCTGCAGGTAGGTGGCCAGGCGCGCGACAGTCTTCTTCAACCGCAACTCCTCGGGCAGGTGGTCGCCGACGGTGGCAAAGCACGACCACACCCGCACGTCGTCCGGGTCGCGTCCGGCCTTTTGGGCCGCGGCTTTCACCGTCTTAACACAGCGCTGCAGCGTCTCCGGGGTGAAATAGGTGTGCAGGATGACGTCGTCGAACACGCGTCCCCCGAGCTCGAGCGTATTCGGCCCGAAAGCCACCAGCGCCAAGCGGATTTCCTCGTTGAAGTCGGGGTCGAGGAACAGGATCGGGTATTTGCCCATCGGCCCGTTGTGGTTGAAGATCAGCTCGCCGCGCCATAGGCGCCGCATGACCTGGGCCCAGTCCTCCATCTGCGCGGTGGTGACCGCCGGTATGCCGAACGCCCCGTAGATCGCCGCGATGCCCCGGCCGATCCCCAGCGTGAATCGCCCGCCGGAGAGGCGGTGCATGGTGGTGGCCCACGACCCGGTGATCAGCGGGTGGCGGGTGTTGTGATTGGTTGCGGCGGTGGCGATCTGCATCCGGGTCGTCACGGCGCACGCGGCACCGGTCAGCGACGACGCCTCCTTGACGTTCCAGCGCTCGGAGATGAACGCGGTGCCGAGGCCCAGCTCCTCGCCGCGGCGGGCCTCATCGACCAGCGTTGCCGGGCCTTCCCCGCCGGCGCCGGCCAGCAGGTAGTAGCCCAACTCATCGAGAGTGCGATCGGTCAACTCCAAACTCCTTGCTGATAGCCGCAATTCCAGACTTCGGTGATCTTCCCGTCGACGACGCGGAACACCTCGATGCTGGCGACGTTCGCCGTGGTGCCGTCCTTGGCGGTCATCGACGAGTCGTAGACGATCGCGACGTGCTCGCCGTCGTCTCCGGCGGCGACGACGTTCAGATCGAACCTCAACTGGTCGAACATCGCCCAGACGTCTTCGACCCGGCTGACCGCCTGGTCGCGGGTCAGCGTATGCGCCTCACCCACCCCGTGCCGGATCACGGTGTCTGCGAACAACTCCTCGGCCAGCTTCAGGTTGTGCTGGTTCCAGACGACGAGGTTGTAGAGCTCGACGACTTCGCGGGCGGTGCGCGGGTCCGCCATCAGCCGGCCACCTCGCGCAGGAATCGATCGGTCACCCGCTGCACGCGCCGGGAGAAAATGTGCCCCACGTGGCTGCCGTCGTACCAGTACAGTTGGCCGCCCCAGCGCTCCTGCAACTCGACCGCGGGATCGCGCATCGCCATCCGGTCGTGCCAGGCGCCGACGATGAGCCGGCGGTGCGGCGGCGGTGCCGGATCCACCCGCAGTGGGTCGACCACCGAGGTCAGGTTCGCCACGTCCGGGGAGGCCAGCAGGTCGCGGAATCCGTCCCGCGACGATCCCCCGCGCCCCAGATGCCGCGCGATCATCGCATTCAGCCCGAGGATCGGCGTGTAGAGCGCCACTGCGTCGATCTGCCTTTCCAGGTGCGAAACCAGCGCCGCGACCGGAGTCCCCATCGAAACCCCAGCTACCACAACCGCACTCGCCTGTGGTTGTACCCATCGCACCACCGCGCGGATCTCCGAGACCGAGCGCATCATGCCGGCGACGTTGCCCAAGGGGTCCATGTCGGGATAGGCGGGCCATTCCCTGCGCCGGCATCCATGACCGGGCTGCACCGGCAATGCGACGTTGAATCCCAGCTGGTGATGTATTCGGCCGATGCGGGTCAACAGCAGGTCTTCCGTGCCGCCCTGGCCGGCGCCATGCACCCAGATGAGCCACGGTCTCGGGCCGTCGGTGTGCCGGCACAGGTGCACCACCGCCCTCGCCGTTCCGCCCAGGCCCTCGGCTTCCAGCGATTTCGGCAACCCCGGATCGTGCTCGAACGTCATCCGTTCGTACGCCAGGTTGCCGATGCGCCGCCGCCGCACCGAGGTCGCCCGCAGCGGATTCGGGTCCGCGTGCGCGCGGTCGATGCCCAGGGCCGACAACTCCTCGGCCGCGGCTGTGCAGCCGGCCAGGGGGCGCATCGCCGCCGGGCCCCCGCCGAGCAGCGAAAAGCCGCTCAGCACAAGCTCGTCCAGCATGACCTCGCCGAACTGGCGCACGCCACGCGGCGACATTGGAGCCCAGCCGGTCGATTCGTTCAGGCTGGCCACCGTGCGCGGCAACAACATGCCGAGCTCGCGGGTCGCCTCCCTGGCGAGCCCCAGCCCACGGGTCACCTTCGCCATGCCACTCACCTAAGCCAGCTTGAAACCGGTGTATCCGCCGGCCGCGATTTCGTCGCAGCGGCGCCGTCGATATTCGGGGATTCGGCCGGTGTAGACCCCGGAGAAGCCGGCGCCGATGACGATGACGTCGCTCCGGGTGTCAGCCGCTTCAGTCACATCAACTCCTTGCCGTGCACGGGCCGGACTGCTGAAATCTATACTGTAACGGACTTAGTATCAGGCAATCGGAGGCTTCGGCGTGAAAGTGCCCTTCACCTGGAAGGTCACCGGGTGGTTCATGGTCGGGTGGTCGCCCGAATTTCCGATTGGCGAGGTGCGGCCGCTGCACTACTTTGGCGAGGATCTGGTCGCTTACCGCGACGAGTCCGGCGAGCTACACGTCTTGGAAGCGCACTGCAAACACCTCGGGGCCCACATCGGCCACGGCGGCAAGGTGCTCGGCGACTGCGTCGAATGCCCCTTCCACGGCTGGCGCTGGGGCCCGGACGGCACCAACCGGTACATCCCCTATCAACCCGACCGGCCCAACCGCGCGCTGCGGCTGCGGGTGTACCCGGTGCGCGAGCAGTACGACTGCGTGTTCATCTGGCACCAGCCGGAAGGCAAGGAGCCGCAGTGGGACATGCCGGACATCTTTAGAAAATTTCCGCAATTCGAAACCGACCCGACGGCGTATTACCGCGCGTACCCGGAGTTCTCTCGCCGCGCCGAACGCGAGCCGGTCCATCCGCAGATCGTCGCGGAGAATGCCCCCGACAGCGCACATTTCGAATACGTACACCATGCCACGGTGACGCCGCGGGTGCTGGACTGGAAGATCGTCGACCACGAGTGGCAGTTCGTCGCGGGCTGGCCGGACGCGCGCAGCGACAACCCCGACGACCTCGCGCTGCGGTTCCACAGCCACCTGTTCGGCCTGGGCGGAGCGATCAGCGTCTTCGAGGGGGCCCAGAACCATCGGCTGATCTTCACCTGCACTCCGGTCGACGATGAGTGTTCGGACCTGTTCTACTCGATCTGGTGGCCGCGGGTCCCCGGCGACACATCCGACGCACCGCAGGGCAAGCTGCGCGACGTGATCGAACAGCAATTCCTGTCCACCGTCTTCGACGATCTGCGAATCTGGCGGTACCAGAAGTACGTCGAGAATCCGGCGCTCTCCAAGGTGGACGCGAAAGGGTATATGGCATTGCGGAAGTGGGCCAAACAGTTCTACGAAGTACCGGCATGACCCCGAAACTCGCCGAGATCGCCGCACCCGAGCGCACCGCGATCGTCACACAGGAATGTCAGGGCGCCGTCATCGGGCCCCACGCCGGACTGGCGATGCTGGCCGAGGAAGCACGGCGGGTCGCCCTGCCGAATATCGTCCGGCTGTTGCCGGCGGCCCGGGCGGCCGGTGTCCGCGTCGTGCACTGCTTGGTGCAGCGGCGCCCCGACGGGCTCGGCTCCAACCACAACGCCAAGATCTTCGCCATGGGGCACGGTCAAGTCGACATCACCCCGGGCACCCCCGGGGCGGCCGTGTTGCCCGAATTGGGGCCGGAGTTAAGCGATCTGGTGCTCAGCCGCTGGCACGGCGTCGGGCCTATGGGCGGCACCGACCTGGACGCGATACTGCGCAACCTAGGGGTGTCCACCATCGTGGTCGTCGGGGTGTCGCTGAACATCGCCATCCCCAACGTCGTCATGGACGCCGTCAACGCCTCCTACCGCGTCGTCGTGCCCCGCGATGCGGTCGCCGGCATACCCACCGAATACGGAGAGGCCATCATCGCCAACACCCTGTCGCTGCTCGCGGCCATCACCACCACCGACGAGTTGCTCGACGTGTGGACGCGGCCATGACCGGCACCGCACCCGGTGTTCGTGGCGGATTCCCCGACGTCAATCCCGTCGAGGACGCGCCCGAGGAACTCGGTCCGTTCGTCGCTGCGCTGCGCCGCCTGCAGGACCTGACCGTGTCCACCAAGCCCGACCCCGCGCTTTGGGCCGCCGCGACCATGCACCTGGAGAGCGCTTGCGCGCTGCTCGATGGCCACCGGGTCCCGGAGACCGAGTCGGTCGCCGGGCGAGTGCTGAGCCTGCCCGGGTTGGCCCACCCCTTGATGCCGCCCTGGATGGTGACCGAGTCAGGCCCCGACGGCGTAACCATGGCCGGCCACTTCACCACCGCACACATCGGCGGAAACAACGCCGTGCACGGCGGCATGATCCCGCTGTTCTACGACTGGCTGTTCGGGATGGTGGTCTCCACAGCGGGCACGCCACCTACCCGGACCGCATACCTGCATGTCGACTACCGAGCCATCACCCCGATCGACGAGCCGCTGACCGCCCACGGACGCATCACCCGCATCGACGGCAGGAAACTTTTCATTGACGCTACTATGACAGCCGGCAATGGAACCTTGCTCAGCGAAGCCAACGGCCTGATGGTCCGCTTGCTCCCCCACCAGCCTTGAGAGGCCTGATGTCCGACACCGCAACACAATTCACTGTCCCCGCCGTCGCGAAGGCCGTCGCGGCCGCGATTCCCGACCGGGAGCTGCTGATCCAGGGTGAACGGCGGTACACGTACGCACAGGTGCTCGAACGGTCGCAACGCCTCGCCGCGTACCTGCACTCCCGTGGGCTGGGCTGCCACACCGAACGCTCCGGGATCCCCGGCCACGAGGCCGGTCAGGACCTGCTCGGCATCTACGCCTACAACGGGAACGAATTCGTCGAGGCGCTGCTGGGCGCGTTTCAAGCCCGAGTCGCCCCCTTCAACGTCAACTTCCGCTACGTCAAGAGCGAGCTGCAGTATCTGTTGGCGGATTCGGGGGCGACCGCGCTGATCTACCACGCCGCCTTCGCGCCACGGGTGGCCGAAATCCTGCCGGACCTCCCGCCGCTGCGGGTCCTGATCCAGATCGCCGATGACTCCGGCAACGAATTGATCTACGGCGCAGTGGATTACGAGACCATCATCGCGTCCTCCACGCCGGAGCCACCCCCGGTGCAGCCTTCGCCCGACGACCTGTACGTCCTGTACACGGGCGGCACGACGGGCATGCCGAAAGGTGTGCTGTGGCGCCAGCACGACATCTTCATGACGTCCTTCGGCGGGCGCAACCTGATGACCGGCGAGCCGTTCGGGTCCGTCGAGGAGATCGCGGCGGGAGTGGTCGCGGGCCCCGGCACCAAGTTGATGATCCTGCCGCCGCTGATGCACGGCGCGGCCCAGTGGAGCGTGATGACGGCGATCACGACCGGGCAGTCCGTCGTCTTCCCTTCGGTCGTCGATCGTCTGGACGCCGACGAGGTCGTCCGCACCATCGAGCGCGAGCGCGTGACCGTGGTGACGGTGGTCGGCGACGCGATGGCCCGCCCCTTGGTCGCCGCCATCGAGAAAGGGATCGCGGACGTGTCGTCGCTGGCGGTGGTCGCCAACGGCGGCGCGCTGCTCACCCCGTTCGTCAAGCAACGGTTGATCGAAGTCCTGCCGAACGCCGTCGTCGTCGACGGTGTCGGATCCTCGGAAACCGGCGCGCAGATGCACCACATGTCCACTTCGGGAGCGGTGTCCACCGGCACCTTCAACGCCGGCCCGGACACGTTCGTGGCGGCCGAGGATCTGGCCACCATCCTGGAGCCGGGCCACGACGGCATGGGCTGGCTGGCGCAACGCGGCTACGTCCCACTGGGCTACAAGGGTGATGCGGCCAAGACCGCCAAGACATTTCCCGTCATCGACGGCGTGCGTTACGCGATTCCCGGCGACCGGGCCCGCCACCATCCCGATGGCAAGATCGAACTGCTGGGCCGCGATTCGGTGACGATCAACTCGGGCGGCGAGAAAATCTTCGTCGAGGAGGTCGAGACCGCCATCGCGTCGCACCCGGCGGTGGCCGACGTGGTGGTCGCCGGCCGTCCCAGCGAGCGGTGGGGCCAGGAGGTCGTGGCCGTCGTCGCGCTGGCCGAAGGCGCCCGCGCGGACGCCGAGGAGTTGGTCGCCCACGCCGGTCAATCGCTGGCCCGCTACAAACTACCCAAAGCGATCGTGTTCCGCGCGGCAATCGAGCGCAGCCCGTCGGGCAAGGCCGACTACCGGTGGGCGCGCGAGCAGGCGGTGAACGGCTGACTGTAAAGGTCGACCACCGACCGTCGCGGCCTCCACCGCGAATGTGTTGAGACTGACTTGATTTGATCGCTGATTGTCTCGAATTCGTCCGGGGCACGGCGATTGTTGGGCCTCTCGGGAGGTCTACGCTCGACTGCATGGCCGGCCCCGACGGTTTTCATCCCGATTTCACCCCCAATGCCCAGCAGCATGTACCGCGCAATCGCGTCCGCCACGTCAAGTCAACCGAACTTGATGCCACCACAGCGCAGACGGACGGCATGCAGCGCTTCGCCGCGCTGAGTGGATCCACCGTGGGTAGCGAAAAGCTCTGGATGGGAGAAACCTTGGCGTCGCCGGGCAGCGTCTCGGCCAACCATCACCACGGTGATTCCGAGACGATGATCTACGTCCGCAGCGGGCATCCCGAGTTTGTGTTCTTTGACGGGGAGCGCGAGGTTCGGGTCCGGACCGATCCTGGCGATTACGTCTTCGTACCCCCACATCTGCCCCACCGTGAGGAGAATCCCGATCCAAACACACCGGCAGAGTTGGTCATTGCCCGCAGCAGCCAAGAGGCGATCGTCGTCAACCTACCGGCGCTGTACGCGTTGTAGCCCAGCGGGTCCAAAGCATCTCCACCCGCGCTCGCGTCCTGGGGCTCAGCGTGGGATCTCGTTGTAGTGGTGTTCCTCGTAGTCGGACTTCAAGTATCCGTTGACGGTGTCGTTGAAGTTGATCCAGTGCGGCGTTTTGCCATGGGCGACAAGGCTCTCCTGTGAGGCCCAGTGTTCGACGAGGACGTAACTGTAAGGATCATGGGCGTTGCGCCACAGTTGATACAGGCCGCAGCCGTCTTCCTTGTTGGACTCAACCACCATGTGGTTCAACAGCTTCAGAAAATCGGCTTCGTGCGCTTGCGCCACGTCGAAGAAGACATTCAAGATGATCACGCCGCGCGTCCCTTCGTACCGCCGGTTACCTCGATGAATTCGCGCAGGCACGACAGGAGCGCCTCGGGTTGTTCCTCGGCGATCCAGTGTCCCGAATTTTCGATGGGCCGGACCGTGACGTTGTCGGCGACCTCCAAGAGCATGGCCTCGGCGATCGGTACGAAGAAGCTCGCGGTCCCGCCCAGTCCGAGAACCGGCAGCGTGAGCTTGCCCTGCTCCGCCAGAATGCGTCGGTTGTCGGACGCGTCCTGCTCGAAGGCGCGGAACAATTCGAGGCCGGCACGCATGGCTCCCGGGGCCGTGTAGTCAGCGACGTATCGCTGCGCGTCCGATATTGAGATCGCGTCGGGATTGGCGCTCAGGCGCTGGTAAAACGAACGTAGGTAAGGGAATTCGCTTCCAGCGATGAGCGTCTCGGCGACGTTGTCGGCCGCCCCGTGCAGGTGGAAGTGCCAGAGTTTATTCGCGCTGTACTTGGTCGTGGCCACGCTCTCGTACGCATTGGTCCCCGGGATCGGCGCCTCCATGAGCACAAGACGTTCGACGTCGGTCGAGTACAGGCAGGCGTAGGCGTAGGCGACCATCAGCCCGAGGTCGTGGCCTACCAAGGTGATGGGCTTCTGCACACCGAGATGGTCGAGCAGGGCCTTGATGTCACCTGCCATGGTTTGTTTGTCGTAGCCGCCGGGTGGCTTGGAGGACCCCCCGGCACCTCGGTAGTCGGGAGCGACGACGAACCAGCCGTCCTCGTGCAAGGGCCCCATGACATGGCGCCATTCCCACCAGGTCTGGGGCCAGCCGTGCAGCAGCACCACGGTCCGATCGTCGCCACCGTGACTCGGCGGGGTACCCACGGTCACGTAATGGATCCTGACATCCGCGTGGTCGAACATGTTGTGGTTGAACGTCGGCATCGCTGTCCCCTCCACGGTAGAAGGCTGCTACGGAGGCCTTCTGGACTCTTGAAGGCGATGGTAGAAGCGCTCGCGTTGGGTGAATTGCTCCTGGCTGGAATCGATCGGTGATTGACCAGTTCTCCTCGGCGGCACGCCGAACACCACTGGGCCACGGGCCCCGAGGGGCGGCAACCCATGTTCGCGGCAAACCGGGGACACCGCGGCGGGCGACGCGTGCGACAGCGCTTGGCCCAGCCCGACGCTTGGCGGCCTCGCGGGTCCGGTTTTAGGATTGCGATCAAGCAACGGGGCCCTCGCCTGCCAGGGAAAGGAAGTCTTCCCCATGGCCATCGTCCTCGATACCGACCCTGTCGACCCGGTGGAACGCTCCGATTACATGCACTGGGCGATGGGCGCGGCCATGGTGTCTGTCGAATGGCATTGGGTGGAAGACGGCCCGGGCGCGACCGCTCACGGGCTGGTCACGCCGCTCGGTGACCTGACAGTCTGCGTCGGAGAGACGACCGCCAACAGGGTGGTCCGGACACCAGCGCTGGCGCGCGATGGCGCCGAGCCCACAGTCTTCGTCAATCTGCAGCTGGCCGGTACCGCGATGGTGGTGCAGGAGGACAGGGAGGCGGTTCTGCACCCCGGTGCGATGGCGCTGTACGACTCCAGCGCCCCCTACACGTTGCTCAACCCCGAGGGCATGGGTGGGGAGTTCTTCCAGATTCCCCACTCCGCGCTCGCTTTGCCGACTGAACTGATCCGCGAAGCGTGCGCCGTGCCGCTTATTCCTGAGCATCCGCTGGCCACGTTGACCTTCGATCACCTCCGGCGGGTGGCGGCCGATCCGAGCCTGTTCACCGCGGTCAACGGCGATCTCGTCGCGCACCCGAGCATCGAACTGCTTCGCGCGGTGATCACGACCCAGTTGGGCTATGCAGAGCGCGCGGCCGAACCCCTCGCCAACACGCTGCTCGTCCGGATTCTGGACTACGTGTCTCGACATCTGCGCGATCCGGAGCTCAACGCCGAACGCATCGCAGCGGCACACTTCGTCTCGGTGCGGCATCTCTACCAAAAGTGCGCCGACGCCAACATCAGCCTGGCCGAGTACATCCGTACCCGGCGGTTGGAAGCCGCGCGCCACGAGCTGGGCCGGAGCGACGCGACGGTGACCATCGCCAGTGTCGCGCGCCGGCACGGATTCTCCGACATGTCGAGTTTCAGCCGCGCCTTCCGCGCCGCATACGGACTGTCCCCGCGGGACCTTTACTGCGGTGTGGCAGAAGAAAACTCCGTCTCAGCGCCGGCACGCAGGCGGTGACCGCGCCAG
>NZ_LZJF01000038.1 GCF_001666835.1 Mycobacterium sp. E3251 | reverse complement strand
CGCACATCGCTGAAATCGCTCCAGCCGGCGCAAATTAGCGCCCGCTGGTGCAATTCCGCACATGCCGCAGCGATCATTTCGACCGTGTCGACCGGAGATTCGACCGGCATGCTGCCGAAGCCAAAGCAAATCGGCGGCGATCCGGCGGCAATCCAAGCTGCCACGTCGTCGTCGGCGCCCGTGGTCAGTTGCATTGTCAATGGGCCGACAAACGGCCGTAGGCCGTCCCATTTCGCCCATTCGTCCGCCAGTCCGGGAAAGCAAACCTCGTCGTACGCTTGGATTTCCAGCGACTTTCGCTGGGCGATCCGGCGCGGCGAGGGATGCGTTGCCTTGGGGAGCCCGAGTTCGCGGCGCTGCGTGTCCTCGACCTTCTTGTTCAGGCGCCAACTGAACCAGTCGAACGCCGTCATCGCCGAGCGGCTCAACGGCGCCGGCAGCATCGAAACGGTCTGGCCGTTCGGCCGCATGGGGACGTGATGCAGCGTGGCAAACGGGATGTCGTAGTACTCCGCGACGTTGGCGGCGG
>NZ_LZJF01000037.1 GCF_001666835.1 Mycobacterium sp. E3251 | reverse complement strand
GCGCGCACCGGCACGGCCCGTACGGGGTGTCGCACTGGAACCGGCAGGTGGAGCGTTGGCTCACGGAGGAGACGGGTCAGCCGATAACCTCGGCGTGGTACGCCGGTCGGCCGGTCTTGGTGACCGCCAACGACTATGGGCTCAAGGTCTACAACGGGGATGCCGGAGTGGTCGTGGTCGGCAGCGACGGGCTGCGGGCCGTCATCGCCGGCGCCGCCGGAACGTTGAGCTTCGCGACCAGCCGGCTCACAGACATCGAGACCATGCATGCGATGACGATCCACAAGAGCCAGGGCAGCCAGGCCGACGAGGTGACGGTGCTGATGCCGCCGGAGGATTCGCGGCTGCTGACCCGCGAATTGTTCTACACCGCCGTGACGCGGGCGAAGACCAAGGTCCGGGTGGCAGGTTCCGAGGCTTCCGTGCGCGCCGCCATCGCGCGCCGCGCCGTGCGGGCGACCGGACTGGCGCAGCGGCTGCGCGCCTCCGGTGGGGAGCCTAGTGCGCGCCGCCGGATTGCGCCTTCGCCGCCATCTGCTTGAGCATGCCGTCGTGGATGATGTCGATGCGTGAACGGGCTTCCGCGCACACGTACGGGTCCCGGATCACGGTGAGTTGGTTGTCCTGCTTGGATTCTCCGCCGGTGGACCAGTTGGTCGAGCCGGTGATGACGTCGACGCCGTCGATGATCACCATCTTCAAGTGCATGATCGCCGACTTCTCACTGTGGCCGATCGCGATGCTGTTGCCGGTCTTGTCGTTGAGCCAGGGGGCCAACAGAGCGCGCTCGGACTTTCCCGCGGCTTGCGTGGAGTCGAGACTCATTTGTACATAGATCTTTTCGTCGTTCAGCGACGACTGCAGCACCGAATTCAGTTCCGGGTCGTCGTAGCCGTACATCGCGACCACGATGCTCTTGTCGGCCGACGTCAGCAAGTCCTTGAGCGCCTCATGCACACGGTCGACCGGGCTGTAGAACGTTCGCGTGTTGTCGGGGTAGCCGGGCGGAAACGGCGCGGCTTTGTACTGGTCGAGAGTGGTCAGCGAACTGAGGGCCATGGCGTTTCTCCTTCACAACGCGGGGGACGTCCAGTCGGTGGGGTCGGCGCTGAGCCGTTGGTCGGTCAGATTCGGTAGGTAGCCAGGGTTGTCGCGGCGGCGCACGAGCACGCTCGGATGCACCAGTGCGTCGGGGCCCATTGGGCGGCGCCGGCAGCCGACGAGGTACCACAGCTTGCCGTTGTTGTGGATCGGCGCGTTCGCGAAGTCTTCGGTCACCGCGCACTGCTCCCGGTAGGCAGCCGCGTCGATCGCCAGCTCACCGACGATCCCGTCGGTGACCCATTTCAACGCGATCGTGGCGAGCCGGTGATCGGGCATGAACGTGCCGCCGACATCGGCGTGCACGCCGGCGAACCAGCGTTCCTCCAGCCCCCGCGGATGGCGCTCGACGAGGTATTCGCGGTAGGGACGGCGGCGTTCGTCGATCGAGACGGCGTGGCGGATGCGCGCGACGTTGGGCAGCGAGCGCGTGTAGGGCCAGCGCAGGTTGCCGAACCGCAGGAAGCCGGCCGCCTTGACGGTGTCCCACAGGCCGAGATACGCCACCGGCACCGCGTGGTGCCACACCTGATTCGGGCTGTTCTGCCGCACGGTGGAAAACAGCGGCTCGTCCTCGGTGCGCCAGCAGAACGCGCGGGCGAACTCGGCCCAGCGGGCGTACTCGTCCGGGGTGAAATAGCGGTTTATGGCGTACTTTTCGACCGCGTACGGCAGCAGGTTCTCCGAGCCGGGCCGCAGCAATCCCGGCCGAAGCAGCATGCCGGCCAACGCACGCGCGGTGTAAGCGCCGCGGCTGAATCCGAAGATGTACAGCGCGTCACCCGGGCGCCAATGCTGCATCACATAGCGGTAGGCCTGTGCGACATTGCCTTTCAGCCCCAGGCCGAATGCCTTCTCGAACAATAAGTCCTTGGTGCGGGACAGCTTCGAATGCGCCGACGCCGGCGCCAGCGTGCCGACGCCGGGGTCGTAGTAGGCGAGCTGCCCGGCCGGGTCGTCCTTGTCCAGCATCTCGAAGAGCTTGGCGACATTGGTGAGGTTGCCGGCCCCGATCTGGTTGGCGGTGCCGTCGAGGCAGACGACGATCCGCTTGCCCCGCGCTGGCTCAGGGTGCTCGGACATCTCGGGGAACGCCTCTCACAGGGATGCGACTCCCTGATGTGTGGCACTTTACGACGACCGCGCACGGTGCGGAAGAATCGCGGTCAGCATGGACAACAGCGACGGCTCCGCGCCGACACCGGAACCCGCGTCCCGGCGCGCCCATATCGTGCGGCTCGGCGTGTTCGTCGCCTTCCTGCTCCTGATGTTCTACCTGGTGGCCATCGCGCGCGTCGTCCACGTGGAGGAGCTGCGGCGGGTGGTCTCCGCGACGGGGCCGGCGGCGCCGCTGACCTATGTGGTGGCGTCGGCCGCGCTGGGTGCGGTATTCGTGCCGGGTTCGATCCTGGCGGCGGCCAGCGGGCTGCTGTTCGGCCCCCTCCTCGGCATCTTCGTGACGCTCGGCGCGACGGTCGGCACCGCGATCGTGGCGAGCCTGATCGGCCGGCGGGCTGGGCGCGACAGCGCCCGGGCGCTGCTGGGGACGAAACGCACCGACCGCATCGACGCCCTCATCGAGCGCCGCGGGCTGTGGGCGGTCGTCGGCCAGCGGTTCGTCCCGGGCATCTCCGATGCGCTCGCGTCCTACGCGTTCGGCGCGTTCGGAGTGCCCTTGTGGCAGATGGTCATTGGCTCGTTCGTCGGTTCCGTGCCACGCGCGTTCGTCTACACCGCGCTGGGCGCGTCGATCGGGAACCGGTCGTCGCCGTTGGCCTATGCGGCGATCGCGGTGTGGTGCGTGACGGCCATCGTCGGGGCGTTCGCCGCGCGGCGCGGATTCCAGAGGTGGCGCGCCCACGCGCGCGGCGCCCAACAAGGGGGCGGTGACGACGATGCACCTGAGCGGTGCGGCCCGCAGCGGTAGATGACAACCTCGCGGTGGTCAACGGCTCGAGGCAGGAAGGGACCCACGACACCCGTCAGTGCACTCGGATGACGATCTTGCCGAGATGCTCGCCTGCCGCGAGGCGGTTGAATGCCGCTGCGGCATCATCGAATTCGAACACACGGTCGATCACCGGCTGCATTCCCGTGGCACCGACTGCGCGCACCAGCTCCTGTGTATCGCTGCGGTCCCCGACCGTGATCGACCGGGTCGTCGCGCCGGCACCCTTGAGGAGGAAGTAATCGATGCCGGGGTCGGCTTCACTGAGGAAGCCGATCAGCGTCACCTCTCCGCCAATCGCGACCGCCCGTAAAGACTGGTCGATGGTGGCAGGGCCGCCGACTTCGACGACGCGATCGACGCCTCGGCCGTCGGTCAGGGCGCGAACCCGCTCACTCCACTGCGGGTAGTCGCGGTAGTTGATGACATCGTCGGCCCGCAACTTGGTCAGGGCCTGTGCTTTCTCGAGGCTCGACGTCGTCGCGATGACCCGAGCACCCAGCAGTTTGGCCAGTTGAAGGGCAAAGACGGAAACACCGCCCGAGCCGAGGGTCAACACAGTCTGGCCGGCGCGGATCGGCGTGGGGCCGCCCAACGCATTCCAGGCGGTGACAGCCGCGCAGGGCAATGTCGCTGCCTGTTCGTCGGTCAAGGCGTCCGGCGTGGCTACCACCGATTCCCGCGATATCACTTTGTATTCGGTGAGCCAGCCATCTTGCCCGCTGCCGTAGCTATCGGAGTTCGCCGTCGCCGGTATCGGGCCGCCGAACCACCTGGGGTGGAATACGCTTACCACGCGGTCGCCCGGGCGGTAGTCGTCAACGCCTTCACCGGTCTCGGCCACTTCGGCGGCAGCGTCGCTGCACGGCACGAGACCAGACTTGCTCTCGCGCACGTAGCGCCCCAGCGGGATCGCGATGTCGCGATAGTTCAGTGACACCGCCCGGATTTTGAGCAACAGTTCACCGCGTTGCGGGGCGGGCATGGGCTCGTCACTCATCTCGAGACCGTCGAGTCCACGTGAGTTGTCGAATCGATATACCCGCATCGGGGCGCTCCTCGAGTCGCTCGCCGCGACCTCCGCTAGCCCTGCGGCCGTTCCGCGGACACGAACAGGTTTCCGGGCACGGCATCCTCGACCTCCTTGGGCGCCGCGCGGTCGTAGCCGGCCATCAGCTTGTCGGACGGGGTGACCGTCACGCTCCAGCCGTGGCGGCGGAACCAGTCACCGACGTCCTCGCGCTCCTCGAAGTACCACAGCTCGTCGGTCCTCGGCACCTCCCGGTCCGGGTCCACCCGCGCCATCAAGGCGCGCACCCGGTCCATCCGCGCGCGGCGCTTCGCGCGGAACTCCGGGTCGAGGAACTTGGGGCCCAGCGCCTCGACGGCAACGCGGCTGCCCGGGGCGGTCAGCCCGTGCACGCGGTCGAACAGCAACTCCTGGGCGGCGGCCGGCAAGTACGGCATCAGCCCCTCGGCCGACCACACGCTGGGCGCCGAGGGGTCAAACCCGGCCTGCCGCAACGCCGCCGGCCAATCGTGGCGCAGGTCGACCGGGACGGCGATGCGGTGGCACGCGGGCTGCGCCCCGTGTTCGGTCAGCGTCGACGATTTGAAGTCCAGCACCCGGGGCTGGTCCAACTCGTAGACGGTGGTTCCGTCCGGCCACTGCAGCCGCCACGCCCGCGCGTCCAGGCCCGCCGCCAGGATCACCGCCTGCCGGATGCCGGCGCGCGTCGCGGCGAGGAAGAACTCGTCGAAAAACGCGGTACGCGACGCCATGTAGCCGACCATCGCCTGCATCTGCAGCGGCAATTCCGGTTCGGCCTCGACGAGTTCGTCCGGCAGCTGCGGCGCCGAGTGCCAGTTCCACACCCCGTCGCCGGCGGCGTCGAGGAAGATCTGCGCGAAGGGATCCCGGATCAAGGGATTCTCGTTGCGCGTCTCGGCCGCGCGGGCGGACGCCACCCCCAGCGCCGTCGCCCCCACGCTCTCGGTGATCTCCCAGGTGTCGTTGTCCGTTCTGGCCACGTTCACGCCCTCCGATTCGCTAGCTCACCTACGTACACGACCCTACGCGCGCCACGTGGGTGGCAGCTGTCGCGCAAGCGGGTATCGGCGTTAAGTTGTCGGCGAGCCGGCGAGCGGGATCGATCAGCGGCGCCGAACGGATCCGAAGGATCGTTACCAGATGCGAGTCGACGGGCGCGAGATCAGCGTTTCCGGCAGCTTGCTGCAGCCGTTGACCCGGCGCACCAACGACATCCTGCGGCTGGCCGCGAGCGTGACCTTCCTCGCCGTGGTGATCACCAGCTCGCTGATCACCCGCCCGCAGTGGGATGCGCTGGAGAAGTCCATCTCGCAGATCGTCGGGGTGCTCTCCCCCCGGCAGTCCGATCTGGTGTACCTCGCGTACGGCGTGGCGATCCTGGCCCTGCCCTTCATGATCTTGATCGGTCTCATCGTCGGCCGGCAATGGAAACTGCTCGGCGCGTATGCGGCCGCCGCGCTGCTCGCCGCGCTGCCGCTGTCGGTGGGCGGCAACGGGTTTTCGGCGCCCCGCTGGCACTTCGACCTCTCCGAACGCCTGCAAACCGTCTTGGGGCAGTTCCTCGACGACCCGCGCTGGATCGGGATGCTGGCGGCGGTGCTGACCGTCTCGGGGCCGTGGCTGCCCGCGCGCTGGCGGCATTGGTGGTGGGCGCTGCTGCTGGCCTTCGTGCCGATCCACCTCGTCGTCAGCGCCATCGTGCCGGCCCGCGCCCTGCTGGGCCTGGCCGTCGGCTGGCTGGTCGGCTCGCTGGTGGTCCTCGTGGTCGGCACCCCCGCGCTCGAGGTGCCGCTGGAGGCGGCCGTGCGCGCGATGGCCAGGCGCGGTTTCGTCGTCTCGCGGCTGAGCGTGGTCCGGCCGGCCGGTCGCGGCCCGCTCGTCCTTTCGGCCGGATGCGACGAGCCCGACGGCGAAGCGGTCGTCGAGCTGTACGGTCCGCATCAGCGCAGCGGCGGCACGCTGCGCCAACTGTGGATCAAGCTGCGACTGCGCGACACCGAGACCGCGCCCCTGCTGACCTCCATGCGCCGCGCCGTCGAGCATCGCGCCCTGATGACGATCGCCATCGGACAGGTGAACCTTGCCAACACCGCGACGATCGCCGTCGCCACCCTCGACCGGGGCTGGATCCTGTACTCGCACAAGCCACCCGATGGCCTGCCGCTCGGCCGATGCGCGCGGTCCACGCCGGTGGAGAAGGTGTGGCAAGCGCTGCGAATCCTCAACGACCAGCAGATCGCGCACGGCGACCTGCGGGGCAACGAAATCACCGTCGACGGCGGCACCGTGCTCTTCGGCGGCTTCCATAGCGCCGAATACGGCGCCACCGAAGCCCAACTCCAATCCGACATCGCCCAGCTGCTGGTGACGACGTCGGCGCTGTATGAGCCCAAATCGGCGGTGGCCGCCGCGATCGAGGCGTTCGATCGGGACACCATCCTGAGCGCGTCGCGTCGATTGACGAAAGTCGCTGTGCCCCGGCCCATTCGCAGATCAATTTCGGATGCGGGCGCCGTCATATCGGCCGCCCGTGCGGAGGTGAAGCGGCAGACCGGAGCCGACCAGATCAAACCCGAGACCATCACCCGATTCACCCGCAGCCAGATCATCCAGCTGGTCCTCTTCGGGGCGCTGGTCTATGTCGCGTACCCCTTCATCAGCACCGCGCCCACGTTCTTCTTCCAGCTGAGGACCGCGAACTGGTGGTGGGCGCTGCTGGGCCTGGCGGTCTCGGCGCTCACCTACGTCGGGGCGGCCGCCGCGCTGTGGGCGTCCGCCGATGAGACGGTCAACTTCTGGAGGCTGTCAATCGCGCAGGTGGCCAACACCTTTGCGGCGACCACCACCCCGGCCGGAGTGGGGGGCCTCGCGCTGAGCACACGGTACCTGCAAAAGGGCGGCGGGCTGTCCGCCATGCGGGCCACCACCGCGGTGGCCCTGCAGCAATCCGTGCAGGTGATCATGCACCTCGTGTTGCTGATCCTGTTCAGCACCGTCGCGGGCGCGTCGATGAACCTGTCGCACTTCGTCCCCACCGCCACGGTCCTCTACCTGATCGCGGGCCTGGCGCTGGGGATCGTCGGCACCTTTCTGTTCGTGCCCACGCTGCGACGCTGGCTGGCCACGGACGTGCGCCCGAAACTCAAGGAGGTGACAACCGACCTCGTCGAGGTCGCGCGGGAGCCGAAACGACTCGGGTTGATCGTAGTCGGTTGCGCGGGAACGACTCTGGGTGCGGCGCTGGCCCTGTGGACCAGCGTCGAAGCATTCGGCGGCGGCGCTTCGTTCGTCACCTGCACCGTGGTCACCATGGTCGGCGGAACGCTGGCGTCGGCCGCCCCGACGCCCGGCGGGGTCGGGGCCGTCGAGGCGGCGCTGATCGGTGGCCTGGCCGCCTTCGGGGTGCCGGCGGCCATCGGCGTGCCGTCCGTTCTGTTGTATCGGGTGCTCACCTGCTGGCTGCCCGTGTTCGCCGGCTGGCCGGTGATGCGGTGGTTGACCAAGAACGAGATGATCTAACGCTGCGCCGCCGGATCACTCGGTTCCCTGCTGCACGACCACGAGAATGGTTGACGTGCGCGCGGTTTGGCCGACCGTAGAGGTCAAGTACACCAGGTAATACTCCGGGGCCACGTCCCGGTCGACCTTGATGGGGACGTCGATGCTCGCCGACCCGTCGGAGGAGAACTGTCCCGTCGTGGGTGTCACGGTGATCCCGGCGTCCGAGGCGGTGCCGGTGACGGTGTAGCCGCCAGCATCATCAATCATTCGTTGAGCGTCGATTCTCACCGTGCCCGTCGTGCCCGGCGCGATCGTGACGATGGGGTTGGGGATGTTGACGGTTACCGCCGAACTGCCCGCGCCGAAGGACGGCGGCGCGGACGATTCGCTTGTGCCCCAAGTCCTGTCGGGATACGCGACGAGCGAGAAGTTCAGGTCCCCGCCGGTGCGGACGAATGACTCGGGCAACCACGTGTGATCGGTGGCCCGGCCGTCGACACGCAGGCCACTGATGTATTTGAGGTGGCGCGGTCCGGACGCGCCCGGCGCGGAGATGCGGATGGCTTTGCCGCCCGGGAGCGCGATCACGGCACGGTCGAAGAGCGGTGCGGCCACTGTGAGGATCGACGTTCCCGGCGTGCTCGGGTAGAGGCCCAGGGCCGCCCAGACGTACCAGCTGGCCATCGCGCCCAGATCGTCGTTGCCCGGCTCCCCGTCGGCCGTCGGCCCGAACAGCCCGCGCACCCGGTCGACGGTGCGCTGCGCCTTCCACGGCTGACCGATGTAGTTGTACAGCCACGGCACCCCGAAGCCGGGTTCGTTACCGGCCCACAGGTAGGGCTCGTTGGGGCCGACGTTGAGCTTCTTGGTGAAGCCGTCGAGCCGCCCGGCCACCGCCTGGCGCCCGCCGAGCGCGGTCACCAGGCCGGCCACATTGTGCGGCACCCACCAGACGTACTGCGCGGCGTTGCCCTCGTCGAACCCGACCTGGCCGAAGTCTTTCGGGGACACCACGAACGCCGGGCCGGCGCGGAAGAAGGTGGTCCAGTTTCGGGGCGAGATGTACCGGGTGGTCGGGTTGAACAGGTTCTGCCAGTACTGGGACCGGCGCTGGAATTCGGCGGCGGTTGCCGTGTCTCCGAGCGCATCGGCGAACCGCGAAATGGTGAAGTCGTCGACCGACCACTCGAGCGTGATCGATGCGGCGGCGATCCAGCCATCGGTGCGGAACTCGAAGGAGAACGGCGCGTACCCGAATTGCTGATACGTGTCGATCCCCGGTCGTTCCACGTAACCGCCCAGCCCCACACCGCCTTTCGTCGCCGCGTTCACCATGTAGCGCAGCGCAGCCTTCGTGTCGAAGTCCTCGGCGCCGAAGGCGTGAAAGTTCGCGATGAGCGGCACCACGTTGTCCCCGCTCATCTCCGCGGTCGCGGCGTTGGCCACCGCCCACCGTGGCAGCGCTCCGCTCTGTTCAGCGTCGTTCACCAGCGATTGGGCCATATCGCTGGCCCGGTCCGGAAAGAGGAGCGCCTGCAAAGCCGCCAGACATCGGTAGGTGTCCCAGTCGGAGAAGTTGGCGTACTGCGTGTGGCCCGCGGCCACGCTGTGCACGGCGCCGTCGAATCCGATGTAGCGTCCGTCCGCGTCGTTGAAGGTGTTGGGATGCAACAGCGATCGGTAGAGCGCGGTGTAGAACGTCTCGAGATCGTCGGCATTGCGGCCGGCGACCGCGATGCGCGACAGCGAGGCGTTCCACATTCTCGAGGCGGCGCCGCGGACGTCGTCGAAGCTCCCGGCTCCCTCCGCGGCCAGGTTGGCCCGCGCTCCGTCGATGCCGACGTAGGAGATCGCGGTCCGCACCTCGAGCGCGGCTCCCGCCGGGAATTCGACGTAGCCGCCGCTGTATGGCGAATTCGCGCTGCGGGCACCGGGATACACGGCATTGCCGTCCCACGCTCCGTACGAAATGAATGGCTGGCTGAACTTCATCGCGAAATAGACGGTGTACGTGTTGTTCTTGCCGCAGAATCCGCCGCTGGTGGCCCAGCCGGTGATCGTGGTGTTGTCCTCGCCGATCTGGATGGTGGCGCGGGAGTTGCCGGCCAGGGACGCCCCGGAGCGCACGTGCAGGAGGGCGGGGCTGCCGTTGCGCGGGTAGCTGAATCGGCCGACACCCGTGCGCGTGGTGGCGGTGAGTTCCGCCTTCACCCCGGTGCCCGGAAACCGCACCGTGTAGTAGCCCGGCACGCCGAGTTCGGTGTCGTCGTGGGCGATTCGCTCCGAGGCTTTCCATGGTTGCGAGCCAATTGCGTTGGTGGTCGGCAACATCGAGATGTCACCGAACGCGGCGCAACCCACCGAGGCGTGAGTCATGCTGAACCCGCTTGCGCGCGGGTTGTCGTAGTTGTAGCCGGCGTAGTTGCCGACCGTGTCCGGCGAGTACTGCACCATCCCGAACGGCACGGCGGCGCCGGGGAAGTTGTTGATCTCCCCCACCGTCTGCCCGCCCGTCCCGGTGCCGATCAACGTGGCGACGTGGTCGGCCGGGTTGGCCACGAATGCGGGCTCACCGTCGTAGGCAATGGGCGGCGGCGCCGCGGCGATGAACGCCATGAAGACGACCGACGCCGCCAGAAGCGCGACGAGGGCCCTTCGTGACCGCATACCTGTCTCTTACTGGACAACGTTGTTTCGGGTGAGTGTTTTCCAGACGAATTGGATAACGATTTGTGGGCCGGTCACGGTACCGCCAGAAAGTTCAAAAAGATACCGGCAAAGTTGCGCGCCATTTCGGCTACTGTCATTTCGGCGTGGCCGGCGCTGGTACCGGCCCCAATTTTCGGGAGATTGGATTCATGAAACATTTGACGCTAGCAACCATTTCCGTAGCGCTGAGTTTGGCGCTCGTCGGGTGCGGCAACGACCACAAATCCGGCAGTCAATCGTCGACATCGACGTCCACATCCACCTCTACGTCCACGACCTCGTCGGCAACCAGCTCGGCCCCGGCCGCGAAGGCCAAATACACCATCGCCGACTACGTCAAGGACAACCACATCACCGAAACGCCCGTTCATCACGGCGATCCCGGCCCGAACGTCGACCTGCCGGTGCCCGCCGGCTGGCAGCTCAACCAGAACGCAGGCACGTCCTACGGCGGCATCGTCTTGACCCAGCCCACCAACCCGGCCGATCCGCCCACGATTTCGGCGCTGTACTCCAGGCTTTCCGGGGACGTCGACCCGGCAAAGCTCATTCAGTACGCCCCGGGCGAGGTGCAGAACCTGCCTGGTTACCAGGGCAGCGGCGACGGGACCGCATCCACGCTCGGTGGTTTCCAGGCGTGGCAGCTCAAAGGCACCTATCAGAAGGACGGCAGCGCCCGCGTCATCGCCCAGAAGACGGTGGTGATCCCCAGCCAGGGCGCGGTCTACGTGCTCCAGCTCAACGCCGAGGGCCCGCAGGCCGATGAGGGCCCGTTGATGGACGCGGCCAACGTCATCGACGACCAGACCACCATCACCCCCTGACCGAGGAACGTGGTGGCGTTCGCGGGAGGGTCCCGCGAACGCCACCACGCCATCGCTAGGCCGCGGAACCGATTGGCCTTACGGTAAGCGCATGCCAGAGCAGTCCCATGCGATAGACGCCGGGCATCCACCGTCGGCGCTCCTGCGCATCGTCAACCCGATGCTGGGCTTCCTGCTGCGCACCCCGCTCGCCGGCGCCGCCCGCAAGCAACTCATGGTGCTCAACTTCACCGGGCGGAAAACGGGCCGGCCGTTCTCACTTCCGGTGAGCGCCCACGTGATTGACAATCAGCTCTACGCGCTGACCGGCGCCCCCTGGAAGCAGAACTTCCGCGACGGCGCGCCCGCGCAGGTGATCTACGACGGCAAGCGGACCGCGATGCGCGGGGAACTCATCCGCGACCGCGCCGTCGTCTCCGACCTCTTCCTGCGCTGCGCCGAGTCCTACGGCGTTCGGCGCGCCCAGCGGATGATCGGACTGAAGTTCCGCGATCAACGCATACCGACACGCGAGGAGTTCGCCGAGGCGGTCGACCGCATGCACCTGGGAGCGGTGCGCCTGACCCCGGCTGAATAGCCGCTAATCGTCGGAGCCGGCCGCCCGCAGATGCGCGGTGAGCAGGCGTTGGTCGAACCGTGAGCGCGACGCGATCTGCTCCTTGCCCAATTCGGAGAAGTCTTTCGCGATTTGGTCGGCAAGCACGCCAAGCTTCATGTTGTGCACCTGTGACAAGGATTTGAGCAGATTGAAAGCCCCCGCCTCGTCGACGCCGTAGACCAACATCAACATTCCCTTGGTCCGGTCGATGGCGCCGCGGCGCTCGGCGATCTCGGCGACCTCCGCGCTGATGTTCTCCTCGCGTTCGCGGTTCGATGTCGATGTGACGTCGACATAGAAGCCGTGGGTGCCGATGACATCGCCGTTGCTGTCGCAGAACTGATCGCCCACCACGACCATGTCGTGGGTGTTGCCCCGGGTGTCAACGATGCGGTGCCTGGTGCTGAACGGCCGCCGGCTCTCAATCATGTCGTTGATGGTTGCGGCCACATCGTTGCGGTCATCGGGATGCTTGTGGGCGATCACCAGCTCGGTGGTCGGGGTCACCGTTCCGGGTTCGTAGCCGTGCATCCGGTGCACTTGCTCCGACCACTCCCAGCGCTGGTCCTCGAAGTAGAAGCGAAACCAACCGGCCCGCTGCGGCGTACCGCCGGCGAGGGCCTGCTCCACCGCCGGCGTCTGGCCGTTTAACTCCCAAGCCACCACGCACGCTCCGTGTCTGACGTCGACGCCGCCCGCGCCGCCCGCTTCCTGAGCGACTCTCGACAGATGACGTCGCTTTCCCGCAGCCGAAGCTCGGACACGCGGCATAGTTCGCGCGATCGGGCAAGCTGTTCGCGGGCGCGTTCCATGGAACTGGCGACGGAACGGTGCAGCGACCTGACGGCCTCGGGGTGCGCACCCCTGCCCACGCTTCGCCGCAGGGTCTCCCGCAAAACGGCCATCCGGCGCGTCGACCGCGCACGGTAAGCCTTCTGCCGGCAGGCCGGCGAGCAGTACAACGCGTCGGAGCGTGCCGAGAAGCCCGCCCCGCACTCCGCGCACGCCATCTTCGGCATATCCGTTACGTTACAGCTATCGGCGCGTGCGTTACGGCTATGGCCAAGGAATATAGCGGCGCCCGGACGGTCACCCCAGCCGGTCGCGCAGGCTTTCGACGAGCCGGACCAGTTTCGCGTAGTGCGAACCGGGCCAGTAGATCCGCCCGCATTCAGCGCAGCGGCTGAATTCCTGGTAGTGCTGGCGCGTCAGCGGCTCCAACTGGTCGATCACCTCGTCCTTGCTGACCCGGCTCAACGTGCCGTTGCACCGCACGCAGCGGGTGAGCGGCGCCAGCCGGTGCCCCAGGTCCAGCCGTCGCAGCACGTCGAGCGCTTGCTCCTCGGGATCGTGGGAGCGGACGAACAGGCCGTGCGTGACGGCGCGGCGCTTCAATAGGCCACGGTCACGGGTCAGCAGGATCCGGCGCTGCTCGCCGCTGATGTCGGCCAGCGTCTTGTCGTCGGCGTCGTTCGTCCACCACACGTCCAACCCGAGCAGGCGCAGCAGCCAGGCCAGCCGACCGAGGTTGACGTCGACGACGAACCGCGGATCGTCCACCCGCCGCGGCCCGGGGTGCGCGGCGATGCGGTCGCCGAAACTTGGGCGGTAGGTGAAGTCCCGCGGGCACCCGTTCACCAGGATGAAGTCGACCTCGGTGTGCGGGATGCCCATCGCCTCCAGCACGTCCTTCACGGTCTGGTGCGGCCGGAAGGGGCGGCGCACCGCCAGGCCGCGCGACTCGGCCGGCAGGAAATCGTTGAGCTCGGCGTATGCCCGCACTTCCACATCGCCGGTCGGCTCGTTCACCCATCCGGTCCCGCGCCGGCGGCGGCATGGGTTCGGGCGATGACCGGTGGCCGGAAACCGGCGTCGCACACCGCGCGTCGTACCGCCTCACCGACCGCGCCGGCGCGGTCGGTGGGCACCAGCGCGATCACGCAGCCACCGAACCCTCCGCCGGTCATCCGGGCGCCGAGCGCGCCCGCGCGCACCGCGGTGTCCGCGATCAGATCGATGTGTTCGGTGGTGATCTCGAAATCGTCGCGCATGGACGCGTGGGAGGCGCTGAAGATTCGTCCCGCCTGGGCGAAGTCCGAACTGTTAAGTGCCGCAACACAATCGAGCACCCGTTGATTTTCGCTCAGCACGTGGCGGGCCCGGCGGGCGTCGACCGGATCACGCACCGCGGCGGCGAGCGTCGGGCCGCGGATCTCGGGGTGTCGTCGCTGCGCGAAATCCAGGACCTGTA
>NZ_LZJF01000036.1 GCF_001666835.1 Mycobacterium sp. E3251 | reverse complement strand
ATCAAGCATTTCGCCGACACCAAGAACCTGCTGATCAACGCCGTCGACGCGGTGGGACGGCTCAGCCAGGCCGCCGACCAGTACCTGTCGGAAGCCCGCGGGCCGCTGCACACCGACCTGCAGGCGCTGCAGTGTCCGCTCAAGGAGCTGGGCAAGGGCTCGCCGTACCTGATCGGCGCGCTGAAGCTGATCCTGACCCAGCCGTTCGACATCGACACCGTGCCGAAGATCTTCCGCGGCGACTACATCAACATCTCGCTGACGCTCGACGTGACCTACAGCTCCGTCGACAACGCGTTCCTCACCGGCACCGGATTGTCGGGGGCCCTGCGGGCGCTCGAGCAGTCGTTCGGGCGTGATCCCGAGACGATGATCCCCGACGTCCGCTACACGCCGAACCCGAACGACGCGCCCGGTGGGCCACTGGTGGAAAGGGGGGACAGGAATTGCTGACTCCTTTCATCAGACGCCAGTTGATCGCGTTCGGAATCCTGACGGTCATCTCGCTGCTCGTGCTCGGGGTGTACTACCTGCAGATCCCGAGCCTGGTGGGGATCGGCCGATACACGCTGAAGGCCGAGTTGCCCGCGTCGGGCGGCCTGTACCCGACGGCGAACGTCACGTATCGCGGCATCACTATCGGCAAGGTCACCGATGTGGAGCCGACCGAGCGGGGCGCCGAAGCGACGATGAGCATCGACAGCCGCTACAAGATCCCGACCGACGCGACGGCCAACGTGCACTCGGTGTCGGCCGTCGGTGAGCAGTACCTGGACCTGGAGTCGACCGGGAACCCGGGCAAGTTCTTGTCGAACGGTCAGACGATCACGAAGGGTACGGTGCCCGCCGAGATCGGGCCGGCGTTGGACACGGCCAACCGCGGGCTCGCAGTGCTGCCCAAGGACAAGATCGCCCAATTGCTCGACGAGACAGCGCAATCCGTGGGTGGGCTGGGTCCGGCCCTGCAGCGGCTGGTGGACTCCACGCAGGCGATCGTCGGCGATTTCAAAACCAACATCACCGACGTCAACGACATCATCCAAAACTCGGGCCCGGTGCTGGACAGCCAGGTCAAGTCGGGCGATGCCATCGAACGCTGGGCGCGCAACCTGAACAGGCTGGGCGCGCAGTCGGCGCAGGAAGACCAGCACGTGAAAAGCGTGCTGCGCCAGGCGGCGCCGACGGCCGACCAGGTCAACGAGGTGTTCAACGACGTGCGGGATTCGCTGCCGCAGACGCTGGCGAATCTCGAGGTGGTGTTCGACCTGCTCAAGCGCTACCACACCGGCGTGGAACAGGTCCTGGTGTTCCTGCCGCAGGGCGCGTCGATCGCCCAGACGGTGGCCGCGCCGTTCCCCAACATGGCGGCACTGGACCTGGCGCTGTCGATCAACCAGCCGCCGCCGTGTCTGACCGGCTTCATTCCGGCCTCGGAGTGGCGGTCCCCGGCGGACACCAGCCTGCAGCCGTTGCCGTCGGGCACGTACTGCAAGATTCCGATGGACACCCCGGCCAACAGCGTGCGCGGATCGCGCAACATCCCGTGTACGGACATCGAGGGCAAGCGGGCGGCCACCCCCCGGGAATGCCGCGACCCCCACCCGTACGTCCCGGCCGGGACCAACCCCTGGTATGGCGACCCCAACCAGATAGTGACCTGTCCGGCCCCCGCGGCGCGGTGTGACCAGCCGGTGAAACCGGGTCAGGTGATCCCGGCACCGTCAATCGACAACGGCCTGAACCCGGCGCCCTCGGACCGGGTGTCGGGCACGCCCCCGCCGACCAGCGATCCCTTGTCGCGGCCGGGGTCGGGTACCGTGCAGTGCAACGGCCAGCAGCCCAACCCGTGTGTCTACACCCCCGGTGGACCTCCCGTGGCGGTCTATAGTCCCCAAAGCGGTCAACTGGTAGGGCCAGACGGGGTTAAATACTCCGTCGAAAACTCAGCCAGAACAGGAGACGACGGATGGAAGGAGATGCTGGCGCCAGCCGGCTGAACCCCCCACCGATGCCGAAGCTTCGTCGTCTGCGCAGACGGCGTCCGAAGAACCAGGATCCGGCGGTCGCCGCCGACCCGACCAATCCCGACGTGACGGCCGAGGGTTCGGCCGAGCCCGAGGACGCCACCGAGGCGACCCGCGCCGACGGGACGGGCTCGATCGATGAAGCGGCGACGGCCGGGGAGCCGTCGGCCAGCGAGGCAGCCGCAGCCGAACCGGCGGAACCCGAGGCCGCGACCCAGGAGACCCCTGCCGAAACCGCCGCCGAAACCGCCGCCGACGAGCCGCCGGAATCCGAGGCCGAGCCCGGCGTGCTCGCCGGACGGCGCCCGTCGCGGTTGGGCCGCGGCTGGTTGGCCGGCATCGCCGCGGTGCTCGTGCTCTGCGCCGCCGGCGTGGGCGCGGGCGGATACTTCGCATTGCGTTATCACCACGACAGCCAGGTGATAGCCCGCAACGACGCCGCGGCGCTCAAGGCCGCCGTCGACTGCGTTTCGGCGACCCAGGCGCCCGACACCAACGCGATGGCGGCGAGTGAGCAGAAGATCATCGACTGCGGCACCGACGCCTTCCGCTCGCAAGCCCTGCTCTACACCAGCATGCTCGTTCAGGCGTACCAGGCCGCCAACGTTCACGTCCAGGTGTCGGACATGCGGGCGGCGGTCGAACGCAACAACCCCGATGGTTCGGTCGAGGTGCTCGTCGCGGTCCGCGTCAAGGTCGCCAACGATCAGACGCAGAACGAAACCGGGTACCGCCTGCGGGTGAAAATGGCCCAGGCCGAAGGGCAATACAAGATAGCCAAGCTCGACCAGGTGACGAAGTGACGGTGGTGGTCGACAAGCCACCGGCCACGGCCGTCCAGGAGTCCCCGCGGAAGGTGTTGGCGCCCTGGCACATTCGCGCCGGCGCACTCGCCGTCGACGTCCTGCCCGGCGCGGCGGTGGTGGCGACGATGGCGCTGGCCGGTTTCACCGTTCCGGCCGGCGGCGTGTGGTGGTGGCTGTGCATCGCGGTGATCGGGGTCGTCGTCCTGCTGATGTTGGTCAACCGGCTGCTGCTGCCGACGGTCACCGGCTGGAGCGTGGGGCGGGCGCTGTTCGGCATCGCGGTGGCGCGGCGCGATGGCGAACCCATCGGACCGTGGGGGCTGCTGCTGCGGGACATGGCGCACCTGCTCGACACCGTATCGGTGGTGGGATGGCTTTGGCCGCTATGGGATTCGCGGCGCCGTACCTTCGCCGACATGCTGCTGCGCACCGAAGCGCGGCGCCGGGAATCGGCCGAGCCGGCGTTCGACGTGCGGCGGTGGACGGCGGTGGTGGTGCTGGGCGCGGCGGGACTGTGCCTCGCCGGCGCGGTGTTGAGCTATGCGGCGGTGTTCTCGCGGGATCGGGCCACCGACCAGACGCGTGCACAGCTCGACACGCAGGGCCCGAAGATCGTCGCGCAGATGCTGACCTACGACCCGAAATCGTTGCACGACGATTTCAATCGCGCCCTCTCGTTGGCCACCGACAAATATCGGAAGCAGCTGGCGGACCAGCAGGACATGGTGCAAAAGGGCAACCCGGTCATCAACGAATACTGGGTGACCGACCACGCGATCCAGTCGGCGTCGCCCGATCGGGCGACGATGCTGATGTTCATGCAGGGCCGGCGCGGCGCGGCGCCCGATGAACGCTACATCTCCGCCACCGTTCGGGTGACTTTCGTCAAAGACGGTGGCGGCCGTTGGCTCGTCGACGACCTGACGGTGCTGACCAAGCCCAAACCGCCAGGGAGCGGAAAATGAGTCCCCGCCGCAAGTTTCAGCCGGGCGAGGAGCCGCTGCTGGTCGCGCGCCCGCTGCCGCCGGGGCGGCCGTGGGGCCTGCCGTTGGCCACCGCCCTCGCCGCGCTCGTCATGACGGCCGCGATCACGGTGTGCACCCTGATGCTCATCAACCATGAAAGCCGCGAGCGCGCCGCGTCGAAGAATCGCGAAGTGCTCAGCTACGTGACCGGCTTCATGACGCAATTCACCTCCATCGATCCATTCCATGCCAACGACTACGTGACGCGGGTACTCGCCCAGGCGACCGGCGACTTCGCCAAGGAGTACCGCGACAAGGCGAATGAGATCTTGCTGCAGGTGGCCCGGGCCGAACCGGCCACCGGCACCGTCCTGGACGCGGGGGTGGAGCGATGGAACGACGACGGCAGCGTCACCGTCATCGTGGCCACCTCGGTCAGCTCGAAGTCGCCGGACGGTAAACAAGTCTGGGAGAATGCCAACCGGTGGACGGCGACCGCTACGCAGGAAGGAAAGCAGTGGAAGATCAGCAACCTGCAGCAGGTGATCTAGCCGCCGCCGACGAGGCGGCGACCGAGGAAGCTTCGGCCGAGGAGCGCGCCGGGTCAGCGGATGCCGACGAAGACGCCTCTGCCGCAGCGGAATCCACGACCGATGATGGTGACGCCAAGCCGGCCGAGTCGCAACCCGCCGGGCGCAAACGACGCAAATGGCTGGCCGGCAAGCGGATGGCCATCACCGTCATCGTGGCCGCTTTGCTGTTCGTCGGCTCGGCGGCGTTCGCCGGCGCGGCGGTGCAGCCGTATCTGACCGACCGTGCCGCCGCGGCGACGAAACTCAAAGTGGCGCGGACCGCGGCAGACGCGATCACCACCCTGTGGACGTACACGCCCGAGAACATGGACACCCTCGCCGACCGCGCGTCCCGCTACCTCAGTGGGGATTTCGAGGCGCAGTACCGTAAGTTCGTCGACGCCATCGTGGCTCCCAACAAACAGGCCAAGATCACCAACCACACCGACGTCACCGGCGCGGCGGTCGAGACCATCGATGACGCCAATGCCGTTGTCATCGTGTACACCAACACCACGTCCACCAGCCCGCTCACCAAGAACGTGCCGTCACTGAAGTACCTGTCCTACCGGCTGTTCCTCAAGCGCGCGAAGAGCCGCTGGCTGGTGACCAGGATGACGACGATCACGTCGCTGGATTTGACGCCGCACCTCTAGCGAGGTCTGCTACGACCCATGGCTGTTTCCTCGCCGGTGTCGGAGCGGTCGACCGTCGCGGCGTTGCTGCTGTTGACCTTCGCCACCGGCCTGGCTGACTCGATCAGCATCCTGGTGCTCGGCCACGTGTTCGTCGCCAACATGACGGGAAACGTTATCTTCCTGGGGTTTTGGCTGGCGCCCAGGACGTCCATCGATCTGACGGCGGTCGTGGTGGCGTTGCCCACCTTCGTGTGCACCACGATCGTCAGCGGCGGGATATCCCGACACTTCGCCGACCGGACGTTGCGGTGGATCACCACCGTATTGGCAACGGAGATCATCCTTTTGGTGGCGTTGGCGACGCTGGCCGGCACCGGGATCCTGCGGTATCACGACAACACCAAGCTGATCATGATCGGCGTCCTCGCGGTCACGTTCGGTCTGCAGCATTCCAGCGCCCGCCAGTTCGGCATCCAGGAGCTGTCCACCACGGTGCTGACGTCGACGATCGTCAGCCTCGGTCTGGACAGCCGCCTGGCCGGCGGCACGGGCGACCGGCAAACGTTGCGTCTCGGCGTCGTGTTGACGATGTGTGCCGGCGCATTCCTGGGTGCGACCATGTCACGATTCGTCGTCGCGCCGGTGTTCGCCGTCACGGCCGCGGTGGTGGCCGCCAGCCTGCTGATCTTCCGCTTCGGCCGGGCTAGTTGAAGGCCAGCCAGCTGGGCAGCGCACGCTCGTGCGAATCGCAGAGCACCTGCCGGGTGTCGCACGAGCCCCGCGGCGAACCCGCGCCGGCCCACATGCCGCCGGTGTCGCGGCGCAACACGATGGCCGACGACCCGCCCCCGTCGAGCAGGATGGCGTTGTCGCTGCCCAGGCCGCGGAACAGGTCCTGCATGTTGTCCGGTGTGTAGCTGCCGCCCTCGAAGACGTACATCTCGTCCTTTTGCCGCGAGTACGCCAAAGCCGTTCGCGCGGCGCTGGGTCCGCCGTCGTGAAGCTGTCCGGTCTGCCCGGGCGCTAACAGCCCGATGCCGGATACCGCCACGAACCGCTCGTTCTTGTTCAGCAGATCCTCGACCACGGGAGTCGCGGAGTCGTAGTCGCTCTTGGTCTTGGGCCACACCACGTACGGCGCGCCGCCGGACGGCAGGATCATGGTCGTCAGGGCGCTCCAGCTTTCCCCGCCTCCGGAGAGCCCCTGCTTGCCGGGGTAGGCGACGGTGCCGGTGACGGCCTGGTTGGCTCGGCCCTGGCCGTGGGTGTTGTCCACGAAGGCGCCCAGCGGTGAGCTGCAGCCGGTCTGGCGCCAAGACCCGGCCTTCTGCCCGCGCACGTCGAAGAAGTTCGCGTTGATCGCGATCGTCGGTTGGCCCATCCGCTGCCACGCTTGCAGTGGCGCATAGAGTTCCGATGCCTGCCAGAGCCCCTCAGCTGTGCGGGCCCCGGGATTGTGCTCACAGCGGGCCTGATCGCCCTGATGGGTGTCCACGAGCAGGTGGGGCGAAAGCCGTCCCGCCGCATTCTTGATGATCATCAGGTGGCCGCCATTGCTCATCTCATACCAGCTACCGCCGGCGTTGAGCATCGGCGCGGGGTGACCCGGGCCGAAGTTGTAGACCAGGTAGGAACCCTTGGTGGTGTTGATGGCGTTGGCGAGCAGATCGCGGCCGTCGGCGGCGTGCGCGGCCGGCTGTCCAGTGGTGCACGCCAGGGCGACGCACGCGACTACGGCGGTGCAGCCGGACACCATCCGGCGCAAGCTGGCGCGTCGGGTCAGCACGATCGCCCTTTCCGCCCTGGTGTGGATGCAACATCAACATCATTAGTCACATCCGTCACACTGTCAATCTAAATAACGGGCGGATGACGCTCTGGCGGCGTTCGAATTACGTTTGCTCGCTTGAGCTTTCGGGCTCGGGGGCGACCGCCCGCTCGTGCTTGCCGCTTTGGCCGGCCTGGTGTTGCGCTTGGTGTTCCATGGCGATCGCCATCTCGACCGCCCCCTGAATCCGGTGGAATCCCTTGCGGTCGTAGAGGTGCGTGACGATGCCGCCCAGCAGCAGGCCGATCACGAGACCGATCGACGTCATGATCAGCGCCTGCGATATTCCGGTGTCCGCGCGCGCCTTGAAGTACAGCAGCGACCGGGCGCCCAGGAAAACCTGGTGCATGGGCTCGAATTCGGCCAGCCAGCGGAAGAAGGGCGGCGTCGCCTCCAGCGGTACGGTGGCCCCGGCTGACGGCAACCCGAGGATCACGAAGATCAGCATGCTGACCAACAGGCCGCCCGTGCCCAGCACCGAGAGCAGCGAGCTGGAGGTGATGCCCACCGCGGCGATCGCAAACACCCCGAACGCCCACAGTTGCCAGCCAAGATCGATGGGCATGCCGAGCCCGTGGGCGATGGCCAGGTAGACGGCCGAGGTGAGCAGCCCCAGCAACACCATGATCGCCCACTTGAGCAGCAGCGTCTGGAAGCGCGAGATCCTGACCTGCTCGGCGAAGCGATACACGGGGCCGAATTCGGCGGGCACGTAACCGAGCAACGCGTCCACCAGCGTGCTGACCACGATGCTGCCGGTGAACCCCGCAAGCAGGAGCAAGAGCGCGTAGTAGAAGGCCGACAGCCCGTTGCCGGTGCCGTTGGGCAGCGGGTTGTACGCGGTCGACTCGATTTCGATCGGGGAGGACAGGCCCTCCTCCGCGGCACCGGCGAGCGGAGCGCCGCCCGTCTGCGCCTTGACTTGCGCGATCAGCCGTTCGCCCACCTCGCCATTGGCCTGGCCCATCGCCATGTTCAGGGTCTGGCCGGCGATGCTGGAACCCATCGTTCCGGCCCGCGGGTTGGTCGAAATCGTGATCACGGGCCGTTCCGCAGGCCCGGGCAGTAACGCACTCGTCCCCAGGTCGCGCAGCTTCGACGAGAAGCTCGGAGGTATCAGCACCGAACCGTACACCTGGCCGGTGTCCAGCTGATGCCTGGCCGCGTCACGGGTGAGCACGCGGACGTCAAACTTGTTCTTGTCCAGACCGTTCACCAAGCGGCTGGTCAACTCCGCGCCCCCCGGCCCGGCATCCTCGTTCACCACCGCGACGGGGAAGTGCCGCAGGTTGGTCATCGGGTTCAAGATGCCGCCCAGGTACAGCGCGCACAACGCCGCCATCAGCGCCAGCGTGATGACGAGCGGCGCTGCCCAGAACCGCACGGTCCGCACCGCTTTGATGTTCCGGTTGGGATTCGGCGCCGCGTGCTGCGGTCGCGATTGAGACATGCCGGCTCCTGTCTGTCACGCCCACTCTATGGGCTCAGTCGCCGAGCTTCGCGTGCATCTCCCAGACCAGTAGTTCCGACGGCTCCTTCGCCGTCACCCGCCGGCCGGCACCGTCGGTGAACCGAACGGCGTCACCCTCCCGCAGGTCGCCCACACCTTCGCAGGTGGCCGCGCCCCGGGCCAGGTATAGGTGCAAATAGGGCGCTTGGGGGAGGCTCACCGCGTCACCGGTCCGCAACCGCGCAGCGTGCAGCGCGGCATTGCGGTTGTGCAGGGTGATCGCCCCGTCTTGCCCGCGCATGCCCGAGGCGACCGTCACGAGTGTGCCCTCCAGAACGTTCGCGTCGATCTCGCGCTGTTGATAGCCCGGGGCGATGCCGGCCTCGTCGGGGACCACCCACATCTGCACGAAATGCACTGGCTGCGTGGAGGAGTCGTTCTTCTCCGAATGCAGGATCCCGCTGCCCGCCGACATGCGCTGGGCGAGGCCCGGGTAGATGACGCCGCTATTGCCGATCGAGTCCTGATGTGCCAGTTGACCCCGCAAGACCCAGGTCACGATCTCGATGTCCCGGTGCGGATGCGTGTCGAATCCGGTTCCGGGCGCGACGATGTCGTCATTGTTCACCAGGAGTAGTCCGTGGTGGGTGTTGTCCGGGTCGTAGTGGTCGCCGAACGAGAACGAGTGCCGGGAGGTCAGCCAGGGCGTGGTGGTGACCGCCCGCGCGTCGGCGCGACGAACCTCCGCGTGGGCCGCCATGCCGTCAGCCTAATCGGCGGCGCGGTCAGGCCACCGTCGCGGTGAGTAGCCCCTGGGCATGCCGGAGGGCGGCGTCGAGCTCGGGCAGGGTCAGCGCGGCGGGCCGGCCGAGGTGGATCTCGATCTGGTACTCCGGCTGGCCGTCCGGCCCGAAGATCGGCAGGACAACGAATTCAGCTGCGGCCAAATCACTTTCGAGCGTATCGGTCACGGATTGCAGCGTCACCATCGTCATCAGGGTGGTGAGCTGGCGGGTGACCCGGGCCGTCGGCTCCAGGGAAGCGAGCACGTCCACCAGCCGGTTGTGCAGCGACTGGTGGGTGTCGTCGAAGCGCCAGGCCCCGTACCCACGGGCGCGGATATCGGCGAGCACCCGCTGATGTTGCGCGATTTCCGCCCGGGTCAGTCGCGGCATCACTCGTTGCAGCCAGGCGTGGACGAAGTCCTCCTCGCGCCAGGCCATCGCCACGAGGCCGAACGGCGGGTCGATGGGGAAGCGCTGGCCGACGGCCTGCCCGCCGTCGGTGCCATGGCCGACCGCGTCGACGGTGGTCAGGTGGCGGCCGCCGATTCTCGACATCGAGCAGCCGGCGCCCAGCGTCTCGTGCAGGAACCGCAGCGCCTCGCGGCCCCGGTCCAGCAACGGGAACTGCTCGCGCAGACCGTGCACCAGCCCGAACAGGCCGCTGCCCAGCACGTACCGGCGATCTTCGCGGCGTGCCACCCAGGCCCGCCCCTCCAGCTCGGCCAGGACCAGGGCGCAGGTGGAGGTGCTGATCGCGCAGCGCTTCGCCAGCTCAGCCGACGCCAGCGCGTGTGGGGAATCCGCAAGCGCGGCAAGCACATCCATCACACGGGCGGTGGGCGGTGATTTGGCGGTTGACGTACCGATGCGCACCTCCCTACGATCCGTCCAAAATACAAGGACAACTGTCCTAATATTAGGAGAAAGTCCGTCATGATCAAGGTGGGAGTGTGGGGGCCGGGCTCCATGGGGGTGATCGCGCTACGCGGCGTGATCGACCACCCGGAGTTGCAGCTCGTCGATCTCGTCGTGCACAGCGACGCCAAGGCGGGCCGCGACGCGGGGGAGCTGTGCGGGACCGGGCCGGTCGGGGTGGTCGCCACCCAGGACCCGGCGGCGCTGCTCGCCGGCGAGGCCGACGCGGTGGTCTACGCCGCCGGCGCCAACCTGCGACCGCTGGAGGCCGTCGGGGACATGGTCTCGATCCTGCGGGCCGGTAAGAACGTGGTGTCGTGTTCGGTGGTGCCGCTGGTCTATCCCGACGGTGTCGACGCCGCTTTCACCGACCCGCTGCGGCAGGCCGCGCGCGACGGTGGTGCGTCGTTCTTCACCACGGGGATCGACTCCGGGTTCGCCAATGACGTTCTGCCGCTGGTGCTTACCGGGGTTTCCCGGTCGATCGACTCGGTTCGGGTGACGGAGATGTTCAACTACGCCACCTATCCCGACCAGGCGGCGGTGTACGAAATTCTCGGCTTCGGCAAGCCGCCGGAGTACCAGGCGTTTGCGGCCCAGCCCGGGATGTTCACCTTCGGCTGGGGCCCCGTTCTGCACCAGCTCGCCGCCGGCCTGGGGGTCAAGATCGACAACATCGAGGAAAGCAACGAACGCATTCCCGCCGCCGAGGCCTTCGACACGCCCACCGGCCACGTCGCCGCCGGGACCATCGCGGCCATGCGCTCGACGTTGACCGGATACGTCGGGGGCAAGCCAACTTTCATCCTCGACCACGTGACCCGGATGCGCGACGACGTCGCGCCGGACTGGCCGCAACCGAACATCACGATCCCGCCGAAGGACCTCGGCTACGGGGCCGCGTCCGGACGCGGCCTGTATCGGGTGGAGATCGAGGGATCACCAAGCATGCGGTGCGAATTCGAGATGGCCGAGGACCACGACCACGACCTGGGTGCGCGCATCGCCGGCGCCTCGCGGATGGTCAACGCCATCCCCGCCGTCTGCGCGGCCCCACCCGGGCTGCTTTCGGCGCTGGATCTGCCGCTGATCACCGGGGCCGGCCTGGTCCGCCCCGTGGCGGGACCGCCGCCGGACAGCCGCCTGTTCTAGGGGCGGTCGCCGGGATAGGTGGCGGCCGCCAGCTCGAGGATCTCGGCTCGGTCCGCCGCGAGGATGAACCCGCTGCTGATCGACGCATCGAGGGCGGCGGTGAAGCGTTCCAGGTACTGCGCCATTCCCCCCGGGTAGAGCCGGCGCAGCGTGTCGGCGTCGAAGAGTTCGCCGGACCCGAAGAGCCCGGCCATGACGCCCCCGTCGCCGCCGAGCCCGGAAGTTCGTGCGACCGGCACGTCCACCCAGGGTGTTCGGACGCCGCCCAGCGCCAGGCCGTTGGCATCCGGAACGGGTAGCGGCCCATAGGCATCGCGCACCTGCATGGGCGCCGCGCTGGGCGCTGGAGCACCGGTGTCCACCCATGTGTTCAGCGCGGCGAGCGCCGCCTGCACGACGTAGTGGTGCTGCGGGGCGAAGTTGATGTTATGTGAAAAGCGTTGGCCCAAAAGCACGTTGGTTGGCGCATAGGCCGCGACGAGGTGCGTGAGCGGTGCCGAGCCGCTGTCGATCGGCGCCACCTGGATGGTGTAGTTGTCGGCGTGCGCGGCGCCGGGAATCTCCCAGACGCGCAGCCATTGGTTGTCCGGTTGCCTGGCGAAGTAATAGCCCTCCCGTGCGCCCCCGAAGAGATCGGTCTCGGTGATGATCGTCAGCAACGGCACCCGCAGGTCCGGGCGGAACGCGACGGCCAGGGGTGTGCCGGTTCCATCGAAGATGGAGCTTCCGTCGAGCGGCGCGGCGGGGCCGAACCTGGAATGGACGAAGAAGCCGTCGTACACCGCGGCCAGCGGGTCGACCGCGTTGACGTAGGTGGTGAGGAACATCGCCGATTGCGACTCGCCCAGCGCCATGACGTGCCGGGCCCGCAGGTCACCCAAAAGCGTTGCGCCGCGGAGGCTTTTGATGAGGCTGCCGATTTGAGAAAAGATGTCGTAGGAGAAGGCGTCACCCGGATGGTGCAGGGGCGCGTAGCGCGTCGGGTCCTGGCTCTTCAGCGACATGTCGACCCCGAGCAGACTCGCGCCACCATCGATCCCGACGCGCTGGGCCGAGACGGCGATGTACGCGTAGCCCGCGCGAATGATCTCCCGGTGCGCCATCATCCACACCGCGGGAGCGTCGAGACCGCCGCTCACGTTGAGCCATTCGACCAGTACCGTCCCGTTGAACCGCGCCGGATCCGCGGGCGTCAGCACCACCACGCGGGTGGTGTAATCCGCCGTCGCGGAGGTCGTTACGCTCCACCGCCCGTCGGACTCCAGCGCCGAGACGGGGGCGTAGGACGTAGCGGTCCCGGCGACGAAGAACTCCGTCGCGCGGTAGCCCACGTCGGCGAGGTCGAAAGCGCCCAGCAGCAGCAGGGGCCGCCCGGGTGCGGGTGTGACGTCGAGCGGGTCGGTCATAGCGAATCGGGCAGGCCGAACTTCGCGAACAACTTGTCGTCGAGGAAGGCGACCACGTGTGACACCCGGTCGCCGCGCACGTCCAGCACGTGCAACTGGAAGGGGACGTGCCGGTCCCCGGCGCGCATGTACATCGCGGCGCCGGGCTGGCCGTTGGCGACCAGCGGCAGGAGGCGCATGTCGCCGGGTGACTCGGCGGGGCATTGCTGGTGAATGAGGGTGACGATGTCCCGCGCACCCTGGTACCAACCGGTGTAGGGCGGCATCTCCCAGATCGCCTCGGCGGTGAACAGCTCCACCAGGCGGTCGATGTCGTAGGTCTCGAAGGCGGCGATGTAGCGGTCGAGCAGGTCCTGCGTCTCGGCCGCGTCCGGTGCGGCCAACCGGTCGCCGGCGCTGGGCCCGACGGCGTCCAGCTGGGACCGGGCGCGCTGCAGCAGGCTGTTGACGGCGGTCGTGGTCGTGCCGATCGCCGCGGCGACCTCGGCGGACTTCCACTGCAGCACGTCGCGCAGCAGCAGCACCGCCCGCTGCCGTGGCGAAAGATGTTGCAGCGCCGCGACAAACGCCAGCCGGACCGACTCGCGTGAGGACACGATGACCGACGGGTCGGCCGGGTCGTTCGTCAGGTCCGGGAGTGGCTCCAGCCAGGGCACCTCGCGGCGCTCCTGCAGCTCGGCGGTCGGGTCGGCGCTGGGTGCGCCCAGGCCGGTCGGAAGCGGCCGTCGTTGCCGCCCTTCCAGCGCGCTCAGGCAGGTGTTGGTCGCGATGCGATGCAGCCACGTCCGCATCGAGGACTTGCCCTCGAAGCGGTCGTAGGCTTTCCACGCCCGCAGCAGTGTTTCCTGGACCAAATCCTCTGCGTCGTGCAGCGACCCGGTCATCCGGTAGCAGTGGGCGAGCAGCTCACGGCGGTAGGGCTCGGCATGCGCCGAGAAATCCCCGCCGACTTCCGCGCCGAGGTCGGAGTTCGCGGTGTTTTGCGCAAGCAGCCCCACAATGGGAGAGCCTACGACAGTGTCTGGCAGGGCGATCTGCACCGGGAGCCATTACGCTGCCCGTAATGACCAGGACCGTGCAGTGAACCGAGCCGAACGGAACTTCGACGGATCCGGTGGCGTGCGCATTGTTTACGACGTCTGGACACCCGACACCCCGGCACGCGCGGTGGTCGTCCTGTCGCACGGTCTCGGTGAATACGCCCGCCGGTACGACCACGTCGCGCGGCGTTTCGGCGAGGCGGGCCTGGTCACGTACGCGCTCGACCACCGCGGGCACGGCCGCTCGGGCGGAAAGCGCGTGCTGGTGCGCGACATCTCCGAGTACACCGCGGACTTCGACAGCCTGGTCCGGATCGCCAGCCGCGAGCATCCCGGTCTCAAGTGCATCGTGCTCGGGCACAGCATGGGCGGCGCCATCGTGTTCGCCTACGGCGTGGAACGGCCCGACAACTACGACCTGATGGTGCTGTCGGGGCCGGCCGTGGCGGCGCAGGATCAGGTGTCGCCGCTGATGGTGCTGGCCGCCCGCGTGCTCGGCGCCCTGGTGCCCGGCCTGCCGGTACAGGAGCTCGACGTCGACGCCATCTCCCGGGACCCCGCGGTCGTGGAGGCCTACAAGAACGATCCGCTGGTGTACCACGGCAAGGTCCCGGCCGGCATCGGTCGGGCCCTGCTGCAGGTCGGCGAGACGATGCCGGAGCGCGCGCCTGCGCTGACGGCGCCGCTGCTGGTGGTGCACGGCTCCGACGACCGTCTGATCCCCGTCGCCGGCAGCCGGCGGCTGGTCGAGTGCGTGGGTTCCACCGACGTCCAATTGAAGGTCTACCCGGGGCTTTACCACGAGGTCTTCAACGAGCCGGAGTGCGATCAGGTGCTTGGCGACGTGATCTCGTGGATCACCGCCCGGCTCTGAGCCGAGGGTGTCGGATCGCTCACGTAGTTTGGCGCGTATGACTGACGACAAAATGCTGGCCCGCATCGCCGCGCTGTTGCGTCAGGCCGAAGGCACCGACAATCCGCACGAGGCGGACGCCTTCATGAGCGCCGCGCAGCGGTTGGCGACGGCGGCCTCGATCGACCTGGCGGTGGCGCGGTCGCACGCCGCCAACCGGTCACCGGCGCAGGCACCGACCCAGCGTACGATCACCATCGGCAACGCGGGCACCAAGGGGCTGCGGACGTATGTGCAGCTGTTCGTGTTGATCGCCTTGGCCAATGACGTGCGCTGTGATGTGGCGTCGAATTCGACATTCGTTTACGCCTACGGGTTCGCCGAGGACATCGACGCTACGCACGCGTTGTACGCCAGCCTGGTCGTCCAGATGGTGCGGGCGTCGGATGCCTACCTCGCGTCGGGCGCGCACCGGCCCACCCCGACCATCACCGCGCGGCTCAACTTCCAGCTGGCCTTCGGCGCGCGGGTGGGCCAGCGCCTGGCGGAGGCGCGCGACGAGGCCCGGCGCGAGGCCACCAAGGACCGTCGGCGCCCGCCGGGCACCGCTATTGCGTTGCGGGACAAGGACGTCGAGCTACACGACTATTATCGGAGCGCGTCGAAGGCACGCGGTACCTATCAGGTGAGCCGGGCGACGGCCGGCTATTCGTCGGCGGCGCGGCGCGGCGGCGACCGCGCCGGTCGGCGGGCGCGGCTGGGCAACAGCCCCGAACTGCCCGGAGCGCGCGCCCCGCTGGGCCGGTGAGCCCGGAGCGGTCCGCCAGGCGGGACTCACAGCGAGCCAGGGTGTACGCCGCCGAGGAGTTCGTCCGGACGCTGTTCGACCGCGCCGCCGAACACGGGTCGCGCGCCGTGGACTTCTTCGGCGCGCAGCTCACGCTGCCGCCGGAGGGGCGATTCGGCTCGGTCTCCGCCGTCCAGCGCTATGTTGACCAGGTGCTTTCCTTGCCGGCGGTGTGCCGGCGGTGGCCAGCCGTCCCGCCATTGCGGGTGCGCCCGCGCCGGGCCGCGACCGCCGCCCACTACGAATTTCGTGATGGCGCAGGCATTATCGCCGTCCCCGACCGCGACACCGCCGACTGGGCGCTGCGCGAGCTGGTGGTGCTCCACGAAGTCGCGCACCACCTGTGCCAGGCCGAGCCGCCACACGGCCCGGAGTTCGTCGCGACGTTCGGTGAGCTGGCGGAGCTGGTGATGGGGCCCGAGCTCGGGCACGTGCTTCGGGTCGTGTACGCGAAAGAGGGTGTGCGGTGAGCTCGTTCGGCGGTGACGCCGACGCCCGGGCGCATGCGGTCGAAGCCCGGATGACCGACGACGAGCGATTCACGCTGCTGGTCGGCGTGATGGGTGCCGGTGAAATGTGGCCGGTGCGCGATGAGCGCATCCCACCGGAGGTTCCGATGAGCGCCGCGTACGTCCCGGGCGTTCCGCGGCTGGGCGTGCCGGCGTTGCTGATGAGCGATGCCGGGCTGGGCGTGACCAACCCGGGCTATCGCCCGGGTGACACGGCCACGGCGCTGCCCGCCGGGCTCGCGATGGCCGCCGGCTTCGACCCGACACTGGCCCGCGCCGCGGGTGAGGTGATCGGCCGGGAGGCCCGCAGTCGCGGGTTCAACGTGCAGCTCGCGGGGTCGATGAACCTCGCGCGCGACCCGCGCAACGGGCGCAACTTCGAATACCTCTCCGAGGACCCGCTTTTGACCGCGACTATCGCCGCGGAGTCGATCAACGGCATCCAGGGGCAACGTGTGATCTCGACGGTCAAGCACTTCTCGCTGAACTGCAACGAGACCAATCGGCACTTCTTGGACGCGGTCATCGACCCCGACGCGCATCGCGAATCCGACCTGCTGGCCTTCGAGATCGCCATCGAGCGAGCGCAGCCGGGTGCGGTGATGACCGCCTACAACAAGGTCAACGGAACGTACGCCGCCGCTAACGACGCCCTGATCAACGCGGTGCTCAAAGGTGCCTGGGGATACCGGGGCTGGGTCATGTCCGACTGGGGGGCCACGCCGTCGTGGGAGTGCGCGCTGGCGGGGCTGGACCAAGAGTGTGGGTCGCAAATCGACGCGCTGCGGTGGCAGTCGGAGACATTCGGTGAGCCGCTGCGGGCCGCTCATGCGGACGGCAGGCTGACCCACGAACGTCTCTCGGACATGGTCCGGCGGATCCTGCGGTCGATGTTCGCGGTCGGCGTCGACCGGGCCGAAGCCGCGCCCGCGCCGGACATGGCCGCGCACAACGAGATCGCGTTGCGGATCGCCCGGCAGGGAATCGTGCTGTTGACCAACCGCGGTCTGCTGCCCCTGGCGCCGGAGTCGACCGCGAGGATCGCCGTCATCGGCGGATATGCGCACGTCGGGGTGCCGGCCGGCTACGGGTCCAGCGCCGTCGTCCCGCCGGGCGGCTACGCGGCCGTCATCCCGATCGGCGGCTCGGGGCTGGAGGCCGGGCTGCGCAAGCTGCACCTGCTGCCGTCCAGCCCCCTGGACGAGCTGCGAAAGCAATTCCCCAGCGCCCAAATCGAATTCGATCCCGGCGTGAGTCCCGCCGAGGCCGTGTTCGCGGCACGACGTGCCGACATCGCCATCGTGTTCGCGATCCGCGCCGAAGGGGAGGGATTCGACACCGCCGACCTGTCGCTGCCCTGGGGACAGGACGCGCTGATCTCCGCCGTGGCGGACGCCAACCCCAACACCGTCGTGGTGCTCGAAACCGGCAACCCGGCGAGCATGCCCTGGCGAGATTCGGTCCGGGCCATCCTGCAGGCCTGGTATCCGGGGCAGTCCGGCGGCAGGGCCATCGCGGAAGTACTTGCCGGCCAGGCCAATCCATCAGGAAGGCTGCCGATCACCTTTCCGGTTGACCTGGGCCAGACGCCGCGCCCGGAGCTGCCGGGACGCGGCGCCCCGTGGGGCGTGCCGAGCACGATCGACTACGTCGAGGGATCCGATGTCGGCTACCGCTGGTTCGCCACCACCGGCGAGACCCCGATGTTCGCCTTCGGTCATGGCCTGTCCTACACCGACTTCGAGTATCGTGATCTGACGGTCACCGGCGGGGACACGGTGACCGCCAGCTTCAGCGTCGTCAACATCGGCAGCCACGCCGGCGCCGACGTCCCGCAGCTGTACCTGACCGCCGCTCCGGACCGAAAATGCCTGCGTCTGCTGGGATTCGAACGAGTCGAGCTGGAACCGGGCGCCACGCGCCGCGTCACCATCGAGGCGGATCCACGCCTGCTCGCCCGCTACGACGGTAATGCGGGAAGCTGGCGCATCACGGCGGGCGGTTATCTGGTCGCGGTCAGCGCGTCGGCGGTCGCGCCGCGGCTGGCGGCGACGGTAGAGCTCGCCGGTCGTACGTTCGGACGCTGATCCGCGGCCGCTGGCCGCATCGAGTGTGCGTTCACGGCTTTGACCGTGCGCTCAGGGTTGTTCCCCCCCGGCGTGGCGCCGCCCTGGACGCACACTCGACGCGCGCCTCAGCGGGCTACTTGACGGGGGTCAGCTCGTCGCCGCAGGTGCAGCGGTACGGCTCACCCGAACCGGCGCAGTGGCAGGGGACCTCGATACGAACGCGACACCCGCAGCCCTCGTGGCCGCAGGTCAGTTCGGTGCCTGCTTCGTAATTTGCCATTTCACTCACCCATTTCTCTGTCGTGGACTCTTACGGCTGTGATCGACCACAACGCCACTATATACCCCCCATGGGTATCCGGTAAATGGTCGTGACCCGTCCGATACCGATCGGACCGTCACTGCCGGGGCGGCCTCGCGCGGCTAGCGTTGACCACATGACGCAGAAACCGACCCCCCAAGACGTGGACGCTTTTCTGGACAACACCGTGGTTGGCGACGACCCGGCCCTGCGCGCGGCACTGGAAGCCAGCGACGCCGCGGGGTTACCGCAGATCGCCGTGTCGGCCCAGCAGGGCAAGTTTCTGAGCCTGTTGGCCGGGACCATCCAGGCGCGGCGCATCCTCGAGATCGGCACGCTGGGCGGCTTCAGCACGATCTGGCTGGCCCGCGGTGCCGGCCCGCAGGGCCGGGTGGTGACGCTCGAATACGAACCCAAGCACGCCGAGGTCGCGCGGGCCAACTTGGAGCGGGCGGGTCTCGCCGACCGGGTGGAGGTGCTAGTGGGCGCCGCACTGGACACGCTGCCGACATTGAACGGCGGCCCGTTCGACCTGGTGTTCATCGACGCCGACAAGGAGAACTATGTCGCGTACCTGCAGTGGGCGGTCCGGCTGGCCCGTCCCGGCGCAGTCATCGTGGCAGACAACGTCATTCGAGAGGGGCAGGTTTTGGACCCGCAAGATAACGCCCAGGCGCGGGCGGTGCGCGAGACGCTGGAGCTGATGGGTGAGCACCCGCGACTGGACACGGCGGTGATCCAGACGGTGGGGGCCAAGCGCTGGGATGGCTTCGCGCTTGCGCTGGTGCGCTAGCGCCGATCAGCGTGGGCCGAGGTCGGCGACCGCCTGGGCGGCGGAGGTGAGTTCGCCGATGCGCAGCGCTGTTTCACCGGCGTACAGCGCCGCGCGGTCCACCCACGCATCGGGCATCGTGGCGAGCGGTGCCAGCGGGGTGAACAGCGGGCGGCCCACCGACTGCAGGCGCATCAATGCGCCGGCGTCGAAGTAGCCCAGCGCGGCCATCGAGCGGCTGGCCGCGTTGACGGACGCCGGCAAAGCCTTTGCCCAGCCGTCGTCGCGGCACCAGCGCCGCGTCGCGGCGTTGGGCACGACGCGATGCCGCAGCGGCCAGCTCAGTCCGAAGAGGTTGGTCTCGATCGTCTTGTCCGCCTGGGCTACTCGCCGCTGATACTCCCGGTTGGCGTTGGCTTCGTGCGTCATCAGGAATCGCGTCCCGGCGACGACGCCGCTGGCGCCCGCCGCCAGGGCGGCCCGGGTGTCGGCGCCGGTGGCGATACCGCCGGCGAGAAAGACCGGGCGGCCGCCGGCCGCCGCCAGCGCCTGCGGCAGGAACCGCAGTGCCGGCATGGTGCCGACGAGGTGGCCACCGGCCTCGCGGCCCTGCGCGATCAAACCGTCGGCGCCCCAACCGATGGCGGCGCCGGCTTGTGCCGCGGTACCGACCATCACGAAGACGAAGATGCCGGCATCGCGAAGGTGCGCGACGAGTCCCCGCTTCTCACCGAACGCCAGCACGACGACGTCGACGCCGGCGTCGACACAGACCGCGACGTGCGAGCGGTGCACGAACGGCATCAACAGGTTCACTGCGATAGCCCGGCCCGGCGCCCGCTCCCGAACCTGATCGATGGCCGCCCGCAGTTGGCGCGGCGTGGCCAGGCCCAGGGTGCCGAGGCCACCCGCCTGGGCGACCGCACCCGCCAGCGCCCCGCCCGCCAGGCCGCCGCCCATACCCGCCTGCGCGACCGGAACATCCAGGCGCAGCCGGTCCGCGATGTCCACGTCTTACGACGCTACGCGCCAGGCCAATCCGTCCTCTGGCGGGCTCGATTTCGTTGCTGGCGCGGCGCGATCGAGCGTAATCTTGACGGCAGATGGATGGGTGCAGACGGCCCACAGTGCTTGCTACACAACGGGCTTGCTGCATAACAGAAAGGTCACAAAATGAGTACAGTCCATTCATCAATCGATCACCACCCGGATTTGTTGGCTTTGCGCGCGAGCTATGACCGCGTCGCCGAGTCGATGAGTGCGCACGTCACCTTTGGGCTGGCGTTGCTGACCGGCCTGTATGTGGCCGCGTCACCGTGGATGGTGGGTTTCAGCGCGACGGGATCGCTCGCCACGTCCAACCTGGTTGCCGGAATCGCCGCGGCGTTCTTGGCGTACGGGTTCGCCACGGCGCTCGACCGCGCACACGGCATGACCTGGACGATGCCGGTGCTCGGTGTGTGGGTCATCGTCTCGCTGTGGATTCTGCCGGGTGTGGCGCTGACCGCGGGCATGATGTGGTCGAACATCGTCGCCGGTGCGTTGTTGACGCTGTTGGGTCTCAACGCGACCTACTTCGGCAGGCGCACACGCGCGGCGGCCACCCACGCATAGTTTCCAAACCCGTTGAGCGAAGCGGCGATCGGAGCTAACCGCAGACCGCGCCGTTCGCCGCCGAGCTCACCAGCTTGACGTACTTCGCCAGTACGCCGGTCTGGTACCGCGGCGGGGGAGGAGCGAAACCCTTTCGCCGGGAATCGAATTCGGCCGGATCGACCAGGACGTCGAGGACCCGGTTCGCAACGTCCAGGCGGATGGGGTCGCCGTCGCGCAGGAAGGCGATCGGCCCGGCGTCGACCGCCTCGGGTGCGATGTGGCCGACGCACAGGCCGGTCGTCCCGCCGGAGAAGCGGCCGTCGGTCAGCAGCAGCACGTCCTTGCCCAGGCCGGCACCCTTGATCGCGCCGGTGATCGCGAGCATTTCCCGCATTCCGGGTCCGCCCTTGGGGCCCTCGTAGCGGATCACCACGGCATCGCCCTTGGTGATCGTGCCGTCCTCCAGAGCGTCCAGCGCGGCGCGCTCACCGTCGAAAACCCTTGCCGTGCCTTCGAAGACGTCGGAGTCGAAGCCGGCGGACTTGACCACCGCGCCCTCGGGCGCCAGCGACCCACGCAGGATCGTGATGCCACCGGTCGGGTGGATGGGATTGTCCAGGGCCCGCAATACCTTGCCGTCCGGGTCGGGCGGGTCGATTGCGGCCAGGTTCTCCGCAACGGTCCGGCCCGTCACGGTCAGGCAATCGCCGTGCAGCAGGCCCGCATCCAGCAGCGCCTTCATCGCCACCGGAACGCCGCCGATCTGGTCGACGTGCGACATGACGTGGCGGCCGAACGGTTTGACGTCGGCCAGGTGCGGAACCTTCGAACCGATCCGGCTGAAGTCGTCGAGCGACAACTCGACGTCGGCCTCGTGTGCGATCGCCAGCAGGTGCAGCACGGCGTTGGTCGACCCACCGAACGCCATCACCACCGCGATGGCGTTCTCGAACGCCTCCTTGGTGAGGATGTCGCGGGCGGTGATGCCGCGGCGCAGCAACTCCACGACGGCCTGGCCGCTGCGGCGGGCGAACCCGTCGCGGCGGTAATCGGTGGCCGGCGGGGCCGCGCTGCCGGGCAGCGACATGCCGAGGGCCTCCGCGGCGCTGGCCATCGTGTTGGCGGTGTACATGCCGCCGCACGCACCCTCGCTGGGACAGATCGCGCGCTCGATGGCGTCGACGTCCTCACGGGACATCAATCCGCGGGCGCACGCGCCCACGGCCTCGAACGCGTCGATGATGGTGACCTCGCGTTCCGTGCCGTCGGACAGCTTGGCTCGCCCGGGCAGGATCGAGCCCGCATACAGGAACACCGCCGCCAGATCCAGCCGGGCGGCGGCCATCAGCATCCCGGGCAGCGACTTGTCGCACCCGGCCAGCAGCACCGACCCGTCGAGGCGCTCGGCCTGCATCACGGTCTCGACGCTGTCCGCGATCACCTCGCGCGACACCAGCGAGAAGTGCATCCCCTCGTGGCCCATCGAGATGCCGTCGGAAACCGAGATCGTCCCGAACTCGAGCGGGTAGCCGCCGGCCGCGAACACCCCTTCCTTGACCGCCTTGGCGAGCCGGTCCAGCGAGAGGTTGCACGGGGTGATCTCGTTCCATGACGACGCCACCCCGATCTGCGGCTTGGCGAAGTCCTCGTCACCCATGCCGACCGCCCGCAACATGCCGCGCGCGGCGGCCTTCTCCAGGCCGTCGGTTACGTCACGACTGCGCGGTTTGATGTCGGCGGTTCCGGTCGCATCGGGTGTGGTGGCCATCCTGCAAGTATGCGTGAACTGGACGGACGGCAAATCCGCGGGTCATACCCGGGCGGGGTATAAAGTGGGTTCGTGGCGCCGGCGGGCGCGTAGCGGCAGAGGGTGAGGCAGGGCGATGACGAACGAGCACGGATATTCGCAGCAGAAGGACAACTACGCCAAGCGGCTGCGGCGCATCGAGGGTCAGGTGCGGGGCATCGCCCGGATGATCGAGGAAGACAAGTACTGCATCGACGTCCTCACCCAGATCAGCGCGGTGAACAGCGCGCTGCGTTCCGTCGCGCTGAACCTGCTTGACGAGCACCTCAACCACTGCGTCACCCGGGCCGTGGCCGAGGGCGGCGACGACGCCGATCACAAGCTCGCCGAAGCCTCCGCCGCCATCGCGCGCCTGGTTCGTTCCTGATTGGTGACCGAGTTGAGACCCGAGCTCCGGCCCTGACAAGGGGGGAGCCGTAGTTGCGGTCCGTACGCTAAGGCAGTGTGATCGCATTAGGCGCGACAACCCAGGAACTGGGTAGCCCGGCCGATACCGACGCCATGACTGCCGAATCCAATGCTGCCGCTGCCGCGCGAACGTGGACCCCACGGATCGCCGCCCAGCTCGTCGTGCTGGCCGCGGCGGCGTTCATCTATGTCACCGCCGAGATCCTGCCCGTCGGCGCGCTGCCGGCGATCGCCCGCAACCTGCACGTCAGCCTGGTGCTGGTGGGCACCCTGTTGTCGTGGTACGCCCTGGTGGCGGCCCTGACCACGATCCCGCTGGTGCGCTGGACCGCGCACCTGCCGCGCCGCCGGGTGCTGGTCCTGAGCCTGACCTGCCTGACCGTCTCCCAGGTGATCTCCGCGCTGGCGCCCACCTTCGCGGTGCTGGCCGCCGGTCGCGTGCTCTGCGCGATCACCCATGGCCTGCTCTGGTCGGTCATCGCGCCGATCGCGACCCGGCTGGTACCGCCCAGCCACGCCGGCCGCGCGACGATGTCGATCTACATCGGGACCAGCCTGGCGCTGGTCGTCGGAAGCCCGCTGACCGCGGCGATGAGCCTGATGTGGGGCTGGCGCCTGGCGGTGGTGTGCGTGACCGTGGCGGCCGCCATCGTCACGGTGGCCGCCAGGGTGATGTTGCCGGAGATGGTGCTGACCGCGGACCAGCTCGAGTGCGTGGGGCCCCGGGCCCGCCACCACCGCAACCGCCGGCTGATCATCGTCAGCATCATCACCATGGTCGGCGTGACCGGTCATTTCGTCTCGTACACCTACATCGTCGAGATCATCCGCGAAGTCGTCGGCGTGCGCGGGCCCAACCTCGCGTGGGTGCTGGCCGCTTACGGCGCCGCCGGGGTGCTCGCCGTCGGCCTGGTGGCGCGGCCACTCGACCGCCGGCCCAAAGGGGCGATCATCGGTTGCATGTTCGGCCTGACGGCCGCACTCGTCGTGCTGACCGCGCTGGCGCTGGGCGGCAAGCCCGCCGCGGCGGCGGCCTTGATCGGGACGGCCGCGATCGTGCTCTGGGGGGCGATGGCCACCGCCGTGTCGCCGATGATGCAGTCCGCCGCGATGCGCAGTGGCGCCGACGATCCCGACGGGGCGTCGGGGCTGTACGTGACGGCGTTTCAGGTGGGCATCATGGCGGGCGCGCTCGCCGGCGGCCTGCTGTACGAGCGCAGCGTCGTCCTGATGCTGGCCGCGTCGGCCGGTTTGATGGCTGCCGCGCTGGTCGGTGCGGCGGCAAACCGCCAGGCGCTCGACGTTGCGCCGACAACCTCACGCGATTCATAGCTGACCAGCTCAACGGCGCAAATGCGGCCGGAACCCGGCACCCGGCAACCCGGAATGCGTTAGCTGGAGTGCGCCCTATGCCACACTGGGTCAGGTACTCGAGCGTGGAGGGATGCATATGTCGGGCTGGACGCGAGGGAGGCTTTGGGCCGCCCTGAACGCAGCCGGATTGGCTTCTGTCATGGGTTTGGCACTGGTCCTGAGCGCCGCTCCGGCGCTTGCGGACCCGGACCCGGCCCCCGGTGATCCGGGCGTGGTGGCGGGCCCACCCGGGCCGCCCGCGCCGCCGCCCGACCCGTTCGCGCCGCCGCCTCCGCCCGACGCCCCGGCACCGCCGCCCTGGATGCCCCCGATGGCGCAGCCGGCGGCCGCCTCGGCCGCGGGGCAGAACCCCACCCCGTTCACCGGCAAGGCCCCGTTCGGGCCGCCGACGTTCGTCCCGAAAACCGGCTCGACGGTCGGGGTGGCCCAGCCGATCATCATCAACTTCCCCGGAACGGTTGACGACGCCGGCGCGGCCATCGATGCGGTCCACGTCTCGTCCGTGCCGCCGGTGCCGGGCAAGTTCTACTGGATGACCCCGACCCAGCTGCGCTGGCGTCCGCTGAGCTTCTGGCCCGCGCACACCGCGGTGACCGTCGACGCCGGGGGCACCGTCACCAACTTCCAGACCGGCGACACGCTGGTGGCCACGGCTGACGACGCCACCCATCAGCTGACCATCACCCGCAACGGCACCGTGGAGAAGACCTTCCCGATGTCGATGGGCATGACGTCCGGCAACCACCAGACGCCCAATGGCACCTACTACGTGCAGGACAAGAAGGCGTCGGTGGTGATGGATTCGTCGACCTACGGGGTCCCGGTCAACTCGACCTACGGCTACAAGGTGACGGTGGAGGACGCGGTCCGCTTCGACAACGTCGGCGACTATGTGCACAGCGCGCCGTGGTCGGTCGACGATCAGGGCAAGCGCGACGTCAGCCACGGCTGCATCAACATCAGCCCCACCAACGCCAAGTGGTTCTTCGACAACTTCGGCCCGGGTGATCCCATCGTCGTGAAGAACTCCAGCGGCGGCAATTACAAGAAGAACGACGGCTCCGCCGACTGGATCAACTGACGGCTTAACCGACAAGACACAAGATCGCCCATTCCGGCTCGGACTGGGCGATCTTGTGTCTGCTCGTGGTACCCCTTGCGCGCCGCGTATTATGTATAGCAACATACATAACCAAGCGGCCCGAAGGAGCGGCGATGCGCAGTCCACGCGAGCGGATGGTGATCTCGGCCGCGTTGTTGATCAGGGAGCGAGGGGCCCACGCCACCGCGATCTCGGACGTCCTCGAGCACAGCCGCGCACCGCGCGGATCGGCCTATCACTACTTCCCGGGCGGCCGGACCCAACTGCTCTGCGAGGCGGTGGATTACGCCGGCGAGCACGTCGCCGCGATCATCGCCGAAGCCGAAAACGGCCCCCAGCTGATGGACACCCTCATCGACAAGTATCGCCGCCAGTTGCTCGACAGCGACTTCCGCGCGGGCTGCCCCGTGGTCGCGGTTTCCGTGGAGGCCGGCGAGGAAGAGCGCATGGCGCCCGTCGTCGAACGGGCGGCGTCGGTGTTCGACCGCTGGACCGACCTGATCGCGCAGCGCTTCGTCGCCGACGGCATACCGCGCGCACGGGCCGGCGAGTTGGCGATGCTGGCCACCACCGCGCTGGAGGGCGCGATCGTGCTGGCCCGGGTGCGGCGCGACCTGAGCCCCCTCGACGTCGTGCACCGCCAGCTACGTGACCTGCTGTCGGCCGAGGCGAACGGAAAGGACCTCCCGCGATGACCGGTGAATGGAAGCCCACGGCGTGCATCCTCTGCGAGTGCAACTGCGGCATCGTCGTCCAAGTCGAAGATCGGAAGCTGGCCCGCATCCGGGGCGACAAGGCCCACCCGGCGTCGCAGGGTTACACCTGCAACAAAGCCTTGCGGCTGGACCACTATCAAAACAGCGGCGCCCGATTGACCTCTCCGCTGCGCCGGCGCGCCGACGGCACTTTCGAGGAAATCGACTGGGACACCGCGATTGTCGAGATCGCCGACGGGTTCAAGCACATCCGCGACGCCTACGGCGGAGACAAGATCTTCTACTACGGCGGTGGCGGGCAGGGCAATCACCTGGGCGGTGCCTACAGCGGCGCCTTCCTCAAAGCCCTCGGCTCGCGATACCGGTCAAATGCCCTGGCGCAGGAGAAGACCGGTGAAGCCTGGATCGACACTCAGCTGTACGGCGGTCACACGCGGGGCGAATTCGAGCACGCCGAAGTGTCGGTGTTCGTCGGGAAGAACCCGTGGATGTCGCAGAGCTTTCCCCGCGCCCGGGTGGTGCTCAACGAGATCGCCAAGGACCCGGACCGGTCGATGATCGTCATCGATCCGGTCGTCACCGACACCGCCAAGATGTCCGACTTTCATCTACGGGTGCAACCCGGCACCGACGCGTGGTGCCTGGCCGCGCTGGCGGCCGTCCTGGTCCAGGAAAACCTCTGTGACGAAACGTTTCTGGCCGAACACGTGCGCGGCGCCGACGCCGTCCGCGCCGAGCTGCGCGAGGTGCCGGTTGCCGACTACGCGCAACGGTGCGGGGTGGACGAGGAGTTGTTGCGCGCGGCGGCGCGGCGCATCGCCGCCGCGGACAGCATCTCGGTATTCGAGGATCTCGGCGTGCAGCAGGCGCCCAACAGCACGCTCTGCTCGTACCTGAACAAGCTGCTGTGGATATTCACCGGCAACTTCGCGAAAAAGGGTGGCCAGCATCTACATTCGGCCTTCGGGCCGCTGTTCGGCCAGTTCTCCGGGCGCACCCCGGTGACCGGCGCCCCCATCATCTCCGGATTGGTGCCCAGCAACGTCGTGCCCGAGGAGATCCTGACCGACCACCCGGACCGGTTCCGGGCCATGATCGTGGAGAGCAGCAATCCCGCGCATTCGCTGGCCAACTCGGCCGCCTGCCGGGAGGCCTTCAAAGCGCTGGAACTGATGGTCGTCATCGACGTCGCGATGACCGAGACCGCCCGGCTCGCGCACTACGTGCTGCCCGCTGCGTCCCAGTTCGAGAAGCCGGAAGCCACATTCTTCAATCTAGAGTTCCCGCACAACGCTTTTCAGCTGCGCCGGCCGTTACTCGAACCGCTGCCGGGGACATTGCCCGAGCCGGAGATCTGGGCTCGGCTGGTGCGCGCCCTGGGCGTGGTCGACGACAAGGATCTGCGGCCACTGTCCGAAGCCGCCCGGCGCGGGCGAGCGGCCTACACCGAAGCCTTCCTGACCGCCACCGCGACCAACCCGACCGTCGCCAAGCTGCTTCCCTATGTCCTCTACGAGACGCTCGGGCCCACGCTGCCGGACGGCCTGCGCGGCGCGGCCGCGCTGTGGGGGCTCGCCCAGAAGGCCGCGCTGACCTATCCCGAGGCGGTGCGCCGCGCCGGTCACGCCGACGGCAACGCGCTGTTCGACGCAATCCTCGACACCCCGTCCGGGGTGACGTTCACCGTCCACAACTACGAGGACGACTTCGCTTTGATCAGCCACGCCGACCACAAGATCGCGCTGGAAATCCCCGCGATGCTCGACGATTTGCGGGCGCTGACCGGGGCCCCGCCGCGCCTGACCACGCCGGATTTCCCGATCGTGCTGTCGGTGGGCGAGCGCCGCGCCTACACCGCCAACGACATCTTCCGCGACCCCTCCTGGCGCAAACGCGACGCGGACGGTGCGCTGCGCGTGAGCGTCGAGGACGCCCAGGCGCTCGGACTCGTCGACGGGTGCCGCGCCCGCATCAGCACCGCGGCCGGCAGTGCCGAGGCCACCGTCGAGATCACCGAGACCATGCTGGCCGGACATGCGGCCCTGCCCAACGGGTTTGGGCTCGACTACGTCGACGCCGACGGGCATACCGTGGTCCGGGGCGTCGCCCCGAACGCGCTCACCTCGACGGAGTGGCGCGACCCCTACGCCGGCACGCCGTGGCACAAGCACGTGCCGGCGCGCATCGAAGCGGTCGCTTAGTTCCAGATCCTGACCCGCCGCTGCGGCTCGAGGAACAACGCGTCGCCCTCGGCGACTCCGAACGCCTCGTAAAAGGCGTCCATATTGCGGATGACGCCGTTGCAGCGGAACTCCGGCGGCGAGTGCGGATCGGTCGCCAACCGCCGGATCGCTTCCGCCCGACGGGATTTGGTGCGCCACACCTGAGCCCAGCCGTAGAACACCCGCTGCACCCCGGTGAGACCGTCGATGACGGGCGCGGGTTGGCCCTGCAGCGACAGCTGATAGGCCAGCAGGGCGATTGACAAGCCGCCCAGGTCGCCGATGTTCTCCCCGACGGTGAAGGCGCCGTTGACGTGGTGACCGGTGTCCAGCCCGCGCGGCGTGTACGCCTCGTACTGCTCGATCAGGGCCTTGGTGCGAGCGCCGAATTCGGCGCGGTCGGCGTCGGTCCACCAGTCCACCAGGTTGCCGTCGCCGTCGTACTTGGCGCCCTGGTCGTCGAAGCCGTGCCCGATCTCGTGCCCGATCACCGAGCCGATCCCGCCGTAGTTGGCGGCGTCGTCGGCCTCGGCGTCGAAGAACGGCGGCTGCAGAATGGCTGCCGGAAAGACGATTTCGTTCATCCCCGGGTTGTAGTAGGCGTTGACCGTCTGGGGCGTCATGAACCACTCGTCCTTGTCGACCGGGCCGCCCAGCTTGGCGAGTTCGCGGTCGTGGTTGACCGCGTAGCCGCGCTGGAAGTTGCCGTAGAGGTCGGTGCGGTCGATCACCACCTTGGAGTAGTCCCGCCACTTCGCCGGGTAGCCGACCTTGGCGACGAACTTGTCCAGCTTGGCCAGGGCACGCTCCCGGGTTTGCGGCGTCATCCAGTCCAGCTCGTTGATGGACAGCCGGTAGGCCGACTTCAGGTTCTCCACCAGCGCGTCGATGCGGGCTTTGGCGTCCGGCGGGAAATACCGCTGTACATAGAGCTTTCCGACGGCATCGCCCATCAGGTGTTCCACCAGCGACACCGCCCGCTTCCAGCGTTCCCGGATCTGCTCGGCGCCGGTGAGCAGGCGGCCGTAGAAGTCGAAATCCGCGGCGACCAGCTCGTCGGTCAACCAGGACGCACGGGCACGGATCAACCGCCAACGGGCCCAATCCTTCCAGTCCGCCAGGTCGGCGCTGGACCACAGGGCGGCGAAGGCGGTGAGGTAATCAGGTTGCCGCACAATGGTTTCCGCGAATTCCTCCGGCGTGGCGCCCAGCGCGTCAACCCAGCCGGTCCAGTCGAAGCCCCGCCCTTCGGTCTGCAGATCAGCGAAGGTGCGCAGGTTGTAACTGAGCTCGGCGTCCCGTCGCTTGACCACATCCCAGTGCGCGGCGGCCAGCTTGCCCTCCAGCGCCACGATGCGGGCCGCGGTGTCGGCGTGCCCGTCCGGCGCCGCGCCGTACACCAAGCCGAACATCCGCGCGATGTGACCGGGATATGCCGCCAGCACCTCGGCGTGCCGCTCTTCGCGGAAGTAGGACTCGTCGGGCAATCCGATGCCGGACTGGGTGACGTGCACCAGGTACCGGGCCGAGTTCTTGGCGTCGGTGTCGATATACAGCCCGACGCCGCCGCCCACTCCCGTGCGCTGAAGCGCACCAATCGCCGCGGCCAACGCGTCCGGGTCGGCGGCCTCGTCGATGGTGGCCAGCTCGTCGAGCAGCGGTTGCAGCCCGCGACGCTCGATGGCTTCCTCGTCGAGGAAGCTGGCGTAGAGGTCGCCGATGCGCTGCTGATCGGTGCCCGGGGCCGCGCCGGTCTCGCTGGCCTCGATGATCAGGTCGCGCACCTGTTCCTCGGCGCGGTCGTAAAGGTGGCGGAACGCGCCGTCGGTCGCCCGGTCCGCCGGGATCTCGTATTCGGCCAGCCAGCGGCCGTTGACGTGACCGAACAGGTCGTCCTGGGGGCGGGTGTTGGCGTCGACATGGCTCAGGTCGATCCCCGAGCGAATGGCCTCTACTGTCACCCCGCCATCCTTCCATCTTTGTCGGGTGCGACGATCGGGCCATGTCCGACGGCGAGCGCACCGAGCCAGCAACCCAGGAAACGGAAGAGGCAGACCTCGCCGACCCCGACGAAGACCTTGACGACGAATCGGAGGGCGCCGGCGGCCCGATGTTCTCCCCGTACGGCATCGCGTCGGCCGTCCTCGGCGTGCTGTCGGTGGCCGCGATCGTGTTCGGGTTCTTCCTCTGGTCCGGGCATCGCGACGACACGGCCGAGCGCCGCTACCTCACCCGCGTCATGCAGACCGCCGCCGACTGGACGGGCGTGCTGATCAACATGAACAGCGGCAACATCGACGCCAGCCTGCAACGGCTGCACGACGGCACGGTCGGCGAACTCAACACCGACTTCGACGCTGCCATGCAGCCCTATAAGCAGGTGGTGGAGAAGCTGCAGTCCAAGAGCGCCGGGCGCATCGACGCGGTGGCGGTCGAGGCCGTGCGTCACGACCTGGACACCCAGCCCGGCGTTTCCCGCCCGGTGGTGACCACCAAGCTGCCGCCCTTCGCGAGCCGCCTGGATTCGGTCATGCTGGTCGCGACGTCGGTCAGCGAGAACGCCGGCGCCAAACCGCAGACGGTGCACTGGAACCTGCGGCTCGACGTCGTCAACGTGGACGGCAAGCTGATGATCTCGGGACTGGAATCGATCCGATGAGAAACCTGTGGCGCCTGCTCGCGTTCGACATCCTGGCCCCGCTGGCCGCGATCGCGGGGTTGCTGGCGATCGGCCTGATCCTCGGCTGGCCGCTGTGGTGGGTTTCGGCGTGCTCGGTGCTGGTGCTGCTGATCGTCGAGGGTGTCGGGGTCAATTTCTGGCTGCTGCGCCGTGATTCGGTCAGCGTCGGTACCGATGACGACGCACCGGGCCTGCGATTGGCCGTCGTCTTGCTCTGCACGGCAGCGCTGGTGGCCGCGGTGGTCACCGGATACACGCACTGGACGCGCTCGGACCGCGAGTTCAAGGACGACTCCCGCGACGTGGTTCGGGTCGCCACGGGCATGGCGGAGGCGATGGCGTCGTTCACCCCGGGCGCCCCGGACAGCTCCATCGACCGCGCCACGGCGCTGATCGTCCCCGACCACGCCGCCGCGTTCAAGGAGCAGTACACGAAGACCAGCGCCGAGCTCGCCCAGCACAACGTCACCGCTCAGGCCGCGACGCTGGCGGCCGGCGTCGAGGCCCTCGGGCCGTCGGCGGCCAGCGTGGCGGTGATCCTGCGGGTCACCCAGAACGCGCCCGGCCAGCCCGCCAGCCGCTCGGCGCCCGCGCTGCGGGTGGCGCTGACCAAGCGCGGCGGCGCATGGCTGGTATCGGACGTGCTGCCGATCAGGTGATCAGTTGGACTCGGCCGCGCGCGTCGACTTCACCTTGACGAACCGATCCGACAATCGGCGCATCCGGATCATCAGCGCGGCCGACGGGCTGGTGCTGCCGTCCAGGTAGGCGACGAGTTCTTCGGCGGTCACCCCGATGCGGGACGCGAATTCCTGCTCGGCCAGGCCCGAGCGGTCGATGAGCAGCCGCACGTGGCGGGCCACCTCGGCCCGTTCGTTGGCCTCCAGGTGGGTGCGGGCGCGTTCCAGCACCTCCCACAGCGCTTTGGAGATGCCGTAGGGACGGGTGCCTTCGAGCACCTCTTCGACCTGGCGGGCGGTCCGCCCATACGGATCGCGCTTCAACGCCGCGGCGATGCGCTTCCAGGTGGCGATGTCACCGCCTTGCAGCGCGGCGCGAATCGCGGACGTCGGCCAGAACTCCACCGGCTGGTCGGAGTCTTGAAGGGGTGCACTGCGGGATTCACCGCCGGGACCGGTGCGCGGATCGGTAGCCGGCCGCTGGGACGGCAGTGTGGAGCGTCGGTCAGGTGCCAACGTCACCTCGCCTCCTCCAGCATCGCTACGGCCACCGACAGGCAGCGCTGCCTGATCTCCTCCCAGTCCGGGTGGGCGTCGCCCTCGGAGGACCCCTGCTCGTCGTTCAAATCACAGGGATCCGGATCAGCGAGTCGACGGACCAACTGGGTGGCGATCCATTCCCGCCTGGGCGACTGACAACAGTAGTACCTGTCCATGCCGGCCAGCACCACAGCGGCGGTCTCGGGCTCCAACGTTTCAACCATATCGGCAAAGTCGGCGTAATCGCGGCGACTGTTACGGCACATGATGAGGTAGCCCTTCAGGCGCAGCGTCTCGGCGCCGGTCGGGACCAGCAGCCGGTCGCCGGTGGGCAGCTGAACGTGGGTGGTTTCCACCGGGCTGCGACGCTCGTACACGGGCCGGTCCGCGGTGTCGGTCTCGCTCTCCAACGCGTCGATGGCGACCGAAAGCCGCCCCCGCCACAACGTGACCGGGTGGACGGGCCGGTCCGACCCCACGATCGCCTTGGCGATGCCGTTGCGTGACGTCAGGCCGCCGACCCGCTTCTTGGCCCCGGCGGCGCCGTTGGTGTGGCCGTTGCTGCCGGTCCTGCGGACGGCGGCGCCCACCACGACGCCCGCCTTCTCGTCGTCGATGTTGACCTGGTGGGGAATTTGGCCGGGATCGCGACCGCGATCCTGGTCCGGCCCCTGCAGCAGCGCACCCTGCCTCTCCTTGCCGCTGCGCCCGCAGCCGGTGAACGCCAGCGGATCGGTCACGCAGATGGCGTCGGGCGCGAGGTGCTTGAGCTTGGCCGCCGACTTGAGCACCATCCGCAGGTCGGCGTTGGGCGCCGTCAGCGCCGAGATGTCGTCGGGAATGACCACGACGTCGCCGAGATCGACCTCCGGCAGCGGCCGGTCGAAGTCGACCGAGGGCAGCACGCGCGACAGCCACGGCGGGATCCACCAGTTCCACTGGGCGAACATCGCCATCAGCGCCGGTACCAGGACCAGCCGCACCACGGTCGCGTCCACGGCGATCGCCACCGCGCACGCCACGCCGATCTCGGCCACCAGCGGCATGCCGGCGAACGCGAAGCCGATGAAGACGGCGATCATGATCAGCGCCGCGCTGGTGATGGTGCGGGCGCTGGTGCTCACGCCGTACGCGACGGCGTCGCGGGTGTTCCCGGAATGCAGGAAGCGCTCCCTGATGCGGGTCAGCAGGAAGATCTCGTAGTCCATCGACAAGCCGAAGGTCATCGCCAGCACCAGCGGGGGGACCGTGCTGTCGATCGAGCTGATCTGGGCGAAGCCGAGGTCCTTCAGCCAGCCCCACTGGAACACCATCACCAGGCTGCCGTAGGCGGCCGCCACCGACAGCAGGGTCATCAGCACGCCCTTGAGGGCCAGGAACACCGAGTGGACCGATAGCAGCAGCATCACGAACGCGATCAGCGCCACGATGGCCAGCACCAGCGGCTCGGTCTTGGACACCTGGTCGTCGAAGTCCTTGATCAGCGCGGTCGGGCCCCCGACGTCCACCCGCGCGGTTCCCCGGTCGGGCACCTTGGGCAGCTGCGCGCGCATCCAGCCGACGGTCTCGCGGGCGCGCATGTCCTCGGGGTCGACCGACAACACCGCGGACAGCAGGGTGCTGCCGTTGTCCTCGGCGAATTGCGGCGGCGCCACGGAGACGATGTTCGGGGCCTGCGCCATCCGCTGCCGGATCGCGCCGATGGTCTGGCTGTGTTCGGGTGAGGCGGCGCCGCCGTCCGGGAAGGTGACCAGCACCCGGATCGGGCCGAGCGCGCCGGGGCCGAGGGCCTGGGCCGCCGCGCCCACCCCGGCGCGGATTTCGTGCGAGGAGTCGAACTGGCGCAGCAGGCTGTTGCCCAGCACCATCGATGAGGCCGGTGCCGCCATGACGAGCAGGACCAGCGAGGCGGCCAGCGCCGAGATCCACGGCCGGCGCATCACCCAGCCGATCCAGCGGTTCCAGAACCGGGATTGGCCACCCTCCGGCCCGCGCGACCAATGCAGGAACGCCGACCGCTTGGCGGCCGAGCGGCCGAACGTCGCCAGCGCCGCCGGGGTCAGCGTGGTCGAGGTCAGCATCGCGACCGCGACCGCCAGAATCGCGCCCGTGGCCATCGATTTCAGCGCCGGGGTGTTGATCACGTAGATCCCGGTGAGCGAGGCGACGACGGTCATTCCGGACAGCACCACGGCCAGCCCCGAGGTGGCCATCGCAGCGTCGACGGCCTCCCGCGGCTCGCGGCCGGACCGCAGCTCCTCGCGGAAGCGCATCAAGATGAACAACGAATAGTCGACGGCGAGGGCGATCCCGAACATCGAGACCGTCGAGGTGACGAACACCGACATGGTCGTGTAGGCCGAGAGCAGGTAGACCAGGCCCATGGTGACCACGACCGTGCAGACACCGAGGGCAAGCGGAATCGCCGCGGCCGCCAGCGAACCGAACACCGCGAGCAGGACGATGAGGATCACGGGCAAGTTCCAGCGCTCGGCGGCGGCGATGTCGTGCTTGGTGTTCTGCGCTGCGGCGGCACTGAGCGCGCCCTGGCCGATCACGTACAGCCGCACCCGCCCGTCCGCGGTCTGGCCGGGCTGATCCCCGTTGACGCCGACCTTCTTGCGCAGCTGTTTGGCGACGTCGCTGGTGTTGCGGGAGTCCAGCCGCAGCGAAAGCACATACGGGCGGTCGGGTTGCGGTGGCCGCTGGGTGGGGTTGGGCACCTCCGAGACGCCGGGAACCTCGGCGGCGGTGCGCCGCAACAGCGCGACCGCGTCGTTGATGTCCGAGTAGCTGGCGTCCGGGCGCGGGGCCGCCACCAGTGCCAGCGAGGACGACCCCTGGTCGTGGTACAGCTCCTCGAGCTGGTCGTGGACGAGCAGCGACTGCGATCCGGCCACCTCGAAGCCGCCGCCGGTCAGATTCCCCGACTGCGTCAAGGCCAGATAGATCGCCGGAACCAAAGCCAGCAACCAGCCTGTGAAGACCAACCAGCGGTACTTACGCAGGCTGCGGCTGAGACGCATCATTAACTGCTGGATTTCGTCACTCCCCGTGTAGCGCGTAACGCGTGCTGGCGAGAATACCGCAGCGACCTGTGGATGATGTGAGCTTTCTAGTTCCTGAGCTGCAGCGACGGCGTTGTTGCCAAGACGCTGCCAAGTCGTTGTGAGCCGGTGACCGGGCGGGATTTTCCTCACAGGGCCTCGCTCGGGCTGGCAGGGGTGCCGCCGGCGATGGCAGGATGTCGGATGGCCCGGGGGCCCTGGGGAGCTCCGCTATCGAAGAGGCCGTCTATTGCAGCCGTTTGCGAGGCGTCGGTGCTGCGTGCGACGTCGCAAACACTAAGGAGTTTCCATGACGAGAGGCACCGCGACCGGGCGCCGCAGAATCTTCGCCGGGCTGATCGCCGCCACCGTGCCGTGCGCCGCCCTCGCGGTCCTGGCGGGGCCGGCTGCGACCGGCGCTACCGACCCGTGCTCGGCCAGCGAGGTCGCCCGGACGATCGGTTCGGTCTCCAAGTCGATGGGCGACTACCTGGACTCGCATCCGGAGACCAACCAGACGATGACCTCGATGCTGCAGCAGCAGGCGGGCCCGCAGTCGATGACCGGGCTGAAGTCCTACTTCGAGGCCAACCCCAAGGTGGCCGGCGACATGACGTCGATCGCCCAGCCCCTGACGAACCTGTCGCTGCAATGCAAGTTGCCGATCTCGCCCACCCAGGCGATGGGCATGATGCAGCAGGCGCAGGGAGCCGCCGGTGGGCTGCCCGCGCTGCCGGGCAATGCCGCGGGGGCGTCGCCGCTGGCCGGCACGCCGGCCGCCCCGCCCGCGGCCACCGGCCCCGTCGCACCAGCGCCGGCCAACCCGCTGTCGGGCCCGCCGCGCGGCAACACCGCCGGCTAGTTCTCGTTATCCGGGCTGCGATCGGGCGGTAACGGGCCCTGCAGCGCGGTCTCGGTCGGATCATTGACGGGCTGGCCCTGGTGCGCCGTCGGTTCGGGTTCCGGTGCGGGCTCCTCGTCGTCCGGGACGGCGACGTTTTCCGTGCGGAACACGAAGAAGAACACCACCCAGCCGATGGCGGACATGAGCAGCCAGCTGATCAGGCGGTAGATCAGCATGGCCGAGATCGCATTCGGCAGCGACATGCCGCTGGACACCAGCCCGGGCACCAGCACCGCCTCCACCACCAACAACCCGCCCGGCATCAGCGGTATCGTGCCGACGGCGCGGGCGGCCGCGTAGGCCACCGTCAGCCCGGCGACCGACGCATGGTCGCCGGCGGCGTACGCCGCGAAGCCGAGGCAGGCCACGTCGGCGACCCAGTTGAACATCGACCAACCGAACGCCACCCCCATGTCGCGCCGGCCCAGGCTCACCGATTCCAGCTGCATCAGGGTCTGGCGCCATCGGTCCAGGCCGGTGTCGGCGGGCCGGCCGCGCACGGAGTTGACCCAGGACAACACCCGGCAGCCGATGCCGTCGATCAGCTCCGGCCGCGACGCGACGGCCTGGGCGAGAATCAGCAACGCGACGAAGCCGCCGAGGGTGAACAGCAACGAGAACGGGTTGTTCTTCGCGCCGAGGAAGAACGCACCGCCCAGCCCCAGCAGCGCCAACCCGACGGCCTGCAGGACGCCACCCATCACCAGCTGCCACGACGCCACCACCGTCGAAGCACCCCAAAGCCGTTGCTGCCGAAGCAAAAACGTCGCGGACAGCACCGGCCCGCCGGGCAGCGTGGTGCTCAGCGAGTTGGCGGCATAGATGGCGGCCTCGGATCGCAATTGTTTGACGTGCACGCCGGCCGACCGCAGCAACGTGCGCTGGATTTGCGCGAAGCTGTGCATCGACGCGGCCGACGCCACCACCGACGCCAGCAGCCACCACCAGTTCGCCTCGTACAGGCTCATCCAGGCCTTGGCCAGCTGATGCCAGCCCAGGGCGACCTCCACGGCAAGCACGATGGCGACGATCCCGAGGATCACCCACCGCAGCCACCAGTACTTCCCGCGCGGGGCCTCTTCGCGCGGGAAGTCGAGATTGCGGGCGGGTGCGTCGTGCGACACGTGATTTAGGGTAACGGTGCAGGTGGCGCGGGGATCGTCGCGCGCCGCCGACCGTGTCGGGGTCGTAACCGGATCGTGCCGGGGTGGTCGGGGCCCGCGGCCGCGCGGACGTTTGGGGGTGCCCCCCGCCGGATAGGCTCACCCAATGCCGGCAAACACCGACGACGCTTCGGTCGAACCCCTTGTCCGCAAGACCGCAGCCTGGGCCTGGCGTTTGCTGGTCATCCTCGCCGCGGTGGTCGCCCTGCTGTGGGTGGTGAAGAAGCTCGAAATCATCGTCGTGCCGGTACTGGTGGCGTTGCTGGTCAGTGCGCTGCTGCTGCCGGTGGTGGACTGGCTGGACCGGCGGGGCCTGCCCCGCGGTGGCGCGGTGGCGATGGTGTTGCTGGGCGGGTTCGCGATCCTGGGCGGCATCCTGGCGTTCGTCGTCCTCCAGTTCATCGACGGTGTGCCCGGCCTGACCGAACAGGTGACCCGCAGCATCGAGTCCACCCGGCGCTGGCTGATCCACGGGCCCGCGCACCTGCGCAGCGAACAGATCGACAACGCGGGCAACGCCGCGATCGAGGCGTTGCGCAACAATCAGGCGAAGCTGGAAAGCGGCGCCCTGTCGACCGCGGCCACCATCACCGAACTGGTCACCGCGGCGGTGTTGGTGCTGTTCACGTTGATCTTCTTTCTCTACGGCGGACGCAACATCTGGGCCTACGTGGTCAAGATCTTCCCGGTCGACGTCCGCGACCGGGTGAGCGAGGCGGGCCGCGCCGGCTACGGATCGCTGACCGGGTATGTGCGGGCCACCTTCCTGGTGGCCCTGACCGACGCGGCCGGGGTCGGGGCGGGCCTGGCGATCATGGGCATCCCGCTGGCGCTGCCGCTGGCCTCCTTGGTGTTCCTGGGAGCCTTCATCCCGCTCGTCGGTGCGCTGATCTCGGGTCTGCTGGCCGTGGTGGTCGCCCTGCTGGCCAAAGGCATTGTGTACGCGCTGATTACCCTGGGTTTGCTGATCGCGGTGAACCAGCTCGAGGCCCACGTGCTGCAGCCGCTGGTGATGGGCCGCGCCGTCTCGATTCACCCGCTCGGGGTGGTGTTGGCCATCTCCGCAGGCGGCGTGCTCGCCGGGATCGTCGGCGCGCTGCTGGCCGTGCCGACGGTCGCGTTCCTCAACAACGCGATGCAGGTGCTCCTCGCCGCGGATCCGGCCGCCGAAGCCGAGAAGCAGACCGAGGAGGCCGACGAGGGCAGCCTCCTGGAGGCCGAGCCAGACGAACCCGCAAAGGCCGACTGAGGCTTACAGCCGACCCTCGCGTCGCAGCAGGTCCTGGGCGGACAAGCCGCCGCCCGAACGCCGGCGCTGGCGCGGGTCGCCGTTTTCACCGCGGGCGTTGATCTTTTCCGTGGCCGCGTCGGACTCGTTTCCCTCCGGCCGCGGGAAGGCGGTGGTGGGTTCGACGGTGTCGTCCTTGTCGTCAGAACGGTTGGGGGGCAACGGGATCGCCCGGGTTTCCCCGCCGGACGGTGGTACTGGCGGTGTGGTCGGCCCCGGGGCGGGGGGCCGCGCCGGCGCCGGCGGGGCGGCGGCTTGTCCGCCCAGGACCTGCTGCGACGCGAGGGTCGGCTGTAAGCCTC
>NZ_LZJF01000035.1 GCF_001666835.1 Mycobacterium sp. E3251 | reverse complement strand
GGACAGCACGACCACGCGTCCCTTGCCAGGTGGTGTGGGACGCGTCCCGTGCTCGACGTCCGGTCCCTCCGCGGTCGGCAAGTCGACAGTGGTCCGGTGCCTGCGCGAGCGGATACCGGACCTGCATTTCAGCGTCTCGGCCACGACGCGGGCGCCGCGGCCGGGCGAGGTCGACGGCGTCGACTACCACTTCGTCAGTCCCGCCCGCTTCCAGCAGCTCATCGACGACGGCGCGCTGCTGGAGTGGGCCGACATCCACGGCGGACTGCACCGTTCGGGCACCCTGGCCGAGCCGGTGCGCACCGCCACCGCCGCCGGGATCCCGGTACTCATCGAGGTTGACCTGGCCGGCGCCAGGGCGGTGAAAAAGGCGATGCCCGAGGCCATTACCGTCTTTCTGGCCCCACCCAGCTGGGAGGACCTGAAGTCCAGGCTCGTCGGCCGGGGCACCGAAACCCCGGAGGCCATGCGGCGTCGCCTCGAGACCGCCCGCATCGAAATGGCGGCCCAGGACGACTTCGACGAGGTCGTGGTCAACCGTCAATTGGAGTCCGCGTGCGCCGAATTGGTATCCTTGCTGGTGGAAACTGCGCCGGCTCGGCATGATGCGCCTGGCCAGACCAGTCAGAACAGATCCAATCGAGATTGAGCATCGAATTGCCAGCGGTAGTTAAGCCGTTTCGGGGCTCTGACCGCCTTCGTACTTTGAGGAGATTGACCTAAGTGACCATTCCGCAGTCCGACGCCGCGTTGGCCGCCGTCCCCGATCGGTTCGACCCCTCTGCGGGAGTGCAGGGCGCCTACGACACCCCGCTGGGCATCACCAACCCGCCCATCGACGAGCTGCTGGACCGCGTGTCGAGCAAGTACGCCCTGGTGATCTACGCCGCCAAGCGGGCCCGCCAGATCAACGATTACTACAACCAGCTCGGCGAGGGCATCCTCGAATACGTTGGGCCGCTGGTCGAGCCGGGGCTTCAGGAGAAGCCGCTGTCGATCGCCCTGCGCGAAATCCACGCCGACCTGCTCGAGCACACCGAGGGCGAGTAACAGGCCCGGCGCGCTGTGGACAACCGCGATCGGGTCGCGAAAAAAGTCGTCGTCGGGGTCTCCGGAGGCATCGCCGCCTACAAGGCGTGCACGGTCGTTCGTCAGCTCTCCGAGGCCGGCCACCTGGTCCGGGTCATCCCCACCGAATCCGCCTTGCGGTTCGTCGGGGCGGCCACCTTCGAGGCGCTCTCCGGCCAACCGGTGCACACCGGGGTTTTCGAAAACGTCCCGGAGGTGCCGCACGTCCAGCTCGGCCAGAAGGCCGATCTGGTCCTGGTGGCGCCCGCGACCGCGGACCTGCTGGCCCGCGCGGTGCACGGCCGCGCCGACGACCTGCTGACCGCAACCCTGCTGACGGCGAGGTGCCCGGTGCTGTTCGCGCCGGCGATGCACACCGAGATGTGGTTGCACCCGGCCACCGTCGACAACGTGGCGACGCTGCGGCGCCGCGGCGCGGTGGTGCTGGAACCCGCGTTCGGCCGGCTCACCGGCGCCGACAGCGGGTCAGGGCGGCTGCCCGAAGCGGAGGAGATCACCACGCTGGCCCAGCTGCTGCTGGAACGCCACGACGCGCTTCCCTACGACCTCGCCGGCTGCAAGGTGCTGGTGACCGCCGGTGGCACCCGCGAACCGATCGACCCGGTGCGCTTCATCGGCAACCGCAGCTCGGGCAAGCAGGGCTACGCGGTGGCCCGCGTCGCCGCCCAGCGCGGCGCCGAAGTCACGCTGATCGCCGGGCACACGGCGGGACTGATCGACCCCGCGGGCGTCGAGGTGGTTCACGTCAGCTCGGCGGAGCAGCTCGGCGACGCCGTGGCCAAGCACGCCCCCGCGGCCGACGTGCTGGTGATGGCGGCGGCGGTCGCCGACTTCCGGCCCGCGCAGGTTTCCGCCGCCAAGATCAAAAAGGGTGACGAGGGGCCACCGGCGATCGAGCTGGTGCGCAACGACGACGTGCTGGCCGGCGCGGTGCGGGCGCGCGCCAACGGCGAGCTGCCCAACATGCGGGCCATCGTCGGGTTCGCCGCGGAGACGGGCGATGCCAACGGGGATGTGCTGTTCCACGCCCGTGCCAAGCTGCGCCGCAAGGGCTGCGACCTGTTGGTGGTCAACGCGGTGGGCGACGGCAGGGCGTTCGAGGTGGACAGCAACGACGGGTGGTTGCTCGCCTCCGATGGCACCGAGTCGGCGCTGCAGCACGGCTCCAAGACGTTGATGGCCAGTCGTATCGTGGATGCGATCGCCACGTTTCTGCACGGCGGCGGGTAATACGGTTCGGTTCTCCTGTGGCGCCGGGCCAGGTGCTGGCCGGACGACGCCCGCCCATATAATTCGGTTAACTAATTATTCGGAAGGATTGAGATTGTGAGCGAAAATGGTCGCCTGTTTACCAGTGAGTCGGTGACTGAGGGACATCCCGACAAGATCTGTGACGCGATCAGCGACTCGGTCCTCGACGCCCTGCTGGCGCAGGACCCCCGCTCACGTGTCGCGGTCGAGACGCTGGTGACCACCGGCCAGGTGCACGTCGTCGGCGAGGTGACGACGACGGCGAAGGAGGCATTCGCCGACATCACCAACACGGTCCGCGAGCGCATCCTCGAGATCGGCTACGACTCGTCGGACAAGGGTTTCGACGGGGCGTCCTGCGGGGTGAACATCGGCATCGGCGCGCAGTCGCCCGACATCGCCCAGGGCGTCGACACCGCGTACGAGGCCCGGGTCGAGGGTGAGCGGGACCCGCTGGACGCCCAGGGCGCCGGTGACCAGGGCCTGATGTTCGGCTACGCGATCGCCGACACCCCCGAGTTGATGCCGCTGCCCATCGCGCTGGCGCACCGCCTGTCCCGGCGGCTGACCGAGGTGCGCAAGAACGGCGTGCTGCCCTACCTTCGCCCGGACGGCAAGACGCAGGTCACCATCGAATACGAAGACAACGTCCCGGTCCGGCTCGACACCGTGGTCATCTCCACCCAGCACGCGGCCGACATCGACCTCGAGCGCACCCTGACCCCCGACCTGCGGGAAAAGGTGGTCAACACCGTCCTCGACGACCTGGCTCACGACACGCTGGACACCTCGTCGACGCGGTTGCTTTTCAATCCGACCGGCAAGTTCGTCCTGGGTGGCCCGATGGGCGACGCGGGGCTGACCGGCCGCAAGATCATCGTCGACACGTACGGCGGGTGGGCCCGCCACGGTGGCGGTGCCTTCTCCGGCAAGGATCCGTCCAAGGTGGACCGCTCGGCGGCCTACGCGATGCGTTGGGTGGCCAAGAACATCGTCGCCGCCGGCCTGGCGGAGCGGGTCGAGGTGCAGGTGGCCTACGCCATCGGCAAAGCCGCCCCCGTCGGCCTGTTCGTCGAGACCTTCGGCACCGCCACGGTCGACCCGGTCAAAATCGAGAAGATCGTCCCGGAGGTGTTCGACCTGCGGCCCGGCGCCATCATCCGCGACCTGGACCTGCTGCGCCCGATCTACGCGCAGACCGCCGCGTACGGCCACTTCGGCCGCACCGACATCGAGCTGCCGTGGGAGCAGCTGAACAAGGTCGACGACCTCAAGCGCGCCGTCTAGGGGACGCCGGCCTTCGTGAACCGGTAGTCGTCCAGGTCGAATCGCCTGCTGCGCCAATAGGCCTCGACCGTGGTGGTGGGGCGCAGCGGCACGTCGCCGTTCTTGTCGAAGTAGTAGCTGTTGGCCAGCCGGCAGCTGTCCTGCCAGAAGATCTGCCGGTGCCGTCGGCGCATCATCTCGTCGAAGTACCGGTCGTTGGCTTCCTCGGTGACCTCGACGCGCGTCGCCCCCTCGCGCTCGGCCCGTTTGAGGCACCGCACGATGTGGTGGGTCTGCGTCTCGATGAGCGCGAAGTATGAAGAGCCGACGTAGCCGTACGGACCGAACACCGTGAACAGGTTGGGGAAATCGGGGACGCTGACTCCCTCGTAGGCCTGCAGCCGGTGTTCGTCCCAGAACCGGCTCAGGGATTTGCCGCCGCTTCCGGTGACCGCGAACGTCGGGACGTCGTCGGGGTCCATCACTTTGAAGCCGGTGGCCAGGATCAGCACGTCGACGTCGTGGTTCTCGCCGTCGGTGGTGGCCACGGCCGCCGGTGTGATCTTGTCGATCGGCTCGGTGACCAGCCGCACGTTGTCCCGGTTGAACGTGGCCAGGTACTCGTTGTGGAAACCGGGGCGCTTGCAGCCGACCGCGTAGCGCGGGGTGAGCTGATCGCGCACCGTCGGGTCGTGAACCTGTTTGCGCAGATACGCCAGCCCCGCCGACTCCATCCTCTTGGCCAGCGGGATGACGGTGAAGTAGTGCGCGGAGATCGGGAAGGTGACTTCGACGAAGGCCTGGCTGAGTAACCGCTGCACGACTTTGCCGCCGGGGATCCGCATCGCCCAACGGGCCGGCGCGGGCAACGCGACGTCCAGCTTGGGGAAGCACCAAATCGGGGTGCGCTGAAAAACGGTGAGCTGCTTGACAATCGGCGCGATTTCGGGAATCACCTGAACGGCCGAGGCCCCGGTGCCGATGATCGCGACGCGCTTGCCGCTCAGGTCCTGGTCGTGATCCCAGCGTGCGGTGTGCATCGTGATGCCGCCGAAGCTGTCAACGCCGTCGATGTCGGGCAGGTTGGGCACGGTGAGCACGCCGCAGGCGCTGATCAGGAATCGGGCGGTCACCGTGCCGCCGGGATCGGTCTGCACCCGCCACAGGCACTGCTCGTCGTCGAACTCGGCGGCTTGTACCTTGGTGTTCAACCGGATTCGCGATCGGAGCCCGTATTTGTCGACGCAGTGTTCGGCGTACGCCTTGAGCTCGCGCCCCCGCGCGTAGGTGCGCGACCAGTCCGGGCTCTGCTCGAAGGAGAACTGGTAGGAGAACGACGGAATGTCCACGGCGATACCGGGATAGGTGTTCCAGTGCCACGTCCCGCCGACCCCGTCGCCCGCCTCGACGACGAGATAGTTCGACAGCCCTGCGTTGTCGAGCTTGATGGCGGCGCCGATTCCGGAGAAGCCGGCGCCGACGATCAGCGTGTGGTAGTCGGGAGTGCTGCTCATCGGTGTCCGCCTAGGGGTGTAGTGCCTTCTTGAGTGCGGCCAGCCCGCGGTCGGTGGCATCGCCGGCCGCGGGAATCACCAGAGCGAAGCTGGCGTACCCGTGCACCAGGTTCGGCTCGTTGCTCAATTCCGCGGCCACGCCGGCGCTGTCCAGCAGCTCGGCGTAGCGCGCCCCGTCGTCGCGCAGCGGATCGTGTTCGGCGGTCCCGATGTAGGCGGGCGGCAACCCGGACAGGTCCGTCGCGTTCGCCGGGGCAAGGGTGACGGGCAGCGCCGTCGGGTCGCTGATGTCGTGGTCGGGCAGATACCAGGACAGGAAGGCGTCGATCACGTCGCGGTCCAGGATGGGCGCGTTGGCGTTTTCGGTGTACGACGGCAGCGACAGGTCCGCGGTGACGACCGGGTACCACAACAGCTGGAAGCTGAGCTCGGGTCCGTCGTTCTGGCTGGCCAGATGCGCCATCACGGCGGCCAGGTTGCCGCCGGCCGAGTCGCCGGCGACGGCGATGCGGCTGGGGTCACCGCCCAGCTCGGCGGCGTGCTCGGCGACCCACTGCAACGCCGCCCAGGAGTCGTTGACCCCGGCCGGGAACGGATGCTCGGGCGCCAGCCGGTAGTCGACGGACACCACGATGGCCTCGGCCCCGACGGCGTGCGCGCGGGCGAGGGGGTCGTGGGTGTCCAGTCCGCCGAGGCAGAAGCCGCCGCCGTGGTAGAAGACGACGACGGGCAACGCCTCCTCCGGCTCCAGGGGCGGCCAGTAGATGCGCACGGGAATGTCGGTGAGCTCCCCGTGACCGATCGTGCGGTCCTCAATGCGCAGGTCCGGCAGCATTTCGGAAGGGACCTGGAGCAGCCGCAGGCGCGAGCGTGCGACCTCCACGCCGTCGGCTGCGCTGAAGGTCATCGGGAAGGCGTCGAGCAACGCCTTGAACGCCGGATCGATGCCGGGTCGGGCGAAGGTGGGCTCCGTCATGGATTCACCGTACGCCCCGCATTCACCCGCGCAGCCCGGTTCGCAGGGCCCTCAACCCGCGCTCCATCGCGGCGGTGGCGGCGGGCACCACACCGCCGTAACCGAGGTAGCCGTGCACCAGGGTCTCGGCGTTGTGCACCTCGACCAAAACGCCCGCTCCGGCCAGCCGTTCGCCGTACCGAATGCCGTCGTCGCGCAGCGGGTCGTGACCCGCGACGGCGATGTAGGCGGGCGGCAGGTTGGACACGTCTGCGGCGCGTCCCGGCGCCATGCCCGGCGGCGGGACGGACAAGTCGACTTCGCCCGCGTACCAACGCGAGAACTCGGCGACGGCCTTGACATCCAGGATCGGCGCGGCGGCGTTCTCGGTGAAGGACGGCAGCGAGGCATCCCACATCGTGGAGGGATACCACAGCAGCTGGAACGCGATGAGCGGCGCGCCGCTATCACGCGCCCGCTGTGCCGTTACGGCCGTGATGGTTCCGCCGGCTGAATCCCCGGCCAGGGCCAACCGATTCGGATTACCGCCCAACTCGCCGGCGTGCTCGGCGACCCAAAGCGTTGCGGCCCAAGCATCTTCGATAGCCGCGGGGTATGGATGCTCGGGTGCCAACCGATAGTCGACGGACACCACGATCGCGTCGGCGCCCACCGCGTGCTGGCGGGCCGTGCCGTCGTAGCTGTCGAGGTCACCCACGACGAAGCCACCGCCGTGGAAATACAGCACCACCGGCGGCGCGGTACTCCCCGTGCTTGCGCCCAAATCGATTGGCGGCCAATAGATCCGAATGCCGATCGGCCCCGCCGGACCCTGGATGGTGCGGTCTTCGACGCGCAACTCCGGATGCAGTGGCCGGCGGGGCAGGTCGCGGAACCGCTGACGCGCGGCATCAACACCGTCGTCGGTGGATAGCCGGAAGGGAACCGCATCCAGTACCTTCTGCAGGATGGGGTCGATCGCGGGCTTTTCGTCGGCTGTGTTATCCAAGCTTGGCATGGACGTACCGTACGCACCGCGTCTGGTGTTCGGCGGCTGGGTGGTGGCCGGCTGGGCTGCCCTCGGCTATGGCGTCTACCTGACGGTGTTGGCGTTGGGTTCGCCGCCGGGAACCGAGCTGACCGGGCACTGGGTGCTCCAGCCGCTGTTCAAGGCGTCGATGGCGTTGTTGCTGACCGCCGCCGCGGTCGGCCACGCCGTCGTCCGCGAGCGGCGGTGGCTGATGCCGGCGCTGCTGCTGTCGGCCATCGGCGACTGGGCGCTGGCGATCCCGTGGTGGGAGCCGTCCTTCGTCGTGGGCCTGGCCGCATTCCTGTTGGCGCACTTGTGCTTCCTGGGCGCGCTCGTGCCCCTGGCGGCGAGGCGCCCGTCGAAGCCGCGCATCGCCGCCGTGGTGGCCATGTGCCTGGCCACCATCGCGCTGCTGGCGTGGTTCTGGCCGCACCTGGACAAGCTGAAGCTTCCGGTGATGGCCTACATCCTCGTGCTGACCGCGATGGTGTGCGCCGCGCTGGTGGCGCAGCTGCCGACGATCTGGACGGCGGTGGGGGCGGTGTGTTTCGCGGTGTCCGATTCGCTGATCGCCATCGGCCGCTTCATCCTGGGCAACGAGGCACTGGCGGTGCCGATCTGGTGGTCGTACGCCGCCGCGCTGATCCTGATGACGGCCGGGTTCTTTTTCGGTCGTGAGGCGCCGGCCGACGCCGGCCCCGTGGAACCGGCCGAAAGCTGAAAGCTGATACCGGACGGTAAAGGCGTTGAGCAGCAACATAATTCGGCCCGCAGGGTTGCCGTGAGCGGCGGCGTGCGCACGCCCGTTCAGGTGGAACCCATCGCGCGGGTGCTGCCGATGCTCTCGGTTCCGCACCTGGACCGTGAGTTCGACTACCTGGTGTCGGCCGAGCAGTCCGACGACGCCCAGCCCGGGGCGCGGGTGCGGGTGCGGTTTCACGGCCGCCTGGTCGACGCCTTCTTGCTGGAGCGCCGCAATGAGACCGATCATCAGGGCAAGCTCGGCTATCTGGACCGCGTCGTGTCGGCCGAACCCGTGCTGACGCCGGAGATCCGCCGGTTGGTCGATGCGGTGGCGGCGCGCTACGCCGGGACCCGGCCGGACGTGCTGCGGCTGGCGGTGCCGGCCCGGCACGCCCGGGTGGAGCGGGAACCGACGACGCCACACCGGTTGCCGGTGCCCGCGCCCGTCGACCCGTCGGCGTGGGATGGGTACGCGCGGGGCGCCCAGTTCCTGGCCGCCCTGGCCGAGTCGCGGGCCGCGCGGGCCGTCTGGCAGGCGCTGCCGGGGGAGTCGTGGGCGGACCGATTCGCCGAAGCCGCCGTGCAAACCATTCGGGCCGGACGGGCGGTGCTGGGGATCGTTCCCGATCAGCGGGACCTGGACGCGCTGTGGCGGGCCGCGACCGCGCGGATCGACGAGAGCGGCGTGGTGGCGCTGTCGGCCGGGCTGGGGCCGGCGGCCCGGTACCGGCGGTGGCTCGCGGCGCTGCGCGGTCAGGCACGGCTGGTGATCGGCACTCGCAGCGCGGTTTTCGCTCCGCTCAGCGACCTGGGGCTCGTCATGGTGTGGGCCGACGCCGACGACTCGCTCGCCGAGCCGCGGGCGCCCTACCCGCACGCCCGCGAGGTGGCGATGCTGCGGGCCCATCAGGCGCGCTGTGCGGCGCTGATCGGGGGTTACGCGCGCACCGCGGAAGCCCAGGCGCTGGTGCGCAGTGGGTGGGCGCACGACATCGTCGCGACCCGGGCGGTGGTGCGCGCCCGCACGCCGCGGGTGGTCGCCCTCGACGACACGGGCTACGCCGACGAACGCGACCCGGCCGCGCGCACCGCGCGCATCCCGTCGATCGCGCTGCGCGCCGCCCGCTCGTCGCTTCAGGCCGGGGCGCCGGTGCTGGTGCAGGTGCCGCGGCGCGGGTATGTCCCGTCGCTGGCCTGCGCGCGCTGCCGCGCGATCGCCCGGTGCCGGCACTGCACGGGCCCCCTGTCGTTGCAGGAGGGCGGCCAGGCGCTGATCTGCCGGTGGTGCGGGCGCATCGACCCGACGCGGCGGTGTGCGCGCTGCGGTTCGGACGCGGTGCGCGCCGTGGTCGTCGGGGCACGCCGCACCGCCGAGGAGCTTGGCCGCGCGTTTCCCGGAACCGCGGTCATCACCTCGTCGGGGGAAGGTGTGGTGCCGGAGGTCGCCGCCGGCCCGGCCCTGGTGGTGGCCACCCCGGGGGCCGAACCCGCCGCCGCTGGCGGCTACGGCGCGGCGCTGCTGCTGGACACCTGGGCGCTGTTGGGCCGACAAGACCTGCGTGCCGCCGAGGACGCGCTGTGGCGCTGGATGACCGCGGCGGCGTTGGTGCGTCCCCGCGGCGACGGCGGGGTGGTGCTGGTGGTGGCCGAATCATCGATCCCCACAGTCCAATCGCTGATCCGCTGGGATCCGGTGGGTCATGCGGACGCCGACTTGGCGGCTCGCGCCGAGGTGGGCTTGCCGCCGAGCGTGCACATGGCGGCGCTCGACGGCGCGGCCGATGCGGTGGCGGCGCTGCTCGACGAGGCCGGGCTGCCAGACGGGGCGGACGTGCTGGGCCCGGTGGATTTGCCGGCTGGGGTGCGCCGCCCGGCGGGGATGCCGACGGGCGTCCCGGTGACGAGGATGCTGGTGCGCGCCCGCAGAGAGCAGGGGCTGGCGCTGGCCGCTGCGCTGCGCCGCGGCGTGAGCGTGCTGTCCGCCCGCCAGACCCACGAGCCGGTCCGGGTGCAGATCGACCCCCTGCACATCGGGTGACCTCGCCAAATCCTGCCCGAGGGGATAGTATGCGTCGGAAATAATGCCTGACTACGACATTGGGAGCCTTGGCAGTTCCTGATCTTTAGCCGCCGATATGCCGGAGACGGTCCGGAGAAGGGTCGACATGGCAGCGGACAACGCGACGACGGCGGACGAGTCGCTGGACGTCATCACTGACGCTTTGCTGACGGCTTCCCGCTTGCTGGTTGCCATTTCGGCGCGCTCGATCGGTCAGGTGGACGAGACCATCACGATCCCGCAGTTCCGGACGCTGGTAATCCTGTCGAATCGGGGCCCGGTCAACCTGGCCACCCTGGCCGGTCTGCTCGGGGTGCAGCCATCCGCCACCGGGCGGATGGTCGATCGGCTGGTCGCGGCGGGGCTGATCGACCGCCTGCCGCACCCGACGTCCCGGCGCGAGCTGCTGGCCGCGCTGACGAAGCGGGGGCGGGAGGTCGTTCGTCAGGTTACGGCGTACCGGCGCAACGAAATCGCGACCATCGTGGAGAAGATGCCGCCGCCGGAACGCCACGGCCTGGTGCGGGCCCTGACCGCGTTCACCGCCGCCGGCGGCGAGCCGGACGTGCACCTGGATGCCGAGATCGATCTCTAGCGCTTCTCGGCGGTGACCAGCAGATACTCCCAGTTCATGGTGCCGTTGGCGAGGTAGTGCTGCGCGAGCTCGACGAGTTGGGCGTCGAGCTCGGCGGCCAGCACCCGATTGTGCCCGATGTTCGCGTAGGCCTCGATCGTCGGACCGTAGTGGTTCTTGAAGTACGTGTGCACCGCTTCGGCGCTTTCGAACCGGTTGACTTCCAGCATTCCCCGCACCGCGGTCATCCGGCCGACGCGCTCGCCGAGCAATCCGGTGACGTAGCCCTCGCGTCCCCACAGCGCGGCCGGCGGCACGGCCTGCGACAGGCTGGGCCGGTACGGCCGGATGGTGGCGAGCATGCGGCCGAAGAATCCCTCCGGCGTCCAGCTGATCACGCCGATCGTCCCGCCCGGCCGGCAGACCCGGACCAGTTCGTCGGCGGCCCGCTGCTGGTCCGGCGCGAACTGCACGCCGATCGCGGAGATGACGACGTCGAACTCGCCGTCGCCGAACGGCAGCGCGTGCGCGTTGGCCTCCCGGTAGTCGATCGTCAGGCCATGGGCCGCGGCGCGGGCGCGCGACCGCTGCAACAGCTCGGGGGTCAGATCACTGGAAACGACGGCGGCGCCCGACGCGGCGGCCGGAAGCGAGATGTTGCCCGAGCCGGCCGCGACGTCGAGCACCCGCACGCCCGGCCCGATGCCGGTGGCCTTGACCAGGGCCGGCCCCAGCGGGGCCATCACTTCCTCGGCCATCAGGGCGTAGTCGCCGAGCGCCCATACCGCGCGATGGGGGGCGGCGTCGCTGATCGTGGTGTCGAGAGTCATCAGGCCTCCTTGAAGGTAAGGAAAGGGCTGCCCACTCGACCTCGTTGTCCCTAGCACGGCAGTGCGGTCACGCGACTAAATAGTGACCTGTAGCAATAGTATGCATTAGCAATAGTATACAAGCGCAACTTCGGGCCGGACGGCCGCCGCGGCTTTCTAGACTGTGCCGGTGCGTCTTGTCTTCGCCGGCACCCCCGAACCCGCGCTGCCCGCGCTGCGCCGCCTCATCGACTCGCCGCGTCACGAGGTGATCGCCGTGCTGACCCGGCCCGACGCGGCAGTCGGGCGGCACGGCAAGCCGCAGCCCTCGCCGGTGGCCCGCGAAGCGCTCGACCGTGGCATTCCGCTGCTGCGACCGGCGCGGCCGAACGCGGAAGAGTTCGTCGCCGAACTGACGGAGTTGGCGCCGGACTGCTGCGCGGTCGTGGCATACGGCGCTCTGCTGCGCGACGGCCTGCTCGGGGTGCCCCCGCACGGGTGGATCAACCTGCACTTCTCGCTGTTGCCGGCCTGGCGCGGGGCGGCCCCGGTGCAGGCGGCGATCGCGGCCGGCGACACCATCACCGGTGCGACCACGTTTCGGATCGAGCCCAGCCTGGACTCCGGCCCCATCTACGGCGTCGTCACCGAGACGATCCGGCCGTCCGACACCGCGGGCGAACTGCTTGAGCGACTGGCCGTTTCGGGCGCGGCGCTGCTGTCGACCACGCTGGACGGCATCGCCGATCAGACGTTGACGCCCCGGCCGCAACCCGCCGACGGCGTCAGCCTTGCGCCGAAGCTCACCGTCGAGCAGGCCCGGGTGCGCTGGGACCTGCCTGCGCCCATCGTGGAGCGCCGAATCCGTTCGGTGACGCCAAACCCCGGCGCCTGGACCTTGATCGGCGACCTCCGGGTCAAGCTCGGTCCGGTGCACATCGACGCGGGTGGCCCAGAATCGCTGGCGCCCGGGGCTATTCACGTCGACCGCAAGAACGTGTGGATAGGAACCGGTTCGCAAGCGGTGCGGCTGGACCAAATACAGCCGCCCGGAAAGAAACTCATGAACGCCGTCGACTGGGCCCGCGGCGCGCGACTCGACTCCGCTGCGCGGGCGACGTGAGCCGGCCCCGGCCGCCGGATCGCGGGCGCGGCAAGCGGCGCCGACCACTCGACCCCGCGCGCGCCGCCGCGTTCGAGGTGCTGCGGGCGGTCAGCGAGCGCGACGCATACGCGAACCTGGCCCTGCCCGCGCTGCTGCGCGAACGCGGGATCAGTGGCCGCGACGCAGCGTTCGCCACCGAGCTGACCTACGGCACCTGCCGGACCCGTGGCCTGCTCGACGCGGTCATCGGCGCCGCCGCCGGCCGCTCGCCGGACACCATCGACCCGGTGCTGCTCGACCTGCTGCGGCTCGGCACGTACCAGTTGCTGCGCACCCGCGTCGACAAGTACGCCGCGGTGTCCACCACGGTCGAGCAGGCCGGTATCGAATTCGATTCGGCCCGTGCGGGTTTCGTCAACGGCGTGCTGCGCGCAATCTCCGCGCGCGACGAGAAGTCCTGGGTCGAGGAATTGGCGCCCGACCCGTCGCGAGACCCGGTCGGACATGCCGCCTTCGTGCACGCGCACCCGCGCTGGATCGCGCAGGCGTTCGCCGACGCCTTGGGCGCGGCCGCGGCCGAGCTCGACGCGGTGCTGGCCAGCGATGACGAACGGCCTCAGGTGCACCTGGCGGCCCGTCCCGGGGTGCTGACGGCCACGGAACTGGCCGACGTCGTGGGTGGCACGGTCGGCCGGTATTCGCCCTATGCGGTGTACCTGCCGGGTGGCGACCCCGGGCGGCTGGCGCCGGTGCGCGAGGGCGCCGCCCTGGTCCAGGACGAGGGCAGCCAGCTGGTGGCGCGGGCGCTGACGCTGGCGCCGGTCGAGGAGGACACCGGCCGGTGGCTCGATCTGTGCGCCGGACCGGGCGGCAAGACCGCGCTGCTCGCGGCGCTGGGCGCCGGATCCGGGGCGCGCGTCACCGCGGTGGAGCCGAACCCGCGCCGCGCCGACCTGGTTGCCGAGAACACCCGTGGGCTCCCGGTCGACGTGCTGCGGGTCGACGGGCGGCAGACCGAACTCGAGCCGACCTTCGACCGAGTGCTCGTCGACGCCCCGTGCACCGGGCTGGGCGCGTTGCGGCGCCGGCCCGAGGCGCGGTGGCGGCGACAGCCCTCCGACGTGCCGACGCTCACGAAGCTGCAACGCGAGCTGCTGGGCGCCGCGATCGCGCTCACCCGGCCCGGCGGTGTGGTGCTCTACGCGACATGTTCGCCCCACCTCGCCGAAACCGTCGGGGTGGTCGCCGACGCGCTGCGCCGGCACCCAGTGTCCGCGTTGGACACCCGGCCGCTGTTCGAGCCCGTCACCGGGCTGGGGGATGGGCCGCACGTCCAGCTGTGGCCGCATCGGCAGGGCACCGACGCCATGTTCGCCGCCGCGCTGCGCCGCGAAGCGGGGTAGCGGGGTGGCGACTCAACGGACCCGGCCGCCGCCGCGCTGCGCCGCGAAGCGTGAACCCTTCGGCGCGGCTCAGTAGTGTGGCGCACATGCCTGGCAACACCGGTAAGCCCCTGATCGCGCCGTCCATCCTGTCCGCCGATTTCTCGCGGCTGGCCGACGAAGCGGCCGCGGTGGTGGGCGCCGACTGGCTGCACGTCGACGTGATGGACAACCACTTCGTGCCCAACCTGACCATCGGCCTGCCGGTGGTCGAGAGCCTGCTCACCGCCACGGCCATCCCGATGGACTGCCATCTGATGATCGAGGACCCCGACCGTTGGGCGCCCGGCTACGCCGAGGCGGGCGCCTACAACGTCACCTTCCACGCCGAGGCCACCGACCACCCGGTCGCGGTGGCGCGCGACATCCGCGCGGCCGGCGCCAAGGCGGGCATCAGCGTCAAGCCGGGAACCCCGCTGGAGCCGTACCTGGAAATCCTGCCGCAGTTCGACACCCTGCTGATCATGTCGGTCGAGCCCGGCTTCGGCGGTCAGAGCTTCATTCCCGAGGTGCTGAGCAAGGTCCGCACCGCGCGCAAGCTGATCGACGCGGGGGAGCTGACGATCCTGGTCGAAATCGACGGCGGCATCAACGACGACACCATCGAGCAGGCCGCCGAGGCCGGCGTCGACTGCTTCGTCGCCGGGTCGGCCGTCTACGGCGCGGAGGACCCGGAGGCCGCCATAGCGGCGCTGCGGAGGCAGGCCGCCGCCGCGTCGCCGCACCTGCGCCGATGAATCAACCCGCCGACGGCCTCGATGCCGCCATGCGCCTGGCGATCGAGCAGTCCAACCACGTCAAGGGCGCCACCTATCCGAATCCGCCGGTGGGCGCCGTCATCCTGGACGCCGACGGCGTGGTCGTCGGAGTCGGCGGCACCGAACCCGCCGGTGGCGACCACGCCGAGGTGTTGGCGTTGCGGCGGGCCGGCGAGCTGGCGGCCGGCGGGACCGCGGTGGTCACCCTGGAGCCCTGCAACCACCACGGCAAGACCCCACCGTGCGTGAACGCCCTGCTGGAAGCCAAGGTGGGGGCCGTGGTGTACGGGGTGGCCGACCCGAATCCGGTCGCCGCCGGCGGTGCGGCCAGGCTGACGGAAGCGGGCGTGCGGGTGACGTCCGGGGTACTGGCCGACGAAGTGGCCGGCGGACCGCTGCGGGAGTGGTTGCACAAGCAGCGGGCCGGGCTGCCGCACCTGACGTGGAAGTACGCCAGCAGCGTCGATGGCCGCAGCGCGGCCGCCGATGGCACCAGTCAGTGGATTTCCAGCGAGGCTTCGCGGTTGGATCTGCATCGCCGCCGCGCGGCCGCGGACGCGATCGTGGTGGGCACCGGCACCGTGCTGGCCGACGATCCGGCGCTGACCGCGCGGTTGCCCGACGGCTCGCTGGCCGACCGGCAGCCGCTGCGAGTGGTGGTGGGCATGCGCGAGATACCGCCAGAGGCAAAGGTTCTCAACGACGATTCGCGGACCATGGTGATCCGCACGCACGATCCCATGGAGGTGGTCAAGGCGCTGTCGGATCGCACCGACGTCCTGCTGGAGGGCGGCCCCACCCTCGCCGGCTCGTTTCTGCGGGCCGGGGCGGTCAACCGCATCCTGGTGTACGTCGCGCCGATGCTGCTCGGCGGCCCGGTCTCCGCGGTCAACGACGTCGGGGTGCCCACCATCGCGCGGGCGTTGCGCTGGCAATTCGACGGAGTCGACCGGGTGGGGCCGGACCTGCTGCTCAGCCTGGTGCCGCGCGGCGACTAGGAGCGCTTAGCGCTCGCCCAATGAGATCGTTTGCGGCTCAGGGACTTCCGGCTCCTCGGCGTGTTCCTTGCGGCCACCGATCAGCAGGCCCAGTAGCGCACCCGCGATGCAGATGACCACGGTCGCGCTGAAGATGTCGCCGTACATCATGGCGAACGCTTTGAGGTACATCGTCCCCTGCGCGGCGATCCGCTCCAGCAGGGAGGCGTTGGGGGGTATCGCGGCCGTCAACCCGGCGACGATCTGGTTGAACCGGTAGAGGCCCCACGCACTGAGCGCGGCCACGCCGATGAGCATGCCCGTCATCCGGGCCACCACCACCGCCGCCGAGGCGATGCCGTGCTGGGCGGACGGAACAACCCGGAGGGCGGCGGAGGTCAGCGGCCCGATCACCAGGCCGAGGCCCACGCCGGCCACCAGCAAGTCGGCATGCAGCACGGGGACGCTGAACACCCCGAAGATGTCGTGCTTCTGGCTCAACACGTCCTGGCGCCAGTAGTGAATCAGCCAGTAGCCGTAGGCCGCGATCAGCAGCCCGATGAAGGTCATCACCCGGTCGCCCACGCGGGTGGCGATCCAGCCGCCCAGCACCGCGCCGACCGGCAGCGCGATCAAAAACCACAGCAGCAACCCGGCGGCCTGCGTCTGGTCCATCTGCAGGACGCCCTGGCCGAACAGCTCCACGTCGACCAGGGTCACCATCAGCGCCGCGCCCGCGGCCAGCGATGCGCCCAGCGCGGCCAGGAACGGGCGGAAGTGCACGCCCGCCGGCTCGATCAGCCGGGTGCGGGAGAACCGTTCCCAGAGCAGGAACAGCACCGCCACCACGACCGCCCCGATGACCAGCGGGAGCCCGTAGCTCGGCAGGATCTGTTTGCCGTCGGGTTGCGGGTTGTACAGGCCGATCACCGCCAGGCCGAGGGCGACCGCGAGCAGTACACCGCCGACCAGGTCGACCCTCTCAGGGTTCTCGACCTTTTCGTGCGACGGCAGGCTGAACTGGATCATCGCCATCGCGACCAGGGTCAGCGGGACGTTGATCCAGAACACGTAGCGCCAGTCGTGGAACAAGTACACGATGAAAATCCCGTACAGCGGGCCCAGCACGCTGCCGAGCTCCTGTGCGGCGCCGATGCCGCCCAGCACGCCGGCGCGGTTGCGCTGTGCCCACAGGTCGGCGCCCAGCGCGAGTGTGACCGGAAGCAGCGCGCCACTGGCCACACCCTGGATGGTGCGGCCGGCGATCAGCAGGTGGAAATCGCCCCAATGCCCGGCCAGCGCGGTCACCACCGACCCGACCATGAACAGGGCCAGGCTGACCTGCAGCACCAGCTTGCGGCCGAAGCGGTCGGAGGCCCGCCCCAGCAGCGGCATGGCGGCGATGTAACCCAGCAGGTACATCGTGATGATCCAGGTGATGCGCTGCAGCTGGTTGATCGGGATGTGAACGTCGCTCATGATGTCGCGCATGATCGTCACGACGACATAGGCGTCCAGGGCGCCCAGCAGGACCGCCAGACTGCCGGCGCTGATCGCGACGCGGCGGCCGGCCTGCGAACTCATGAACTCACCGGGGGCTTGGTGACCTGAACCTGCTCACCCCAGTTGGACAAGGTGACCTGGATGGAGTTGCCGGAGCTCTTCTGCATGTTCGCCTGGACCAGCTGGTGGTCGCCGGTCTCCTGGATCCACACCGTGCTCGGCACCGGCTGCGTCGCGTTGAACTGCGGCATGATCTTGTTCACCGCATCCGCCGAGACGTTCCCGCTGACGCGGATCGTGCTCTGACCGTTGATGGTGTCGCGGCCCTCGGCCTTGGCGTTGGTGAAGTTGGCGAGCGCGTTGGCCAGCCCGGTGTCCGGGTTGAGCAGCACCGACACGTCGTAGATGTCGGACGCCTTGCCGAAGTCGCTCCACTTGTTGGGCGTCAGGGTGGCGTACAGGTTGCCGTCGACGACCACGAAATTGGCGTCGATGTCGGACCCGCCGAGGGTGATGGTGGCGTTGCCCTTGGCGGCGGTGGCCGGCGCCGTGGTGAGGTCACCGGTCAGCGTTTTGATGGGCAGCCCCTGGATCTTGCCCTGAATGCTCAGCACGAGGTGCACGCTCTTCACATTCTTGGTGGCGTCGGCCGACTGCTTGACCAGGGTCGTGGCGTCGGGCAGCGGGGCGCCACTCTGCTTTGAGCCCGACGAGCAGCCGGCGATCAAGGCGGTGGCGAGGGTCAGGGATGCGAGGACGGCCGATAGACGGCGGCGGGTCTGCATACCTTGCATCGTAGAGGGTGCCCATGACCGGCTTGGGACACGTGGGGCCGCGGTGTCGGCCCGGCGCCGACGCTTTGGCCTGCTCACCAGTGCGACCGCGGCATCCGGACGGCCGATTAACCTGATGGAATGTTCACCGGAATTGTCGAGGAGCTCGGGGAGGTGACGGGCCGCGACATGCTCGCCGACGCCGCCCGGCTCACCATCCGCGGACCGGTCGTGACCTCCGACGCCGGGCACGGCGACTCGATCGCCGTCAACGGCGTCTGCCTGACCGTCGTCGAGCTGCTGCCGGACGGCCAGTTCACCGCCGACGTGATGGCGGAAACCCTCAACCGGTCCAACCTGGGCTCCCTGCAGGTGGGCAGCCCGGTCAACCTGGAGCGCGCCGCGGCGGTCAACAGCCGGCTCGGCGGGCACATCGTGCAGGGGCACGTGGACGGGACCGGGCAGGTGGTGAGCCGGGCGCCGTCCGAGCACTGGGAAGTGGTCCGGATCGAGATCCCCGCGGAGGTGGCCCGCTACGTCGTCGAGAAGGGGTCGATCACCGTGGACGGGATCTCGCTGACGGTCTCCGGGCTCGGCGCCGACTGGTTCGAGGTTTCGCTGATCCCTACCACCCGCGAGCTGACCACGCTGGGCCGCGCCCCGGTCGGCACGCAGGTCAACCTCGAAGTCGACGTGATCGCGAAATACGTTGAGCGGTTACTCAGCCCGCGTTAGGCCGCCTTCGGAAAAGTGCGCGCCGCGCCGGTTCGCTCAGCAGGGCTCGCCCGGAGGCGTCCAGTAGGGCTCGCCGGATGGGGTGTAGCACGG
>NZ_LZJF01000034.1 GCF_001666835.1 Mycobacterium sp. E3251 | reverse complement strand
CCCCAACATGGCGCCCGCCGGGGCCGGCGGGGGCGCGTCAGGTGCCCCGGCGGGCGCCATGTTGGGGTCGAAACCCGTGGGCTCCGCAGTTGCGGTGGCCGACGGGATGGTCACGAGGGTGCCCGTGACCGCGGCAAGAACGAGCGTCTTACGGACGTTCTTCAATATCTTTCCTTTCGCGGTGCGCGCGCGCCAAAGCAAGCCCACGGGGGTGGGCTGACGGTCTCTGGTTGATGCGGGAAACCTGCTTCGGAACGTGCCGAGTTGTTCCGGCACGACAGCGGTGGGCTCGAATCGCCCGGCGGGCTGCTACCCGTCGGCCGCGGACTGGCCTTGGCCGTCCGCAGCCCCGCTCACACGCGGGTCCGTGATTCTGTTTTCAGTTACTCTTCCGTAACCCGTTGCGGGCTAACAGGGACCGTACGAGAACCAGCCGCGTTCGTCATCTTCGGAAAACGTCCATCTCGTTTCGGTAACGGGGTGATCACGGCGCAATACCGTCGCCATTCTGGCAGGTCAACCGCGCGTTTCCGCGAAGTACCCAACAATCGCACGGCCTTTCAAATCGTGAGCCGAATCACGCCCATTTTGTGAACTGGCGCACGTATTTGCGGTACCGCCTTGAGGCCGTTTCGGGTCCAACGGACTCGGGTCCGGGGTCGCGAAGGGGCGCAGCCTACAACAAGTTACGTTGCTTCGTCACGCGCCACGCCCGACCATGTCAGCGAATTATGTTGTGCTGCTGGCTAACTTGCATCGTTCGAATAGCCTGCGTTCACGTCGGCGGGGATCGCCGCGCCGGGCCTGGGAATGCCCTGAAAATTGTTCTCGCATAGTGCTTTTCGATCGCCTTGCGCATACCGTCGAGGCCGCAACCATGCAAGCCGGCCGCTCGTGCGAACACCTCGGCGGGCCGCCCGGCCGTCCACGCCAATTTGCTCACGGGATCGGCGATTCGGGTTGGCGGCAGATGCATAGACACCGCGACTTCCAATGAAGCAACGGACAATCGGCCTGAAACTTGCGGTGCGCCAACAGATCACGCTCCGCGCGCGGATTACCTATTCCGCCGATGCCGCGTCACTTGGCCGCTGTCGAAGCGGCGCACTCGTCTTATGTCGAATAAGCTTGGATATTCGCGCGCGTTGTCGGTGCTCGAATTTAACGCAGAATTTATGCGACGCGATTTCGACGCGCGCGCAAGATCGCCGTCAGCGCCGGGGCTGTGCGAGGGCGCGGAGCTCGGCGTCGGTGTTGACGTTGGTCAGCCACCGCGAATCCGATGTCACGACGCGCTGGGCATCCGATGAGTCCACCAAGGCACGCATTTTGCGCTCGCCGGCGGCCACCAATGCGTCGACCCGGTCGGCCAGGTCTGTCCGGTACACCGCGGCAAGGTAGTGGTCCTGGCCGTCCCAGGGCAGCACCACTTCCGCACCGGTCTCCAGCGCCCGGCGGGCGAGGTCGTCGATGAGTTCGACCGCCAGGAACGGCATGTCGACGGCGCAGACAAACGCGAGCCGGGCGCCGGCATCGGCGGCCGCGCGCAATGCCCGCCCCGTCGCCGGCAGCGGGCCCAGGCCGCGCAGTTCGTCGCGCATGACCCGAGCGTGCAGTTCGGGCAACGGCTGGCCTTGGGCGGCCATGACAAGGACTGGGTCGCAACGCTGTTGGAGGATGCCGACGACGTGTTCGACCATCGTGGTCGCGTCGGAGCCCGCGGACCCGGGCACCGGCAGGCTCGCTTTGTCACGCCCCATTCGCTGCGATGCGCCGCCGGCGAGCACTACGCCGGCCAGTGAACTCGTGTCGCCCACGTCAGTCGACGGTCCAGGTGTCGCGACCACGCAGCAGCGACTGCAGGGCGGCGTCGTCGAACGGCTTCGCGGCCCGGGCGGCCTGCACCTGCGAGCGCGCCGCGTCGTCGTACGTGGGCCGGCTGACATCGCGGAAGATTCCGAGCACGGTGTGATCGAGATTCTGATCGGAGAGGCGCGACAACGCGAAGGCGTAGGCCGAGTCGTCGGTGTGCGCGTCGTGCACCATGATCTCGTCGACGGACACGTCGGCGGTCTTGGCGAATTCGAGGCCGAAGCCGGACTTCACCACGCAGTACTCGCCGTCGGCGCCGAAGGTGATCGGCTCGCCGTGGCGGATGTTGATCACCCGTTCCTCGGCGCCCTCCTTGCGCAGCACGTCGAAGGAGCCGTCGTTGAAAATCGGGCAGTCCTGCAGGATTTCGACGACCGCGGCGCCGCGGTGCTCGGCGGCGGCGCGCAACACCTCGGACAGTCCGTTGCGGTCTGAGTCGAGCGCACGGCCGACGAACGTCGCCTCGGCACCCAGCGCCAACGACACCGGATTGAACGGGTGGTCCAGCGATCCCATCGGCGTCGACTTGGTGATCTTGCCGACCTCCGACGTCGGCGAGTACTGGCCCTTGGTCAGCCCGTAGATCCGGTTGTTGAACAACAAGATCGTGATGTTGACGTTGCGGCGCAGCGCGTGGATGAGGTGGTTGCCACCGATCGACAACGCGTCGCCGTCGCCGGTGACCACCCACACCGACAGGTCCTCGCGGGCCAGCGCCAGGCCGGTCGCGATGGCCGGCGCGCGTCCGTGGATCGAGTGAAATCCGTACGTCTCCAAGTAATACGGGAACCGGCTCGAACAACCGATGCCGCTGATGAACACGATGTTCTCGCGACGCAGCCCGAGCTCGGGCAGGAAGTTGCGGATGGTGTTGAGGATGACGTAGTCCCCACACCCGGGACACCAACGGACCTCTTGGTCACTGGTGAAGTCCTTGCCCTTCTGCGGTTGATCCGTGGTGGGCACACCATCGTTCTTCTTCAGCCTCGGGGTCAGCCCAAGGTCCGTGCCTGCCAGGTTTCCCATCAGGTCGGTCATTCGATAGCTCCCGCTCCAACCGTTGCTGCCGCCATTCTGGCGACCATCGTCTTGTCTTGCTCGATTTCGGCCAGCGTGCCGCCCTGCGCAGCGCGGATGACACGCCCGATTTCGTCGGCGAGGAATGCGACGCCCTGAACCTTGCTCACCGATTGCACGTCGACCAGGTACTTGCCGCGAAGCAGCAAAGCGAGCTGGCCCAGGTTCATTTCCGGGCACACCACCATCGGGTAGCGCCGCAACACATCACCCAGGTTCGCCGGGAACGGGTTCAGGTAGCGCAGGTGCGCGTGCGCGACCTTGACGCCCTTGCGTCGCGCGCGCCGGCAGGCTTCACCGATCGGGCCGTACGAGCTGCCCCAGCCGATCAGCAGCAGCTCGGCGTCTCCGGTCGGGTCGTCGACCTCGAGGTCGGGAACCGAGATGCCGTCAATCTTGGCCTGCCGCAACCGAACCATGAGGTCGTGGTTGACCGGTTCATAGGAGATGGCGCCCGAGCCGTTGGCCGCTTCCAGGCCACCGATCCGATGCTCGAGGCCCGGGGTGCCCGGTACGGCGAATTGGCGCGCGAGGGTCTCGGGATCGCGGTTGTAGGGCTGGAACGGCTCGTCCGGCTTGGCGAACGTGTGCTTGATCGGCTGCAGTGTGCCGACGTCCGGAATGCGCCACGGCTCCGAGCCGTTGGCGATCGCGCCGTCGGACAACACGATCACCGGGGTGTGATACGAGACCGCGATGCGCACCGCCTCGAGCGCGGTTTCGAAGCAGTCGGACGGCGAGCGGGGCGCCAGCACGGCAACCGGCGACTCGCCGTTGCGGCCGTACAACGCCTGCAGCAGGTCGGCCTGCTCGGTCTTGGTCGGCAGGCCGGTCGAGGGCCCGCCGCGCTGAACGTCGATGACCAGCAAGGGCAATTCGGTCATCACCGCGAGACCCAACGCTTCGGACTTCAGTGAGATCCCCGGGCCCGATGTGCTTGTCACTCCGAGGGCACCGCCGTACGAGGCGCCGATTGCGGCGCAGATGCCGCCGATCTCGTCCTCGGCCTGGAAGGTGATGACGTCGAAGTTCTTGTGCTTGGACAGCTCGTGCAGGATGTCCGACGCCGGCGTGATCGGGTAACTGCCGAGCACCACCGGAATGTCGGCCAGCTTCCCCGCCGCGACGATGCCGTAGGCCATCGCGGTGTTGCCGGAGATCTGGCGGTATTCGCCAGCGGGCAATGTCGCCCGCGACACCTCGTAGGTGGTGCCGAACGCCTCGGTTGTTTCGCCGTAGTTCCAGCCCGCCTTGAGCGCCAAGACGTTGGCCTCGGCGATGTCGGGCTTGCGGGCGAACTTCTCCCGGATGAACTTCTCGCTGGTCTCGATCGGGCGGCCGTACATCCACGACAGCAGACCCAGCGCGAACATGTTCTTGGCGCGCTGACCGTCTTTCTTCGACGCGCCGATCGCCTCGACGGCGCCCAGCGTCAGGGTGGTCATCGCGACCGAATGCACGACGTAGTCGGACAACTCGTCGGACTCGAGGGGGTTCGTTACGTAACCCACCTTGGTCAGGTTGCGCTTGGTGAACTCGTCGGAGTTGGCGATCACCATGCCGCCGCGCGGAAGGTCGCCCAGGTTGGCCTTGAGCGCCGCCGGGTTCATCGCGACGAGCACGTCGGGGCGGTCACCGGCGGTCAGGATGTCGTAATCGGCGATTTGAATCTGGAAGGACGAGACGCCGGGCAGGGTGCCTGCGGGGGCGCGGATCTCAGCGGGATAGTTCGGCTGGGTCGCCAGGTCGTTACCGAAAAGCGCTGCCTCCGAGGTGAACCGGTCGCCGGTCAGCTGCATCCCGTCGCCGGAGTCCCCGGCGAAGCGAATGACGACTTGCTCCAGGCGTTGACGGTCAGACCCGCCACCGGAAGGCGACCCGTTCGAGCCGTTGTGAGAATCAGACCCGGCTCCGCTGCCGTTCGGATCCACGTATCCGCCTTCCACTCGTCATCCGGATAGGCACTTCGCTGCTGGAGCTTTAGGTTACGCGCTGTTCAAGCGAGTCCCGCGCCCTCGCGCTGTGTGTCAGTGGTGGTACCAATTATGGCACTTCTTTAAGACTCTCTAAGACGAGAATGGTCGTCTCTAATCCATTACATGCAGCGGTTTTGCACCTAAAAGCGATGTCAGCCGGGGGACGGTGCCGCCGACGCTTGAAAAGTGTGGTATTGGTCACTTCCGCGCGGTGGCGGCCAGTTCTCTGGGCGCCGTTTCGGGCATGGCGATCAGGTACAGCAGAAAGCCCGCGCCCGCGAGCGCTCCCAGGAAAGCGAACGCGGCGTTGTAGCCGGCCGCCACCACGATCCAGCCCGCAACAAGATTGGACACCGAGGCGCCTATCCCGGTAGCGGCGGTCACGGCGCCGAGGCTGACATTGAACCGGCCGCTGCCGTGCGTCACGTCCTGGACCACGAGGGGAAAGAGCGCGCCGAACACGCCCGCCCCGATGCCGTCCAGCAGCTGCACGCCGACCAACCAGTACGGGTTACCGGACGCGGTGTAGAGAAATCCGCGGGCGGCCAACACCGCGAAGCCAATCAGGAAGATCGGCTTCCGTCCCCACGAATCGGCCTTGGCTCCGGCGAAGTATGCCACCGGCACCATGACCACCTGCGCGGCGACGATGCAGCCCGCCATCAGCGCGGTCCCGACGTCCTTGTTGTGCAGCGCCAGCAGCTGGCCGACCAGCGGCAGCATCGCGGCGTTGGCGAAGTGGAACGCAATGACCGTCGCGGCGAAGAGCATCAGCCTGCGGTTGTGCAGCAGCGTCGCGATCCGGGACGGCGTCTCGTGCGGCCCTCCCGGCACGTGGTCCATGCCCCGGGCGACGTCGTGGTCGATCGCGTCGGCCGGAATCCGCAGCGTCGCAAGCACACTGGCGGCCGCCATGACGGCAAGCACCCAGAACACCACCACCGGCCCGAAGAAATAGGCCAGCCCGCCGGTGATGGCGGCGGCCGACGCGTTCCCCGCATGGTTGAACGACTCGTTGCGTCCGATTCGCCGGGAAAAGTAACGGGGACCCACGACGCCCAAGGTGATCGCGGCCAGCGCGGGGGCGAAGACCGAGCCGGCGATGCCGGTGAGGGCCTGCAATACCGAGATCGAATAGAAGCCGGGGAACAACGGCATCGCCAACGAACCGGCCGTGATGGTCAACGCGCCGACGATGATCAGCGCCCGTTTCGCCGTACTCCGGTCCACCAACGCGCCGGCCGGTGCCTGCGCGACGATCGCCCCGATCCCGCCGACCGCCATGACGAACCCGATCGACGCCTGATCCCAGTGGTGGGCCAGCAGCAGGTAGATCGACAGGTAGGGACCCAGCCCGTCGCGGACATCGGCCAGCAGGAAGTTCAGCAGGTCGAGCGCGCCCGTCAGCCGGCGCGGAACGGGGCTGGGGGTGGCAGCGGCGGCCGGCATGCGCATCTAGTACCCAAATGCGCGGCCGCTCGACCGCAAGAAGTGTTAGGCGCTCTTGTCGCGGCGCTCGGTGCGCGACGGCTTGCGCGGGACGATCGTCGGCAGCACGTTGTCCTGCACGGTCTCCTTGGTCACCACGACCTTGGCGACGTCGTCGCGGCTCGGGATGTCATACATCACCGGCAGCAGGACCTCTTCCATGATGGCGCGCAGACCGCGGGCACCCGTGCCGCGGTGGATCGCCTGGTCGGCGATCGCCTCGAGCGCGTCGTCGGTGAACTCGAGCTCCACGCCGTCCATCTCGAACAGCCGGGTGTATTGCTTGACCAGAGCGTTCTTCGGCTCGGAGAGGATCTTGACCAACGATTCCCGGTCCAGGTTGGTCACCGAGGCGACCACCGGCAGCCGGCCGATGAACTCGGGGATCAGACCGAACTTGATCAGGTCCTCGGGCATGACCTCGGCGAAGTGGTCGGTGGTGTCGATCTCGGCCTTCGAGCGCACCTCGGCGCCGAAGCCCAGACCCCGCTTGCCGACGCGCTCGTAGATGATCTTCTCCAGGCCGGCGAACGCCCCCGCGACGATAAACAGCACGTTGGTGGTGTCGATCTGGATGAACTCCTGGTGCGGGTGCTTGCGGCCGCCCTGCGGGGGAACCGATGCCTGCGTGCCCTCAAGGATTTTCAGCAGCGCCTGCTGCACGCCCTCGCCGGAGACATCGCGGGTGATCGACGGGTTCTCGCTCTTGCGGGCGATCTTGTCGACCTCGTCGATGTAGATGATTCCGGTCTCGGCGCGCTTGACGTCGTAGTCGGCGGCTTGAATGAGCTTGAGCAGAATGTTTTCGACGTCTTCACCGACGTATCCGGCTTCGGTGAGCGCGGTGGCGTCGGCGATGGCGAACGGCACGTTGAGCATCTTGGCGAGCGTCTGCGCCAGGTAGGTCTTGCCGCAGCCGGTGGGACCGAGCATCAAGATGTTGGACTTGGTCAGCTCAACCGGCTCGTGCCGGGAGTCGCGGCCCTTCTCCCCGGCCTGGATGCGCTTGTAGTGGTTGTAGACGGCGACGGCCAGCGTCCGCTTGGCGGTGTCCTGCCCGATGACGTAGCCCTCCAAGAATTCCCGGATCTCAACCGGCTTGGGGAGTTCGTCAAGTTTGACGTCGTCGGCGTCGGCCAGCTCCTCTTCGATGATCTCGTTACAGAGGTCGATGCACTCGTCGCAGATGTACACACCGGGGCCAGCAATGAGCTTCTTGACCTGCTTTTGGCTCTTCCCGCAGAACGAGCACTTCAGCAGGTCACCGCCGTCTCCGATGCGCGCCATGTTGCTGAGGGCCTACTTCCTTTTCGCCGTTCGTGTAGCCGTGCCGCATGTATCCCCCGACGCTACCCGCTAGATCGGGCCCGACGCGACCGTTAGCGCCGAATCGCGTCGGTGGTATTCATGCATGTTCGTCTTGATGAAACATATAGCCAGACGGCGCCCGTCACTCGCGAAAGACGCGCTTTGCGTGTCTTTGGCGTGTCGCGGTCGTTACCCGACCGAGGCTGGTGCGCCGACCGATTGCCACTTCCGCCGGGGATGCCGACCCCGGCGAAGCCCGGGCAGATCCCCAAGAAATCACCCTACAGTGGCCGGGTGGGAATGGCTCTGATCAGCGGATCAGTACTGATCAGCGATGGTGGTTTGGCCACCGAGCTGCAGGCGCGCGGTCACGACCTCTCCGATGCGTTGTGGTCGGCCAGGCTGCTGGCCGACGCGCCGCACGAAATCGTCGCCGTCCACGCCGCGTTTTATCGCGCGGGCGCCGCGATCGCGACGACGGCGAGCTACCAGGCGTCGTTCGAGGGCTTCGCTTCCCGCGGGATCGACCGAGCCGAAGCCGCCGGGCTGCTGCGCCGCAGCGTCGAACTCGCGAAGACCGCGCGTGACGAGGTGGGCGTGAGCGGGCTTCTCGTCGCCGCGTCGGTCGGCCCGTACGGCGCCGCATTGGCCGATGGATCCGAATACCGCGGACGCTACGGCCTATCCGTGGCGGCCCTGCGGCGATGGCACCGGCCCCGGCTGGAGACCTTGGCCGGCGCCGGCGCCGATGTGCTGGCGTGCGAAACCGTGCCCGACATCGACGAGGCCGAGGCGCTGGTCGATCTGGTCCGTTCCGTCGGCGCGCCGGCCTGGCTCAGCTACACCATCGACGGCGCCCGGACCCGGGCCGGGCAACCGCTGGCCGAGGCGTTCGCCGTCGCCGCCGGGGTGCGCGAGATCGTCGCGATCGGCGTCAATTGCTGCGCACCCGAGGACGTGCTGCCGGCGATAGAGATCGCCTCGGCGACCGGCAAGCCGGTGATCGTCTACCCCAACAGCGGCGAGCGGTGGAACGGCACGGGCTGGGCGGGGCCGCGTTCGTTCTCCGCGCGGCTGGCCGCACAGTGGGTGACGGCAGGGGCACGCATCGTCGGCGGCTGCTGCCGGGTGGGGCCGGCCAGCATCGCCGAGGTGACGACCGTGTTGCCGAACGTGCTCTGAGGGCGGTAAATCGGCTGAAATCTCGCCATGGGAGCACGTTCGGCGAGGAGACCTAGGCGTTCTGCGCGGAGAGCTTCCGGTACTCCAGGACGGTGTCGATGATCCCGTAGTCCTTGGCCTCTTCGGCGGTCAGGATCTTGTCGCGGTCGGTGTCCTTGCGGACCGTCGCGGCGTCCTTACCGGTGTGGCGGGCCAGCGTGGTCTCCATCAGCGTGCGCATCCGCTCGATCTCGGCGGCCTGGATCTCCAAATCGGAGAACTGGCCCTGGATCACGCCCTGAAGCGACGGCTGGTGGATCAGCACCCGCGCGTTGGGCAGCGCCATCCGCTTGCCGGGAGTTCCAGCGGCCAGCAACACCGCCGCGGCAGAGGCGGCCTGGCCCAGGCACACCGTCTGGATGTCGGCGCGCACGTACTGCATGGTGTCGTAAATCGCCATCAGCGAGGTGAAGCCACCGCCGGGAGAGTTGATGTACATGGTGATGTCGCGGTCGGGGTCCAGCGACTCCAACACCAGCAGCTGCGCCATGATGTCGTTCGCCGACGCGTCGTCCACCTGGACGCCGAGGAAGATGATGCGCTCCTCGAACAGCTTGTTGTAGGGGTTCGACTCCTTGACGCCGAAGCTGGAGTGCTCGATGAACGACGGCAGGATGTAGCGCGCCTGCGGCTGGGTCTGAGGGTGCTGAGTACTCACTGGGCTTCTCCGTTGGTGATGTGGGCGGCACGCGTGATGATGTGGTCGACGAACCCGTATTCCAGTGCTTCCTGGGCGGTGAACCAGCGGTCGCGATCGGAATCGGCCTCGATGCGTTCGATCGACTGCCCGGTGAATTCGGCGTTCAGCCGGAACATCTCCTTCTTGATGACGTGGAACTGCTCGGCCTGGATGGCGATGTCGGCCGCGCTGCCCGTCACCCCGCCGAGCGGCTGGTGCATCAGGATGCGCGCGTGCGGCAGCGCGTAGCGCTTGCCCTTGGTGCCGGCCGCGAGCAGGAACTCGCCCATCGAGGCCGCCATGCCCATCGCGTAGGTGGCGATGTCGCAGGGCGCCAGCACCATGGTGTCGTAGATGGCCATGCCGGCGCTGATCGATCCGCCCGGGGAGTTGATGTACAGCGAGATGTCCTTGTCGGCGTCCTCGGCGGCGAGCAACAGGATCTGCGCGCACAGCCGGTTGGCGACCTCGTCGTTCACCTCCGAACCCAGGAAGATGATGCGCTCGGAGAGCAAGCGCTCATAGACCGAGTCCGTGAGGTTGAGCCCTTGCGAGGGCGAACGCATGTCAGACACGACTGGGTTACCTGCTTTCTCGAGTTCTTCTATGCACCGACACTAACCAACCGAGCCCACTGTTTCGCGGCCACGCTCCCCCTCAATTGGGCGCTTTCGCTCACAGCGTCAAACCGGTCACTCCGTTTCGTCGCCGGGGGCCTCGGCGTCGTCGGCGTCTCCAGCTTCCTCGGCCTCGCCGGCCGGCTCGGCATCGTCCGAACGCTTGCCGAAGAACTCACTGGTGTCGATGGCGTTCCCGTCGGTGTCGGTGACCGTCGCCGCCCGCACCACCTCGGCGATGGCCAGCCCGCGCCGCACGTCGGCGAACATCGCCGGCAGCTGGTTGTTCTCCTGCAGGTAGCCCAGCAGCTGCTGCGGCTCGATGCCGTATTGCCGAGACGTCGCAACCAGCCGTTCGGTCAGGTCGTCCTGGCCGACCTGCACCTCCAGCTCGTCGGCCAGCGCATCCAGCAGCAGCTGCCTCTTGACGTCCGTCTCCGCGGCGGTGCGCGTCTCGGTCTCGAACTCTTCGCGGGTCTTTCCCTGCCCGGCGAGCGCCTCTTCGAGCTTGGCTTCGTCGTGGTCGAGGCTGTGCAGCGCGTCGTGGAGCGAGCTGTCGACCTGGGCCTTGACGATCGCTTCCGGCAGCGGCACGTCGACCTGTTCGAGCAGCGCGTCCAGCGCGGCGTTGCGAATCTGGTCGGCCTGCTGGGCGCGCTTGACCCGCCCCACCTGGTCGCGCAGGCTCGACCGCAGCTCCTCGATGGTGTCGAACTCGCTGGCTAATTGGGCGAACTCGTCATCGGGCTCGGGGAGCTCGCGTTGCTTGATCGACTTGACTGTGACCGTCACCTGCGCGTCCTGCCCGGCATGCTCGCCGGCCGCCATCTGGGCGGTGAACTCACGGGACTCATCGACCGACAGCCCGACCAGCGCGTCGTCGAGACCGGCGATGAGCCGGCCCGACCCGACCTCGTGGGACAGGCCCTCTGCGGCGGCCCCCGGCACCTCTTCGCCGTTGATGGTGGCCGAGAGGTCGATGGAGACGAAGTCCCCGGTGGCCACCGGCCGGTCCACGCCGGTCAGCGTGCCGAACCGGGCGCGCAGCGACTCCAGTTCGGCGTCGACGTCCTCGTCGCTGACGTCGATGGGGTCCACCGAGATCTTCAGCGCGCCGAGGTCCGGCAGCTCGATCTTGGGGCGGACGTCGACCTCGGCGGTGAACGCCAGCTCCTCGCCGTACTCCTTCTTGGTGACCTCGATCTCGGGCTGGCCCAGCGGCTGCACTTCCGAATCGACGACCGCCTGCCCGTACCGCGCGGGCAGCGCCTCGTTGACGACCTGGTCGAGCAGCGCCTCCCGGCCGAAGCGGGCCTCCAGCAACTTCGCCGGCGCCTTACCGGGCCGGAAGCCGGGAAGCCGCACCTGCTTGGCCAGCTCCCGGTAGGCGCGCTGGAAATCGGGCTCGAGTTCGGAGAACGGCACCTCCACATTGATGCGGACCCGGGTGGGGCTCAACTGCTCGACGGTGCTCTTCACGGGGGTGCTCCTCGGTGGTCGTTCCTGGCGTTCGGTGGGCCGTGTGCATGCGGCACGGGGTCGTGCTGGTCGGGGTGACAGGATTTGAACCTGCGGCCTTCCGCTCCCAAAGCGGATGCGCTACCAAGCTGCGCTACACCCCGCGCTGACCTCGATGATCCTAAGGCCCCTCGCGTGCGGGTTGGCCACAGGCTTCGCGACGACCTCGCGGACCCTCACGGAGCGATCACAAGACCGCGTCGATTAGATTTGATCTTCGTCGACAGCTACAGTCACGCTCGACTGGCACATGCGGGCGTAGCTCAATGGTAGAGCCCTAGTCTTCCAAACTAGCTACGCGGGTTCGATTCCCGTCGCCCGCTCGGGGTGAGGATCTGCTCCATAGAAAGGCGCCATGAGCGACCTAACAACGGACGCGGCAATCCGTGGCTCATGCGCGTCGGACTTCGTCGGGGTGCGCGACGCTTTCGAGCGCAACTTCGCGCTGGGCGATGAAGTTGGCGCGGCCGTCGCAGTGTGGTTAGACGGGTCCCTCGTCGTCAATCTCTGGGGCGGCTGGGCCGACGCGGCCCGTACCCGACCCTGGCAGCAGAACACCCTGACCACGGTGTTGTCCGGCACCAAGGGCCTGTCGGCCACCTGTGTCCACCAGCTGGCCGACCGCGGCGAGCTGGACCTGCAGGCCCCCGTGGCCCATTACTGGCCCGAGTTCGGCCAGGCGGGCAAACAAGACATCACGCTGGCGATGGTGATGAGCCACCGGTCCGGCGTGATCGGCCCCCGCACCCGGATGCGCTGGGAAGACGTCGCCGACTGGGACTTCGTCTGCGCGCAGCTTGCCGCCGCGGAACCATATTGGGAGCCCGGCACCGCCCAGGGCTACCACATGACCACCTTCGGATTCATCGTCGGCGAGGTATTCCGCCGCGTCACGGGCCGGACGATCGGCCAGTACCTGCGCACCGAGATCGCCGAACCGTTCGGCGCGGACGTCCACATCGGGCTGCCCCTGGCCGAACAACGCCGCTGCGCCGAGCGGGTGAACAAGCCGCACGCCCGCGACCTGCTGGCCGACGCGCAAGCGCCCGGCTACCCGACCAGCCTGGCCGAGCACCCGAAGGCGGGGTTGTCGATCTCCATGGGTTTCGCGCCAGACGACGAGCTGGGCTCCCACGACCTGCAGCTGTGGCGCGAACTCGAGTTTCCCGGCACGAACGGGCAAGTGTCCGCCCTGGGATTGGCGACGTTCTACAACGCGCTCGCCCAGGAGAAGGTGCTCAGCCGCGAGCACATGGAGCTGGTGCGGCAGTGCCAGGGTGGCCTGGAGACCGACTTGGTGCTCGGGCCACGGGTCGCCGATCACGGCTGGGGTTTGGGCTACATGCTCAACCAGCGGTGCGTGAACGGGCCCAACCCGCGGATCTTCGGCCACGGCGGCCTCGGGGGGTCGTTCGGGTTCGTCGATCTCGAACACCGGATCGGCTACGCGTACGTGGCGAACCGGTTCGACGCCACCAAGGCCAACGCGGACCCGCGCAGCCTGGCGCTGAGCAACGAGGTCTACGCGGCGCTCGGCGTCATCTAGGTTCCGGCGAACCGCGGCCCGTCATTTCTGGCAGGTAGGGCACCAGAACACGTTTCGCCCCTCGAGCACGGCCGTGCGGATCGAATCTCCACAGACCCGGCAGGCCTCGCCGGCGCGCCGGTAGACATACGTCCGGGGCCGCCCGGCCCGGTACGACGGCGGCCCGTGGTCGTGTTCGGGCCGCACCACGATGATCTTGCCCCGGCGCAAGCCGACCTTCATCAGCGCCACCAGATCGGTCCACGCCGCGGCGAACTCCGCCTCGCCGATGTCGCGGCCGGCACGGAACGGGTCGATGTGGTGGCGGTAGAGCAGTTCGTTGCGATAGACGTTGCCGACGCCGGCGACGATGGTCTGGTCCATCAGCAGTGCACCAATGGGCCTGCGGGACTTGGTGATTCGATTCCACGCCCAGGACGGATCGGCGTCGTTGCGCAGCGGGTCGGGACCGAGCTTGGCCAGCACGTCGGAAACCTGGCCCTCGTCGATCACCTCGCAGACCGTCGGCCCGCGTAAGTCGGTTCCGTAGTCGGCGCCGACCATTCGCATCCGCACCTGCCCGACCGGTTCGGGAAGGACCGCTCCGTCGCGCGGCCATTCGGTGAAGGCGCCGTAGAGGCCCAGGTGCACGTGCACGATCGGACCGCCTTGATGGGGCCCGTAGTGGTGGAACAGGTGTTTGCCCCAGACGCTGGTGCGGCGCAACACGCGCCCGTCCACCACGGCCGCATCGACGAAGCGGCCCTGCGGGCTCGACACCGCCACCGGCGCCCCACCGAAGCGGCGCTGATGCAGCCGGGCCAGGCGGTGCAGGGTATGCCCTTCGGGCATGCGCGCCTCAGCCCTGCGCGCCGGGCACCGGCGGCGCCTGGTGAGTGCGCTCGTACTCGGCGAGGATGTCGATACGTCGTTGGTGGCGTTCGGCTTTGGACCATTGCGCACTCAGGAAGGCATCCACGATGGCCAACGCCTCGGGGACCGTGTGCATGCGACCGCCGATCCCGATCAATTGCGCGTTGTTGTGCTCGCGGGCCAGGGTCGCCGTCTCGACGCTCCACCCCAGCGCGCAGCGGGCTCCCGGCACCTTGTTGGCCGCGATCTGTTCGCCGTTGCCCGAACCGCCCAGCACGATGCCCAGGCTGCCGGGGTCGGCCACCGTGCGTGTCGCGGCCGCGATGCAGAACGCCGGGTAATCGTCCTCGGCGTCATACGCGAAGGCGCCACAATCGATCGGCTCGTGCCCGGACGCTTTGAGGTGCTCGATGATCTGCTGCTTGAGCTCGAATCCGGCGTGGTCAGAGCCGAGGTAGACGCGCATGCCCGCAATCCTTACACGGGCCGCCTATCAGTCGAATTCGGGCTTCTCGGTGCGGGTCCGCTTGAGCTCGAAGAAGTGCGGGTAGGACGCGAAGGTCACCGACGCATCCCATAGCTTGCCGGCCTCCTCGCCGCGGGGGATCTTCGAGAGCACCGGCCCGAAGAACGCCACCCCGTTGACGTGAATGGTCGGCGTGCCGACGTCGTCGCCGACGGCGTCCATGCCGGCGTGGTGGCTCTTGCGCAGGGCGTCGTCGTACGCCTCGCTGTTCGCGGCCTCCGCGAGCTCCGCGGGCAGACCGGCGTCGGCGAGCGACAACTTGATGACTTCCTCGAGGTTCTTGTTGTCCTCGTTGTGAATCCGGGTGCCCATGGCGGTGTACAGCGGGTCGAGCACGCCCTCGCCGTGGGCCTGCTCGGCGGCGATCGCCACGCGCACCGGACCCCAGGCGTGCTTCATCATTTCGCGGTATTTGTCGGGAAGGCCTTCGCGGTTCTCGTTGAGGATCGCCAGGCTCATGACGTGAAAGTGCACCTCGATGTCGCGGACCTTTTCCACCTCGAGGATCCAACGCGAAGTGATCCAGCACCACGGGCACAGCGGGTCGAACCAGAAATCGGCTTGGTCTTTCTCGGCAGCCTTCTCAGCCATAGCGCAGTCCTCTCGTCGGTCGGTACACCGTTCAGCACAACCGTAGGCGCCGCGCCCCTGTTCCCGCACCGGCCGAGATGCGCGGCGGGCACGTAAGTTGGACGCGTGGCTCTTCCTAATCTCACCCGGGACCAGGCCGTCGAACGCGCCGCCCTGATCACCGTCGACAGCTACCAGATCGACCTCGATGTCACCGATGGTTCCGGCGCACCCGGCGAACGGACGTTCCGCTCCACCACCACGGTGGTGTTCGACGCGCTTCCCGGTGCCGACTCGTACATCGACCTCGCCGCCGAGACGGTGCGCAGCGCCAGCCTCAACGGCCATGACCTGGATGTATCCGGCTACGACGAATCGACGGGCATCGCGTTGCGCGGTCTGGAGAAACGCAACGTCCTCGTGGTCGACGCGGACTGCCGCTACTCCAACACCGGCGAGGGGTTGCATCGCTTCGTCGATCCGGTCGACAACGAGACGTACCTTTACTCGCAATTCGAAACCGCCGACGCCAAGCGCATGTTCGCCTGCTTCGACCAACCCGACCTCAAGGCGACGTTCGACCTGCGGGTGACGGCACCCAAACACTGGAAGGTGGTTTCCAACGGCGCGACGGTGTCCATCGAAGACGGCGTGCACGTCTTCGCCACCACCCCGCGGATGAGCACCTACCTGGTGGCCCTCGTCGCCGGCCCGTACGCCGAGTGGAAGGACACCTACGCCGACGAACACGGCGAGATCCCGCTGGGCATCTTCTGCCGGGAATCGTTGGCGCGCCACATGGATGCCGAGCGGCTGTTCACCCAGACCAAGCAGGGATTCGCCTTCTACCACAAGAACTTTGGGCTGCCGTATGCGTTCGGCAAATACGATCAGCTGTTTGTGCCCGAATTCAACGCCGGCGCAATGGAAAACGCGGGCGCGGTGACCTTCCTGGAGGACTACGTCTTTCGCAGCAAGGTCACCCGGGCCTCTTACGAGCGGCGCGCCGAAACCGTGCTGCACGAGATGGCGCACATGTGGTTCGGTGACCTCGTCACCATGACCTGGTGGGACGACCTGTGGCTCAACGAGTCGTTCGCGACGTTCGCGTCGGTGCTGTGCCAGGCGGAGGCCACCGAATTCACCGAGGCCTGGACGACGTTCGCGACGGTCGAGAAGTCTTGGGCGTACCGCCAAGACCAGCTGCCGTCCACCCATCCGATAGCCGCGGATATCCCCGACCTGGCCGCCGTCGAGGTGAACTTCGACGGCATCACCTACGCCAAGGGCGCGTCCGTCCTCAAACAGCTCGTCGCCTACGTCGGGCTGGAGTACTTCCTGGCGGGGCTGCGCGACTACTTCCGCACCCACGCGTTCGGCAACGCCACTTTCGACGACCTGGTGGCCGCGCTGGAGAAGGCGTCCGGCCGGGACCTGTCCGACTGGGGCCGGCAGTGGTTGAAGACGACCGGGTTGAACACGCTGCGGCCGGATTTCGATGTTGACGCGGACGGCCGGTTCACCCGGTTCGCGGTGACACAGAGTGGCGCCGCCCCGGGCGCCGGTGAAACCCGAGTGCACCGGCTGGCGATCGGGATCTACGACGACGATGGCGCCGGCAAGCTGCTGCGGGTCCGGCGCGAAGAACTCGACGTCGAGGGTCCTGTCACCGAAGTGCCTGCCCTCGTTGGCGTTTCGCGTGGCCAGCTGGTGCTGGTCAACGACGACGATCTGACGTATTGCTCACTGCGGCTGGACGGCGAGTCGCTGCGGACGGCGCTGCGGCGGATCGCCGACATCGCCGAGCCACTCCCGCGCTCCCTGGTGTGGTCGGCGGCGTGGGAGATGACACGCGAGGCCGAACTGCGCGCCCGCGACTTCGTGGCGCTGGTCTCGGGCGGCGTGCACGCCGAAACGGAGGTCGGTGTGGCGCAGCGGCTGCTGCTGCAGGCGCAGACGGCGCTGGCTTCCTACGCCGAGCCGAACTGGGCGCGCGAGCACGGGTGGCCGGAGTTCGCCGATCGGCTGCTGGAGCTGGCGCGCGCCGCCAACCCCGGCTCCGATCACCAGCTCGCCTTCGTCAACACCCTGTGTTCGTCGGTGCTGTCCACCCGGCACGTCGTGGCGCTGGCGGACCTGCTCGACCACGACCCGGCCGAGTTGGGGCTGGCCGGCCTCGAGATCGACACCGACCTGCGGTGGCGCATCGTGACCGCGCTCGCCAGCGCCGGGGAAATCGACGCGGATGGGCCCGCCACGCCCTTCATCGACGCGGAGGTCCAGCGCGATCCGACCGCCGCCGGCAAGCGGAACGGCGCCCAGGCGGCGACGGCGCGGCCGCAGCCACAGGTCAAGGAGGACGCCTGGACCACGGTGATCGAGGACGACACCCTGGCCAACATCACCGCCCGCAGCATCATCGCGGGCTTCGCCCCGGCCGGGCAGCACGACTTGCTCACGCCGTTCACCGACCGCTACTTCGAGGCGATACCGGGCGTGTGGGCGCGGCGTTCCAGCGAAGTCGCGCAAACGGTGGTGATCGGCCTGTACCCGCACTGGAACATCAGCGAGGCCGGCATCGCGGCCGCCGACAAGTTCCTGTCCGCCCCCGAGGTGCCGCCGGCGTTGCGGCGGCTGGTGCTCGAGGGCCAGGCCGGGGTGAAGCGGGCCTTGCGGGCACGCAAGTTCGACGCGACCGACTAGGCCGACGGTGACGACCCGCCGCGCCCGGCTACGCCGCTAGGCCGGGGAGATCCCCGAGCTGAGGACGCGGATCGCGCTGACCAGTCCGTCCACCAGATCGCCCCGCTCGAACGCCGACGACGCGGCGGCGACGCCCAGTGGCGCGGACGACTCGGCGCCGCGGCCGCGGACCTGGGAGCCGTAGACCACCTCGATGACCTTCTGGTCGGGCGAGACCGCCAGCAGCACCGCGTTGTCCGGGGTGGGCACCTTCGCCAGGATCTCGCGAGCCCGCGCGGCGGTGTCACTGCCCAGGTCACCGAGGTAAATGGCGAACCGTGCCTTCGATGCCCGGGATCCGAACTTCAGCGCGTCGTCGATGGCGACGAGGTCCTTGATCGGGAACGGAAAATGAACCGAGAGCTCGCCTGGCTCGGTGACCCCGGAGAGCCGCCCGCTGGTGGTGATCACCCAGCCGTTGGGCAGCTCGGCAGGTTCCCTCGTCGCCACATCACCATGTGCCACTGGCGCCACCTCCAACTGAGAATTCGTGTCCGCCGTGCCCGCCGTGGGTGTGGCCGACGTCTTCGTCCGTGGCCGCCCAAAGGATCGGCGGATGCGTCCACTTCTCCGGCAGCTTGTAGGTCGCCGGGTGCGGTCCCTTGTGCGACCAGATCAGCACCGCCAGCACGGCCACCAGCAGCAACGGTATCCCGATGAAGTACGCGTGAATCTCCAGCATGCTCACGACGAAAACCGTATCCCACTGGGTGTTCTCGCGGCACACCCGGACACGAGATTGGTCAGGCCGCGCCTTCGCCGAGATAGCGCGCCCAGGCCGGGTCGAGCTCCTTGACCGTCGAGAGCAGTCGCCAGTGCTGCCCCGTCGGCGGCAGCGGCGTCCGGCGCAGCACCCAGCCGAGTTCGGTGAGCAGCTTGTCGCCCTTGCGGTGGTTGCACGTCGAGCAGCAGGCGACGCAGTTCTCCCAGGAGTGGTCGCCGCCGCGGCTGCGCGGCACCACGTGGTCGACGGTGTCGGCCTTGGCCCCGCAATAGGCGCAGGAGAATCGGTCCCGGTGCATCAGCGCCGCCCGGGTCATCGGGACGCGGGCCCGGTACGGGACGCGGACATAGGTCCGCAGCTGAATCACCGAGGGCACCATGATCGAGCTGGTGGCCGAGTGGATCACCGGTCCGGCCGGGTCGTGGTGGACCACGTCGGCCTTCCCGCAGATGACCATCACGATGGCCCGCCGCATCGGCAACGCGGTCAGCGGCTCGTAGGTCGAATTCAGCAGCAGCACCCGCCGGCGACTCCACAGGGACGCGCTGTCTTGGCGGGTGGGGGGATGGGTGTCGACGCTATGCAGGCATGACGCGGTCGGGGGCCCGGTTAACCCTGCCGCGGCACCGGAACTGCGGTGGCTGCGGCGTCTCTTGCCCTGCGCCATAGATCCTCCGCGGATAGTCCACCATGATTCGCCGCCAATCGCACCCCTATTGCAGGTGAACGGCATGTCGTCCGGGTGAACAGCGGCTGTGTCCTCGGCCCGGCTCGGGCCGCCGCCGCCGCGATGGACCACAATGGAGGCGATGGATTCCGAGCCACAGTCCTTCTATGACGCCGTCGGCGGTGCCGAAACCTTTCATGCGATCGTGTCCCGCTTTTATGCCCAGGTCGCCGAGGACGAAATCCTGCGCCAGCTGTACCCCGAAGACGACTTGGCGGGCGCCGAGGAACGGTTGCGCATGTTCCTCGAGCAGTACTGGGGTGGCCCGCGCACCTACTCCGACCGGCGGGGTCATCCCCGGCTGCGGATGCGCCATGTCCCGTTCCGCATCACCCCCATCGAGCGCGACGCCTGGCTGCGCTGCATGCACATCGCCGTCGCCTCGATCGACTCGGAGACCCTCGACGACGAGCACCGGCGTCAGTTGCTCGATTACCTTGAGATGGCCGCCCACTCGCTGGTCAACGCGGCCTTGTGATGTCGGTCCACGAAACTGAGCGGGGTGGGATGAGCTCCTCCAAGCCGTGGTGGTCAAACGCGGTCTTCTATCAGGTGTATCCGCGGTCGTTCGCCGACAGCAACGGCGACGGCGTAGGCGATCTGGACGGCCTGACGGCCCGGCTGGACCACCTGGAACGGCTCGGCGTCGACGCGATCTGGCTCAACCCGGTCACCGTCTCGCCGATGGCCGACCACGGCTACGACGTGGCGGATCCCCGGGACATCGACCCGCTGTTCGGCGGGATGGCGGCGTTCGAGCGGCTGGTGGCCGCCGCACACGAGCGGGGCATCAAGATCACCATGGACGTGGTGCCCAACCACAGCAGCTCGGCGCACCCCTGGTTCCAGGCCGCGCTGGCGGCCGGTCGGGGCACGGAGGCACGGGAGCGCTATTTCTTCCGCGACGGGCGCGGCGCCCACGGCGAGCTGCCGCCGAACAACTGGAAGTCGGTGTTCGGTGGGCCCGCCTGGACCAGGGTGGTCGAACCGGACGGCAATCCCGGCCAGTGGTACCTGCACCTCTTCGACGCCGAACAGCCGGACTTGAACTGGGAGCAACCGGACATCTTCGACGACTTCGAGAAGACACTGCGGTTCTGGCTGGAACGCGGCGTCGACGGGTTCCGCATCGACGTGGCCCACGGCATGGCGAAACCGCCGGGCCTGCCCGACGCGCGGGGCGACAGCAGGGTGTTGCACCACAACGACGACGACCCGCGCTTCAATCACCCGAGCGTGCACGAGATCCACCGGGGCATCCGCTCGGTCGTCGACGACTATCCCGGGGCGGTGACCGTCGGCGAGGTGTGGGTGACCGACAACATGCGGTGGGCGGAGTATCTGCGGCCCGACGAACTTCACCTCGGCTTCAATTTCCGGTTGGCGCAGATCGACTTCGACGCTGCCGAGATTCACGACGCGATCGAGAACTCGTTGGCGGCCACGGCAATTGAGAACGCCACCCCCACGTGGACATTGTCCAACCACGACGTGGGCCGCGAGGTCACCCGCTACGGCGACGGTGAGATCGGGCTGCGCCGGGCGCGCGCGATGGCGATGGTGATGCTGGCGCTGCCGGGAGCGGTGTTCGTCTACAACGGCGAGGAACTCGGGCTGCCGGACGTCGAGCTACCCGACGAGGTGCTGCAGGACCCGACATGGGAACGCTCGGGGCATACCGAGCGAGGCCGGGACAAGTGCCGGGTCCCGATCCCGTGGTCGGGCGACGCTCCCCCGTTCGGGTTCTCCTCATCGCCCGACACGTGGCTACCGATGCCGCAAGACTGGGCTGCACTGACCGTCGAGAGGCAGCTCGCGGACCCCGAGTCGACCTTCGCGTTTTTCCAGCGCGTCATCAAAGTGCGCAAGGAGCGCCCCGAATTCGACGGCGAGGACATCGATTGGTTGGACGCGCCACGCGATGCGCTGATCTTCCGGCGCCGCGGCGGCGGGGCGGTGTGCGTGGTGAACGCCGGCCGCCGGCCGATCCCCCTGCCGCCCGGAGAGCTGATCGTCGCCAGCGCCCCGCTGGTCGACGGCAAACTCGCGCCCGACGCCGCAGCCTGGCTGGCCTGAACGGCAGGCCCCAAAGGCGGGTCGGATCAGTCGGTTTCGCGTTGCGGTTTTAAGACTGCCCGGGTGTCGCCTAGGGCGAAGATACCCTATGGGGGTACTGTCGTGCGATGACCGAGATCGGAACCGGCTTCGGGCACTAGGCCGATGCCGGGCGGGCCACCAGAGAAAGGCGGGTTGGTGGATAACACGTTGCGGTGGGTGGTGACGGCGCTGTTCGCCGTAAGCTTTGCTGCCTACGCGTATTTCCTTGTCGCTCAACGCCGCTGCTGGACGGGCATGGTCAGCCAGCTGCTACACCTGGCGATGTCGGCCGTGATGATCTTGATGGCCTGGGGCGTGGGAATGAATCTGCCGACCGTCGCGACGGCCATGTGCTTCCTGCTGGGCGGGGCCTGGTTTGCCGGCATTGCCGGCCATGCGCCAGGGGCCGCCGATGGTCGGCTGACGAACTACTACTACGCCGCGATGATGGCGGCGATGGCCTGGATGTACGGGGCGATGAACGGCAGCCTGCCGGGTCGGTCCGGCCACCCCGACGGCGGCTCGATGGACATGACCGCGCACGAGGTCGCGTCGGGGCAGCAACACGCCGGACACCACATGCTCGAGGCCGCCCAGGACTGGGTCGCGGTCGTGAACTGGACCGCGGCCCTCGGGTTCGCCGCGGTGGCGATCTATTGGGCGTACCGCTGGATGGCGCGGCGCTGGACGAACCTGATGCCGCGCGCCGTTCGGCTCACCCACGCGCAAATCCTGACTCAAGCGATCACCGCCGCCGGCACGGCGCTGATGTTCGCTGACATCGTGTGAGCGGATTCCACGGTCGGCTGGTCCCGTTCGGCCGACCTCGCGACTCAGCGTTTGGCTCGTCGCTCCTCTATACCTAGTACATGGCGACCTACGCGTGGACAGTGATCGGAGCCGGACCCGCCGGAATTGCCGCGGTCGGAAGGCTGCTCGATCAGGGCGTACCGCCTGACAAGGTCGCCTGGGTCGATCCGGCCTTCGCCGCTGGAGACCTGGGCGGTAAGTGGCGGTCGGTGTCCAGCAACACCATTGCCGGGACGTTCATGAGTTTCCTGAATGGCTCTGGGGCCTTTCGGTTCTCCCAAGCCCCGCCATTGCCGCTGGCCGAGGTGGACCCGGAGGAGACCTGCGCCCTTGCCCTGGTCGCAGACCCATTGGTGTGGGTCACCGCGCAACTGCGCGAACGGGTGCACACGTTCGAGACGACGGCCACCACCCTGTCCCTGCAGCGACGGCGCTGGCGGATCGAAACGCAGGATCCGGAACTGACCTCGGACAACGTGATCCTCGCGATCGGCGCGGCCCCCAAGAGGCTGGACTATCCCCTCGACGAGATTCCGGTCGAGGTCGCCCTCGATGCCGACAAGCTCGCCGAGGTGCCGCTGCAGGGCGCGACGGTTGCCGTCTTCGGCTCGTCGCACTCGTCGATGATCGCGTTACCGCACCTGCTGCGGCTCCCGGTCGGCAGGGTGATCAATTTCTACCGCAGCCCGCTCAAATATGCTGTCTACCTGGATGATTGGATCCTATTCGATGACACCGGCCTCAAAGGCCGTGCCGCCGAGTGGGCGCGCGAGAACATCGACGGGGTGTATCCGGAGCGATTGGAGAGGTGCTGGGTTTCGAGCCCGGAATTCGAAGAGAAGCTCGCCGAGTGCGACCGTGTCGTCTACACGGTCGGTTTCGAGCCGCGTAAGCTGCCCGAGACGCCCCAGTGGGGCCCGCTGCAATACAACCGGATGAACGGAATCCTTGCCCCCGGCCTGTTCGGGCTGGGCATCGCCTTCCCGGAGTACGCCGAAGATCCGTACGGCTACGGGCAATACCGCGTAGGCCTCAAGAAGTTCATGGACTACCTGGACTCGGTGCTTCCGTTGTGGATGGTCTACAGCACGTGACGACTCATCCCAATGCCGGGGTTCGACTCAAGATGATTCGGAACGGGACGCGAGTCAGCGCAGCAGCAGCGCAGGGTCGCCGCGGCGTCGGTACACAGAGCCGAACCGGGCGTCGATGCGCAACCAGGTCGGCAGGATCCGCACCCTGATCATTTCGTCGGCGCCGACGGCATCCGGTGACTGCGGCAGGAAACCCATTGCGGTCAAGGCGAACACACACCGCATGGGCAGCCCCACACTCGCGTCGGATGAGCTCACCTGGATGACCTCCTGGTCGAGCAGCGATACGGGTGGGCCGTGCGAACTGCCGTGCTCCTTGGCAAGTCGTGCGCCGCGCTGCGCCAGGTCGAGCATCACCCGCGCGGGTATGTCCTCGAGATGGGTGAAGCCGGCGTCCGGGGGCAACGCCCCCCGCCACGCGGAGTCCATCGCGAAGCCCGGATCGACGTAGCCCGAGTCCCCCATCGCGGCCAGGCCGCGCGCCAGCGCGTCCGCGCCCACCGACAGATCCTCGGGCCGCACTTCGCCAGCGACCACCCGGCTGGCCAGGACGTCGAAACCCGTTGCCACCCAAGCTGTCAGCTGCCCGGCCGATCGAGTGCGAAGGCGAATGACCGCCGTGTCGTCGAGTCGCAGCGCGTAATCGACGAAGGCACTGAGGTCCCTGCGCTGGGCGGCCCGGTCCGGTGGCCCCAGCCAGAGCCCGCGGTCAGCTAGCGAATCCACCGTTGCAGGTACTCCCGATGGTGTGGAGAGAGCCGCACCAGGCGCTCCTCCTCGATATGAACGGCGGCCAGTTGCGATTCGGCGATGACGGCCGGTTTGGACTCGGGATCGGCGTTGACCGAGCGCACTTCGTAGCCCAGCGTGAAGTCGACAGCCCGCAGCCGCTTGGTCCACATCGTCACCTGCAGCGGCGAATCGACCAGCTTCAGCTGACCTTTATAGGTCACCTTGACTTCGGCGATGAGCAACCCGATGGTCAAGATGTCGACCTCGAACGCTTCGCGCAGGAACTGGACCCGGGCCTCCTCCAGGATGGTAACCATGGTGGCGTGGTTGACGTGCTGATACATGTCGATGTCCGACCAGCGGACCGGTACGGGGGCTACGAAGCCGACGCTCAACTCGAGGATCCTCTTCCACTGGTGCGGGTCATGCGCCGGATCTGGCGCGCCGCCACCGACAGCGTCGCGAGATCCTTTTCTCCACTTTCCTGAATTTCGATGAGGGTGCGGCGGGCCCGCTCCACCCGCGATGCGGACAGGTGTTCCCACTCGGCGATCTTCTCCTCGCCGCTTTCGTTCGGCTCCCCCACGGCGAGCACATCGAAGCACAACGAACGCAGCGAGGCGTAGATGTCGTCGCGAATCGCCAAGCGCGCCAGGGAATGCCAGCGGTCGTTGCGGGGCAGTTCGGATACCGCCGTCAGCAATCCGTCGGTGCCCAGCCGGTCCATCAGGGCGAAGTAGGTGTCGGCGACCTCGGCGGCGTCGATGTCGTTGATGTCGCCGATGTCGATGATGTCCAGCAGGCTGAACCGGTACAGACCGGCGGCGATCATGTACGCCAGGTCGTCGGGCGCACCCTGCGAAGAGAATTCGGCGGCCTCCTTCTCCACGATCGCCTTGTCGTCGCCGCGCAGCCACTCCGACATCCGGGGGGTCAGGTCTTTGACCTTCGCGGCGAACCGGTTGATCTCGGCACCGACGGCCAGCGGCTGCGGACGGTAGTTGAGCAGCCAGCGGCCGGCGCGGTCGATCAGCCGTCGGGTGTCCAGTGTGAGCCGATCGGACAGCGCGACCGGCAGATTCGCCGCGCGGATCCGCCGCCAAATCTCCCCCACGCCGAAGATGGCGTCGGTAGCGACGTAAGTCCGCACCGCATCGACGGGCCCGACCCCGACATCCTCGGTGATCCGGAACGCGTAGCTGATGCCGGCGGTGTCGACCAGGTCGTTGATCAGCATGGTGGTGACGATCTCCCGGCGCAGCTGGTGGGTGCGGATCTCCGGGCCGAACCGCTCCCGCAACGGCGTCGGAAAGTATTGCGGCAACCGGGATGCGAACACATCCTGCTCGGTCAGTTCGGTGTTCAGCATCTCCTCTTTGAGCCCGAGTTTGACGTGCGCCATCAAGGTGCACAGCTCGGGTGACGTCAAGCCGATGCCCGCCTCACATCGCCGGTCGATCTCCTTCTCCGACGGGAGGGCTTCCAATTCGCGGTTGAGCCCCCGCTCGTCGACGAGGTATTGAATCTGCCTGCCGTGCACCGGCAGCAGGCTGGCCGCGTTGGCGCGGCTCGTGCCGATCAAGTCGTTCTGATCCTCGTTGTCGGTGAGCACCAGTCGCGCGACCTCGTCGGTCATCGACTCCAGCAACTCTTTTCGCTCCTCGGGGTCGACCCTGCCGGCGGTGACCAGCGAGTCGATCAGGATCTTGATGTTCACCTCGTGGTCCGAACAGTCCACGCCGGCGGAGTTGTCCATCGCGTCGGTGTTGATGCGCCCGCCCGACAGATCGAATTCGACCCGGCCCAGGGCTGTCACCCCCAGGTTTCCGCCCTCGCCGATCACCTTGGCGCGCACCTGACTTGCGTTGACCCGGACGGGATCGTTGGCGCGATCGCCGACGTCGGCGTCGGACTCGGACTCGGCCTTGATGTAGGTGCCGATGCCGCCGTTGAACAACAGATCGACCGGCGCCTGCAAAATCGCCTTGATCAGGTTGGGCGGGGTCATCTCCGTGATCTCGCTGTCGATGCCCAGCGCGTCGCGCACCTGCGGGCTAACGGGGATGGATTTGTGCTCGCGGCTGTACACCCCGCCGCCCTCGCTGATCAACGACTTGTCGTAGTCCTCCCAGCTGGACCGCGGCAGGTCGAACATCCGCCGGCGTTCCTCCCACGACGCCGCGGGGGCGGGGTCGGGGTCGAGGAAGACGTGCCGGTGATCGAAGGCGGCGATCAACCTGATGTGCTTCGACAGCAGCATGCCGTTGCCGAACACGTCGCCGCTCATATCGCCGATGCCCACCACCGTGAAGTCCTCGGCCTGGGTGTCGACGCCCATCTCCCGAAAGTGTCGCTTGACGGCCTCCCAAGCGCCCCGGGCCGTGATGCCCATCGCCTTATGGTCGTAGCCCACCGATCCGCCGGACGCGAAGGCGTCACCCAACCAGAAGCCGTAGGACTTCGCGACGTCGTTGGCGATGTCGGAGAAGGTGGCGGTGCCCTTGTCCGCGGCCACCACCAGGTAGGCGTCGTCACCGTCGCGCCGTATCACCTCCGGCGGCGGGCTGACCTTTCTCGTTGCGTGATCGACGTTGTCGGTGACGTCGAGCAAGCCGGAGATGAACAGCTGATAGCAGGCGACGCCCTCGGCGCGGGTGGCATCGCGGTCCTCCGCCTGATCGCCGGTCGCCAACGGCGGCCGCTTGACGACGAAGCCGCCCTTGGCGCCGACCGGCACGATGACCGCATTCTTCACCGCCTGCGCCTTTACCAGGCCGAGGATCTCGGTGCGGAAATCGTCGCGACGGTCCGACCAGCGCAGCCCGCCGCGCGCCACCGGCCCGAACCGCAGGTGCACACCCTCGACGCGGGGCGAATAGACGAAGATCTCGTACTTGGGCCGCGGGAGCGGCAGTTCGTCGATCAGCTGCGCATTGAGCTTGAGCGCCAAGACGTTTCGGGCGCGGGCCGAACCCTCGCGCGTCACAAAGTAATTGGTGCGCAGCGTCGCCTGAACCAGCGATGCGAACGCCCGCAGGATGCGGTCGGTGTCCAGGCTCATCAGCGCGTCGATGTCGGCGGCTACCGCGGCCGCCGCCGCTTGTGCGTCACGGTTGGTGGATGCGCCCGACGGCCGGGGATCGAAGAGCGCCTCGAACAGGGCGACCAGCGATCGCGCGGTGGACGGGTGCTCGTTCAGTACCGACTCGATGTAGGACTGGCTATACGGAAAGCCCGCCTGCCGTAGGTACTTCGCGTATGCACGGAGCAGCACGACCTGCTGCCAGGTCAGCCGGGCGCGCATCACCAGCTCGTTGAACCGGTCGATCTCGACGCGGCCTTGCCAGATCGCGGTGACCGCGTCGGCGAACCGCTGGGCGGTCGCGTCGCGGTCCGCCGTGGTCGTCGCCGGCGCGATCGTGGGGTGCGTGGAGATCTTGAACTGATAGATCCACACCGGCAGCCCGTCCGGGCGGGTGACGGTGAACGGTCGCTCCTCGAGCACCACCACACCCATGCTCTGCAACATGGGCAGGAGCTGGCTCAGCGAGGCGGTGCGTCCGCCCAGAAACCAGGTCAGCTGCGCGGCCCCGTCCTCGCCGCGCTCGGAGAACACCAGCTTGACCGAATTATCCTGCAGCCCTTCAATGATGGCGATGTGCTCGATGGCATCGGCCGGGGTGACCGCTTGCTTGTAGACCTCGGAGAAAGCAGTGCCATAGTGCTCGGCGTCGGCCTGTTCGACGGAGCCTTCCGCGGCCGCCCCGATCAACCGGTCGCTCCAGGTGCGCGCGGCTTCGCTCAGCAACCCCTGGATGCGGACCCGGTTGTCTTCGGAAACATCCACAGGCGCCGCATCTTCCGGCAACCGGACCATGAAATGCATCAGGGCCCAAGGTGATTCGCTGACACGCGCGGTGAATTCAAGCCGCGTGCCACCGAACTCGCGGACCAGTATGTCCTCGATTTGCAGCCGCACCTGGGTGGTGTAACGGTCGCGGGGCAGATAGACCAGGCACGAGACGAAGTATTGGAGCCGATCGGCGCGCAGGAACAACAACGCCCGCCGTTGGGATCCCAGATCCACCACCGCTTTGGCCATCGTCAAGAGCCGTTCGGCGCTCAACGTGAACAGCTCCGAGCGCGGAACGGTTTGAATGACGTCGAGCAGCAGCTGGCCGGGGTGGATTGGGTCGCTGTCGGCCAGGGCCAGCGCGTCGCGCACCCGGGTCGAGATCGTCGGGATTTCCAGAACATCCGCGTTCATGGCCGCGACCGTGAAGAGCCCGACGAAGCGGTGCTCGACAACGCCGCCGTCGTCGCCGATATTTTCCCGGACCGCGACGGCGTACGGGTAGGCGCCGTAACGCAGGTAGCTGCCGACGACCGATTGAGCCAACACCAGCAATTTGTCGTCATCCGTCAGCCGTGGGCGGGAGCCGGTGCGGGCGCGCAGGACGCCCAGCCCGGGCGACCCGTCGCCGGAGACGAGACGGTCGTGCACGCGGCACCGCTGGTAGCCGAGCAGCAGGAAGTTCCCGTTGCCCAGCCAGCGCAGCAGCGCCGCGACGTCGGCGCGGTCGGGGGCCGAGAAGTGGCCGTGGGCGTTGGTTTCCACTTCCGCGGCCAGGCCGCTCAGGGCGGCGATCAATTCACCCGCGTCACTGGCGACCTGTTGCACGTCGGACAGCACCTTGGGCAACAGCCGTTCGACTTCGGCGAGGCCCTTGCTGTCGACCGAGGGCAGCAGCTGCACATGGATCCATGCCTCGCCCACGTATGGCGGGGCGCCGGGCGGTTTCGATTCGACGCTGACCAGGTCGCCGGCGGGGTCGCGGTGCACCTCGAACACCGGGGTCATGATGGCCGCGTAGGGCACACCGAGGCGGTGCAGCAGCACCGTGACGGAATCCAACAACATGCCGCCGTGGTCGGTGACGACTTGCAGGGCGGGCCCGAAGCCGGCCGGGTCGTCCGAGGGGTAGACCGCGACCCGGCTTTGGCTGGCGGGACGGTGCTGACCGAGCCGATAGTGCGCGCCGAGCATGGCGGGGGTCACGATGGCGGTCGGGACCGTCAGGTCGATAGGGCCGGATTCCGCTCCGGGTTCATCGCCATGCGGGCCGCGATAGCTCTCGATATAGGCCTTCGCGATCCAGTCGGGAATGTCCTGCTGCTGGGTGAAGGCGGTCCACGGCTTGAGGGTCTGCTTGGGCCCGGGATCGATCGTCATGCCGATGGCTCCCAACTGGTGACGAACGCCGCTGTGTTCAACCGCCCACTCTCCCCCCGCAAGCGGGGTGCACCCGCCGCGGCCGTCTGGGCCGCATCGTCGGGGTGCTGCGCAGCTGACACTAGTCGCGCGTGAGCTTCCGGTGGGTCACTCTGTGCGGCCGGGCCGCGTCAACACCGAGCCGTTCGACCTTGTTCTCCTCGTACGCGCCGAAGTTGCCCTCGAACCAGAACCACTTTGCCTCGTTGTCCTCGTCGCCCTCCCAGGCCAGGATGTGCGTGCAGGTGCGGTCCAGGAACCAGCGATCGTGCGAAATGACCACCGCGCAGCCCGGGAATTTCTCCAGCGCATTCTCCAGCGAACCCAGCGTCTCGACGTCGAGGTCGTTGGTGGGCTCGTCGAGGAGAAGCAGATTGCCGCCTTCCTTGAGCGTGAGCGCCAGGTTCAGCCGGTTCCGCTCGCCACCGGACAGCACGCCGGCCGGCTTCTGCTGGTCGGGACCCTTGAACCCGAACGCCGAGACATAGGCGCGCGACGGGATCTCGTTCTGGCCGACCTCGATGTAGTCGAGGCCATCCGAAACGACTTCCCACACGGTCTTCTTGGGATCGATGCCGGCGCGGGACTGGTCCACATAGCTAAGCTTGACCGTTTCTCCGACCTTGACCGTCCCGCTGTCCGGCTGTTCCAGCCCGACGATGGTCTTGAACAGCGTTGTCTTGCCCACCCCGTTGGGGCCGATCACGCCGACGATGCCGTTGCGGGGCAGCGTGAAGGACAGGTCCTTGATCAGGGTCCGCCCGTCGTAGCCCTTGTCGAGGTGGTCGACCTCGACGACCACGTTGCCCAGTCGCGGCCCGACGGGAATCTGGATTTCCTCGAAGTCCAGCTTGCGCGTCTTCTCCGCCTCGGCGGCCATCTCCTCGTAGCGCTGCAGACGGGCCTTGTTCTTCGCTTGTCGCGCCTTGGCCCCCTGCCGCACCCAGGCCAGCTCCTCGGTCAGCCGCTTGTGCAGCTTGGCGTCCTTGCGGCCCTGCACCGCCAACCGCTCGGCCTTCTTCTCCAGATATGTCGAGTAGTTGCCTTCGTAGGGATACGCACGGCCCCGGTCGAGCTCGAGAATCCACTCGGCGACGTTGTCCAGGAAGTACCGGTCGTGGGTCACCGCCAACACCGCACCCGGATAGGCGGCCAGGTGTTGTTCGAGCCACTGCACGCTTTCGGCGTCCAGGTGGTTGGTCGGCTCGTCGAGCAGCAGCAGGTCGGGCTTGGACAACAGCAGCTTGCACAGCGCCACGCGGCGCCGCTCACCGCCGGACAGATTCGTCACCGGCTCGTCCGGCGGCGGGCAGCGCAGGGCGTCCATGGCCTGCTCGAGCTGCGAGTCGAGGTCCCAGGCGTCGGCGTGGTCGAGGTCCTCCTGCAGCCGGCCCATTTCCTCCATCAACTCGTCGGAGTAGTCGGTGGCCATCAATTCGGCGACCTCGTTGAAGCGGTCCAGCTTGACCTTGATCTCGCCGAGCCCCTCTTCGACGTTGCCGCGCACCGTCTTCTCTTCGTTCAGCGGCGGCTCCTGCTGCAGGATGCCGACGGTGGCCCCGGTGGCCAGGAAGGCCTCGCCGTTGTTCGGCTTGTCCAGCCCGGCCATGATCCGCAAGACGCTCGACTTGCCGGCGCCGTTGGGGCCAACGACGCCGATCTTGGCGCCCGGGTAGAAGCTCAACGTGACGTCGTCCAGGATCACCTTGTCGCCGTGCGCCTTGCGGACCTTTTTCATCGTGTAGATGAACTCAGCCATGCCGCTGTTGTGCCTTTCTGGTCTGCAGAGTGATCTCGCGGACCATCCTAGGCACCGGCCGGCAACTGCCGGCCCGCCCCCAAGCCGACGGTCAAGCCGGAACGGAGAGCCGGGCGCGGTCTGCGGCGGTGTCTCCGGAGTCGGCCGGGTCGTCGCCGGCCTTCAGGTCCTCGTCACCACCAACGTCGGCGGCGGTCGCCGAAGTTCCATTGGCGGGCGCCTGCTCCGGATTGGGACCGGTGTAGCCCGGCTTCTCGATGCGCACAATCGCGCGGGATACGTCGGGTCCGACGGAGGTCGCACGCATCTCCAGCGACGAGCGGCGGTTGCCGTCGCGGTCGTCGTACTCGCTGGTGTAGACGTGGCCCACCACGATCACCGGTGCACCCTTGCCCAACGCGGCACCCACCCCCGTGACCAACTTGCCCCAGCAGTTGACGTTGATGAACAGCGAGTTGCCCGACTCCCAGCCGCCGTCGGCCGTGCGCCGCCGGGAATTGCTGGCGACGCGAAACTTGATGACCTCCTGGGAGCCGACCTGTCGACGTTCGGGGTTGTTGACGATGTGCCCGACAACGGTAAGCGGGGTTTCGAACATTGCAATGATCCCTTCTCGGTGTGCTGTTTGGGCGGTGAACGCGGCACCGCCCGTCCTGGCCGCCATTGAGCCCGGTGCCACCGACGGCCCGGCGGGCGAAGGGTCCCGGATCCGGCGGTGCCTCGACGGCCTGTGGAAGGAATCGCGACTGTGGATCAGTCCGCCGGCTGGTGCGGACGGTTCGGTGTGTCGCGCCGCGCCAGCTCGGCCAGCATCGCGTTGTAAGCGACCAGCTCGGCGTCGTCGTCGCGGTCTGCGGCGCGGTCCAACCGCCGGGCGGTGCGGTCGTCGCTGCGCGCCCACTGCACCAGCAGCGCCAGCATCACGATCACCAGCGGCAACTCCCCCGCCGCCCAGGCGATGCCGCCACCCAACCGCTGGTCACCGAGCAGGTCGGTGTGCCAGGTCAAGCCGAGCGAACGGTAGTAGTCGGCGCCCAGCACCCTGCGCGTGCCCATCAGCACCACCCCGAAGAACGCGTGCAGCGGCAGCGACGCGAACACCACACCCACCTTGGCCAGCGGCGGGATCGGGCGCGGCGTGGGGTCGACCCCGATGACGATCCAGTAGAAGAGGTAGCCGCTGAGCAGGAAGTGCAGGTTCATCGCCAGGTGCCCCGCGTGACTGCCCACGGCGATGTCGAACAGGTTCGACAGGTACAGCCCGTAGAAGCCGGCGACGAACAGCACGGTGGCCACGACCGGGTTGGTGAGGAACCGCGACAGCCGGCTGTGCAGCGCGGCGAGCAGCCATTCCCGCAAGCCGGGCGGGTCGTCCCGGCCCGCGGCGGGCAACGCCCGCAGGGCCAGGCTCACCGGGGCGCCCAGCACCAGCAGGATCGGCACCAGCATCGACAGGCCCATGTGGGCGACCATGTGCACGCTGAACATCGCCGGCATGTAGCGACCGACCCCCGACGAGGTGACGAACAGCAACGTCAGGCAGCCGAGCAGCCAGGCCACGGTCCGGCCCGGCGGCCAGGCGTCGCCTCGCCGACGCAGGCGGACCACGGCGGCCACATAGAGGGCGGCGAAGACGATGGCGGCGCTGCCGAAGATCAGGTCGAAGCGCCAGTCGAACAAGATCCGGGCCGGGGTGGGCGGACCGTTGAAGTCGTAGCCGATCTCGGCCTCGGGAATCGAGGGCAGCCGGCTCGGCGGTGGTGGCGGCGGGGTGCGGCCCAGGCCGACGGCGATGCCGAAGGTGAGGCCGAAGACCGCGGCCTCGGCGAGCGCCAGCCGCAGCAGGGCGCGGCGCGCCTCGGGCCGAGGCGGTTCCGCCTGCAAACCGGCGACCGACGAGCGCCGCTGGCGCCAGCCGATTACCCCCAGCACGCATAACGCGGCGAACTTGCCGACCACCAATCGGCCGTAATCGGTGGTCAGCAGGTCGCCCAGCGGGACGCGCACCGCGGCGTTCACCAGACCGCTGAGCGCCATCGCGACCCAGCACCACAGCGCGATTGCGGAGAACCGCCGCGCCGCCAGGGCGACGTGCCCGCCGCCACGCAGCCCGTAGGCGGTCAACGCCAGGAGTCCGCCCGCCCACAGGCCGGCGGCCACGAGGTGGATCAGCAGGCTGTTGGTCGCCAGGTCGTGCGAACCGCCCGCCGACGAATGGCCGGTCAGCCCGAGCGGGATGAGCGTCAGCAGCGACCCGGCGAACAGCAGCGGCGTCCACGACCAGCGCAGCACCGAGAGGCTGGCCAGCATCACCAGCGCGGCCAGCGCCGCGGTCCAGCGCCACGCGGAGGCGGTGGTGACCAGGCCGGCGATCGACCAGATCCGCACCGGGTTCAAAAGCGCGACCAGCGGGCGGCCCGATACGTCGGAAACGGTCAGCGGAACCAGCAGCGCCGCACACGCCGCCCAGACGCCCGACGCGACGGTCCCCAGGCGCAGCGCCCGGTACCCGTCGGCGTCCAGGACGCCGCTGCGTTGCGGCGGCACCAGGAACGCCGCGAACAGGAACGAACCCACGGCCAGCACCGCGGCGATCTCCCCCGCCGCCCGGACGAACGGGAGCCCCAGCGTGGTTGCCGGGCCCGGGTTCGGCAAACCCGTGGCGGTCAGCGCATCGGCCAGCGACAGCGCCCCGATACCGGCCGCCGTGCAGCCCGCCAGCAGCGCGACACCGATCAGCAGCGGCCACACCCGCGCGCGGGGTGGCGTCAGCGACCGACCGACCGTCATACAGCCAGGGTATGAGCCCCTACCGGGAACTACCGAGCCAGGCGCTCCCGACGCGCTTTGACCTCGCGGGCGACGAACTGGTCGCGCGCTATCCGCCCGACATAATTCGAATCCCGCAGGATGTCCCGCAGTTCGCCCCGAAACGCGGCCCGACGCTCGGCGAGGTCCGGCGCGGGCGCGATCAGATCCTGGTCGACGACGACCTGATAGGCCGTGGCGAACAACAGCGTCGACACCGATTCGCTGCTGCGGACCCGGGTTTGCGCCACGTATTGGCGGCCCACGCCGAGCGCCGACTCGGTCAGCGTCTTCTGGCCGACGTCGGCCGGCGCATCCCGCAACACGTCGGCGACGATCTCGTAGGCCTCGAAGAACACCCGCAGCATCGCGTCCGCCATCAGCGGACGCTTGGCGAACAGCAGCGCGTCGATCTCCTCCCCCCCGGCGCTGACGTGGTCTTCCCAATCGTCATGCCAGGCCATCTCTTCGGCGATGTTGTCCCGAAACGCCGCCGAGTCCGCGAAGTAGAAGTCGAACTTGAGCAGGTCGCGCAACCGCATGGCCTGGTCCCAGAAGGCACGCATGCGGTCGCCCTCGGCGTGCCGGGCATGCGCCAGCGCCAATTCGACGATCGAGGTCTCCAGGAAGGCATGGATCAGCGAGTTGCGGTAGAACGCTGCCGCGTGCTGCTCGTCGGGGGCGATGTGCCACACCGGTTCCCGGCCACCGTCGACCCGGGTGATCGGGTGCCCGTTGGACAATGCGTCGACCGCCGCCCGCACACCGTCGCGCGAGCGCAGCCGCAGCGCGCTCGTCGACATCGGGTTCTGTTTGCGTTCCAGGTAATCGAGCGAGTCCTGCAGCGTGTGGTGCAACTGATCGAGCGTCAACGCCGCGCCGCGAGTGGTGAGCAGCAGCGCGCACACCAGGCCGGTCGCCGTCACCGGCGTCGCCTGCAATATCCGCCACGCGACCTCGAACGACATCTTCTGCAGCGCAAGCCGTTTGGCGTCTTGGTCGTGTGACAGCGCGCCGTGCGCCGGGCCAAGGTATTGGCGCATCGAAACGGCTTCCGGGAAGCGGACGTAGATCTTGCCGTAGTTGCGTTCGCCCTGCGCCCTGATGAAGTTGTACAGCCAGCCAACGCCTTCGGGCGTCTTCTCCCCGCCGCGGGCGTAGGCCGCGTACTCGGCGGTCTCGTGCAACTGGTCGAAACTGATGGACACCGGCTGCAGCAGGATGTCTTCACTGCGGCCGTCCAGGTAGGCATCGGCGACGTAGGCCAGCAGACCGAGTTTTGGCGGCAACATCTTGCCGGTGCGCGAGCGGGTGCCCTCGATGGACCAACTCAAGTTGAACCGCTTTTCGACGATATACCCGACGTATTCGCGCAAAACGTATTTGTAGAGGGGGTTTTCGCCGATGTTGCGGCGGATGAAGATGACGCCGGACCGGCGCAGCAGTGGGCCCATCGCGCCGAACGACAGGTTGATTCCGGCGAACACATGCACGGGCGGCAACCGGTTTTCCTGCATCGCCACCGGCACCACCGCGCCGTCGATGTAGGAGCGATGCGAGAAGAGCAGCACCGCCGGGTGGGCCTCCAGGGCGGCGCGCATCGCCGCGACCTGATATCCGTCGTAGTCGATCTCCGGATCGAACCCGCGGCTGAGCATCCTGCCGAGGACGGAAACCAGGTCGACGGACACCCGGCTCCAGCCGGTGGAGAGCTCGTCGAGCATCTCGCCCGCTTCGTCGACGGTCGCGCCGGGGATCTTCTTCAGCCCGGCACGAAACCGGCTGGACTCCAGGATCTCCGGCTTCACCAGGCGCGGAGACTTGTACTGCGGACCCAGGATTCGATACTCGAAGCGTTCCAGCGCCAGCAGCGCGCGTCGGATGACGAATCGGGCGAAGTCGCTTTCGTTCTCACCGACGGTGATGTTGCGCCATTGCTCGCGCAGTTCGGAGACTTTCGCGGGTTCGCCGGCCACCACCCGCGCCCGCTGGGGAGCGTTGCGCATGATGTGCAGTTGCTGACGTTCGTTGGGGTGGTAGGGATCTCGCCCGGGCAGCAGGCCGGCCAGCTTGGCGATTCTGCCGCGGTCCGGTGGCGGCAGCCAGAACACCCGCACCGGCACGATGGAGCGACCGTCGGCCTCGAGCTGTTCGATCAGCGCGGTCAGCTTGTCGGGAGGCGCGGTGGGCGGCGGCAGCTCCAGCACGTCGAATCTCGCCCCGGGTTTGTCGGCGCGCTGTTGGGCCACCCAGGCCGTCACCAGGTCCCGCTCGACGGGCGAGGCCATGGACGCCAACACCAGCGAGTCTTGGCCGGTGAGGACCGCGGTGGTATCCGCGGCCGTTTCGGTCACGGCCGCCCTTCGGGCGCGGATTCCGGCGGCTCCGCGCTGGAGGTGGGCCTGTGCGCCTCACCGTCTTTGAGGGCGGCCTGCGACCCATGGGGATTCGCCTTGGCGGGCTTGGCTTTCGAGGCGGCTTTCTTCGACGCGGCCTTCTTAGCCGGTGCCTTCGAAACGGCCTTAGCCGCAGTCTTTTTCGCGGGCGCCTTGGCCTTTGTCGCCGCCTTCTTCTCGGCATACAGGTCGACCTGGGGCAGCTCGTCGACCGGCCAGTTGGCCAGCGTGTCCAGATACAGCTGACGGACCTCGGCGATGCGCTCCGGCAGGTTCTCGACGGTCCAATCCTGCACCGAGATCGGCGGAAAGACGGCGACATCCACGGTACCGGGATTGACGACGGTCGAGTTGCGGGCGGCGACGAGTTCGGCGTTGCGGATCACGATCGGGACGATCGGGATCCCGGCCGCCATGGCCAGGCGGAACGGCCCCTTCTTGAAGGGCCCGACTTCGGTGGTGTCGACGCGGGTGCCTTCCGGCGCGATCACGATGGACAGTCCCCTACGCGCCCGGTCTTCGACCTCGTGCATCGTCTCCACCGCGGCGACGGGGTCGTCCCGGTCGATGAACACGCCGTCGAGCAGCCTGCCGAGTGTGCCCATGATCGGGTCTTTCTTCAGCTCCTTCTTCCCCACGCCGATCCAGTTGTCGCGCACCAGCGCTCCGGCGATGACCGGGTCAACTTGGTTGCGGTGATTGAAGATGAACACCGCCGGCCGCTGCGCGGTCAGGTTCTCCTGACCGATGACATTGAGCTGCACCCCGGCGATGGCCAGCGACAGCTGGGAGAAGGTCGAGGTGAAGAAGTTGACCCCGCGCCGCCGGTTGCGGGTCAACACGCCGATGCCCACGGCGCCCGCGGCGACGGGGAACATCGAGCCGAAGCCGGCGAGGGTGCGGATCTGCCGGCGCAGGCCCACCGGACCGCGGCTGCTGAACCGCAGGATCGGCCAGCCGCGGCGTTTCGCCACGGCGGCCATCTTCCCCTCGGGATTGGTTGGGCGGGGGTTGCCGACCAGGTACATGAGGGCGACGTCCTCATCCCCGTCGGCGTAGAAGTAGCTGTCCTTCAGATCGATGCCGTTCTCGGCGGCAAACCGTTGCACCGCAGCGGCTTTGCCGGGCCCCCACAGGATCGGCTTCTGCACACCGCCGGTGAGTATCCCGTCTTCGGTGGTTTCGAACTTGTTGGTGAGCATGTTCGAGATGCCCAGGAACCGCGCCACCGGGTTGACCTGAATGGTCAGCGCCGACGAGCTGAGCACCACGGTGTGCCCGCGAGCCACGTGCGCCCGGACCAGCTCGCGCATCTCCGGGTAGATCCGCGACTCGATCCGCTGCACGAACAGCCGCTCGCCGATCTCTTCCAGGTCGTCCAGCAGGCGGCCGGCCAACGCGGCGGCGGCCTTGCCGATGAGGTCCTCGAACTCGATGCGCCCGAGCGTGTGGCTCAGCCCGGCCTGGACCATGCCGAGTAGCTCACCGACCCCCATGTCACGGCGCAGCAGCCGCTCCTGGGTGAGAATCACCGCCGTGAAGCCGGCCACCAGCGTCCCGTCGAGGTCGAAGAACGCCCCGATCTTCGGACCCGGTGGGCTGGCCATGATTTCGGCGACCGAGCCCGGCAACCGCATGTCCGTCCCGGGCGTCCCGCGCTCGTCGCCCTGGTCTTTGGTGGCGCTCATGAACCCGACGCCGTCCGTGCCGAAGTCGCCGGTTCGGTGAACGAGGCCGGCACCGCGTGGGGCGCCCCCTCACCGGCCAGCGCCAGAATTTCGTCGAAGCCTTCCAACAGGCATTGAGCGAACAGTGGCTCGTTGCGCACCGAGGCCCTGTCGTAGCGCACGGTGATGGTGCACCACCCGCCCCGAGAGATCAGCACCACCATCATCGCTACCCCCGGTAGTGGACCGATCCCATACTGCCGCAACACCTTTGCACCGGCGATGTAGGTGTCTCCCGGGTACACCGGGACGTTGCTGGCCTGCACGTCGGAGCCGATCACCGAGCCGGTGATGCCTTCGAGCACCGCGGTCGGCAGGACGCTGAGCAGTGGCGCGACGGAACCGATGATGTTCATCGCGGGCTCGTCGCGGCGCTGCGTCATCTGCGCACGGATCTTCTTCATCCGCGAAACCGGGTCGACGGTGCCCACCGGCGCGGCCAGGTTGACCCCGGTGAACCTGTTGCCGCCGGCCGTGTCGGCCTCGGCCCGCAGGCTAACCGGGACCGCCATCGGCAGCGTGCTGATCGGCACACCGAGCGCCTCGTGATAGCGCCGCAGGGCTCCGCACAGGCCGGCGAGGTAGGCGTCGTTGATCGATCCCCCGCCCGCCTTGGCCGCCCGGTGCAGGTCGGAGAGCGGGATGTCGATCGCCTCGGTGCGGGTCGCCAGGCTGCGCCGCCGCAGCAGCGGCGACGGCTCGGCCGACCGGTTGAGCACCCGCATCCCCGACATGGCATAGCCCACGATCCCGGACACGGTGGAACCCGGCTCCAGGACCGCCCGTCCGGCCGCCGACACCGCCCCCGACACCGCGCTCACGACACCGCCGACCACGGCGGTGGGCAAGTGGTTAATGCCTTGCCGCATCAGGTCATTGGGGGTCAGATCCTGCGGGATGGGCAGCGGGGGCGTCGGCTTGGCAGGCGGGTCGCGCTCCAGGTCATAGATTTCCGCAAACATCTGCACACCGCCGACGCCGTCGGTGACCGCGTGGCTGACGTGCAACAGCGTGGCGGCTTTCCCGTCGGCCAAACCCTCCACCAGGGTGGCCGTCCACAGCGGACGGGAGATGTCCATGGGCGACTGCAGGATCACCTCGGCGAGGTTGAACACGTCGCGCAGTGTCCCGGGCTCGGCCACCCGCATCCGACGCACGTGGAATTCGAGGTTGAAATCGGGGTCCACCACCCAGCGCGGCGACGCGGTCGGCAGGGTCGGCACGACAACCTTCTGACGCAACCGCAACACCCGTCGGGATGCGTTCTCGAATCGGGTCAGGAACTTGTCCCAGTCCGGTGTGGTGTCGAGAAGTTCCAGCGCCATGATGCCCGACCGAGTCCGGGGATTCGCTTCACCACGATGCATCAGATAGTCGACCGGTCCGAGTTGGTCGGACAATTTCACGACCCCATCGGACTCAGTCATGGTCCTCCGCCCGACGCGCCAGCCCTGTCACCGTCGATCAAGCCTCCTGCCTCGGCCCCGCCATCCCCATAGCCAACACAACGCTAGTCGGGTTGCCGCGCTGGTGAAAGGAGTGGTCGGGCGCCGGTGACGGGGGGCTCAGCTGGCCGGTGTGGCCGCCAGCTGGTCCAAGTCCAGCAGGGAGCTGACGCGCCGGCCGTAGATGACACCCAAGAAATCGGCGACGGCGTCCGCGGCCAGCCGCGAGCGGACCGTCGAGAGGATGTCGAACGCGTGGTGGGCATTGGCGAGCTCCGCGTGGGCCACCGTGGCGCCGGCGGCGCGCAACGCCGCGCAGAAACCCCGGGCCTGGCCACTGGGGACCAACTCGTCCTTCTCGCCGTGCAACACGAAGAAGGGCGGCGCGTCGCCGTGAACGTAGTTGACCGGTGACGCCGCCCTGAACCGCTCGGGGTCGTCGGTGTAGCGGGCCTTCATCACGAACTGCTCCAGGAACGGCAGCATCAAGTCGTGCATGTTCTCGAAGTCGGTGAAGTCGTACACGCCGTAATAGGGCGCGACGGCCTGAACCGTCGTGTCGGCGCCTTCGAATCCGGGTTGGAACGCCGGGTCGTTCGGGGTAAGCGCGGCCAGCGAGGCCAGGTGTCCGCCGGCCGAGCCGCCGGTGATCGCGATGAAGTCGGGATCGCCCCCGTAGTCGGCGATGTTTTGGCGGACCCACGCGATCGCCCTCTTCACGTCGATGAGGTGCGCGGGAAACGTCGAACGCGGGCTCTTGCAGTAGTTGATCGAGACGCAGATCCAGCCGAGCTCGGCCATGCGGCTCATCAGCGTGTAGGCCTGCACTCGTTTGTCGCCGACGGTCCACGCCCCGCCCGGGACCTGGATCAGCACCGGCGCCCGCCGCCCCGGCGCCAGGTCATGGCGGCGCCAGATGTCGAGCAGGTTGTCGCGACCAGCCGGACCGTAGGGGATGTTCGACGTCTGCGCCGCGTACCGGCGATGCGGCCCGGGCCTGTTCAACACGCCGCTGCGCGGCGCGCAGACTGGCTTGATGCCGGCCGGGTGGCATACCTGCTCGCGGAAGTCCGGCCCGAAGGACTCCTCGAGCGCGGCTTTGAGGGCCCGATCGGCCCGCTGCGCCGCCCAGGTGGCGCCGACGCGGCCGATGGACGGGTGCGAGACCCGCGACAACGCATGCCCGGTCACGACGTGCGGTGGGAACTCCGTGGAAAGCCAGCCCACGAGGCAGCCCAGCGCGAACGGCGAACCGCGCAGCAACAGCGTGCCGGCCCGATAGGCATCCATCGCATCGGCCGCCAGGCGTGATGCCTGGGTGCTGGCCCACGAGCACCGTGAAGTCAAGTGCATGGTCACGCTCATAACAACGCCACCCCTCGACGATCTGCACACGCCTCGTTGCGGTAAACGGCCGATTACCGGCCGGTGTTCAACGTGTGTCGAGGGTCCCAACCATAGCCGATAACCGTGGCGCGGGAACGCTTTTCGCGCGCGTCGCGGCGGCGAGTCGTAACTCGACACGCCGTTGGAATAGACTGACCTGCACATTGCCTCCGTAGCTCAGGTGGATAGAGCAAGGGCCTTCTAATCCCTAGGTCGCACGTTCGAGTCGTGCCGGGGGCACCCGCAGCGTGTATTACCTCGGCTGGTGCCTGACGCCTACTTCGGCGGATACCTGACCTCGCACCCGCCGACTACTTGACCATCGTGAACTGACAAACGTTGGTGTAGCCGTCGCGGAACAGGTCAGAGCACCCCCGCAGGTATTGCATGTAGATGTCGTAGGTCTCCTGCCCCTTGAGAGCTATCGCCTCGTCTCTGTGCGCCTCGAGAGCGTCCGCCCAGGTCGTCAGCGTCGGAACGTAGTTCTTCCCGATGAAGTGATGGCGCTCGATGTTGAATCCCGCCTCCGTCGCATACCGGTCGATCTGCTGAACCTGGGGCAACCTACCGCCCGGGAAAATTTCCTTGAGGATGAAGCTGATGAACCGCAGCAGGCTCATGGTCGTCTTCAAGCCGAGCGCGTTGACCTCCTCGGTGGTGGGCACCACGATCGAATGCAGCAGCATCCGGCCGCCGTCGGGCAGTAGGTCGTAGAACTTCTTGAAAAAGACGGCGTAACGCTCGTATCCGGCATCGCCCGCGCCGTCGGCGAAATGCTCGAACGCGCCCAGCGACACGATCCGGTCGATCGGTTCGTCGGGGAATTCCTCCCAGCCCTGGATCCGCACCTCCATGCGGCGGGGACTGTCGATCTCTTTGAACTTCTCCACGTCGTGTGCGTACTGGTTCTCGCTCAGCGTCAGACCGATGACGTTGACGTCGTACTCGGCCACCGCGTGCCGCATCGTCGAACCCCAGCCGCAGCCGATGTCGAGCAGCGTCATGCCGGGCTGGAGGTTCAGCTTGTCCAGCGACAGCTTGCGCTTGGCGTACTGCGCCTCCTCCAGCGTCTTGGTCGGATTCTGCGGGTCGGGATGTTCGTCAAAGTAGGCGCAGCTGTAGGTCATCGACGGGTCAAGCCAGAGCTTGAAGAACTCGTTCGATTTGTCGTAGTGCGACCGGACCTTCTCGACCGGCGGCTTCAGGTGTGCGCTTCCCGCGTTCCCTTGAGCGGACATCTACAACGCCCCTAACTTCCCTGGGGATACCGATGACCAAGGTTTTCCGGTGGTCAAAGTGATCCTTACCCACAAAAGTCTAGGTAAAAGCGCCTTGCATCGAGGTCGCAGGTGCGGGGCACTAACCGCCGATGCCTGTCAGTTCCCCTGCCACCGCATCGAATGCCCGCAGTGTGTCCAACATGTGCGGCTCGTGGGAGTGCGGCTGGGTGGACACCTTGGCGGCCACCACCTCCGCGGCGCGGTTGACATAAATCATCTGACCGCACATACCCAGGGACAGCACAACATTGTTGCCCGGGTAGGGGAACCACATCTGGTTTCGGTACATCCCGCCGGGCAGATCGGTGTCGCGATCGGGGCTGGCTGCGAACGCCTGACGCGAGTCGGGACCGCCGTCAAGGGTGTCGGCGATCCACGCCGTCGGCACCACTTGCTCCCCGGTCAGCGAGACGCCGTCATGCAAGAACAGCGACCCGAACCGGAGCATGTCGGTGAGACATGCGCTGACGCCGCCGTCGCAAAACCCGGTCCCGACCGGGTCGACGGCAATGGTGGCGTCGCTTTGGGCTCCGATCCGACTCCACAGCAGTTCCGACATCAATGTGGGCATCCGCTGGCCGGCGGCGACCTCGCAGATCCAGCCGAGGACGTCCGTTTCACACGAGCGATATTCGAACGGACCGCCGTGAGCCGACTTCCGCCGCAGGGTCAGCAGAAAGTCATGGAGTGTGGCGGGGACGTCTGGGCCGCTCTTGGGCGCCCACCCCATCGCCTGGTCGAGACAGTGGATCTCGGCGGCCGGGTCATCGTAGTTCTCGGAGAAGGCGATGCCCGACCTCATATCCAGCAGGTGCCGCACCGTCGCGCCGGCGTAGCCGCAGTTTCCTAGGGCGGGAACGTATTTCGTAACCGGCGCGTCCAACTCGATGGCACCGGATCCGTGCAACGCGCCGATGACGGCCGCCACCAGCGACTTGCTCACCGAGAACAGCAGGTGCCGGGTCCCGGCCTCCATGCCGTCCCGGTACTGCTCGGCCACCATTGAGCCGCGGTGTGCGACGGCCCACCCGTCGGTAACGGTGGCCGCCATTACCGCGCCGACGGTGGTCGCCGTCCCGTTGGTGTTGGTCACCGAAATTTCGGCCAGGGGAGCACGGGCGTCCGGCAGACGCGCGACAGGCCCCGTCCCCCGGGGGATTACCGCGGTCGGCACCATGTCTTCGACGTGCTGGAAAGACCACCGCGCATAAGGCGGCGACAGCCAGTTGTGCAGTGAGATGCCGGCCGGGCGGCTCACGCGCGCGCGACGAGTCGCGAGACGATCGGCGCCGCGGGCGTCAGGGGCGTCGAGGTGAACTTAGCCTTCATGCCCTTGACCCAGCGCTGGCAGCGCTCGCTCAGCTGATAATCGTCCGTCTGCAGGTGTGAGCGGGTGACGAGCACGCCGAGTTGGGCGCCCTCGGACCGTAAGTCGCCGGGCGCGGCGACCCTCATGTAAAAGGCCTCGGACCCGTCGAGCAGCGTGGCCCAGTCGTTGGCGGTCCGCGAGAAAGAGACCCGACCGTCGTCATCGATGCGCCATACCCCGGTGCGTGGCGTCGCGGTGAAGATCTCGATATCCGGCGACGTCTCGGTGAGGATCACCTGGCCCCAGACCTCGTCCTCGCCGTAGCCCCGCTCCCAGCGCGCGTTGATCTCGTCGATGTCGAGCTCGTATTCGACGTCCATGTACTCGAGCAGGTGAAAGAGAAACAGCGGCATGTCGGCGTAGGCCTCGGTAGTCAAGTTCGTCATCGGGCTCGCGCCGGACAGGCGCGGATTCACTTCGCCGAGGTAGAGCTCGTCGGAGTCGAGGTCATGCAGAAGGTCTACCTCGAAGTAGCCGAGGTAGCCCTCGCGGCGCATGACGTCGCCCAGCTTTGTCACCATTTCTCGCGCGGCGTGGGTCTGGGCGGGTGGCAGCACCTCGTGCCAGATGTCATTGCCACACCAGCTGCCCCGGCTCGGTGTCAGCTCCGAATAACCGACGAGACTCGTCATCGCGGGGCCGACCACCGTGCCGTGGCGGGTCACGGCACCCTCGAGGCACACCTCGACATTGCGGATCCGTTTCATAACCTTGAGGTCCTGCCCGACCAGGTTGCCCGCGTTCTCGTCCCAGTCGCGTTGACCGTGCACAAAGAACGTCCCGCTGCCAGCGTTGCCATAGGCGATCGAGATGACGAGGTCATCTCCCAAGCCGGCGTGTTGGGCGAGCGTCAGCAATTCGTCATACGAGCCGGCCCGCCCGATCGTGTTGGGCACACTCGGCACCCCCGCCTCGTCAGCCAGGCGTGTCATGACGATCTTGGAGCCGAGGCGCTCACGCAGCTCGATCGGCGGGTGCATGACCTCCAGACCCGCCGACCGCGCGAGGGCCTGGATTTCCGCGTTCATCATCACAAAGCAGCACTTGCCACCCGGACCTTTACCCGCGATGAATTCGAGCGTCTCGGGATCGGACAGCAGGTGGCTGCACACTTCGTCCATCGAGTCGAAATCACGGCGGTCGCGCCGCCGGGGCACGAACACGCGCGAGTGCGTGCCCTCGAAAGAGTCAAAGTAGGTCAGGTAGAAGAAGTTTCGTATCCAACGGTCAACACCTAGCAGGTTGAACGGGGTCGGCGAGATGAAGTACAGCGGCACCTTGTTGGTGTGGAAGAACGCGCGTATGTCCGAGAGGCCGTTGAGCACGCGACCCGGCTCGGGCCCGCCCATATTCACGCAGCCCGCGCCGGGGACAGGGGCGCCGCACTCAGCGCGTCGGCAATGCAATCACATCCGTTCATCCCATAAGTGTGGACCCGCCTGGGCCGCGGCACTCGCTTAACGGAGTTCCTTCATGAACTCTTTCGCCAAAGGTCCAGCGGAGGCCGGATTCTGGCCGGTGAACAGATTGCGATCTTTCACCGTATAGGGCTTCCAGACCTCGCCGCGGGTGAAGTCGACGCCCAGCTTGACCAGTTCGTCCTCGGCGGTCCAAGGCGCCTTCTCCCGCAGGCCGACGGCGTCCTCTTCGTCGTTGGTGTATGCCGTGACCTTGTAGCCGGCGAATGGCGAGACCCCGTTTCGCCGGGTCGCCAACATCGCAACCGGCGCGTGACAGACGATGGCCAGCGGCTTGCCGGACGCGAGTGCCGCGGTCAGCAGCCGGCCGGAGTCCGCGTCCTGCCACAGGTCCTCCATCGGCCCGTGCCCGCCCGGGTAGTAGACCGCGTCAAAGTCCTCGAGGCGGGCGTCGGCCAACTCGATCGGCCGGCGCAATTCGTCTGCGGAGCGCAGGATCTCCTCCAGTTCCCGGGCAATCTCTTCACTGCCGGCCATCGACGGACGCAGGCTCATCACATCCACATGCGGCACAACACCTTTCGGGGTGGCCACCGTGACGTCATGACCGGCGTTGGTGAGCTCCCGGTACGGGGCGGCGAACTCCTCGGCCCAATAACCCGTCGGATGCCTGGTGCCATCCGTGAGCGTCCAGTAACTTGCGCCGGTCACGACGAACAGAACCTTTGCCATCGCGCTTCCCCTCGTTAGCCCCGCAATGCATTGATGCAAGCGTCGCCCATCTCATCGTTGGCGTGCAACCGCGAACCGCGACTACGACGCCGGTCCGAGCTGCCAGACCAGGTCACGCCCACTGGCGGCCGGTCGCGTCCGTTGCGATCGACGGGCCTGTTCGCGGAGATCAGACCCAAACCGAGCGTGCTCATAACGGCGATTACGGCAGAGACAATCGCCAGGCACGTACGGTCGCTGCGCCGCCAGCCACAACGGCGTAAATGGCTCTTAACAAGTGCCGCGATGCCACTGTCGCCAAAAGTTTGCCAAATAGACGGTTAGGGAACGACAATTGGCGTGTCGTGCGAGCAGATGACGCTGACGGGGGATTATGACTTAGGGCGTCTCTATTCGAGGGGTGGTCGATGTGACGTCGGACGACTGGCAACCGGTAGTGCGAGTTGGAGAACCCAAGTTCGTAGCCGGGCTGGGGAACAGGATCAAAGTTGAGGTCAAGACACGGGGGTGGCTAAGCCGAGACTGGCGCGGCTACTTCGGTTCTCAGGTTTCGCAGCAACGGCTCGATGCCCGGTACTCCTCCTATCCCTGTTGGGACGAGATCCAGCGCATCGAGGGCACATGCGCCGCGGATGAAGCGGAGCGCTACATCGAAATGATCGATGCGGCAATCCACTATGCGAACACGAGGTTGCGCTATGACGCGTTGCCAACCGCGGTGCTCCAAGGGACGCAGCGGGATCAACGAGCATGCGCCGTCAGGCGGCGCCAAGCGGCCCTCGATCAGCTCGCGAAGAAGTTGGCAAGACCCGAATGCGGGTGAACGAATAGGCAATGCTCGGCTCGATGCATGTTGCGTCTCGCGGCTTCGGGTCAGGCGCGGTGGCGCAATTACGGCCCTGAATCACATCCCCGTCATTAACGACGTGCCGTCTCGGGGCACCGTTTAGAGCGTAGTCTCGCGCACCCAATGGCAAACGCATTCGCCTTTCACAACAATTCTTTGGAATTGCCCGTACGCGACCTCCAATAGCGCTCGCGTCCTGAGGGTGAGCAAATCCCCTGCGTCAAGACGGAATGCGAAGGCATTTAAAGGGTTGCCGCCGGTGCCGATTGGGCGAAAACCCGCAGCGGCCGCGCTTCCACCGGTTGCCATCCTCGAACAGGTCGCGCAGTACCCTAACCCTGCCCCGGAGTCGCAGCCGACGGCACAGCATCGTGCGTCGCTCGGACCCGCCAAACCCAAGCCGCAGAGGTGCCCGATGGCCCAATCCGACCTCGTCTTGTTCACCGTCGAGAATCGCGTCGCACTCATCACCGTCAACGACCCCGACCGGCGCAACGCGGTGACGGCCGAGATGTCGGCGCACCTGCGCGCCGCCGTGGAGCGGGCCGAGGCCGATCCTGGCGTGCACGCCCTGGTGGTTACCGGCGCCGGCAAGGCCTTCTGCGCCGGCGCGGACCTCAGTGCGCTCGGCGCCGCGGGCGGCGACAAAGCCGAGGCGGGCCTGCAGCAGCTCTACGACGGCTTCATGGCCATCGGCAGTTGCCGGCTGCCCACCATCGCCGCGGTCAACGGCGCGGCCGTCGGCGCGGGTCTGAATCTCGCACTGGCGGCCGACGTGCGCATCGCCGGTCCGGCGGCACTGTTCGACGCCCGATTCCAGAAGCTCGGGCTGCATCCCGGCGGCGGTGCGACCTGGATGCTGCAGCGGTCGGTGGGCCCGCAGGTTGCCCGCGCCGCCCTGCTCTTCGGCATGCGTTTCGACGCTGAGGCCGCCGTGCACCACGGCCTGGCGCTTTCCGTCGCCGACGATCCGGTCGCCGCCGCGCTCGAGCTCGCCGCAGGGCCCGCGGCCGCACCGCGCGAGGTCGTGCTGGCGACGAAGGCCACCATGCGCGCCACCGTCAGCCCGGGATCGCTCGACCACGAGCAACACGTCTTCGCCATGCGCACGGAGCTCGGCCCTCAGGCCTACTCCATCCAGTCGCCGGAATTTGCCCAGCGACTGGCTGCGGCACGGCGGCGGTAGTGCCATCATGGGCTAGCAGGTTGGGATCGGTAGCAGAGCGAACGCTGTGTGCTTGCTGCGACGACGCCAACCGACATGGCGCATGGACGAAGGACACATCGCGTGAACATCACCCTCACCCGCATCGCCGCCGGGGCGCTGCTCTCCAGCGGACTCGCCACGGCCGGATTCGCGCTGGTCGCCGGCACCGCCCACGCCCAGCCAGCCCCCGCGCCGCGGGTTTACTGGTGCCCCAATCAGCCGTGGGACCCGGCATGGGGCGAGAACAAGTACTGGAACCAGTGCTGGGACACCGAGAACCCGCCGAATCACCCGCCCCCGCCGCCTTTCCACCAGCCCAATTTCAACTGCGGCCTGTTCTGGTGCCCCGTACCGCCGCACCCCTGAGCGGTTAAAGGTCGAGCAGCGCGGTCGCGGGTGACTCGACCAGGTCCCTCAGCTCGGTGACGAACCGGGCCGCCTGAGCGCCGTCGGCGACGCGGTGGTCGAACACGCACGTCAGGGTCATCGTCGGGCGCACCAAGACCTGATCACCGATGGCGACCGGGCGCGGCTTGATCGACCCCATCCCCAGGATGGCCGCTTCCGGATGGTTGATCACCGGCACGCCGTCGTCGGCGCCCAGTGCCCCGAAGTTCGAAACGGTGAAGGTGGAGCCACGCAACTCCCCCGGCGCGAGCGTGCCTTCCCGCGCGCCGGCGATCAATTCGCCCGCCCGAGTGGCCAATTCACGGGTGGTCATGTTGTGCGCGTCGGTGATCACGGGGACCAGGAGCCCGCGCGTGGTGGCCACTCCGAATCCCAGGTGCACTCGATGATCGACGCGGATCTGCGGGCCCTCGGGCGAGTCGACCCACGTCGAGTTGAGTATTTCGTTGTGACGCAGCGCAATTACCAGCATTCGCATTGTCAGGACGAACGGCGTGATCCTCTGCTTTGCCGACGCCAGGTCGGACAGGCTCAACAACTCGGTGCAGTCAACCGCGACGCTGACTTTGGCGGCCGGGATCTCCCGGTGCGACGCCGTCATCTTGTCGGCCATCCGGGCGTGCACGCCGCGGACCGGTCGAACGTCGGCCCCGTTCTGGTCAGCCGCCGCCAGCACGTCCGCACGGGTGATGATGGCGTCGGGATCGCGCTGCAGCGAGCGCAGGTCGACCATCAGCTCCTTGGCCAATTTGCGGGTGGGCGGGGCGGCGCGCGGTCGGCCGCTCCGCCGGCTGACGTCGATGCCGGCGTCCGCGCCGTAGCCGACCAACGTGGGTACCTGCCCGGAGGCCGCCGGGGTGTCGCCGTTGAGCGGTGCGGTGTCGATGCGGACCAGCACCGCGCCCACCGGGAGCACATCGCCTTCGCCGCCGTGGGTTTCGACGATGCGCCCCGCGTACGGGCTGGGCAGTTCCACCTCCGCCTTGGCGGTCTCGACGGAGCACAGCACCTGGTTGAGCTCGACGTCGTCGCCCGCGGCGACGTTCCAGTGCGTCACCTTCACTTCCTGTAATCCCTCACCGAGGTCGGGAACCCGGAACGACTTGACCCGCTCGTCGGCGCTCATGGCTGCCCCAACGCGCGCTCGACGCAGTCCAGCAGCCGATCGGGCCCCGGTAACCACAATCGCTCGAGCCGCGCCGGCGGGTATGGAGTGTCAAAGCCGCAGGCGCGCAATACCGGCGCCTCCAGTTCGTAGAACATCTCCTCTTGGATCCGGGCGGCCAACCCGGCGCCGTATCCCAGGCTGCGCGGCCCCTCGTGCATCACCACACAGCGTCCGGTCCGGTGAATCGACGCCGCCACCGTATCGAAGTCCAGCGGAACCAGTGACCTGAGGTCGATGACCTCCAGCTCCCAACCACGTTGCCGCTGGGCCTCTTCCGCGGCGCCGACCGCGGTGCTGACCAAGCTGCCGTAGGTCACGACGGTGACGTCGGAGCCCGGCCGACGCACCGCCGCCCGTCCGATCGGTGGTTCGGGCCGCCCGGTGTCGACGGTGCCACGGACCTGATAGCGGCGCTTCGGCTCGAGATACATCACCGGGTCGGGACACGAGATCGCATGGCGAAGCAGCCAGTAGGCGTCGGCCGGGTTGGAGGGGACCACCACCTTCAGCCCCGCGGTATGCGCCCAATACGATTCGGTGGAGTCCGAATGGTGTTCGGCGGCACCGATTCCGCCGAAGGACGGGATCCGCACCGTCACCGGCATGTTGATCTCGCCGCGGGTGCGGGTGCGGTACTTCGCCAGATGACTGACCACCTGATCAAAGGCCGGGTAGGAAAAGCCGTCGAACTGAATTTCCGGCACCGGCACGAAACCGCGGAGCGCCAGTCCCACCGCAATCCCGATGATGGCGGATTCTGCCAGTGGCGTGTCGAAACAGCGCTGCTCGCCGAACGTTTGGGCCAGCCCTTCGGTGACCCGGAACACCCCGCCCTCGACCGAGACGTCTTCGCCGAACACCAGCACCCGGCCGTCGGCGGCCATCGCGTCATGCAGCGCACGGTTGAGCGCCTGCACCATGGTCAGGGTCTGTGCGCCGACGTTCTCCGTTGCGGCGGTTCGGGTGTCGTCGGGACTCGCCGGGCGATCAGCAAGCTGAGTCACTGGGGCCCCCATCGCTTCGGTCGAGTTCGGCCCGCAGCGCTTGGCGTTGGGCGTGCAACCCGGGCGTGATCTCGGCGTATACCGTGGTAAACACCTCGTCGATGTCGAAATCGGCTGCGCCGAACACGGCATCGCGCAGTTCGGCGCGCATCCGCTTGGAGCGGGCGGCGACGCGGTCCTCCAGGCGGTTCGACCACAGGCCCTGGTTCTGGAGGTAGGTGCGGTAGCGCGGGATCGGGTCGAGCGCCGACCAGCGGTCCACCTCCTCCTGGGTCCGGTAGCGGCTGGGATCATCCGACGTGGTGTGCGGTCCGAGCCGGTAAGTGACCGCCTCGATCAGGGTCGGGCCGCCGCCGGCCCGCGCGCGGGCGGCGGCCTCGGCCATCACCGCGTAGCAGGCCAGCACGTCATTGCCGTCCACCCGGATTCCGGGCATGCCGTACCCGATTGCCTTGTGCGCGATGGATGGTGCCGCGGTCTGTTTGTGGATCGGCACCGAGATCGCCCATTGGTTGTTCTGCACGAAGAACACGCAGGGTGTGGCGAACACGGCCGCGAAGTTCAGTGCCTCATGTACGTCGCCCACGCTGGTAGCGCCGTCGCCGAGGAAGGCCACCGTCACCGAATCCTCGCCGAGGCGTTGCGCGGCCATAGCCGCCCCGACGGCGTGCAGGGTCTGGGTGCCGATCGGAATTGAGGTCGGGGCGCAGCACTTCTTGGTGAATTCCAGTCCGCCATGCCAGGTTCCGCGCCACACCGCGCCGACGTGGCCGGGCGGGATGCCACGCACGAGATAGACGCCGAGTTCCCGGTATTGCGGGAACAGCCAGTCCGTTTTGCGTAGGCAGGCCGCCGCGCCCACCTGGGCGGCCTCCTGGCCGCGGCACGACGCGAACAACGCCAACTCTCCCTGGCGCTTCAGGTTGACGAACTCGGTGTCCAGTTCGCGGGTGACCACCATCATTTCGTAGAGCCAGCACAGTGTCTCCGCGGGAAGGTCACGGACATAGCGGCGTTCGGGCGTGGGAGTCCCATCCGCGGCGACGAGTTGCACCGGCTCGAGGTCGACGCTCATCGGCAGTTGAGGCACCGTCGCCATACCGTCTCCCTACCTCGGTGCCGCAGGATCACAGCCTCAGCCGGGACCTAGCGCGAGCCGAAGTCGATCGCCAGCTACACGAAAGGCTCCGCTCGCCGCGACACTGGCGTACTCACCATTATGCGCTCGAAAGAGAACAGACCGCGGTGATCGCGCACGTGTCGCGCCGAGCGGCGCAACGGGTCGAACGGAAGCCGGCCGGTGCTTGCGACCAATGTAAGACTGCGATTTCGACAGCGCGGGTGATGCCGCTTTCGGGAAGTTTCACGCGGTGGCGGACTGCTCCGCCCGGCGCACCAGCATCTCCGCATGCTTGAGCACCGGCGAGTCCACCATCTGTCCCTCGAACGCGAAGACGCCGCGCTCGGACCGCGCCGCCTCCAATACCCTTCGCGCCCAGTCGACTTTCTCGGCGCTGGGGCGGTAGGCGTCGCGCACGACCGGGACCTGGGTCGGGTGGATGCAGACCGTCCCGTGGAAACCCACCGCGACGGCGTCGTCGGCTTCCGCCCGTAATCCGTCGATGTCGCGGATGTTCAAATGCACCGCGTCGAGCGCGACCCGGCCGAAGGTGGACGCCGCGAGCAGGACCGTGGACCGGACGTGGCGGGCGAAGTCGCGGTAGGTGCCGTCGGCCAAGCGGCTGGAGCTGCCGCCGAGCGCGGCAACCAGATCCTCGGCGCCCCACATCAGCGCGACGGTCCCCTCCGCGGCCGCTATCTCGGTGCTGAACACCGCGCCGCGCGGAGTCTCGATCAGCGCGATGACGTCACGTGGCGCCAGCGCGGAGACCTGGGCGGCCGATTCCGTCTTGGAGAGCATCACCGCCGTGTAGGGGGTCTCGGCCAGCGCTTCCAGGTCGCGGCCGTGCTCTTCGGTGCCGGCCGCGTTGACCCGCACCACGGTGCGCTCGGGATTCAGCGGGGTCGCCTGCAGCGCCTTGCGCGCGGCGGGTTTGTCCGCCTCGGCCACGCCGTCCTCGAGGTCGAGGATCACCACGTCGGCCGCGGCGGCGGCCTTCGCGAACCGCTCGGGGCGGTCCGCAGGGCAGAACAGCCAGGCCGGGCCGGCGGCTTGCAGGTTCACGCGGGCTCCTCGTCGCTGGGGCGTTTCTGGACCAGAGTTGTGCGGACGGCCCGTGCCACTACGTCGCCGTGCTGGTTGCGCCCGGTGTGCTCGAGGGTGACGATCCCTTCGCCGGGCCGGCTCTTCGACTCGCGCTTAGCGGTGCACACGGTCTCCGCGTAGAGCGTGTCCCCGTGGAAGACCGGCTTGGGGAACGAGACCTCGGAGAATCCGAGGTTGGCCACGATAGTGCCCAGCGTCAGCTGCGAGACGGACAACCCCACGAGGGTGGACAGGGTGAACATCGAATTCACCAGCCGCTCGCCCCGAAAGCCGGGCTGCTCGGCGGCCCACGCCGCATCCAGGTGCAGCGACTGGGTGTTCATGGTCAGCGTGGTGAACAAGACGTTGTCGGCCTCGGTGATGGTACGGCCGGGCCGGTGTAGGTACGTTGTGCCGATCTCAAATTCCTCGAACCACAGGCCGCGCTGGATGATTGATTTGCCTTCGGTCATGGGCGCCACTCCTCGATCCCGGCTACGCCGGCATCATCGTCACCAGCGCGGCTCACGACAGCCCCAGCGATCGCGCGATGAGCATCAGCTGCACCTCCGTGGTCCCCTCACCGATTTCGAGGATCTTGCTGTCGCGATAGTGACGCGCCACGGGATACTCGTTCATGAAGCCATACCCGCCGTGGATCTGGGTGGCGTCACGCGCGTTGTCCATGGCCGCTTCCGACGAGATCATCTTCGCGATGGCCGCCTCCTTCTTGAATGGCTTGCCGGCCAACATCTTTGCGGCCGCGTCGTAATACGCCGTGCGGGCGACGTGAGCGCGTGCCTCCATCCGCGCGATCTTGAAGCTGATCGCCTGGTAGGACCCGATCGGCTGGCCGAACGACTGGCGTTCCTTGGCGTACTTGACGCTCTCGTCGACACAGCCCTGGGCGGCACCGGTCGCCAGCGCGGCGATCGCGATGCGGCCCTCGTCCAGGATGGACAGGAAGTTTGCGTAGCCGGTGCCGCGGGGGCCCAGCAGGTTCTCCTCCGGCACGCGGGCGTCGGCGAAGCTCAACGGGTGGGTGTCCGAGGCGTTCCAGCCGACCTTGCTGTAGACCGGTTCGACGGTGAATCCCGCTGTGCCGCTGGGCACGACGATCGTCGAGATTTCCTTCTTCCCGTCCGCGACGGTGCCGGTGACCGCGGTGACGGTGACCAGCTTCGTGATGTCGGTACCGGAGTTGGTGATGAACTGCTTGCTGCCGTTGATCACCCACTCGCCGCCGTCGAGCCGGGCCGTGGTCCGGGTGGCGCCCGCATCGGAGCCGGCGCCCGGCTCGGTCAGCCCGAAGGCGGCCAGCGCCCGGCCGGCCGTCAGGTCCGGCAGCCAGTTGGCTTTCTGTTCCTCGGAGCCGAAGCGGTAGATCGGCATTGCGCCCAGGCTGACGCCGGCCTCCAGCGTGATCGCCACCGACTGGTCGACCTTGCCGAGTTCCTCGAGTGCCAGCGACAGCGCGAAGTAGTCACCGCCCATACCGCCGTACTCTTCCGGGAACGGCAGGCCGAACAAACCCATCTCGCCCATCTTGGCGACGACCTCGTACGGGAAGCTGTGCTCTTCATCGTGTTTGGCCGATACGGGGGCGACCACGGTGCGCGCGAACTCGGCCACCGTGCCACGAAGATCTTGGTATTCCTTGGGCAGAGTTCCCGCGGTGATCGATGTAGTCATGTTTCGTCCTTACTCGAATCGGCTGCTGCTTCGGGCTCTTCGGGAACCAGCCGGGCCAGCACCTGGTCAACGGTGACCTGATCGCCGACGGACACCAAGAGCTCCACTCGTCCCGAAACCGGCGCGGAGAGCGAGTGTTCCATCTTCATGGCCTCCACGACCACCACCACGTCGCCCTCGGCTACGTCGGCGCCCGAAGCGGCCTGGACCGCGATCACACTGCCGGGCATCGGGCTGAGGATCTCGGCCTGTTGCGTACCGGCCGCGCGGTGGATCTTGTGCTCCTCGGCTTCGCGCAGGTGCCACGCTCCCCGCTCGTCGGCAATCCAGAGGTGACGGTCCGCCTCCGCCCATCGGTATTCGCGGCGCACCCCGGCCAACGTGACGTCCAGCCTCGCACCGTCCACTTGCGCGCTCGCCGTGAAGATCTCACCCGCACCACCGACCTGCACCCGGGCGTCGCTCGGTGGTCCCCATACCGACACGGTCTCACTGCGCAGCGGCGTCTGCATTTCGGTGCGGACGGGGGCCGGCGCGCCTCCGACCCGCCATCCGGTCGGCGCCGCCCACGGGTTGCCCGCGGCACGACGGTCCAGCGCCCACTGGCGAAAGAGGCCGCCGGCGGCGAGTACGTCGTCGGGCGCCGGCAGCGGCGCGAAGTCCGCCACCCGCTCGTCCAGCAGCGCCGTGTCCAGGTCACCAGCTCGCACTCGCTCGTCGGCGAGCAGGAACCGGAGGAACTCGATGTTGGTCTGCACACCCAGGATTGCGGTCCGCGCCAGTGCCCCGTCGAGTCTCGCCAGCGCCTCGTCGCGGTCCTCCCCGTGGGCGATCACCTTGCTCAACATCGGGTCGTAGTCACTGCCGACCAGCGTGCCCGCCAGCAGCGACGAGTCCACCCGCACGCCGGCGCCCGAGGGTTCGGCAACGTGCAGGACCCGACCGCCGGTGGGGAGGAATCCCCGCGCGGGATCCTCGGCGTACACCCGGGCCTCGATCGCGTGGCCCCGCAGTTCGATGTCGTCCTGCGCAAACCCCAGCTTCTCGCCCGCGGCCACCCGGAGTTGCCACTCCACCAGATCCAGGCCGGTAACCGCCTCGGTGACCGGGTGCTCCACCTGGAGCCGGGTGTTCATCTCCATGAAGAAGAACTCGTCCGGCCGGTCGGCGGACACGATGAACTCCACCGTCCCCGCGCCGACGTAATCGACACTGCGGGCGGTGTTGCAGGCCGCCGCCCCGATGCGGGCGCGGGTCTCCGGGTCGAGCAACGGCGAGGGCGCCTCCTCGATCACCTTCTGGTGGCGCCGTTGCAGGCTGCACTCGCGCTCGCCGAGGTGCACCACATTGCCGTGGGTGTCGGCGAGCACCTGCACTTCGATATGCCTGGGGCGCAAGACGAATCGCTCGAGGAACAAGGTGTCGTCACCGAAGGACGACGCCGCCTCCCGCCGGGCGCCCCGCAGGGCATCGCGCAGCCGGCTCGGGTCGTCCACCAGCCGCATGCCCTTGCCGCCACCGCCCGCCGACGGCTTGATCAGCACTGGATATCCGACTTCTTCGGCGGCCGCGACCAATTCGTCGTCGCTCAGCCCGGGCTTGGCCACACCGGGGACCACCGGCACGTCGAAGGCGGCGACCGCGTTCTTGGCGGTGATCTTGTCGCCCATCACCTGGATCGCCCGTGCCGGCGGGCCGAGGAACACCACGCCGGCACGCTCGCAGGCGGCGGCGAATTCGGCGTTCTCCGAGAGGAATCCGTAGCCGGGATGGATCGCCTGAGCCCCGGTGCGTTCCGCCGCATCGAGCACCTTGCCGATGTCGAGGTAGCTCTCGCGGGCGGCGGCGGGACCCAGTCGGACGGCCGTGTCGGCCTCCAGGACATGACGGGCGTTCGCGTCGGGGTCGCTGTACACCGCCACGGACCGGATACCCAGCCGGCGCAGGGTCCGCATCACCCGGACCGCGATCTCGCCGCGGTTGGCCACCAATACGGTTTCAAACATCGTCATCACATCCGGAAGACGCCGTAGGAGACCGGCTCCAACGGGGCGTGGGCGCATACCGAAAGCGCAAGCCCAACAACCGTTCTGGTGTCAGCGGGGTCGATGATGCCGTCGTCCCAGAGGCGCGCGGTCGAATAGTACGGGTTGCCCTGGTCCTCGTATTGTGCACGGATGGGCGCTTTGAACGCTTCTTCCTCGTCCGGCGGCCACGGTTTGCCCGAAGCCGCGAGTTGCTCACCGCGCACCGTGGCCAGCACCGAGGCGGCCTGCTCGCCACCCATGACCGAGATGCGCGCATTGGGCCACATCCACAGGAAGCGCGGGGAGTACGCCCGTCCGCACATCGAATAGTTGCCCGCCCCATACGATCCGCCGATCACGACGGTCAGCTTGGGCACCCGTGCACAGGCCACCGCGGTCACCATCTTGGCGCCGTGCTTGGCGATGCCGCCTGCCTCGTAGTCGCGGCCGACCATGAACCCGGCGATGTTCTGCAGAAACAGCAGCGGGATCTTGCGCTTGTCGCACAGCTCGATGAAATGGGCTCCCTTCAAAGCGGATTCGCTGAACAGCACGCCGTTGTTGGCGACGATGCCGACGGGATGCCCGTGAATGCGCGCGAAGGCGGTCACCAGTGTCTTGCCGTAGTTGGCCTTGAATTCGCTGAATTCGCTGCCGTCGACCAGCCGCAGGATGACCTCGTGCACGTCGTACGGCACGCGCGGATCCGGCGGCACGACGTCGTAGAGCCCGGTTTGTGTGTGCTTGGGCTCGACCGACGGCAGCACGTCCCATTGGCTGGGCTCGCGCGGACCGAACGTGGCCACGATTGCGCGCACGATCCGCAGCGCGTGCTCGTCGTCGTCGGCAAGGTGGTCGGTGACCCCGGAGACCCGCGAGTGCAGGTCGCCGCCGCCGAGGTCTTCGGCCGAGACGATCTCGCCGGTCGCAGCCTTCACCAGCGGCGGGCCGCCGAGAAAGATGGTCCCCTGTTCGCGGACGATCACGGCCTCGTCGCTCATGGCCGGCACATAGGCGCCGCCCGCCGTGCACGATCCGAGGACGGCGGCGACCTGTGGGATTTCTTTGGCGCTCATGGTCGCCTGGTTGTAAAAGATCCGGCCGAAGTGCTCGCGGTCGGGAAACACCTCGTCCTGGCGCGGCAGGAACGCGCCGCCGGAGTCCACCAGGTAGATGCAGGGCAAGCGATTCTGCAGCGCGACTTCCTGTGCGCGCAGGTGCTTTTTGACCGTCATCGGGTAGTAGGTGCCGCCCTTGACCGTGGCGTCGTTGGCGACGATCACACACTCGCGCCCCGACACCCGGCCGATCCCGGTGATGATCCCGGCGCCCGGAGACTCGTCGTCGTACATGCCGTTGGCGGCGAGTGGGGCGAGCTCCAAGAACGGGCTGCCCGGATCCAGCAGTCGATCCACCCGTTCGCGCGGCAGCAGCTTGCCGCGGCTGACGTGGCGCTCCCGCGCGCGCTCATTGCCGCCCAGTGCGGCGGCCGCCAGCCTGGCGTTCAACTCACCGACCAGCCGGCGGTGCTCATCGGCGAACGATGGCGCGGTCATCACGGATGAACTCACGAATGCCTCCCGGTTGTCGCCGGCACAAGCGGCGGTTCGGTCTTGTCGATCACCTCGTCGGTCGAGACGCCCGGCGCCGTCTCGACCAGGTGCAAACCGTCGTCACGGACATCGATGACGGCCAGGTCGGTGATGATACGGTCGACACAGCCCACCCCCGTCAGCGGAAGCGCGCACCGCTCAACGATTTTCGGACTGCCGTCGCGCGCGGTGTGCTCCATCATCGCGATCACCTTGCGGGCGCCGTGGACCAGGTCCATCGCACCGCCCATGCCCTTGACCATCTTCCCGGGGATCATCCAGTTGGCGAGATCACCGGTGGCCGAAACCTGCATCGCCCCAAGCACGGCGACGTCCAGGTGTCCACCGCGAATGATCCCGAACGAGGTGGAAGAACCGAAGAAGGCCGCGCCCGGCAACGTGGTGACCGTCTCCTTGCCTGCGTTGATCAGGTCCGCGTCGACGTCCTGGGGACGGGGATAGGGTCCCACCCCCAAGATGCCGTTCTCCGAATGCACGACCACGGTGACGCCGGCAGGGATGTGGTTGGGGACCAGGGTGGGCATCCCAATGCCGAGGTTGACGTATTGGCCGTCCTCCAATTCGGCGGCCACCCGCGCGGCCAAACCCTCTCGACTCCAAGGCATCAGCCCCGCACCGTCACCTTCTCGATCGGCTTCGTCGGGTCGGGCACGTGCACGATCCGCTGCACGAAGACGCCGGGGGTGTGCACCGCCGCGGGGTCGATCTCTCCAGGCTCGACGAGGTGTTCCACCTCGGCGATGGTGATCGTCCCGGCCTGCGCGCAGTCCGGGTTGAAGTTGGCCGCGGATTCGCGGTAGACCAGGTTGCCGTGCCGGTCGCCCTTCCAGGCGTGCACCAGCGCGAAGTCGGTGCGGATCGCCCGCTCCAGAACGTAGGTGACACCGTCGAACTCGCGGGTCTCTTTCGGCGGCGACGTCACCGCCACCGCACCGGAGGCGTCATAGCGCCACGGCAATCCGCCGTCGGCAACCGGTGTTCCGACCCCCGCCGCGGTATAGAAGGCCGGGATTCCCATCCCGCCCGCGCGCAGCCGCTCCGCCAAAGTGCCCTGCGGGGTGAGCTCCACCTCGAGTTCACCGGCGAGGAACTGGCGGGCGAACTCCTTGTTGTCACCGACGTAGGAGGCGACGGCCCGGCGGATCCGCTTGTGCACCAACAGGTGCACCAACCCGACACCGTTCCCGCCGCAGTTGTTGGACACCGTCTCCAAGTCACGCACCCCGGCGTCCACCAGCGCGGCGATCAAATCCTCGGGGATGCCGCAGAACCCGAAGCCCCCGACCGCCAGGGACGACCCGTCGGTTATGTCGGCAACCGCCTCAGCGGCCGTCGCCACCACCTTGTCCATCGCCGCAGCAGCCTCCTTGCCGTCGGGCGGGGCGTTTTGAGTTAATCTTCATTAACTCACGGCGACAATACCATCGTCGATCCCGCTGGTCCAGCGACGACGGCACCGGCGGCCGCCGTCCGTTACCGCAGGTTAATCGCGAATAACTCGTGCTAAGTTAGTGGCGATTAACCAAACTGGACGGGGGTTCGTCATGACAACGTCCACCTCCGACGGCCAATCCGGCCCCCCAGATACCCCAAATCGGCGCAGCCAGTTGAAATCCGACCGGCGCCTGCAGCTGCTGTCGGCCGCCGAACGACTGTTCGCCGAACGCGGCTTTCTCGCCGTGCGGCTGGAAGACATCGGCGCCGCCGCCGGCGTCAGCGGCCCGGCGATCTACCGGCACTTTCCCAACAAGGAGTCGCTGCTGGTCGAGTTGCTGGTGGGCATCAGCGCCCGACTGCTCGCCGGCGCCCGCGACGTGCGGGCCCGCCACCCCGACGACCCGGCCGCGACGCTCGACGGTCTGATCGACTTTCACCTGGACTTCGTGCTGGGCGAACCGGACCTGATCCGCATCCAGGACCGCGACCTCGCGCACCTGCCCAAGGCAGCTGAGAAGCAGGTACGCAAGGCCCAGCGCCAATACGTTGAGGTCTGGGTCGGCGTGCTGCGCGAGCTCAATCCCGACCTCGCCGAGGCCGATGCGCGGCTGACCGCCCACGCGGTTTTCGGCTTGCTGAATTCGACGCCCCACAGCATGAAATCCCCCGACGCCTCACGGGGCAAGCCCGCCCGCTTCGCGCGTTCCCGCGCGGTGATGCGCGCGATGACGGTCGCGGCCCTTGCCGCCGGGAACGAGTGCCCGTGAGTCGGCGCCCATGAGGTGATTCGCCGTCCGAGCGCCCGGCGCAGGTACTCTTGCAAACTATGAGGTGGACATGAACGATTCACGTCCCACCGAACGGTTCACTGACTCTTTGCCGGGATCGGGCCAGCAGCGCGCCTGGTACCCGCCGCCCGTCGACCCGGCGTACGCCGATCAGGCGCGCTATGCGCCGGCCTATGGCGAGCAACCGCCGCCGTGGGCGCCCGGGATGAACGACACCAACACGACCAAGCAGCTGCCCGCGTACTGGCAGCAGGAGCTTCCTCCGTCGGGCCAGCTGCAGCAGCAAGGCTCGGCTCCCCCGCCGCCCGAAGGCCCGAAGCCTCCACCGCGGTGGCTATGGGTCGTCGCCGGTGCGGCCGTGCTGCTGGTGGTCGCGTTGGTCATCGCTCTGGTGCTGGTGAACAACGCGATCAAGACCCAGACCGCCGTCCCGCCCCTGCCCGCCATGCCTGAGACGACTCCCCCGATGCCGAGCCCGTCGACACGCACGTCAACGCCGCGCCTCCCGGCCCCGGTGCCCCCCACCGGCGGACTGCCGACACCCACCGAGTCGACCGGCCCGGCCGCGATGCAGGACATCGTCTACAGCGTGGCCGGCGAGGGTCGCGCGATCAGCATCATGTACATCGACACCGGGGGCCTGATCCAAACCGAATTCAATGTCGAGCTGCCGTGGACCAAAGAGGTCAGCCTCGCCAAGTCGGCGGCGCATCCGGCCAACGTCACGATCGTCAACATCGGTCATAACGTCACCTGCTCGGTCACCGTCAACGGCGCTCAGATGAGCAAGCGTGTCGGCGTGGGCCTGACCATCTGCGACGCCCGGGGCTAAGCGCTTCAGGACGGTTCGGCCGCGAGGGCACCACGTGCCGGCACCCGGACGGCCAGCATGGCCAGCAGCCCCGCGATCAGCACCAGCGAGATGCCGCCCAAACCGGCGCGCACGGCGCCGAATACGTCCACGAAGACGGAGAACAACCACGGCGCGACGAAGGCCACCGCCCGCCCGGTCATGGTGTACAGGCCGAACGCGACGCCCTCCCTGCCGTGCTTCGCCATCTGCAGCAGCAGCGCACGCGAAGACGACTGCGACGGCCCGATGAACAGGCACAGCAGTAGCCCACAAATCCAAAAGGCCACCGAGCCGGACAGCAGCATCAGGGTGAGCCCCAGGACGACGATCGCGGCCAGCGACGCCACGATGACGGGTTTCGACCCGACGCGGTGATCGACGAATCCACCCAGCACCGCGCCCACCGCCGCCACCACGCTGGCCACCACACCGAAGATCAGCACGTCGCCCTGGGAGATGCCGTACACGTTGACGCCGAGCACGGCGCCGAAGGCGAAGATCGCCGCCAGCCCATCCCGGAAAAGCGCGCTGGCGAACAGGAAGTAGACCAGGTTGCGGTCGCGCCGCCACTCGGCGACGACCTCGGTAATGAGCTTGCGATAGCCGCCGAGCATGCTCGTCGGCTCGTGCACCTCGGTCGAGTCGGGAAGCCGGTGCGCGACCAACAGCAATGGCAGAGCAAAAATCGCCAGCCATGCCGCCGCCACCAGCATTGCCTCCCGGACGTAGAGGCCGTCGTGCAGAGGCGTCCGGAACAGCCCGCGCGTCGCATTTGGTCCGGAGCCTTTCCCGGAAATGAATCCGGTGTAGACCAGGAGCAGGAGCAGGACGCTGCCGACGTAACCGGCCGCCCAGCCCAACCCGGAAATCCGGCCGGCGGTAAGCGGCGTCGAAAGTTGGCGCAGCATCGCGTTATACGGGACGCTGGCCAGATCGCCGCACGCCGCGGTCGCACCCATCAGCACCAGCCCCGCCCATAGGTAGCCGGGGCGGTCATGGATGAAGAACATCCCGCATGTCAGCGCGACGGCCAGAGCCGTCAACACGCTCAGGGCCACCCGCCTGCGATGCGGGGACTCCACCCAGACGCCGACGGCCGGGGCGAGCAGCGCGACGGTCAAACCGGCAATTGCCGCCGCACGACCCAACCAGCTCGCCGGCGTGGTGCCGCCGGATAAGCCCACCCCCACACTGCTGGTCAGATACACGGAGAAGACGAAGGTCGCAACGATCGCGTTCAGGCCGGTGGAGCCGCAGTCCCAGAGCGCCCACGCCACCACCCGGGATGGTGTGGGCGTGAGCGAACCCGACGACGGCTGGCCCATGCCCGGCACTCTATGTGTTTCGCAGCCGACCCGCCGCGCCCGGCTGCGCCGCGCTCGCGATCGCTGCGATGTGTTTCGCAGCCGACCCGCCGCGCCCGGCTGCGCCGCGGCGCCTGTCTACGATTGGCTCATGCCGATCCCCGCGCCCAGCCCAGACGCGCGTGCCGTGGTGACCGGAGCTTCGCAGAACATCGGCGAAGCGCTGGCCACCGAACTGGCCGCGCGCGGACACAGCCTGATCGTCACCGCGCGACGCGAAGACCTGCTCAACGAGCTGGCCGCCCGCCTGAGCGACAAGTACCGCGTCGCGGTCGAGGTGCGGCCCGCCGACCTGGCCGACCCAGGGGAACGGGCGAAACTGTGCGACGAACTGGCCGCCCGACCCATCTCCATCCTGTGCGCCAACGCCGGAACCGCGACCTTCGGCCCGGTGGCGACGCTGGACCCGGCGACCGAAAAGGCCCAGCTGCAGCTGAATGTGCTGGGCGTGCACGACCTTACGTTGGCGGTGCTGCCCGGCATGGTCGAGCGCAAGGCCGGCGGCATTCTCATTTCCGGTTCGGCGGCAGGCAATTCGCCGATTCCCTACAACGCAACCTATGCGGCCACCAAGGCGTTCGCGAACACCTTCAGCGAATCGCTGCGCGGTGAACTGCGCCACTCGGGGGTGCACGTCACGCTGCTCGCACCGGGGCCCGTACGCACCGACCTTCCCGACGACGCCGAACGGTCGCTGGTCGAGCGGCTGGTGCCCGACTTCCTGTGGATCTCCACCGAACACACCGCCCAGGTGTCACTGGATGCGTTGGCGCGCAACAAGATGCGGGTCGTACCGGGCCTGACGTCCAAGGCGATGTCGGTGGCGAGCGGTTACGCTCCGCGCGCGATCGTCGCGCCGATCGTGGGCAGCTTCTACAAGAAGCTGGGCGGCAGCTAGCCTTACTTCCGCCGCCGACGGCCGTTGCCGAACTTGACTCTGATGAGTTCGCGGATCCCGGTGTTCACCGCACTTTGCACTTCCCGATCGTGCCACAGCCTCTCCAGCAAGCCGGGCCCTTTGGGCTCCGCCGGCTCCGGCATCGGCGGCACCGGCTCGTTCGCCGGCACTGGCGGGTACTCGGACTGGGCCTGCGGCGGCTGCGGCGCCGGCTGGGCTTGCGGGCCGGGCTGAGGCCGCGCCGGCGGCTGAACCGTCTGGCCGTACTTCGCCTGCAGTGGACTGTCTTTCGCCGCTTGCGCGATCTCTTTGTCGCCGATCGACGCCATCAGCGACCGAGGCACCCGCATCCGCGTCCACGCGACGGGTGTCGGCGCGCCCTTCTCCGACAGCACGGTGACGACGGCCTCACCGATTCCCAGCGACGTCAACGCCGACTCCAGGTCGTACACATCGGTTTTCGGGTAGGTGCGGACGGTCTTGCTGAGCGCCTTCTGATCGTCCGGGGTGAACGCCCGCAGCGCGTGCTGGATGCGCGCGCCCAGCTGGGAGAGCACGTCGTTGGGCACGTCGGTGGGTAGCTGGGTGCAGAAGAACACCCCCACACCCTTGGAGCGGATCAGCTTGACGGTCTGTTCGACCTGATCGAGGAAGGCCTTGGAGGCATCGGCGAACAACAGGTGGGCCTCGTCGAAGAAGAAGACCAGCTTGGGCTTGTCGACGTCACCGACCTCCGGCAGCACCGCGAACAGATCGGTCAGCAGCCACATCAGGAAGGTGGAGAAAATCACAGGGCGCAACGACTGACCGCTGAACTCCAGCAACGAAATGACGCCGCGGCCCTGCCCGTCGACGCGCAGCAGATCGTTGGGGTCAAGCTTCGGCTCGCCGAAGAACGTGTCCCCGCCCTCGCCGCCGAGGTTCACCAGTGCCCGCAGGATGACGCCCGCCGTGGTCGACGACACCCCGCCGAGGTCTTTCAGGTCGGTCTTTCCCTCGTCGCTGGCCAGGTGGCTGATGACGCCCCGCAGATCGTCCAGCGTCACCAGCGGACGATTGTTCTCCCTGGCCCAGTGAAAAATCAGTCCCAGCGTCGACTCTTGAGTGGCGTTGAGCCCCAACACTTTCGACAGCAGAACCGGACCGAAGCTGGCGACGGTCGCGCGCACCGGCACGCCCACCCCGCCAGTGCCCAGCGACAGGAACTCGACGGGGAACCCGGTCGCCACCCAGTCGTCGCCGGTGTCTTTGGCCCGGGCGGCCGTCTTGTCGTTGCCCTCACCCGGCTTGGCCAGGCCCGAGAGGTCGCCCTTGACGTCGGCCATCATCACCGCAACGCCCGCCGCGCTGAGTTGTTCGGCGATCAACTGCAGCGTCTTGGTTTTTCCGGTTCCGGTCGCGCCGGCCACCAGACCGTGCCGGTTGATCGTGGAGAGCGGGATGCGGATCTGTGCCGTCGGGTCGACAGCGCCGTCGACGACGACCGTGCCCAATTCGAGTGCCTGACCGTCGACGGCATAGCCGTCGGCGATCCGGCGTGCGGGTGTCTCCGCTGATTCGGTGCTCATCGTGCTGCGCCCCCCTGTTCTCCAGTGGTTCGGCATGCGGTCCGGCAACGCTCACACTACTTCTCCGGCGGAGTTGGGGGCGACGGACGACGTGAGCGCCACTTGGGCCTAATGTGAGCGCTGTGCGAGACGAGTTGGTGTGGATCGATTGCGAGATGACCGGGCTTGACCTCGGCTCGGACAAGTTGATCGAGATCGCGGCCCTGGTCACCGACGCCGATTTGAACATTCTGGGCGATGGCGTCGACGTGGTGATCCACGCCGACGACGCGGCGCTGTCCTCGATGATCGAGGTCGTCACCGAAATGCACTCGCGTTCAGGGTTGATCGATGAGGTACGGGCGTCCACCGTCGACCTGGCGACCGCCGAGGCCATGGTGCTCGATTACGTCGGCAAGCACGTCAAGCAACCCAAGACGGCGCCGCTGGCGGGCAATTCCATCGCCACCGACCGCGCGTTCATCGCGCGCGACATGCCCGCGCTGGACGCGTTCCTGCACTACCGGATGATCGACGTGAGCTCGATCAAGGAGCTCTGCCGACGCTGGTACCCGCGGATTTACTTCGGTCAGCCGGTCAAGGGGCTCGCTCACCGTGCGCTGGCCGACATTCACGAATCGATCCGCGAGCTGAAGTTCTACCGCCGGACGGCCTTCGTCGCCCCGCCGGGGCCGTCTACCAGCGAGATCGAGGCCGTGGTCGCCGATTTGGACGGCCAAACGGGCACACCGGGACCAATCGATTCGGCCCCCGAGCCACCGAGCGGTTAGTATCGAACGTCGCCGCTCGTTTCCCCGCTATCGGTGGATCGGCTCGCGGCCATGGTGGCTGTAGTTCAGTTGGTAGAGCACCAGGTTGTGATCCTGGGTGTCGCGGGTTCGAGTCCCGTCAGCCACCCCAATCGGTCGGAAGGCGTTGTCGCTTCCCGACCGCCTGGGCGTAACCGACCCAGCGAAACGCGATTCGCCGCGCTGAGGATCCCGGACGCCGGCGACGGTCCCAGGCGGTGCGCGTTCGTGATCGCACGTCAGGTGTTGGCGTTGCCCGCTTTCCACTGCGGCCAGGGCACGTTCCAGTCACCCAATCCCTCGGTGCCCGGCAGCGTCGGCCCCACGGTGTTGATGACTTCGACGATGTCGCCGCTCTTGCTGTGGTCGTAGAACCACTCCGCATTGCTGGGGCTCACGTTCAGGCACCCGTGGCTGGTGTTGGTGTGCCCTTGCGCGCCGACCGACCACGGCGCCGAGTGCACGAACACGCCGCTGTAGGACATCTGGGTGGCCCAGTCGACTTCGGTGCGATATCCGTTGGGCGAGTTGACCGGAACGCCGTACGTCGACGAATCCATGATGATGTGCTTGAACCGGCCGCCGATGATGTAGAACCCGTTGGCGGTCGGCGTGCTGTCCTTACCCATCGACGTCGGCATGGTCTTGACCACTTCGCCGTTGACGCGCACGGTCACCGTCTTGGTGGTGTCATCGGCCGTCGAAATGACCTCGTCGCCAATGGTGAAGTGGGTCTTGACGCTGTCCTCGCCGAACATCCCGTCACCCAGGTCGACCCCGTAGGTGTTGACCGCCACATCGACCGTCGTTCCCGACTTCCAGAAATGCTCTGGGCGCCAACGTACTTCACGATTGTTTAGCCAGTAGAACGCACCCTCCACGGGTGGGTTCGTGGTGATCGTGATGGCTTTCTGCGCCGCGGCGCGGTTGGCGATGTTTTCGTCGAAGCGGATCGCCACTGGCTCGCCCACGCCGACCACATCGCCGTCGCCCGGGTTGACGTACGGCATGGTCAGGTGGGCGGGCGAGCTGGTCTGGAAGGTCATCTGCCGATTCGCCGCGCCACCCATGCCGAGCGCTTTGGCGCTCAGCGTGTAGCGCCGGTTGTAGCCGAGCTGCTCGGTGGTCGACCAGCGCAGCCCGTCGGGGCTGAGTTGGCCGCTGATCGACCTGCCGTTCTCGTTGACCATAGTGACCGATGCGAGGACGCCGTCCGCGACGCTTACCGTCACCGGCGAATCGACGGTGACGCCGACGGCGCCGTCGGTCACCGAGGCGGTGAGCTTCGGGACGAGCAGATCAGCGAACGGAGTGCCCTTGTCGAAGATCACCTTCTGCGGTGCCGCGGTGTTGCCACCGCCGCAGGCAACGCCGAACACAGCAACCGAAGCGATCGCGGCAGCCAGCCACGACCGTCGTTTGCGCAAAGGCGTCATCGGGCGACCTTCCATGAAATTTGATGTAGTTGGTCACCGCTGACCAGAAACAGTGCATGAATTGTAATGGGTTTTTGGGCGCGCGCGTGCCGCCCTCGGGGTGTCCGCTATCCGGTGTCATGCGATCGTGACGAATCGCGCCGTCAGGCCATTTCAGGGGGCCGTCAGGCCGGCTGATCGACCGCGTCGTGGAGTTCTGCCTCGACGCGATCGCGGGTCGAGGCGGCTTCGACACGCGCGAGCTTGACGATGGCCGCCGCCATCACCAGGACGGCCGCCGCCAAGGCGATCATCCCGGCGCGGCCCGCGTCCAGCGTCTCGTCGAGCACAAGGACACCCAGCGCTGCCCCGACGACCGGCTGGGACACCTCGAGGGTGGGCATCGACGCGGTCAACGGGCCGGCCCGGAACGCCGACTGGCTCCAGGCCACACCGCCCACGATGACCAGGATCGCGGCGTAGAACTCGGGGGCCCGGATCAGTGCCCATCCGCCATCGCCGAGCCGGGCGACGACCTCCTTGGCGAGCACCGCAAAGATGCCCCACAGCGAACCGGAGACAAGGGCGAACAGGACCGCGGCCGCGGCACCGCCCCAGATGCGGCCGGCCACGACGCAGGCCACCAAGAGCGGCCCGAGCACGGCGGCCACCACGAGCCAGGTTCCAAGCGGCGCGGAAGCACGGCCCGCCTGCGGATTGCCGACAACGACGACCACGGTCACCGCGGCGGTAAGCAGGCCGGCCCACATCCACTCGGCCCCGGTCACCCTGCGGTGGAATAACCGCGCATTGATCGGCAGCGCGAACAGCAGCGAAAACATCAGCAGCGCCTGCACCAGCAACACCGAACCCTGGCCCAGCGCGGCCGCCTGCAACCCGACGCTCCCGGCGAGCAGCAGCGCGCCCCACCACCATCGCCGGTTGCGTAGCAGGCTGGCGAACAGTTCGACGTGGCCGACCGACCGGTCCTCGATGCAGTGCGCCGCACGTTGCTGCAGCACGTCGCCGACCGCGACGCACAGCGCGGAACTCAGCGCGAGCAGGGCGGCGATTTCCGTATTGGCCGTCATCGGCACTCCGTCCACGCCGGACGGGGTCGACGCGAATACCGTTGCTTTACAACGCAATCCGATCCATTAGCCACGGTACGTCGCGGCTTTGGTGGGCCACCTCCGGATCGAGGGCCGTTGCGGCTCGGGTACGTCGTCGTCCCATCGGCGCCGCCCCACCGCGGCGGCAGCCTCCTCACCGGTCTCGGACCGCTCTCGCAGCCACGCCAGCGGTTTCGGCGCCCACCAGGTCCACCGGCCGAGCAGATGGATGGCCGCGGGCACCAGGACCATCCGCACGAGCGTGGCGTCGGCCAGCACGGCGAGTGTCAGGCCGAGACCGAGCATTCGCATGAACGACACGTGCGCGGGGATCAACGCGGCGAACGAGATCGACATCACCAGCGCCGCGGTGGTGACGACGCGACCGATGCCGGCGATGCCCAGGGCCGTGCTTTCGTCGGTGGCGGCGCGCGCCTCCGCGGCCGTCGGCGGTGTCTCCTGAATCGCTTGCGACGCCAGCCAGTATTCGTGGATCCGCGAGACGAGGAACACCTCGTAATCCATCGCCAGCCCGAAGGCGATACAGAACAACAGCACCGGGATGTTGGCGTTCAAAGTCCCGTTGGGCGTGGTCCCCAGCGCGCCCAAATTGCCGTCCTGGAAGATCCACACCATGGCCCCGAATGCGGCCGTGAGCGACAGCAGGTTGCACACCAGCGCCTGCAGCGGCAGCACCGCGCTGCCAGTCAGCAGGAACAACAGCGTGAAGGTGATGAGGGCGATCAGACCGAACACGATGGGCAGCCGCTTGGTGATCGCGCCGACGCTGTCGCGGTTGATCTGGGCCAGCCCGGTCATCTGCACCGAGCGTCCCGCCGGGCCGGCGACCTTGTGCAGTTGGTCCAGCTGCGTGTTCGAGGCTTGCGAATAGAGGGGCGCGGTGCTGGTCACGGTGAAGAACGCGCTGCCGTTGGCGGCGCCGGCGGGCGCGGCCGGCGGGCCGGCCCGGTTCCCGGCGATGAACGTCCCCGTCGGCGCGCTGACCGCTGACACGTCGCGCACGCGCGACAGCTCGGCGGCATAGCGGTCCAGGTCGGCGGGGCCCGCACCGCGGGCGTCGGGTACCACGACGGTGACCCCGGTCCCCATTCCGTTGCCGAAATCGTTGTCCAGCATGTCGGCGACCTGACGGGCCGACGCCGACGGCGGCAGCACGCGCTCGTCGGGAAAGCCCCACTTCACGCCCAGGAACGGAACCCCCAGCAGCAGCATCAGCGCAACGACGCTCAGCCCGACCGGCAGGGCGTGGCGCAACACGAACCTCGTCGACCGATACCAGAACTGCTGCTCGAGCGGCTTGTGCGCATGATCGCGGAACGACCGTTGCCCGTGCAGGACGCGATGCAGCACCCGGCGGCCGTCCAGCGAATCCAGCCGGGAGCCCAGCAGCGCGATCGCCGCCGGGGTGACCACAACGGAAGCGATCGCCACTATCGCCGCGGTGGCCACGATGGTGTACGCCGACGACTTCAAGAACGACATCGGGAACACCGCCATCACCGCCATCGACCCGCCCACGGTGGTGGCGGAGAACAGCACCGTCCGCCCCGCGGTGGCCATGGTCCGCACCAACGCCCGCTCCCGGTCGCCGCTGCGCGCCAGCTCCTCACGGAAACGACTGATGATCAGCAGGTTGTAGTCGATCGCCAGGGCAAGTCCCATCGCGATGCTCAGGTCCAGCGCATACGTCGACACATCGGTCGCGAAGGTGATCAGCCGCAACACCGACATGGTGCAGACGATGGCGAGGGCGCCCAGCACAATCGGCAGCGCCGCCGCGACCACGCCGCCCAACACCCAGACCAGCACCGCGAAGCTCAGCGGGATCGCGATCGACTCCATCAACAGCAGGTCGCGCTCGTTCTGATCGTTGATCTGCGCATACGCCACGGCCATGCCCCCGGCGCGGACTGTCACACCGTCGCGGTCGTGCACCAATTCGTCGGTGAGCCGGCTGGCGTACTTCTGGGCGTCGTTCTCCCCGCCCTTCAGGCCGGCCACCACCATCCCCGACTTCTGGTCCTTGCTGACCAGCTGGGCGGCGGCCTGCGGTGCAGACGTCCACGCCGAGGACACGTTCAGCACCCACGGCGATCGTCGCAGGTGGTCGACGATGTCGGTGCCGACCTGGCGCGCCTGATTGCTTTGGACACCTGCCGGGGCGGTCACCACGATGAGCATCTGCTGATCGGTTTGATTGAACTTGTCACGAAGCACGTTGGTCGCCTGCGCGGACTCAGAAGTCGGGTCCTGAAAGCCCCCGCCCGACAGGCTGTTGATGACCGGAATACCGAAGACCGCGGCCCCAACCAGCACCAAAGCGGCGAGCGCGAGGATGCGGCGCGGTGCGGCGATGGCGAGGCGGGTCAGTGCATGCAGCATCCTCGGTCCCTTCATCGCTAATCCCCGGCCGTACCCCCTATACCCGAACGATGCCGACTAACCCACCCGCTGCGCCGATTGCCCGTACCGACCGGACCGCCGGCGACGTTTGGCAATCCAGCACTCGGGTATCGAACGAAAGGGGCGCATCCAGTGAGCCATTCGCTGTGCGAGCGCCGTTCTGGCTGGGCGATAAGCGGATTGGATGACGATGAACGCGACGGACAACGCCATCAAGACGAGACATCCCACGGAACAGGATCTGCCGGCGATATTCGCGAATCAGGCTCGCACTTTCGGCGATCCCATTGACCAGCGCGATATCGAAGCGTGGAAACGCCGCGTCGACGTCGACAACATGCTGGTCGCCGAGGACTTCTCCGATCCGCAACGGTCATTCTTGGTCGGGTCGTCCATCATCTACCCCACGCAGCTGACGGTGCCGGGCGGCGCCAGGTTACGAGCCGCATGGTTGACGATGATCGCCGTCGCGTCAACGCATCAGGGCAAGGGAGTGTGGGGGCAGCTCAGCGCACAGGGGCTGGGGATTCTCATCGAGCGCGGCTATCCGATCGTCTTCGGGGCGCCGACCCAGACCGCGATGTACGACGGCTTCGGTGCGGGTGTCGCGAGCTACCTCCGCAGCTACTCCGTCGACCGCCGCTTCGCGAAGCTGCGAGACAAACCGAGCGAGATGCGGGCTCGCGAGATCGGCCCTGACGAAGCGAAAAGCCTTGTGCCGGAAATCTACCAACGCTGGTGCGACACGACGTCTGGCGCCGTCGACCGCGACGACGCTTGGTGGGCAGACTATTTGGAGGACCGGCCGACGCAGCGCGGAAACGGAACCGCGTTGAACTACACCATCCATCCGGACGGCTTCCTGACATACCGCGTGGTCGGCGACTCGAACCACGGCTACCGACCGCCGTTGGGGACGGTGGTCGTCGAGGACTTCTGCCCCATCACCGACGAGGCTCACACCGAGCTGCTTCAGACATTGTTGGTCTTGGAGATGTTCGACACGGTTGAGATCGACGTGCCGGTCGATGATCCGCTGCCGCTCAAGCTCACCGACCCCCGGGCCGCGGAAACCACCGGCGTGAACGACTTCCTCTGGGTGCGGATCAACGACGTGGCCGAGGTGCTCGGTACCCGGGCCTACGCCGCCGACATCGAGATCGCGCTGGAAGCCGACGACCCGCTGGGCCTGGCCGGCGGCCGTTTCCTGCTACAGGCGCGCGACGGCGTCGGAAAGTGCACGCCGCATGACGGGCCCGTCGACGTCAAGATCGGTCTTGCCGATCTGGCCACGATCTACATGGGCGCGCACAGCGCCTCTGAACTCCTCCGGGCGGGCCGGATCACGGAACTGCGGCCGGGTGCGATACCCGATCTGGATGCCGCCTTCAGCACCGACCGGGCACCGTTCTGCGGAACGCTGTTCTGAGTACGCTGCGCCGCAGGTCATTTCGTCGGTCGAGGGCACCGGAGCGTCCAGGCGGGGCCTACCATCCCCTCGGCGGCTATGATGGAAGGGATTCTGGGGATTTCACGCCGCGGCAGGACGCCTGTTATTGTCGCGTACGCGGTCTCGACCGCCGAAAGCGCCGTTAGCTCAGTTGGTAGAGCAGCTGACTCTTAATCAGCGGGTCCGGGGTTCGAAACCCTGACGGCGCACCACAGACGTCTTCGAGCTCGTGCCGCTCCTCACCAGCATCGATGCATCTGCGCGGCACCGGGTCGGTCGGACGTGCATGCCCCTCCCTCTGGCAGGTGCCGACGGCCGGGTGCTCGTCTATGAGGCCTCCGGAGCAGCACTTGAGCCGGTCGCGGTCGCAGAGCCGGCCGGCTCAGGCCAGGTCAACGGCAGCGACCTGAGCGCAAAGCTCTTCGAAGGGAACTTGATCTCCGGGATGTACCCGTGCGGCGCTTCGAAGTCGGGGATCTGCTTCAGCCACTCGTCGACAACGATCGTCAGCTCGATTCGTGCCAAATGTGATCCTATGCAGCGGTGCGGCCCGCCCCCGAATCCCCAGTGTCGGTGCACCTTTCCGTCCATGACCAATTCGTCCGTCGAAGCCTCGTCGCTGCCGTCGCGGTTGATCGCCGCTGTGCACAGCCCCACGGGCGTGCCAGGAGGGAGTGTCATCCCGCCCACGTTGACGAAGGCGGTTGTAACCCGCGCCGCCAGCGGGGCTGCGGGCTCCAGTCGGACGATCTCTTCAATGAAGAACTTGACCCGCTCCGGTTGGTTACGAAGCTCTCTGCGCAGCTGCGGCCGGCGCGCCAATTCGAACAACGAGAACCCGATCGCCGCGGACACGGTGTCCAAACCGGACAAAACCAGCAGGAGGCTCATGCCGATTAGCTCGAGATCACTCAGTTCGCCCGGTCCGGTCATCACCTGCGACAGCAGGTCCGATCCCGGGTTCCGCCGGCGATGCTGAATGGTTTCGGTGAAATACGTCAAGAGCTCGTTCCCCCCAGACTTGCCGTCCACGGCCGTGTCTTTCCACCCGATCACGCGATCCCGGTCTTCCAGCGGCAGCCCGTAAAGATCTATGAACACCTGGTACGGGTAGAGGCGCGCGAAGTCGGCCATCGCCTCGCACCCACCACGGCCAGCGAGGCCAGCGATCATGTCAACGGCGTGGCGCTCCATCACGGGCCGGAACTTGGTCAGGGCGTGCGGGCTGAAGTGCGGTTGCAAAATTTTGCGGTAGCGGGTGTGCTCGGGAGGGTCGAACGCCGACGGCAGCACCGGCACGGGGCAGCCCGGAGGTTGAAGCGCCAAATGCGCCGAGAAGAGGTTGGGTTGGCATAAGGCTGCCAGCACGTCTTCGCGACGGGTCAGGTAATAGGTGCCGTTCATGTACACGACCGGCCCCGCGTCCCGCAACACCTTCCATCCGACGCCCCGGTCAGCGGCCATCGGCAACGTCGAATGTTCCAGCCGCGGTAGGTGGAATTGTTCTGGCCGGTTTACATCAAGTGCGCTACTCGAGTGGATACATCCTGAAATGCGCTCTGTTGCAGACGAATTCATTGTGAACCTTCCTGGCGCACGGGAGAGGGCTGAGTTGCGCCTAAAGACATGACGTTTTCTAAGGAGGGGAGGCCGGCGAAATGGCGGCGCTCAGGGCGTCGCAATGGTTGACCGAACGGCGGAAGCCGCTACACCTGCGGGTGATTCAGCACGACCCCGCAGATCTCATGTGGTGCTTCGCCGCGTCGAAGCCGCGGCGTCACGGCAAGTCGGTGGGCGCGTTGGTATCACCGGCCTAGCCAGGCGCACGAAGGCCCAGAGCCAAGCCCTCAGGATCGGCTGATGCAGAACCTGGTCAAGAGGTCTCGGCCGCCGGGAACGACCGTCGGCGCCACCCGCTGTGCGCAGCAGGCGGGATACCGTGGCGCGGCAGGAGAAGTCAGCGGAGCCAGCCGGCCAGACTCCGGTGAGATGGACGGCCAACTGGCCGGTCGGTCTCGCGTCATCCACATGCTGTGGAACGGCTTTTTGTCCGTTGGTGTGGAGCCGGGCGATAGGCCATGGTCCCGACGGCTGATGATTGGGGCCGCAGCAGGCTGGACCTGGCCGACATGCGTTTGGGGACTGTGGGTTTCGTGTGTCCATGCCGCCGGCTCGGGAAGCGAACCCGCCGCTAGTTGGGGACGCAGGCACGATCCCGCGATCAAGGCAGTGAACAAGCTCAGCGCTGTGACGGCTGCGACGATCGACTGCCTTCGTCGAGTCTTCAGAGCGCTCGCATGCCCCACAGTGGCAGGACTGTACAAGACCAGACTTGAGCGCTAGCCACCAGTGAGCTGTGAAAACGATCAAAGTCCGGTGTTTGTTGCCTTCTTGATTGTTCGATTTGCCGGTAGCTCATAACCACTTCAGCCGGCGTCGTTTGCCACCCGCTCGGCAGCCGGGATGCACAGGAACACAGCAGAGCTGGCCGACGGGTTCACCGCAACAAGCTTGTGCGCATACACATTCGGCCGACTGACGTTGTTTCTCACGCGGTGCGTCAAGGAACCAATGTCCTTGGCATCAGCTGCGCTGCACGCGATTTAGGCGACGCCGCACGGGCTACGCAACACCGCCGCAAAGCAACGACCGGCGATTCGGAGGATGGAGGACACAGATCAACGGCCGGTCTAGGGTGACCGAAGAAATTGCCGACGGCGTATCCCCACGCGGTAGCTGTCGCTCAGGTACTTTTTTTGCTGGAAACGAGCCGCGTCCAAGGAGCCGCAAATGGGGTTCATCCAGCCGAATCTGCCCATCGTCGACATGGCCGAATGGAGCAAGCAGAGCCGCGCCCAGCGGATCTTGCCGATGGTGCGCCACATCGCCGAGAACGGCTTCGGCACCCCGCTGGTGATGCATGTGATGTACGGCGTGAAGATCGCGCTGTACATCCTGGGCGGCTGGGTGTTCGGGTGGTGCACGACGGGCATCGGCAGCTTCACCGGCGTCGCCGCCTGGTGGTCGGAACCGATCGTGTTCGAGAAGGCCGTGCTGTACACGATGCTGTTCGAAGTCATCGGCCTGGGATGCTGCTTCGGACCACTGGCCGGCCGCTACTTCCCGCCGATGGGATCGATTCTGTACTGGCTGCGGCCGGGCACCATTCGGTTGCCGCCGTGGCCCGATCGGGTGCCGATGACCAAGGGCAGCGTCCGCAGCCCGGTCGACGCGGCGCTCTACGGCGCCCTGCTGGTGTTGCTCGCCATCGCGCTGGTGTCCGACGGCACCGGCCCAATCCCCGCGCTGCACACCGAGATTGGTGTGCTGGCGCCCTGGCACACCGTCGCGATCCTGGCGGTGCTGGCCGTCGTCGGGCTGCGCGACAAGGTGATCTTCCTGGCCGCTCGCGGCGAGGTCTACGCGCCGCTGGCGCTGGTGTTCCTGTTCGCCGGTGCGGACTCCATCATCGGGGCCAAGGTGGTCTTCATGGTGATCTGGCTGGGGGCCGCCACGTCAAAACTCAACCGGCACTTCCCGTTCGTGATCTCGACGATGCTGGCGAACAACCCATTCATCCCCTCCGGCCCGCTGAAGCGGTCGATGTTCAAGCGCTATCCGGACGACCTGCGACCCAGCGCATTAGCGGGTTTCATCGCCCACTTCTCCACCGCCGTGGAGGGCCTGGTGCCGCTGGCGCTGCTGTTCTCCCACGGCGGCTGGCCGACGGCCGTCGCCGCGTTCGTGATGATCGTCTTCCACCTGAACATCCTGCTGGCCTTCCCGATGGGTGTCCCCCTGGAGTGGAACGTGTTCATGATCTTCGGGGTGTTGTCGCTGTTCGTCGCGCATGCCCGCCTCGGCCTGGCTGACCTGGCCAACCCCGTGCCGGTGGCGATCCTGTTCGTGGTCATCGCCGGGATCGTCGTCGTCGGAAACCTCTACCCGCGCAAGGTGTCCTTTCTGCCCGGCATGCGGTACTACGCGGGCAACTGGGACACCACCGTGTGGTGCGTCAAGCCCTCATGCGACGAAAAGTTCCGGACGGGCGCCCGCGCGCTCGGACCGATGCAACACCTGCAGCTCGAGCGCCTCTACGGCTCCAAAGAGGCCACCCTGGTTCCGCTGCACCTCGCCATGGCGTTTCGGGGGATGAACACCCACGGGCGCGCGCTGTTCACGCTGGTGCACCGCGCGCTGGCCGGATTCGACGAGGACGACTACAACCTCTGCGAGGGCGAGGTGCTGTGCTCGATGGTGCTCGGGTGGAACTTCGGCGACGGGCACATGCACAACGAATGCCTCATCGAGGCGCTCCAGGAGCGCTGCAAATTCCAGCCCGGCGACGTGCGGGTGGTGATTCTCGACGCGCAGCCCATCCACATCCAGCGACAGGAATACCGGCTGGTCGACGCGGCGACCGGCGAGTTCGAGCGCGGCTATGTCGACGTCGACGACATGGTCACGACGCAGCCCTGGGCCGACGACATTCCGGTGCACGTGCAAAGCGGCACGGGCGCCGGCATGGCGTGACGAGTCAGCGGTTGCGCACCCGGTGCACCACCACCACGACCACGAGGACACCGACGCCGGCCAGAGTCACCGTCACCGCCGGCTTCTTGACGAACTCGATCGCCTTCGCCTTCAGGTCGTCGGCGAGGCGGCGCGGGTTGGCCCGCACGGCGAGTGTGTCGACGGTGGCCGCCAGCTGGTCGCGGGCGACGTCGATGTCGCGCTTGATGGCCTCGGGGTCCCGGTCCGCCACGTGTCTGTCCTCCCAGTCGGCCTGATGCACCTGACGCACTACCCTAGATCAGCTGGTGATAACCCCCACGCTCCGGTGAACAGAAAGGGGCCCAGAAATTGGCCGAGACCACGCGGCTTGCGCCGGGCGACAAAGCGCCCTCGTTCAGCCTGCCCGATGCCGACGGCAACAAGGTGTCGCTGGCCGACTACAAGGGGCGTCGCGTCATCGTGTACTTCTACCCGGCGGCCTCGACGCCCGGCTGCACCAAGCAGGCCTGCGACTTCCGCGACAACCTGCACGAACTCAGCGACGCCGGTCTGGAGGTCGTCGGCATCTCCCCCGACAAGCCGGAGAAACTCGCGAAGTTCCGCGACGCGGAAAAGCTGACGTTCCCGTTGCTGTCGGATCCCGACCGCAAGGTGCTGACGGCCTGGGGCGCCTACGGCGAGAAGCAGATGTACGGCAAGACCGTGCAGGGCGTGATCCGTTCGACCTTCGTGGTCGACGAGAAGGGCAAGATCGCCGTCGCGCAGTACAACGTCAAGGCCACCGGCCACGTCGCCAAACTGCGCCGCGACCTTTCCGTCTGAACCGCCAGCGTTACTCGGTTACGCGGCGCACTGTGCCAGGCCGGCTTCACCCGTGCCCGTCGTGGTCTTGGTGTCCTTCACCGACCCGTTGACGGTGATCGTGCAGGTCGTCTTTTGACCGGTTGGGTTCGCCGCGACGGTCAGGACCGCCGGGGAACTGGTGTCCTTGCTGGTGAACGAAAGAGACCAGGGCACGGGCTGATTGGTGACAATCTGCATTTGGCCCGTCGCGTCTATGTAGGACACCGCCGCCAACGGGGCGTCCGAGGTCACGGTGTACACGACCGCATCGCCCGGCGCGGCGACCGCACCCGGTGCGGTCATCAGCGACGCTGAGACCACTAGTGCGGAGACCGCGGAAAACTGCGCCTTCATCAGTTGCTCCCTTCTGCCCCCGCTGACCCGTACTTTGCACTCGTCGTGGCCTCCCGGCAACTTCACACCACGGCAGCCCCGAGCCCAATACGAAGGTTGGGATCGGTAGCCGCAAGCGAACGTCAAGAATTTCGCAAGTGATTCGCCGTAGCGTACGGCGCGATCGGCAGCAAAGGATTCTGGAATGAATACACCACTCGGGCGGATCATCGCGACGGCGATGATTTCTGGCGCCGTAGTGGCGGCCACCATGGGCTTGGCCGCGCCCGCCCAAGCTACGCCGTCCTACTGGCATTACTGCCCCGGCCAGAAATGGGGATACACGGTTCCGATACCGCCCGGCTTCGACCTGAGTGTTTGTCATTGGTTTGCGGTGACCACTGACAGCACCCCGTCGGGCCCGGTGTATCACTTCCGGGAAGCTGACCCGTCCGAGGTGCCCCCACCGTCACCCGGCTTCCCCTGGCCGTAACGGTCAGGCCGACGCCGGTGATCAGGGACGACCATTGCACTCTGCGCGGGCCGAGGCGGATCATTTAGCCGTGGACGCGGACGACCCCGAGCAATACATTCGCGACCTTGAGCACGGCTCGGGCAGGTCGCCGGGCGCGCCGCAGCCGTTCGAGGCGTCCAGCGCCGGACAGTTCGGCGGCCCAGGCAATTTCGGCGACCTGGCGAAACTCGCGAATACGCCGCGAGGAAAGTTGATCCTCGGGATGTGCGCGGTCGTGGCGGCGGTGGCGGTCGCATTTTTCTTGAGTCACGCCGGCACCACCGTGCAGGGGAATCTGGTGATGATCAATAGCGGCGCCAAGGACACGATCGACTGCAACAACGGCGACCTGAAGCTGGACGGCGACAACAACACCTACACCGTCACCGGCCACTGCGAACGGCTCGAGATCTTCGGCAGCGGGAACCACGTGGCCGCCGACAGCGCCGACACCATCGACGTTTTCGGCGACGACAACGCGGTGACCTACCACTCGGGCTCACCGAAGATCGAAAAGACGGGAAACAACAACGCCGTAGCCCAGCGACGGTGAAGCGGTTCGTCCGTAGGGGCCGTCGTCAAGCCAGGTTGGCCAGCAGCAGCGCCTCGGCTATGGCGGCGCGTTCCAGCACACCCAGGTGCAAACTCTCGTTGATGCTGTGCGCCTGGGTGCCGGGATCCTCGACGCCGGTGACCAGGATCTTGGCTTGTGGGAACGCGTCGGCGAACTCGGCGATGAACGGGATCGAGCCGCCCATGCCCATGTCGATGGGCTCGGTCCCCCACGCCTGCCGGAACGCAGCCCGCGCCGCGTCGTACACCGGGCCGCTGGCCTCGATGGCGTAGGGCTCGCCGATGTCGCCGCGGGTGATGTTGACCCGCGCGCCCCACGGAACATGTTTTTGCAGATGCGACGTCAACGCGTCCAGGTGCGCCTCGCCGTCGCCGCCCGGCGCGACCCGCATGCTGATCTTGGCGCGGGCCCGCGGAATCAGCGTGTTCGACGCCTTCTCGATGGGCGTGGTGTCGATGCCGATCACGGTGATCGCGGGCTTGGCCCACAGCCGCTGGGGCGCCGAACCCGAGCCGATCTCGGACACCCCGTCCAGCAGCCCGGAATCGGCGCGGACCCGTTCGGGCGGGTAATCCACCGCGGCGGCGGCACTTTCGTGCAGGCCGGCTACGGCCACGTTGCCGTCGTCGTCGTGCAGGCTCGCCAGCAGCCGCACCAGCACGCTCAGCGCATCGGGGACCACGCCGCCCCAAATACCGGAGTGCAGGCCGTGATCGAGCGTGGCTACCTCGACGACGCAGTCGACCAGGCCACGCAGCGAAACCGTGAGCGCAGGAATGTCGGTGCTCCAATTGTCCGAGTCGGCGATGACGATCACGTCGGCGGCCAGCGCGTCGCGGTGAGCAGCCAGCAAGCGGCCCAACGACGGCGAGCCGGATTCCTCTTCACCCTCGACGAAGACGGTCACACCGACCGGCGGTTGACCGCCGTGCGCCCGGAACGCCGCCAAATGCGTTGCAATGCCGGCCTTGTCGTCGGCGCTGCCGCGGCCGTAGAGCCGCCCGTGGCGTTCGGTGGGCTCGAAGGGCGGCGACGCCCACTGGCCGGCATCGCCTTCGGGCTGCACGTCGTGGTGGGCATACAGCAGCACGGTCGGCGCGCCCGGCGGTGCGGGATGCCGTGCGATGACCGCGGGGGCGCCGTCCTCGCTGACGATCCGCACATCACCAAATCCGGCCTGCGCCAACAGGTCCGCCACTGCCCGCGCGCTGCGGTGCACCTGGTCGCGCCGGGCCGGGTCGGCCCACACCGATTCGATGCGCACCAAGTCGTCGAGGTCGCGGCGCACCGACGGCAACACCTCGCGGACGCGTTCGACAAGATCGCTCATGGTCTCGAGGCTAGTCGGAGGTCGTCTCCAGGATCGCCACCGCGGCCGCAGTGTCCCCCTCGTGCGTCAGCGACACGTGAATCGTCACGTCGGCCAGATGTTTGGCGATGTCGCCACTCAACCGCACCCGGGGCCGCCCCCACATGTCGGTGACCACCTCGATGTCGCGGTGGATGTCCTCCGGCAGCACGGGCCGTTGCGCGAAGCGGGATCCCGACCAGGCCTTGATCACCGCCTCTTTCGCCGCCCACCGGGCCGCCAGGTGGCGCGCCGCGAACGAACTCTTGTCCGAGGCGTCTCGGCGCTCACCCGGCGTGAATGTCTCGGAGAAGACGGTTCCCGGCTGGTCGACCTGCTCGGCGAAATCAGGGATGGAGACGACGTCGATCCCCACACCGACAATTCCCATGGGTCGCCAGGCTAACGGACGGTCGAAGACGTCATCCGGCCGAGACCTCGTACGCCTCGCCGTCACCCAGCCGCGACGCCGGGTTCAGCAGCATCGCCGCCTCCTGGCGCTTCTCCGGTGCGTCGTGGTCGAAGCGACGACCCGACGGCCGCTCGTACATCGGCGCGCCGCCGGCGATGGCCGATGCCAACCGGCGCTGACCGGCCAGCAGCCGCGCCTCCGCACGCCGCTGGTAGTCGGCGCGCTGATCGGCGTCCAGCGAGGCGATGAACGCCTGCGGGTGCACCAGCGCCACGAGTCCGGAGACGTGGCCGAACCCGAGGCTGGTCAGCATCCCCGCCTTGAGCGGGAACTTCTCGCCGAGCCGCAGCGTCTCGCGCACCCAGACGAAGTGGGCCGACCCGGCCAGTTCGTCGTCGACACAATCCAGGCTGCGGTTGGGTGGGATCACCCCGTCGCGCAACATCTGGCACAGGCCCATCATCTGGAATACCGCGGCGCCGCCCTTGGCGTGGCCGGTCAGGCTCTTCTGCGACACCACGAACAGCGGGGCGCCCTCGGAGCGGCCCAGCGAGTCCGCCAGCCGCTCGTGCAGCTCGGTCTCGTTGGGATCGTTGGCCAGTGTGGATGTGTCGTGCTTGGAGATCACGGCGATGTCGTCGGCGCCGACGCCGAGCTTGGCCAGCGAGCGTGCCAGCGCCGATTCCCTGCCGCCGCGGCCGGCGCCCAGGGCGCCCAGGCCCGGGGCCGGGATCGAGGTGTGCACGCCGTCGGCGAACGACTGCGCGTAGGCCACCACGGCCAGCACCGGCAGACCCATCTTGAGGGCCAGGTCGCCGCGGGCGAGCAGGATGGTGCCGCCGCCCTGCGCCTCGACGAACCCGAGCCGGCGCCGATCGTTGGGCCGGGAGAACTTCGAGTCCTCAATGCCGCGGCCGCGCATCATGGAGGTGTCGGCCGTGGCCGCCATGTCACCGAAGCCGATGATCGCTTCCAGCGTCAGGTCGTCGAAACCACCGGCCACCACCAGTTCGGCCTTGCCGAGGCGGATCTTGTCGACGCCCTCCTCGACCGACACCGCCGCGGTCGCGCACGCACCGACCGGGTGGATCATCGCGCCGTAACTGCCGACGTAGCTCTGAATGACGTGCGCGGCAACGACATTCGGCAGCACTTCCTGCAGGATGTCGTTCGGCTTGTTCCGGCCCAGCAGGTTGCCGTGATACATGGTCTGCATCGACGTCATGCCGCCCATGCCGGTGCCCTGGGTGCTGGCCACCAGGCCGGGGTGCACCCACCGCATCAACTCGGTCGGGGTGAATCCCGAAGACAAGAACGCGTCGACGGTCGCGACGATGTTCCACAGCGCCACCCGGTCGGTGGAGCTGGCCATGTCCTGGCTGATGCCGTACACGGTCGGGTCGAACCCGGTGGGGATTTGCGCCCCGACGACCCGCGACAGCTTCGTCTTGCGCGGCACGCGAATCTCGGTGCCCGCCTTGCGCGTGACCTGCCAATCGCTGGAATCGGGGACCGGCCGCACCACCGTGTGCTCGGGATCGAACTCGACGAACGCGCGAGCGTCGGCCTCCGACGACACGACAAAGGTGAAGTCCTTGTCCAGGAACACCGACACCAGCAACGGCGACGCGTGATCGGGGTCGATAGCGCCGTCATCGACGAACTCGCGAATGCCGACCCGCTCGACGACGGTGTCGTGGTAGCGCTCGACCAGCTCGGCTTCATCCACCAGGTCGCCGGATTCCGTGTCGTACCAACCCGGTTGGGGGTCGTCCTCCCAGCGGATCAGTCCGGTGGTCCAGGCCAGTTCCAGGACGCCGGCGGCGGAGAGTTCGTTGTCGACCTCCATCTCGAATCGGGTGCGCGACGAGCCGTACGGGCCGATCTCGGCGCCGCCGACGATCACCACCAGGTCGGCCGGGTCGACGTCCAGGTCGGCCCACTCCGGGGGTGGCGCCGGGGTGAAGCCGCGCGGCGGCGACGGCAGCGCGGCGATGGTGCCTTCGGCCGCCGCGTCGTCCGTGGCCTGCTCGCCCGACGTGGCCTGCTCGCGCGCCTTGGCGGCCAGTTCGGCCATGTCGAGGTTGGCCTCGGCGAGGCCGCCGGTCAGGTCCGCTTTGATCGGCGCGCCGGCCGCGGCGACCTTCGACTCGACGTCGCAGAGGTCCAGCAGCATGGCCGCCATCTCGTCGGTGGAGTAGGTGGTGACGCCGGCCTCCTCCACGGCCTCGACGATGGCGTCGTTGTGGCCCATCAACCCGGTGCCGCGGGTCCAGCCGATCAGCGCGTGCGCCAGGCTGACCCGGGCGGCCCAGGAGGTCTCGGCGTGCCAGCGGCTCACCAGTGCGTCCAGGGCCGACTTAGCCTCGCCGTACGCGCCGTCCCCGCCGAACATTCCGCGGTTGGGCGAACCGGGCAACACGACGTGCAGCCGCGACGCGATGTCGCGCTCGGCGCCGATCTTGGACAGCCCGCCGATCAACCGCTGCACCGCCCACAGCAGAACCTTCATCTCCATCTCGGAGCGCGACCCGGCCTCCGACAGGTCGCCCGCGACGCGAGGCGCCGCGAACGGGAACAGCAGCGTGGGAGTCTGCGCGTCCTTGATGTGAATGGATTGCGGCCCAAGGCTTTCGGTCTGCTCCGTGCCGATCCATTCGACCAGGGCATCGATATCGGAGTAGGACGCCATGTTGGCGGCGACGACCCAGAGCGCCGCACCGTATCGGGCGTGGTCGCGGTAAAGCCCGCGGTAGAAGGCCAGCCGCTCGTCGTCGAGCTTGGACGTCGTGGCGATGACGGTCGCGCCGCCGTCAAGCAGCCGCGCGACGACCGACGCCGCGATCGAACCCTTCGAAGCGCCTGTCACCACGGCAACTTCGTTGCTGTAGGGGCCGGGATCGGGGTTCTCGGCGCCGGCCGCGATCCGGCCGTACAGCGAGGCGTGAATCTGGCGACCGGCGGCCAGCGATTTGCCCTGCCACCAGGTGGCCTGGGTCGCGACGACATGGCCTGCGCCCTCGAACCTTTCGGACAGGCTCTTCCACTGGGCGTCGATGTCACCCTCGTCGGTCAGCCAGAGTTTGACCAGGTCCTCCCGGGCGCTGGCCCACCGGTCGTCGAACACGACGGCCTTCTTGGCGTCGAAAGCCGGCGCCACCAGGCGGGGCCAGTCCGCGCCGAGTTCGGCGGTGACCAGGTCGATGAGCTCGGCGTCGGTGGCCGCCGGCGCCGCACTGACCGGGTCGTCGTGGCCCAGCTGGCCCAGGATCAGGCGGGCCGCCGAAGCGAGCACCCCGTCGCGACCGGTGATCTGATCGGTGAATTCGCTCAACGCGGCCGCGTCGACGGTCGCGCCGCCGCCGCCACCCGATGATGGCAGCGCCACCGAGATGCCCCGGCGCGCGGCGACGGAGGTGACCGCGGCGTCGATGACCTTGTCGACCGAGGCGGCATCGGCCAGCGCACCCTCGTGCAGGTGGCCCATGGCGCCGCCGCGCACGCTGGTGCCCTCGCGGGTCCCCAGCGCCACTTCGACCGTGACGTGCTTGGCCCAACCGTCGCCGAGCTCCCACGTCTTCTTGACCCGCTCGGCGATGGCGCCGGGCCGCTTGCCCGAGGGTCCGAGCACCGTGCGCAGCTGGTCGTTGATCGCGTCGGAAAGCACTGGGCCGAAAGGCTTGTACGTGCGCGCGAGCTTGGTCACCTGCGACCGCAGGCCGGCCAGGTCGGCCTCGGCGGCGCCGTCGATGGCGCCCAGGTTCAACTCCGAACCGAGGTCCACCAGCAGCTGGTTGCGCCGCGACGACGCACCGTCGGTGATGGACTCGATGGAGTCCAGTTCCTCGATCTGGTCGATGCGCATCTTGGCCGACAGCGCGATCAACGCCAGGGTGGCGTCGGCGGCGTCGAACCCGATGTCGTCGGGACGGGGGCCCGACGACGCGGCAGCGGGTGCCGGTGCGGCCGGCGCGGCCTCCACGGAGGTCGCCCCCTCGGCCGCCTCGGCGGCCGGCTCGTCGGCGTCGGGCTCCGGCTCGGGGTCGGTGTCGGTGGCGAACAGCACCGCGGCGTCGCGCTCGGCGTTGAGCACTTCCACTGTGCTGTGGGCATATTCGGGAAGCTTGAGGGTGTTGGTGGCCAATCCGGCGACGGTCGGCGCTGACTTGACGCCGATCTCGACGAACCGCTCCACGCCCAGACCGCCCGCGGCCTCTTCGGTGAAGAGGAGATCCTGGGTCTCGATCCAGCGCACCGGGCTGGCGAACTGCCATGCCAGCAGCTCGATCAAGACGATGCGCGCCATGTCGTTGCGGCGCTCTGCCAGCCAGGTGTCGTAGTCGGCGAGGATCTCGTCGAGCGGCTCGGCGGGCACCAGGTCACGGATCTCCTGGATGAAATCGCGGCCCAAGGTGAACGGGCGTGGCACCAGGTTGGGAATGTAGCGCCCGATGATGACGTCGGGATTCTTGTCCCTCGGCATGACGCGCTCGAGCGAGCGGCGGAATTCGGCCACCCCGACGCGCAGCACCCGCGAGTGGAACGGCACGTCGATGCCGGGCACCAGGATGAAGGAACGCTTGCCGCCGGTTTGCTCGCGACGGCGCTCGACCTCGGCTTCCAGCTCTTCCAGACCGCGTACCGTGCCCGCGATCGCATACTGCGAACCACGCAGGTTGAAGTTCACGATCTCCAGGAATTCCCCGGTGCGGTCGGCGATTTCGGCGACGAACGCGGGCACCTCGTCATCCGGCAGGTCGATCTGCGACGGCCGGATCGCCGCCAGCCGGTAGTTGGAACGGCCCAGCTCGTCGCGCGGCACGATGTCATGCATCTTGGAGCCGCGGTGGAAAACCGTCTCCAGCAACGCTTCCAGTTCGTAGATGCCGGTGACGCAGGCCAGCGCGGTGTACTCCCCGACGGAGTGGCCGCAGGCAATGGCATCTTCGACGAACGCACCCTGCTCGCGCATCTCGGCGACCTGCGCCGCCGCCACGGTCGCCATCGCGACCTGGGTGAACTGCGTCAGGTACAGCACGCCCTCGGGATGGTTGTAGTGCACGCCGCTGGCGATGATGCTGGTCGGGTTGTCGCGCACCACGTGCAGCACCGAGAAGCCAAGCGTGTCGCGGGTGAACTTGTCGGCTTTGTCCCACACTTTGCGGGCGGCCTTGGACCGGGCGCGCACATCCATGCCCATGCCCTTGTGTTGAATCCCCTGGCCGGGGAAGGCATACACCGTGTGCGGGGAGGCCAGTCGGGCCGTCGCCGACATCACCAGGTCGGATCCTATGCGGGCGGAGACATCCAAAACCTCTGCGCCCTGGTCGATTCCGACGCGCTCGACGCGGAAGTCGACCTCGTCACCGGGGCGCACCATGCCGAGGAACCGCGCGGTCCAGCCGACCAGCCGGGCCGGCGGCCGGGCCTGTCCGTCGGTGGCGGTCACCGCGTGCTGCGCGGCCGCCGACAACCACATGCCGTGCACGATGGGCGATTCCAGGCCGGCCAGCAGGGCGGCGGCCCGGTCGGTGTGGATCGGGTTGTGGTCACCGGAGACCACGGCGAACGGTCGCATGTCGACCGGGGCGGTCAACCGGACGTCGCGGCGGCGGCGGCGCGGGGTGTCGGTCGCGTTTTCCGACACCGCGCCGCCGGCGCGCACCGGCTCGGTGAGTTCGGCCGCGCCCGTGCGGCCAAGGATGGCGAACCGCTCGTCGAGGGTGGCGATCGTGGCGCCGTGGGCGTCGGCGATCGTCACCGCGACGCGGACGACGCGGCCCACGTCCGTGTCGATAGCCGGCGAAGCCGTTGCGGTGACGGTCAATTCGGCCGCGGCCTTGGGCAGCGCGCCCATGACGTGGGCTGCGTGGTCGAGGTGGACCAGACTCAGCAGACCCTCCACGACCGGGACGCCGGCGTCGGTGACCGCCGAGCCGATCGCCGCGAAGACCGCGGGCCAGCACAGCCCGACCAGCGCGTCGGGCACGGTGGTGAGACCGGGCGCCAACGGCTCGCCGAAGGTGGCGGTGACCCCGGTGTGGTCGGCGACCCGCTCGGGGTCCCAGTCAACCGCCACGGTGGCGGTCCCGTCGACGACCGCGGGCAGGAATTCCGGCCCGTCGACTCCGGCGGCGATGGCCAGCACCGCGCGCATGGCGGTCGCGGCATCTTCGGTGGACACCACGGGAGTGCCACCGTCAATCGTGTTGGGAGGCAACGTGAACGGGATGTCGATCCAGATGCCCGACACCGGGACACTCAACACCACTCGGTCGCCGTCGACCTCAAGCCGCGCCCCGGTGAACGAGTGCGTGGCGCGACGGCTTTCGGGGCCGTCATGCACGAGCCAGTCGGCGGGGTCGGCGATTCGGTGGACCGGGTTGATCGCGGTGCGCCCCGCCCACTGCACGTCGGTGGCGTCGAGCACGACCGCGAGCGGCCCGGTCACGTCGGGGCGACCCAGCCGACGTGACGCGACGGGCCGGGGTTGCCCACCGGAGGACAACACCTCGTCAACGGCGGTCTGCTCGAAGCGGTCCAGCAATTCACCGACGGGCTCGTCCATGCGGGTGATGCCGGCCACGGCCGCGGTGCCCGGGATGATGCACACCTGGTCGGCGTCGTAGCGGGCATCGTGCGCCTGCCACAGCGAGTCACTGCGCCACCAGCGCCGCACGTCCTTGTCGATGACCGGCACGAAGTTGACCGGCTTACCCAGCGTCTTGCACAGGGTGACGAAGAATGGGACGTCGGCCGGGTGCAGCTGCACGGTCTCGGCGTCGGGGTATGCCGCAAGCAGCGTGGCGATGGCCTGCTGGGGACTTTCCAGTAGCGCGAGGTCATCGAACAGCGTCTCGATCGGGCCGAAGTCGTTGGCGTGCAAACGGGCTTCGGCGCGCTGCAGCATCTGCTGGAACCGGTCGCGCCAGGTGTCGGCCAGCCACGGGCTGCCCGGTGCGGCGGTGTCGGCGGTGGAGTTGCCCTCACCGATGGTCAGCTCGACGTAGCGCTGCAACCACTGCAAGTACGTCATGTCGGCGACATCGCCGAAGTACGGCTTGGCGGTGTTGGCCATCGCCGCGATGATCTCGTCGCGACGCTCGGCGACGGCCTCGGCGTCACCGGCGACCTCGTCGAGCAGCCGCCCGCAGCGCGAGGCGCTGTTGTCGATCTCGTGAATGTCGGCACCCAGCTGGCTGCGGCTGGAAGCCATGCCGCCCACGGCTTTTCCGGCGCCGACCCACTGTTCGGTCCCTTGCGTCTCGACCAGCATCCGCTTGACCGACGGCGACGTGGTGGCCTCCTTGGTCGCCATCGCCGCGGTGCCGACCAGGATGCCGTCGATCGGCATCAGGGGGAAGCCGTAGGCCTGCGCCCACCGCCCGGACAAGTACTCGGCCGCCCGCTCGGGCGTGCCGATGCCGCCGCCCACGCAGACGGTGATGTTGGGGCGCGACCGCAACTCCGAATACGTTGCCAGCAGCAAGTCGTCGAGGTCTTCCCACGAGTGGTGGCCACCGGCGCGGCCACCCTCGATGTGCATGATCACCGGCTTGGTGGGCACCTCGGTCGCGATGCGGATGACCGAGCGGATCTGTTCGACCGTGCCGGGCTTGAACACGACGTGGCTGATGCCGACGTCGTTCAATTCCTCGATGAGCTCGACGGCATCCTCGAGGTCCGGGATGCCGGCACTGATCACCAGACCGTCGATCGCCGCGCCGGACTGACGCGCCTTCTGCACCAAGCGTTTTCCGCCGACCTGCAGCTTCCACAGATACGGGTCGAGGAACAGCGCGTTGAACTGATACGTGCGGCCGGGCTCGAGCAGTGTGGCGAGCTCATCGACGCGACCGGCGAAGATCTCCTCGGTGACCTGCCCGCCGCCGGCGAGCTCGGCCCAGTGCCCGGCGTTGGCCGCGGCGGCGACGATCTTGGCGTCGACGGTGGTCGGGGTCATCCCCGCCAGCAGGATCGGCGAGCGTCCCGTCAACCGGGTGAACTTGGTCGAGAGCTTGACCCGGCCGTCGGGAAGGCGAACGACGGTGGGGGCGTAAGTGGACCAGGCCCGCGCCACCTCGGGGACGGCCCCGACGGTGAAGAGGTTGCGCTGCCCGCCGCGGGTCGCGGCGGGCACGATGCCGACACCCAGGCCGCGGATCACCGGCGCGGTGAGCCGGGTCAGGATGTCGCCGGGTCCGAGGTCGAGGATCCAGCGCGCACCGGCCTCGTGCACGCGGTTGATCTCCTCGACCCAGTCGACACGCCGCACCAGGATGGCTTCGGTCAGTTCACGGGCCAGCGCGACATCGAGTCCGACCTTTTCGGCCCAGCCGCCGACGATGTCGATGCCGTCGGCCAGCCGGGGGGTGTGGAAGCCGACCTCCACCTGCACCGGATCGAAGACCGGCGAGAAGACGTCCCCGCCGCGGAGCTTGTTCTTGCGGTCGGCCTCCTCCTTCTCCGAGATCTGCCGGCAGTAGAGCTCGAACCGGGACAGCTGCTCGGGTGTGCCGGTGATGACGACCGAGCGCCGGCCGTTGCGAATGGACAGCACCGGCGGCAGCACGGTGCGGACGTCTTGCGCGAACTCGTCGAGCAGCCGGCTGATGCGCTCGGGGTCGGCGTTGGTCACCGACACCATGGGCGGGCGGTCGCCGAGCACGGAGATGCCGCGCCTGCGGGCGACCAGCGTCCCGGCCGCGCCGATGAGCTGGGCCATTGCCAGCAGCTCTGCGTCGCGGGAGCCCGCGGCTTTGAGCGCCTCGACGGCGAGCACCCCTTGCGAGTGTCCGGCGACGGCCACCGGCGGGGTGGTTTTCAGGTCCATGCCTTGGCGGGCCAGCGCGCGCACGGCCGCGATCTGGGTGAGCAGTACGCCGGGGATGGACACCGCGGCGGACGTCAGGTGCTTGTCCGATGGGACCGGATCCTCGGCCGCCAGTGCGCGGACCCAGGAGAGCGGCTCGAAACCGATCGGACGCACCACCACCAGTTCTTTGGCGACGGGCTCGAGCAGCAGTTCCACCTCACCGGCCAGCGTTGCCAGGTCGGATTCGATGCCGGCCGACGACACCAGTTCTTCGAGGGTTTCCAGCCAGGCGCTGCCCTGGCCGCCGAACGCAACGGCGTACGGCTCGCCGGCCGTCAGTCGGTCGACCAGAGCATGGGCGGTGTGCGGTGCGTTTGGATCGCGCTCAGCGGACACCTCATCGTGCTCGTGGATCGTCACGTCTGTATCTCCCTCAATGCGTCATGTACGTCTTACGTATCAGTGCGTTCAGCCGGTCCGAAGGGGACAGGAACTCTAGAGAGTCCGTCGATTCCGCATCGAATCGCGACCGAAAATCCGTCTGACCGGTGTCTTGTCGGGTGGGCGGGCCCGTGGACGGGCGGCGTGGCGGACTGCATCGGCTGTACTAAGAGTGTCATAAGGGCAGACCCCCGTTTTGCGTCGTGATCGGTTACTGATGAGTTCTACGCACGGGTAACCGTGTCCTGGGTAACACCGGGTTTAATCCGCGGCGCGGGCGCGCCGAACAAACCTGCTGCATGCAGGTGGTTACGGTCGAGTAGCTATAACTGCCCTGATCAAAGCAGTTTTGTTATGTAATCGTTATGTAAAAATTTCGAGCCGTCCAGCGGCGTCAAGCGCGCTTTCGTCGCGCAGTCGAGGCGGCCTTCGCGCACGCCGCGCCGAAAAATGAGCGAACGAGTGTTTGCTGGGATCTCTAAGAGTCGCGGCCCGGTGGTGAGCCGGCGGGGTGCAGGGAGGCTAGGCCCACTGCCCGAATTGCGGCTTGAGGATCTCGTTGATGTCGACCCCAACCCCGCCGACGCTGCGTTTGTCGATCTCGACCTGATGCAAATGGGCGGCCGGGTGCGCGAATCCCTTGGGTGAACCCCAGTTGTGCTGCCAGAAATAAGAGCCCAACCCGTCGTGCAGCGCCCAGTCGATGGTCTTCGAATTGGCGTACACACCTGTGCGCTGATGACCGATCACTGACTCCCAGGATCGTAGGTAGGGGGCTACCTGCTGTTTGTACTGGTCATACGATGGGTCGTCGTCGATCGAGGCGTATATCGGCGCGTTCGCGGGCCCGCCCGCGGCGGCATGCAGTTGCATTCCGCGTTGCGCGTGCTGGAGACCGGCGTTGGCGCCGCCGAGCCAGTCGGCGGTATTGCCCTTCCCGTATTGGTAACACGAGACGATCTTCAGCCCGTTGCTGTTGAGGTCCCGAGCCTCGGCGACCTGGATCGGCTTGCCCAGCATCCAGTTGCCGCCGGGCCGCCGGTCCGACACGTACCTGATCGAGCCCACGGCACCGGCGGCCCTGATCTCGCTGGCCGGGATGACCCCGGCCGCGTAGTCCAACAACGTGCCGAGCGACGCCGACGCCGGTGCCGGACGCAGCGACGCACCGGCAACGCCCAGCCCCATCAGGGCAGGGGCCGCCGCGGCCAATTTGAGCACGTCGCGTCGCGAAACCGATGACACAGGCGTCAGGATACGGCAGGAACACCATCTGACACATTGATCACACTGGTCACATCTGCATCACAGGGGCGCATCTTTGGTTTGGCGCCGCGCCGCAGCGGGCAGCACGATGACGCTCACGGCCTCCAGGCCACGACCAGCGGTCTGGCGGCCGACCTCGTCGAGGAAGTGGGCGGCCGCCGTGTTGATCGATCCCGCCCAAGCACGGAATCCCTGCACGATCACGGGGTCACGCTCCAGCGACGGCTGCACCCCCCGAAGCACGTCGACCACGTCGTCGGGCAGCGGGTCGGCGAGCTGCCGGTCGATCCAACTCTGAGCGAGTTCCGTCGCGGCCGCCCGGTCGTCGCCCAGCCCGATCACGTCGGCGGCGAGCTTCCGCAACCGGTCGAACAGCACCTGACGCCCCGGCGTCTCGGCCAATTGGGCCAGCAGGGTGCTGGCCGCCGGCGGCAGAACCATCTGCCCGAACAAGACCGGTACCGGCAAGTCCCATTCGTCGAACAGGTCGGCATACATCGTGGCGACGGACGCGGACAGCGGCGCGGTGAGCCGCCCGATGACGCCGATGCTGTCGCGGTGGGTGGTCGCCAGCCTGCGCAGGATGTCCTCGCTGACGTCGGAGCCGGGGCAATCGGTGGCGGCGCGAGACCGGTCGATAGCCGCGATCAACTGGTCCAGCCGGTCCCGCTGGCGCATCAGCAACGTCCGGTGCTCGTCGAGAACACCCGCCAACGTGGCGCGTCCACCCGCGACCAAGCGCTGGATGTCATTGATGCTCACGCCGAGACTTCTCAGCAGATCGATGCGGAGCAGATCGAGCACCTGTTCCACGCCGAAGACCCGATAGCCGTTCGACAGATACTCGGCACGCAGCAAACCGATTTTCTCGTAATGGCGGATGCGACCGGACGCGATGCCCGTCAGGGCCGTGACGTCGCCGATCAGCAACTGCTCAGCCACTCCTTGACCTTACAACTGTGGCAAGGTCTGTACTGAGCTGATGGAACGCGAGCAGCTAATCGACCTCACCCGCCGCGCCTTGAAGTTGGCGCGCGACAAGACCACCGATCTCGCCCCCGCCGAGCACCGCGTCGAGGCGACGTCCTATACGTCGGCCGAGCGCCACGACCGAGACCGGGCCATGATCCTGGCCAGCCCCCAGCTGGTCGGCTATGTCTCCGAGCTGCCCGCCCCCGGCGCGTACTGCACGAAGACGGTGATGGGCCGGTCAATCCTGCTGACACGAACGGCCGATGGATCGGTCAAGGCGTTTGACAATATCTGCCTGCACCGCCAGTCGCAGGTCGCAACCGGTTGCGGCAGCGCGAAGCGGTTCACCTGCCCGTATCACGCGTGGACGTACGACAACACCGGCCGGTTGGTCGGCCTGCCCGGCCGTGAGGGCTTCACCGGTGTGGCGATCGCAAGGACGGCGAAGCCGGCCGAAGCGGGTCGCCGCCAAACCACCGTGACCGCCAAGGCCGACGGCCTGACTGAGCTCCCGGCCACCGAATTCGCCGGATTCCTCTGGGTCACACTGGTTCCCGGGGCCAACTTGGATGTCGCCGCACACCTGGGCCCCCTGGCCGAAGAGCTCGATTCGTGGGGCATCGGCCGGTGGGCGCCATTGGGTGAGAAGGTGCTCGACTGCCCGATCAATTGGAAGCTCGCGGTCGACACCTTTTCGGAGAACTACCATTTCGCCACCGTGCATCAGCAGACGTTCGCCACCATCGCCCGCAGCAACTGCACGGTGTTCGACGCGTTCGGACCGCACCACCGATTGATCTTCCCGCTCAACACGATCCTGGCGCTGGACGACGTCCCCGAAGAGCAGTGGGATCCGTTCCAGAACTTGGTCGTGATCTACGCGCTGTTCCCCAACATCGTGCTGTCGGTGACCATCGCCAACGGCGAGCTGTTCCGGATCTACCCCGGCGACGGGCCCGGGAGATCGATCACCGTGCACCAGAACTCGACACCGCTGGACGTCTCCGACGAATCGGTCGCGGCCGGCGCGCAAGCCGTCTTCGACTACGCCCACGCCACGGTGCGCGACGAGGACTACCGGCTGGTCGAACGCTTGCAGACCAACCTCGAGTCCGGTGCCCGCGACCACCTGCTGTTCGGCCGCAACGAACCCGGCCTGCAGCATCGCCACCAAGCCTGGGCCGGGGCGCTTGGCGAATCAGCCGCTCTCGGTTGATGCGTCGGCGGACAGCACCGCCACGAGGTCGTCCAAAAGCGTTGCCAGCGGGTCGCTTTGCGCGGGACGCACCGTAGTCAACAGCCCGACCGCTTCATCTCGGCGGCCGCGTGCCAGCAGCTGCTCCAGCAGTCCCGCCGCCTTCTCCAAGTCCCGGTCGGCCGGTTCCATGTTCGCGACTGTGGTGGCCAGCACCTCGACCAACTCCCAGTCGCGGTACAGGGCCAACGAGCGCTCGTTGAACGCGAAGCCGGTCACCGGTTGACCCCACAGGGTTCCGCGGTAGCGGTACGGACCCTCCATGTATTCGATGGGCAGGCCGTGCGCGGGAGCGGGCACCAGCGGCTCCCCGACAATGTCGAGTTGCATTGTGCGGCAGGTGATCCGGTGCCGGTCCGGCATGTAGCGGGCGGCTGCCTGCGGCCGCACCAACGGTTGCACCGTGTCCGGCCATCGCACGTAGCTGCTGACCGTCACCTCGATGTCCTCAGCACACTCCGGCGGCATGCCGGGGTCCGGATGGCTCGTCGTGACACCCGTGAACGGCTGCAGCGCATTGCCATTGGTGCGGTCGAACTGCCGCCAGATGCTCAGGTCCACGCCGTTGTCGAAGTTGATGGTGCGCCATTCGTGGGATCGGGCCCGCGGGTCTCCCCCCGTCCCTCCGCCGCCGGCGTATTTCGGGAACCACTGCCGGTCGATGTGCCCGCTGCTGCCGGAGACCTGCTGGACGACGTCTCCCCAGCGCAGGGTGCCCGTCATCGCCATGCCGGTCTGGAAATACGAATACGTTTCGGTCTGGCCGAAGCAGCAGATCTTCCCGTTGTAGGTCGACGCACCCACCGGTGTCGGTGCACGCGTTGGTGTTACGGCCAGGTCTAGCCGCATGGGCCGACCCGACTGGTCCTGGCCGACCAGGCTGACGCGGTACGTGTACGGCAGCAGCTCTCCGTCGGCGTCGCGGCAGGTGGTCCACGACGCGGTGCCCGCGGCGCTGGAGTAGTGGATGTCGAGATGGCCTGGGGCCAATGTCAGCTTGCGCCGCGCCCCGGGCTTCAGGTTTGCCGGCGGCATGTCGTAATCCGTGAAGGTGCCGTAATCGCCGGTGTCCAGATCGAAGAGCGCCAACGTGTAGAAATCGGCGACCACGGTGCCGCCGGGCCGGTTCTTGTTGAAGATGGTCAGGAAGGCGAACGACCGACCGGTCTCGGCGGCATCGAGCTGCCCCGCGATGAACCAGGTGTCCGACTCCTGATCCGGGTGTTCGCCCTCGGCGGCGGGGAAATCCAGTTGGCTGTCGCCGGGCACCAACTGGAACGGGTAACTACGCCAATCGCTGGTCATATCGGCCCTCGCTGCTTTTTTCGCTATGTTAGCGTCAATAGAGAAATCCCGGTCACTGGCTACCTGCGCCCAACCCTCGAGGAAGTGCCCGATGACAGAAAACTCCGGCCACCGGTCTTATGACGAACTCTTCATCGGGGGTCAGTGGCGCAAGCCCGCCAACCCCCAACAGCTCGCCGTCATCTCCCCGCACTCCGAAGAACCGGTCGGCCATGTCCAGCTGGCCGGACCCGAGGACGTCGACGCGGCCGTCGCCGCCGCGCGACACGCCTTCGACCACGGGCCGTGGCCGCGGATGACCCATGCCGAGCGGATGGCCAAGGTCGAAGAGCTCGCCGCGATCTACTCCGGCCACATCGAGGAGATGGCCGACCTGATCACCGACGAGATGGGCTCGCCGCGCAGTTTCAGCCGGATGGGCCAAGGCGCTGCCGCGGCGACGCTCATCCATTTGGCGCTGGCCGCCGCGCGCGAGTTTCCGTGGGAGGAACGGCGTCAGGGCGTGCTCGGCGAAGTGCACTTGCGCAGGGCCCCGGTAGGCGTGGTCGGCGCGATCGTTCCGTGGAACGTTCCGCAGTTCCTGATCATGCCCAAGCTGATCCCGGCGCTGATCGCGGGCTGCACGGTCATCATCAAACCCGCACCCGAAACCCCCTTGGACGCTTTGTGGTTGGCGGAGATGATCGAGCAGCTGGACCTGCCCGACGGGGTGGTCTCGGTGTTGCCCGGTGGACCCGAGATCGGTGAGGCGCTGGTGCGCCACCGCGACGTGGACAAGATCGCGTTCACCGGGTCCAGCGCCGTCGGGCGGCGCATCGCGGCGCTCTGCGGTGAGCAGCTGAAGCGCTACAGCCTGGAGCTGGGCGGCAAGTCCGCGGCGATCATTCTCGACGACGCCGATATCGGCAAGACCGCCGCCGGGCTGAAAACCGCCGGCCTGATGAACAACGGCCAGGCGTGCGTCGCACAGACCCGCATCCTGGTCAGCGATAAGCGGCACGACGAGGTCGTCGACGCGCTGGCCGACATGATGTCGGCCCTCAACGTCGGCGATCCGTCGGACGACGCCACCGACATCGGACCCCTTGTGGCGCAACGACAACAACGCCGCGTTCAGGACTACATCAAGTCCGGACAGGCCGAAGGCGCCCGCGTCGTCCTCGGCGGCCAGGACAGCCCGTCAACGCGTGGTTGGTATGTGCAGCCGACGTTGTTCGCCGACGCCACCAACGACATGCGCATCGCCCGCGAGGAGATTTTCGGTCCGGTCTTGACCGTGCTGCGCTACCGCGATGAGGACGACGCGATCCGAATCGCCAACGAGAGCGACTACGGCCTGGCCGGTTCGGTGTGGACCTCCGACATCGCACACGGCCTGGAAATCGCGGCGGGCGTGCGCACCGGTACGTACGGCATCAACATGTACACGCTGGACATCGGCGCCCCATTCGGTGGCTTCAAGCAGTCGGGCATCGGGCGCGAGTTCGGCCCGGAGGGCCTCCACGAATACGTCGAGTTGCAGACGCTGGTATGCAAAGGACAGCTGCCGCCGCTATAACCACCGTCAGTGACCCCTGCCCATCATCGGGGCATATGGCGATTTCCGTTCGCGATATCACCGGCGATATCACAATCCGAACTCGTCCCATGGCCGCGGCCGTCGCTACGCCGTCTCCGGTCGCCACGACGGGTCGCGGCCAAGCCGCGCCAAAAGCTTTGCTTGCACGTCGCTTTCGTCAGGCACCGCGATCGGAACGCTGAACATTCGCGAGGAGCTCAAGGCCCGCGGGTCGGCAGGCAGGCCGTCGTAGAACCGCCGGCACCACGCGGAATCCAATACATCGTCCGCCCCCACCGCGCGGGCGAGATCCCACGTGTGCACCAAGACATCGCGTGTCAGGTTCGGCATCAAGCTGTACTCACGCAGCTGACTCAGCCTGCCGGATTCAACGGCCGCCGTCAGCGCGTCGTAGGTCAGTTGCCAGCGCGCCTGCGGATCGTCCCTCGGTCGGTCGGGCTTTAATCCCAAGGGGCGCAAGATGAGCACGTCGTGAAAACCGATCACGTGCTCGAGCACCGCCCGGGCATCCCACTCCTCGCATGGGGAGCGACGACCCCACCCGCCATGCGCCGCTCGGACGGCTTCGCCGAACCGTCGGCAGACCGCGAGATGCAGTGCGGCCACCAAATCATCGGGCACGTGCGGGCATCTGCAGGGTGAGCTCGACCGGACAGCACAGCGCGCCGTGCTGGTTGGTCACCTGGATCTCGATGTCGACGAGGCAGCGCGGCGGGTCCACCGAGGTGTCCAGTCGCTTGGCGACCGCGCGTCCCCGGCCGATCATTGTGTCGCCCGCATACACCGAGCCGGCCAGCCGCAAGGAGCGCCGCACCACCCGACTGCTCGGGCCCGCCCAGTCGGTCGCGACGCGGTCGGCGAAGCCGGCGAGGTGCATCGTGTTGACGTAGATCGTCGGATTGCCCTGGCGCTGAGCGTATTCGGGGTCGAAATGGCCCGGGAAGTAGTCCCAAGTCGCCCCCGCGTTCTCCACCACTCGCTGGTAGCTGATGTGGTCGACCACCTCGGGGAGGTCGGCGGGAACGACGATCTCGTCGAAGTGCAGGTCGCCGCCGGTCACGGGGATGCCCCGGGCGTGAAGCGGAACAACGTGTTCCGGCAGGTGGCGACCACCGTTTCGTCCTGGCGGCGGTAGGTCTCCAGCGTCTCGACGAAATGCCCCACGCCCAGCCGCGTCCGCTTCTCCGGTGACACCGACACCAGCTCTTCGACGACGGTAAGGACGTCACCTTCAACGATGGGCACCACGAACTCGACATCGTTGGCCGCGTTGATGAACGTGGTTCCCGGCAGCGGCACTCGCAGCACCAGGGATGCCGCAGGCGGGCCGACCTGTGGCTGCCACGGCGGAGGGATCAACCACCCCATCAGCAAGGCCGGAGGCGCCAGCAGACCGCCCCATTTCCGGCGGGCGAACTCGGCGTCCCAGTACGACCGATTGCCGTCGCGGACCATCGCGGCGAACAACTGGATGCGGGCTCCGCTTACCGCCGTCGCCGCAGTGCGCGGCTCGCTTTTCGCGCCGACCATGCGCAGCGCGTCTTCATAGGTGCCGAAGGCCAGCTGGTAACTGAGGTCCGGATCCACGCGGCTCACATAACGAGCGGGTGCCGACTGGGCACCGAATCCCATTGCAGTGCACGGGAAGTGAAGTACCAGCCGCCACGCTCGTAGATCAGCGTGTCCCGGAATATCCCCGTGGCACGTAGCGTGGTGTCGCCGTACATGCTGGCGAAAAGCAAGACGACGCAACGCTGCACGGCGTTGACCCCGTCGACCCTGATCTCGTGGTCGACCGTGACCAGCCGTTGTCCGTCGCCGCCATCGAACGCCGCACGCAGATCGTCGAACGTGTCACCATCACGCTGGTAGGTGGCACCGGCGTGGCGGAACGTGGCGATCCAGCGCTCGCGATCACCCTCGGAGTATGCCCGGTTGTGCCGGGCGTTCAGATTGAGAATGGCAGCTCGGCCCGTGGCGGCCTGCAACATTTGCTGTTCCTGATAGGACATGGTCATTTCGGTCTCCAGCCTCTCCCGGGAAACGACTGCCAACGAGCGGACGGATGTAACGGTAAAGTAACTTGCCGACTAATACGTAACATTAACGTAACTTACCGGCTAACGATATAGCCCTGAGCTTCACGATCCCACGCCTCCCGAGTCACCCCCCGCTCGCGCAACAAGTCCTTGCGTATCCGCCCGATGACCGTCTTCGGGAGTTCGCTGACGGTCTCCACGTATCGGGGCACGCAGAAGTACGGCATCCGGGCCGAGCAGAAATCGAGCAGCTCGGCGTAATCCACTGTCGCCCCCGGTCGCAACGTCACGATCACCAGAATGTCGTCTTCGCCCAACGCGCTGGGCACCCCGATCGCGGCGGCTTCCGCGACGGCGGGATGGCTCGCGACCACGGTTTCCACCTCGACCGAGGACACGTTTTCACCGCGCCGGCGAAGCGAATCCTTCCTGCGGTCGACGAACGTGAGGTTTCCCTCCGCGTCGAGCAGGCCGACGTCGCCGGTGCGAAACCATTCCGGGTGCGGAATGACCCGCATGCCTTGCGCGACATAGCCTTCGCTCATCACGTGGGGATACCGGGGCCGGCAGGCGATTTCCCCGACCGCGCCTGCGGGTAGCGGATCGCCGCCCTCGTCGACGATCCGCACGTCGAAATTCGGGTTCGGCCGGCCCGAAGTTCCCGGCACCCCTTCGTCGGCCAGGGTCTTTACGGCGATCGGAAACGCCTCGGTCATCCCGTACATCGTGACAATGCGGCAGCCGTAACGCTTTTCGATGTCGCGATAAGCCTTGGCGTCGATCGGAGCCGCCGAGATGAATCGCAGCGGCAAGTCGGCGTCACGCGGATCCGCCGGCAGGTTGTGCAACATCGACACCATCGCGCCGGCGCCGGCGAAGCCGACGGCACCGCGGGCGCGTATGTCCTCCCACACCCGGGCGGGGTGAAACGCTTGTGCCAGCACAGTCGTCGCTCCGAGCAGCATCGGGGCGAGCACGCTGGGTGCCGCGCTCAAGTGAAACAGCGGCATCGCCGTCCACAGCACCTCCCCCGCGCGCAATTCCCACGCCGAAGCGACCGTCGCGGCCACCGTGAACAGGTAATGCCAGGTCGTAGCAACCGCTTTCGACGACCCGGTGGTGCCCGACGTGTAAAAGAGACAGCCCAGGTCCTCCACCGCCACGCCGACGTCTGCGACCGCACGGGAGCCACCTCGGCTCAACTCGTCGGCAAGTGAATCACCCTGCAGCACAACGATCGGGGCGGTCTTCAACGCCCCGGCAACCTCGTCCACCCGGGGCCCACGCTCGGCATCGGTCAGGATCACCTTGGCCTGCGACAGCCGCAGGGCGTGTAGCAGGAAATCCCGTTTGTTCGCGGCATTGACGGCGGCGCTCACCGCGCCGATACGCGCCGCGCCCAACCAGAAGTAGACCCACTCCGGGCAGGTTGCGGTGAACAACGCCACGCAATCGCCGCGGCCGACGCCCAAGTCCGCGAGCACGTTGGCGGCGGCGCAGGAGCGCTGCCGCATCTGCTCGAAGGTCACGTCGACGCCGGCGATCGACATCATCACCCGGTCGGGATGTTGCTCGGCCCGCCGATCGAGCACGGCTGGGACCGTGAAACTTTCGACGCCGAAGTCGGCGGGCCCGAGAGGTCCGCTCCGGTCGGGGCTCATCGGACGGCCGATCAGGCTTTCGCGGCCGCCGGGTCGGGCTCACCGTCGGCCGTGTACCCGAAGTCGGACGGCGAAGGCTGCGTGCCCGGGTAGAAACGGTGCGCCCAGCGGCGAAGCGCGGCATAGTCATGCGCCTCTTCGGGAGCCAGGTTCGGCTTCTCCAGGTACTTCATGTTTTCCCACGTGAAGAAGTCCTGCTTGATGACCTCTTGCTGCAGCGCCAGGAATTTGGCCGCGCGACCGGTCGGTGCGTCCCCGGTGTCGCCGGGCTCGCGGACGGACGCCTGCGTGTAGAAGTAATCGGTGTAGTCCTCGTCGACCGGCGTCTGCCCGGTCACCTGAACCGTGGCCACCAGCTCGCTGGGGAAGCGGACCACCCCCAGCCCCAGCGAGTAGTTGTCGTAGATGATCTTGGCGTCGACCGGCCCATTGGGGGTCAGCCAGGTAGAGGCGCGGCCGCCGCCGAAGTGGGCGTTGACGGTCGCGTGCAAGTGGTAACCGGACACTTCGAACGACGCGGTGGTGGCCGGATTGGCGGCCTTGTGCACGTATTGCACGTGATACGGATCGGCGGCGTTCTCGATGATCATCTGCGGGTGCACCTTGACCCGGTTGATCATCTGCGTGTGCGGGTGCAGTGGGTAGTACTCGTTCGTTTCCAGTTCAGGCAGCACCGGAGGCTGCCAGTACGGCGCCCGCCCGTGCCGCTCGTGCCACACGAGCACGAAGCCGTACCACTCCATGCTCGGGTACGTGCGGATGCGGACGTTGTTCTTGCACCCGATCTTGCTGTACGGGATCAGCGCGTTGCTGCCGTCACCACGCCAGCGCCAGCCATGCCATGGACAGACGATGTTCTCGCCTTCCACGGTGCCGCCGACGCCGAGGTTGGCGCCGAGGTGCTGACAGTAGGCGTCCATCACGTGCACCTGGCCGGACTCGGTGCGGAAGATGACGAGTTCCTCACCGAAGTAGTGGGCGCGCTTGACCTGACCGGTGGTCAGGTCCGAGCTGAAGGCGACGATGAACCAACCCGTCGGGAACCGATAGGTCGACAGCGCGATGCCGGCCTGTCCGAACTCGCGTTCCGAGGGATCCCCGGCCGCATCCGACGCGGGGTCAGAAATTGTGTGCGTCACGAACTCTCCATATCCCGCCCAGACCAAGGCGAGTCGAGCGCAACTTGGCCGCCCTTCACTCACCGCGGTTCGACGACAAGGTCTATTTTTACTATTTTAAGCATTGAACGTCAACGCGGCACCAGATGCGCCCGGGCAGAGCGGAGTTTCAGATGACGGCTGGGTCAGTGGATCTTTCCGATTTCGCCCTGTGGCGCAACGGATTTCCTGACGAATTGTTCACGGAGTTGCGGCGCAGCCGACCGATTTTCCGCCACGACCTGACCCCCGGTGTCGCCAGGACGGTCCAGCGCCAGTTCTGGGTGACCACCAAACACCGGCATGCGGTCCGGCTGCATCGCGATGTCGAGTCCTTCACCGCGGTCGACGGCCCGCTCATCCAGCCGGTCGGGATGTTCTCGTCGTACCCCACCATCATCAACATGGACCCGCCCGGGCTCAACAAGCGCCGCAAGCTGATCTCGAACGCGTTCAATCCGCGGGCGATCGCCAAGCTCGAGGACGGCATCCGGGCGAGGGCCGCGCGCATGATCGACCGCATGCTGGTCGAGGGCGGCGGCGATTGGATCGAGGACGTCGCGGACGCCCTGCCGATGACGGTCATCGGCGACATCATCGGCATACCGGAAGACGACCGGCCCCGCATCTTCGACGGCCTGGACCGGATATTGAAGGCCAACTCACCGGAGGTGCAGCTGAGCCGGCAGGACGAAACCGACCTCTACGCCAACATCTTCGGGTACGCGATGGACCTCACCGCGGAGAAGCGACGCAATCCCACCGACGACATCTGGAGCACGTTGGCCACCGCGGTGATCACCGGCGAAGACGGTGATCACTTCAGCTTGCCACCTCACGAACTCGAATTCTTCTTCTTCGTGCTGGCGTTCGCCGGCAGCGACACCACCAAGAATGCACTGGCCATCGGGCTACAGGCGTTTGTGGCGAACCCGGAGCAGATCGAGCGCTATCGCGAGCAGGAAGCGCTGCGACCCAGCGCCATCGAGGAAGTGTTGCGCTGGGCGTCACCGGTCGCGTACTGGACGCGCACCGCGAAGGTCGACGTCGAGATGGACGGCCAGCGCATAGCGAAGGGCGAGCGGGTGGTGTCGATGCTGCGTTCGGCCAACCGCGACGAGGAGGTCTTCGAATCACCGTTCACCTTCGACATCGGTCGTCAGCCGAACCCTCAGGTGGCCTTCGGTGGCGGCGGACCCCATCACTGCCTGGGCGCCATGCTCGCGCGCGCGGAACTGCGGGCGGTGTTCGACGAACTCTTGCTGCGTTGCGACGACATCGCCCTCGGCCCGGCGAAAGTGGCTTACCCGAACCTGACCACGAACATGTCGATCTACGACGAAATGCCGATCTCGCTGGCCGGACGGTCGACCTGACTAGTCGCCGATCCCTCAGTCGATCAGCCGCAGCGCGGCCTTGGGGCACTGGTCCACCGCGGCGCGCACGTCGATCTCCAGACGCGGGGGCACGGGCCCGTCCGCGATCTGCACCACGTCCTCGTCCCCCAGCTCGAAGACATCCGGTGCCAGCGATTCGCAGAAGCCGTTGGCCTCACAAAGGTTTTCGTCAACTGTCACGCGCATCAGTTGCCCTCCACTTCTCTACAGGCCCTTGGGTCGGGTCCCGATCACCCCGCTGGTTGCGAGGCGCGTCAGTTCTTCGTCGGTCAGCCCGCACCGCTCGCGCAGTATCTCTTCATTGTGCTCGCCCAGCCGCGGCGGTGGCCGCAGCAGCCATCTGTCCTGGCCGGCCAGCCGGGCGAACGGCGGGCACGGATAGAGACCGGCGCCGGTGCTGGGGTGGTCGAGGGTCTCCAAGAATCCCCGGTGACGCAGTTGGGGATTCTCGACGACCAACGACGGCGACACCACCGGCGCGGCGGGGATGCCGGCGGCCGCCAATCGCTCCACCGTCGAGTCGAGGGGTTGGCGCGCGAACCAGTCCGCCAGCCGGCGATCGACGTCGTCGCCCCGCCGTCGCCGCCCGGCGACGGCGGACAGTTCCTCGTCGCACCACGCCGGTCGATCCATCACCTCGACCAGGGCACGCCAGTGCCGGTCGTCGCGCACGGTGACCGCGATCCAGTCGTCTTCCCCTCCACACCGGTAGATGTTTTGGATCGAGTCGCCGTGACCGCGGTTGCCGCGCCGGGTCAGCGTTATCCCGAAGACCTCGGATTCGATCGCCTGTATCGCGGTGGCATTGAGCACCGTCTCGAGCATCGGCAGCTCGAGTTGCTGTCCCGATCCGGTGCGTTCGGCGAAGTTCAGCGCGGCCAGCACGGCGAACGCGGCGTGCACACCGGCCAGCGGATCGCAAGCCCCGCGCGGTGTGACCGGCGCGGTCTCGGGCAGCCCGGTCACCCAGGCCAGGCCGGCGAGCTGCTCCATGGTGGGAGCGAATCCGACGCGATCCCGCCACGGTCCATCCAGTCCGAACGCGGGCATCCGGGCGACGACGAGCTTGGGGTTGACGTTGAGCAGCACGTCGGCGGTCAGGCCGAACTGGTCCATCACCCGCGGGGAGAAGTTCTCGATCACCACGTCGGCGCCGGCGGCCAGCTCGGTGAACAGGCGGCGCCCGTCTTCGGAACCCAAATCCAGTGTGACGGAACGCTTGTTGGTGTTCATGGCGTGGAAGACCCAGCCGTACTCCCACCAATCGTCGACGTCGGTGCGCATGCCGCCCGAGTATCGGATGCCGTCCGGTCGCTGTATCGACTCCACCTTGACGACGTCGGCGCCGAAGGCGGCCAGCAGGTGGGTGGCCGCGGGACCCGCCCAGAACGCGGTCAGGTCGACGATGCGCACACCGGCCAGGGGCAGCCCTGCCTGCGTCGCGCTCCTCGTGGATTCGCTTGGCGACCAGAGGGTTTCGTCATTGGCCTCGCCGAGAGCGGGGGTCGGCCGCGGCGGGGTGGGAGCGCATGCCGACATCAACCAGGGGGGCCGGGGCTGGTGAAAGCCGGCGGGGTTTTCGACGAATGCGCCGCGCTCGGTGACGTATTCCATCTCCCGGATCGTGGAGCCGTTGCCAAGCGCCGCGATGGGCAGCCGGAACAGTTGGCCCAGTTCGACGATTTCCCCGACGGTGCGTTCGGCCAGCCACGGGCCGATCTGTTCGCGGATCAGGTCGCGGTAGGCCCACCGGCCGATCTGGAAGCGGAGTTGTTCGATCTCTTCGAGCTGCGGGCATTCGACCATGGCGACGAAGTCGAGCCATTGCTGGCCGGTGACCATGGTGATCCCGACGTAGCCGTCCTTCGCGGGCTCGATCGATGGCACTTCGAGCGTGCGGCGGATGGGTGGCACCCGCAGCAGCTGGGAGTGCAGCCATTCGCTGCTCTGCATCGCGGTCAACGCCTCGAGCATGGAAAGATCGAGCTGCTCACCGGGACCACCGCGCTCGACGCGGCGGCGCACGGCCAGGGCGCCGAATGCGGCGTAGACGCCGCCCATGTACTCCCCCAAGTCGCCGCCGATCGAGATGGGCGGTCCCGCCGGATCGCCGCGGAAGCCGGGCGAGCCCGCCCACGCCTGCAGGGTGAACTCGCTGGCGGCACGGTCGGCGTACGGTCCGGTCCAGCCGAAGTCGGAGATCGTGACGATGATTGCGCGCGGACAGTCCGCCAGCAGCCGCTGCGGGTCAACGCCCAACGCGGCGGCCTGCTCCCGGCCGGCGGTGACCACCACCACGTCCGCGGCGGACAGTTCGGCGGCGAAGCGCTCGGCATCGGGCGGATAAGTCACGCTGCGCTTGCCGGCATTGAGGTAGGCGAAGAACGGCGAGCTCTCCCCATCCGGCATCGGCGAGCCCGTCGCGGAGTATCGTCGGAGCCAATCTCCTTGCGGCGGTTCAATTTTGCACACTTGGGCCCCGGCATCGACCAGCAGCTTTCCGCAGTAACTGCCGGCGATCCGATCACTGATCTCGACGACACGCAGGTCGTGCAGCGGTGTGGGCCGGCCGTCGAACCGCTCGCTCACTTACACCCGCCCTCCCGATCGACGCGCGATCGAAGAAGCTATTTATACCATTACTGCTAAAATAGCTAAGCCAGCGAGTTGCTATGCATCGAGGATCGGATGACCGCCTTGGGAATTGGGAGCGACGCCCGTCGCCGATTGTCGGCGCCGCGGATCGCAGAAATCGTAGCCGACGAGTTGCGCCGCCAGATCATCAACGGTGACCTCGCCGACGGCGATCTGTTGCCGCGGCAAGAGGTGCTCGTCGAGCAGTTCAACGTGAGTCTGGTTTCCCTGCGCGAAGCGCTTCGCATCCTGGAGACCGAGGGCCTGGTTTCGGTGCGGCGGGGCAACCGTGGTGGCGCCGTCGTGCATGCCCCGGCGAAGACCAGTGCCGCGTACATGCTCGGGCTGCTACTGCAGAGCGAGTCCGTAGCGGTCGCCGACCTTGGCATGGCGTTGCAGGAACTCGAGCCCGCGTGCGCCGCGCTGGCCGCCCGGCGCCCGGACCGGGCGGACACCTTGGTCCCGGAGCTCAACCGGGTCAACGACTCCATGGCCGAGAACATCGAGGACGGCGGGCTGTTCACCGAAATCGGCCGTGAATTCCACGATCTCGTGGTCCGCGGCTGCGGAAACCACACCATCATCGCGGTGGTCGGCAGCTTGGAGACGCTGTGGACCAGCCACGAACAACAGTGGGCAGACGAGAGCGCGGCGAGGGGCACCTATCCGTCATTGGCGCAGCGCCGCGCCGTGCTCAGCACGCACGTCAAGCTGACCGAGACCATCGCGGAGGGCGACGTCGACCGGGCGCGCCGCATCGCGGGTCGCCATCTCGCCGACACCCAGACGTACGTGCTCTCCGGTCGGCACGATCAACGAATTCACGCGCTGTCGCCGCAGGCGCTGTCGCGGACGCGGGATTTCCGTCAAACCTGAGAGGCAGCCCGTGAGAACCGCATTGGTCACCGGCGGCAGCGGCGGGATCGGCAAAGGGTGTGGTCGAAAGTTGGCCGAGTTGGGTTACGACGTGGTGCTGGCGGCGCGTCGCGAGGCCCCGTTGCGCGCGGCGGCCGAGGAGATCGGAGCGCGCCACCTCGTGGCCGATGCCTCGGACCCGGACGGATTTGCGGCTGCGACAAGCGCATTGGAGAGAATCGACCTCGTTGTCCACGCCGCCGGCACGCTGGGCGGAACCTACGCGCGCAAGCAGACGTTCGAGCAGTGGCGGACAATCATCTCGGCCAATCTGGATTCGTGCTTCGTGGTGACCGCCGCAGCCCTGCCCAGGATGCGGGCGGGCTCGCGGTTCGTGTTCATCTCCTCGTCGGCGGCGCACGAACCGATGATGGCGCGGACCGCCTACTCGGCATCCAAAGCCGGCATGAACGCGTTCGCCCGGGCCTTGGCCCTCGAAGTCGATCGTGACGGCATCAGCGTCCACATCGTCACCCCCGGCCCGGTGGAAACCGAGATGCTTTCCGATGTTCCCTTCGAGATGTACGCCATCCAGGTCTCCGATGTGGCGGACGCGGTGGCCTGGTTGGATACCGTCGACCCATCGGTCGACCTGCCGGAGATCCGGCTCAGCGCGGTCCAGCGCGGACCGTTCGCCCGGCCGCCGGTCGTTCCCACGGAAGCGCGGCGGCGAGCGGCGCAACGGGGTTGACGGCTACCGCGGCGGAAACGCCTTGATCACCGTTTCACCGAACTCGTGCAGCGAATCGGGCACGGCGAAATCGGCGAACCACACGTAGAACCGCTCGACGCGCTGGGCCGCCAGCCCGGTGAAGTGGCCGATGAGCTCGTCGGCATCCCCGCAGACCAGCCCCGCGCCCAGGTTGCCGAATCGCCGCGTGCTCACCTCGCGCACCGAATCGGGGTCGGTACCTGATCGTATGAACCCCACCATCTGCTGGACCGACATCCGGGCCGTCCCCGCGGCGGGGGCCAGCCTGGGCAACTTGTCGAGGTGGTTCGCCGGCAGGTTCCACCAATCCGCGTGTCTGCGAACGAGTTCCATCATCCGAGGGCCGGTGCCACCCAGGACCAGCGGGATCGGATGAGACCTCGGCGGGGCCTGCGGAGCCGGGCCGTCGCCCGGATCGTCACCCCAGTATTGCTTGATCAACTCGAGGTGCCGCCCGAGCTGCTCGACCCGGGCCACCGCGTCCTGCCGGCCAACATCGAATCGGGCGAACTCCGCGGGCCAGGACCCCGCACCGAGGCCCAAATCGAACCTGCCCTCCGACGCGTCCGACAGGGTGACGGCTTGTTTGGCCAGCACGGCGGGGTGGCGGAAGGCGTCACAAAGGACCAGATGGCCGATTCGCAGCCGTTCCGTCTTGGCCGCCACCCAGCTCGCAATGCCCATTGCCTCCCAAATGCTTTCATCGGGCAGCCCGGGCGCCTCGAGGTGATCGATGAATGCCATGCCGTCGAAGCCGCTGGCCTCGGCGTGACGTGCCCGCTCCACGATGTCGGCCGCCGACAGCCGCACCTGCGGCAGGAACAAATACCACTCGACCATGGCCCACCTAAGCGTTTGTTCCGGTGCGATTGCGCACAAGGCCGCTAGTTTACTATTTTTATTATGTTAGGGGTCTTATGGATGTCGGACTGAATTCGGAGCAGTTGTCGCTGCGCGACACGGCGCGTGATGTCCTACGCACCGAGTGCCCGCCCGACTCCTCGCGCCAAGCGATGACGGATCCGGAGCGGTGGCGCACCCTATGGAAGACAGTCGTCGATCTCGGTTGGACGGAACTGGCCGCGCCCGGGGCCGGCGACTACGGACCGGTCGAGCTCGCGGTAGTGCTCGAGGAGTGCGGTGCCGCCATCGCGCCCATCCCCTTGTTGAGCAGTGTCGGCCTGGCCGCCGGCGCGTTGCGGGGCACGGGCCTCGACGCAGTTCTCGACGACATCGCCGGCGGAGCCGTCGCCACCCTGGCCGTGCACGCCAGGGGATCTCGGCTGCCGGGGGCGCCGATGACCCTGCGCGGGGGACGCCTGCGCGGGCGCGCGGTCGCGGTCCCCAACCTGACCCGCTCCGAGTTGCTCGTCACGCTGGCGCGCGCCGACGGTGGCGCCAGTGGCCCCGACGGCACGGTGGTGGCGGTCGCGCGCTGCGGCGACGGGGTGACGGTGATCGCGGGCGAGTCGACCGATCCCGCGCAGCCGCTGGCGGACGTCGAGGTCGACGCGGAGCCGTTGGCTGCTGCGCCCGTCGATCTCGACAGCGCGTTGACGGCGCCGTTGATGGCCGCGGCAGCCGACTTGGTGGGCACCGCGAGCGCAGCCTTGCACCGCGCCGTTGAGCACGCGAAGACTCGCCGCCAGTTCGGCACCCCGATCGGCGCGTTCCAGGGGATCAAGCACGCGCTCGCCGACAACTATGTCGGCCTGGAGCGCGCCCGCAGCCTCACCTACGCCGCGGCCGCCCGGCTCGGCGATCCGGCCACGACGCCCGCGGACGCCTGGACCACAGCGGCGCTCGCCAAGGCGGCGGCCGGCGATGCGGCCGCCAATTGTGCGAGAACCGCGGTGCAAGTGCACGGGGCGCTCGGGCAGACCTGGGAGCACGACGCCCACCTCTATGTCCGCCACGCCTGGCAGGCCGCCGCGATGCTGGGAGACAGCCGCGCGCTCTATCACGAGGTCGGCCGCCGTTTCGCTGGAGGCGCGGCATGAGCGCGGTGGTCGACGAATTCGGGGCGTGGCTGACGGAGTTTCTGCCGAAGGACTACTACGAGAATTATCGCGATTATCGCTGGGATCTGGGGCTGCGGCGCGACTACCAGCGAGCTGCCTTCGAGGCCGGATGGATACAGCCGACCTGGCCGCGCGAGCACGGCGGCCGATCGCTGGGTCTGCGCGATGCCATGGAGGTCCGGCTCGAGGGGGCGCTGCGGTCCGCGCCCAAGCTGCCCAACATCGCGGGTCCCAATGTCGCCGCACCCGGCATCCGTCAATTCGGCACCGCCGCCCAGATCGACCGCCTCCTGGCTCCCCTGCTGCGCGGTGACGAATGGTGGGCGCTGGGCATGTCCGAACCGGAAGCCGGATCCGATTTCGCCGGCCTGCGCACACGCGCCGAACGCGACGGAGACGTGTTTCGGGTCAACGGCCACAAGATCTGGACCACCCAGGCCCACGAGTCGCGCTGGTGCACCCTGTATGCCCGCACCGATCCGGAGGCGCCGAAGCACCGGGGCATTTCCTGCTTGATCCTCGACCTGCATTCGCCGGGGGTGCGGATCGAGCCCATCCGGATGGCGTCGATCTCCGACGAGACATTCTGCGAGGTCTTCCTCGACGATGTCGAAGTTCCGATGGAAAACCTGCTGGGCCCGCTGCACGGTGGGTGGAACGTCGCGCTGTCGTCGTTGCACCACGAACGCCAGATGATCTGGATCATGAACTGGGTCGAGATCAAGCGTGGACTCGACTCGGTACGCAGGGCGCAGCCGACCGCCGATATCTGCATCGAGCTCGGTTCGCTGCTGGCCGATGCCGAAGCGTTGCGGGCCACCGGATACCGCGCCCTGGGCAACGAATTGGCGGGACGTCCGAGCCCCGAAGCAGACACCATGAAGCTGCTGGGATCGATTACTTTGCAACGGGTTTGGGAGCTCGCCGCCGTTACCGAGGGAACGCAGTCGCTCACCGACCCGGATCTGCTCTTCGAACGCCAGGACGCGCTGGCCGCGACCATCTACGGCGGAACATCGGAGGTCCAGCGCAACATCATCGCCGAGCGGTTGCTCGGGCTGCCGAAGGGATGACGACGATGGATTACGACCTCGGCGACGACGCCGCACAACTGCGAAACCACCTGCGCGAGCTGGTGTCCAACCACATCCCCGCCGACTTCCTGGGCGCCTGCACCGAGAACCCGCAGGATCTCGCCACCACCGAGACGTTCTGCAAATTGCTGGCCGCCGAGGGCCTCCTGGCGCTGGCGTGGCCGAAAGAGCATGGCGGCGGCGGTGGTTCGGTGTGGCAGCAGACGGTGCTGCGCGAGGAGATGTGGGCCCAGCACGAGCCACGCGGTCCCCAATACATGGGAATCAATTGGGTGGGCCCGGCCCTGATGCGCTACGGAACGGCCGAACAGAAGGCCAAGCACCTGGCCGCCATCGCCGCCGGCGACGTGATCTGGTGTCAGGGCTTTTCCGAGCCGGAGGCCGGTACCGACCTCGCCTCGTTGCGTACCCGCGCCGTCCCGGACGGGGACGGCTGGCGCATCACCGGACAGAAGGTGTGGACGTCGTACGCGCTGATGGCGTCCTGGTGTGTGCTGGCGGCCTGCACCGATCCCGAGGCCCCAAAGCCCAAGCGGCTCACGCTCTTTCTGATTCCGATGGACCGGCCCGGCTTCACCGTCCGGCCTATCGGGTCGATGCTGGGGCCGCATCACCTCAACGAGATGTTCCTCGACGACGTGCAGGCGTTCCCCGGTGATGTTCTCGGCGAGGTCGGCGACGGCTGGCGGGTCATGCGCGAGGCGCTGGCATTCGAGCGCGTGGGCATCGCCCGCTACGCCCGCTGCGAATCGTTGCTCGACCGGATGTGCACCCAGCTCGGCGACGACTGGGACGGGCTGCCCGAATCGCTTCGCTCGCGGTGGGTGCGGGCGCTGGTCGATCTACGGGTCGCCCGGTTGCTGGCCTACCGAGCCGTGTCGCTGCAGGACGACCCGGCGGCGGGCGCGGCGGCCAGTGCAGCCCGCATCGCCACCACGACGTGTGACCAGCAGGTCGCCGAGCTACTTTTCGACGTGCTGGGCCCCGTCGCGCTGGACAGCGGCGCGAGTGCCGCGCTGCACGGGGCGATCGAAGACCATTGGCGTTACGCACAGGCCGCCACCGTGGCATCGGGCACCATCGAAGTGCAGAAGATGTTGGTGGCCCGGGACGTATTGGGAGAGCACCGGTGAAAACTGATCTGCCACAAGACATCAGCGACTTCGCTGCCGTCGCCGCCAAGCGGTTGGGCCGGCTGGGCGGGCCACCGGCAGCGTTGCGCGCCGAAACCGACGACAGCATCCGGGACGCGGCGCGGGGTTCCCTCGGCGAGGTTGGCGCGTTCGAGCTCGATGTCCGATCGGCGCCCGACGACCTGCTCGCCGCAGCCGTGCTGTGCCGCGCCGCTGGCGCGACCGTGCTGCCCTATCCCCTCGTCGAGGAGTTGCTGGCTATTGACGGCGCCCGCCTTGCCCTGATCGATCCCTGCGCGCCGCGCATCGACCATGGCGACCTGCCCGGCGACTGGATCGCCGCCGACCTGGACGGCACCCGGTACCACCCGCGGCCGGCTGCGCGGACCAACGCCAAGCTCGGCCCGTTCCTGGTGCCCGCATCCCTCGGCGAACCCGACGGAACCGTTCCGCCCGCCGACGTTAACCTTCACCTCGTGCTGGGGTCATGGCGGATTCTGGGATCAGTGCAGCAGGCGCTGCAGATCGTCACCGATCATGTGCGCGCCCGGGTTCAGTTCGGTAAGCCACTCGCGGATTTTCAGGCCGTCCGGTTCGCCGTGGCGGAAGCCGCGGTCGCGGTGCGCGGACTGTACGAATTGGCGAAATTCACCGTCTGCCGTCCGGAATCGCTACCGATAGAGGTTCGTTCGGCCGACGCGCTCGTCCTTCGGCTCAAGGCGTCCGACACCGCAAGGCAGGTGCTACGCACCTCGCACCAACTGCTCGGCGCACTGGGCTTCTGCGATGAGTCCGATGTCAGCGTGCTCGACCGGCATACCCAGCCGCTGATCCGGCTGCCCCTTAGCGCCGAGGCGCTCGCGTTGCGGCTGATCCCGGGCGTCCCCGACGGCTCCTTCGAGACGCTGTTCAGCGGGCCGGTATCGGCGTGAGCGAGCCCGCCGCGACCGAAGTGGCAGCCAACCCGTTAGCGGACGGAATCCCGTTCGGAACCAAACTTCAACAGCTCGCCGAACAGTGTCGCGACGACATCGGGGTGACGGTGGTCGCCCTCGATGGCACCGCGCAGTCGCTGACATTCGGTGAACTCGACGCCCGCGCCAACCAGTGGGGCCGGGCGCTGGCCGCCCACGGCGCCGAGTCCGGTTCCCTTGTCGCGCTGGCAATCCCGAATTCGATCCACCTGGTGCTGGCCACGCTGGGATGCTGGAAGATCGGCGCCGTTCCGGTTCCCATGCATTGGGACCTGCCGGAGTGGGAGCGTGACAGGGTGCGCGAGGTGATCAACCCCGCGGTCGTCGTGGACGAGGCGAGTCGGTGGCGCCTCGAGGCGCGGGCGGCGGCCGAGTCCGACAGCGCGCTGCCCGAAGCCGTCTCCCCCAACGTGAATGGCATCTGCAGCAGCGGTTCGACCGGCGTGCCGAAGGTGATCCTGAGCCTGGCGCCATCGCTGTGGACGCCACAGCACGGCGAGCCGTTCCTGGCGAACTGGACGCCGGTGGCTCAGCCGCAGACCATCATGGTGCCCGCGCCGATGTATCACACCAACGGCTTCGCCACCTTCTTCTTCCTGCTGGCCGGCGACCGTTTGGTGGTGCTGGAAAAGTTCGATGCCGCACTGGTTCTAGATGTGATCGAACGTTTCAAGATCACCAATTTCACCGCCACGCCGACAATGCTGGCGCGCATCGCGGCCCGGCCGGACGTCCGGGAGCGGGACCTGTCCAGCATCGTGTTCATCCTGCAAGGCGCCGCCGTGATGCCGCCGTCGCTCATGCATACCTGGTTCGAACTGCTGAGCCCGCAGCAGATCGTGTCGGCATACGGCATGACCGAAAACCTCGGGCTCACGGCCTTACGCGGTGACGAGTGGCTGGCCCACCCGGGTAGTGTCGGCCGCGGCTTCCGCGATACCGAGATCCGGATTCTCGACGCCGGAACGAGACAGCTTGGCCCTGGTGAACACGGCGAGATCTACCTGCGTGCACCGATGAGCGCGGGATCCCGCTATGTGGGCGGCGCGGCGCCACTGCCGTCCACCGAGGATGGCTTCCGTTCCGCCGGCGATATCGGCTACCTGGACGAGGATGGCTACCTCTATATCGTCGACCGCCGAGTCGACATGATCGTCACCGGCGGCGCGAATGTCTTTCCGGCGGAAGTGGAATCGGCATTGGCGGGTCACCCCGGGATCGCCGACGTCGTCGTCATCGGCCTCGCCGACCCGCAATGGGGACGCCGAGTGCACGCGGTGGTGCAGCTCGCCGACGGCGTGGCGCTCACCGAGGAGCAGGTGATCGAGTACGCCAAGAGCCGGCTCGCCCACTACAAGGCGCCCAAGACCGTCGAGTTCGTCGACGCGATTCCCCGCACCGCGGCGACCAAGGTCAATCGTTCGGCGATGATCGAGGCGCGGGGCGGCTGAGGGCCGAAAGTCAGCCCACGGTCGCGATCCCGGCGTTGGATATCGTGAACCCGCGACCCGAGGTCACAGTGCACGTCACGCCGTCCGTCTCCGACCGGCAGCTGAACGGGCCGGCTCCCTTCGTCTGCCCGTAACCGAGGATCGGGGTGCCCTCCGCCGGATTGGCCAGACAGCCCTCACCACTGCAACGGGATAGAACGCCGGCGGCATCCATCGTCACCGACTGCGGCGGGGAGATGCTGAAGCAGAACGCTTCGTCGGGGATGCCGCGGCGCTGGTAATCAATTTCGCAGCTGATGTTGCGCGACGGGGACAGGAAAGCCACGTAGTTGTCCTGATCGGCGGCGGCCATCGGCGTGAACACCTGCGGCGCAAGAACGGTCCCGGCGCCGCCCAGTACGGTTGCCGCGGCTGTCAGCGCTTTTTTCAACACATGCTCACCGTGCCATAGTTCTGCCCCAGCCACACCCTAACCACTCACGACCTCGAAAGCCGTTGCCGGCTTTGTCAACCCGCCGACGGCGCCGAGGCTCGCTCCATTTCCCGGGCGCGCTTGAGCATGGTTTTTGCGGCTCGCATCGACAACGCCGGCGAAAGCCGCTCGAGGTACCAAAACGCCTTCCACCACCCGGGCACCACGATGATCGCGTCTCCGCGCAATACGGCACGAAGGGCGCGCTCGGCGAATTTCTCGGGCGCAAGGGGGTGCATCCGCTCCCACATTTTCAGGATTTCCTCGTTGCTGAACCCTGCCATATCGGTGCGTCCGTACTTGCCGCCGGTAAGGATCGGGGTCCGGATCACGCCAGGGCAGAGCACCGAGACCTGCACCCCGTGGCGCTCGGCCTCCAGCCGTAACGATTTCGACAGCGCGACGACGGCGTGTTTGGTCGCGGTGTAGCTTGCCTGGCCCGCAGTCGTCATGAGACCGGCCATGGAGGCCGTGTTGACGATATGCCCGGAGTGCTGCCGGATCATGATCGGATACACCGCTTGGATACCGTGCACGACACCGCGCAGGTTCACATCGAAGACGTCGTTCCAGTCGTCAAGCGTGTACTTGTCGACCTCGCCGGCGACTCCGATGCCGGCATTGTTGAACAGGTAGTCGATCCGCCCTGACTGCTGCACCGCCTCAGCGACGGCGCGCTCAAACGATCGGTAGTCGCGCACATCGAGCTCGATCGCGTGCGCCTTACCCCCGCCGCTGTTGAGGCGCTCTGCGAACTCACGTGCGGGACCGATCTGCCGATCGGCGATCCAAACCTCGGCGCCCCCGGCGACCAGCTCGGCGGTCAATGCCGCGCCGATGCCGGACGCGCCGCCGGTGACGAATGCAACCTTTCCGGATACGCTCGCTGCCATTCCAGCAGCCTAAACCCTGAATCCTGGCTGGTAGAGCAGATTCTGGCAGCAAAGCCGTCGACACGGCGCGCCACGCCGGCGCCGCGGCCCTCAACCATGTGTCGCCCGGAATCTCCGGTTGCTCGGATACGCGGTGAGCCCACGGTAACCTCATTCTCATAGCGCGCACCGCGCCGCGGAAGGGGACGAATCGCTCATGACCGACCTTGGCGACGACGTCGAAGTGACGCGCGGTGACCGCTTCATCAAGACCGCCGTCGAGATATTGGGCGAAACCGGGCGCACCGACTTCACCGTGCAGGAAGTCGTCGCCCGCTCCAAAACATCGCTGCGCGCCTTCTACCAGCATTTCAGCAGCAAGGACGAGTTGCTGCTCGCGCTGTTCGATCGGACCATCGCCCAATCGGTGCAAACCTGGCGGACGGAGACCGACGGGCTGGACAGCACCGCGGCACTGAAGCTGGTCATCGACCGCATCAGCCAGCAACCGGAATCGAGCACCCAAGACAGCCTCAATCGCGCGCTGACCCTCTACAACCAACATCTGGCCGAGACCCGTCCCCGCGACTACGCCCGGGTGCTCTCACCCCTGCATCGACTCATTCGCGGCATCGTGGGCCAGGGCATCACCGAGGGCGTCTTCAACCCTGGAGTGGACGTCGGTGCGGCGGCCGCCATCGTCATGCAGACGGTAATGGGGGCACAGCGATTGCATTGGCTGGGAACGGAATTGAACGGAGCTCCGGTCGACGTCGGTCAACTGTATGACTTCTGCAGTCGCGCCCTGGGCATCCGGGACGGCGACGAAGAATCGAACACGCCATCGTTAAGCGAACTGTTCGCCCAGATCGGCATGAGGCCGGGAACCCACGATGGCGAATTCGCGATGACGATGCCGGTCAGCCCGGCCGTCGTGAACACTTCCGGCGCGCTGCAGGGCGGCCTGATCGCGACCCTCGTCGACGTGGCGGGCGGTCAGTTCGGGCTGGACTACCTGCAGCCGGACACCACGATGACGACGGCGGACCTCTTCATCCGTTACCTGCGCCCGATCCGGCAGGGCTCGGCCGTCGCGGTGCCCCGGATGCTGCGGTCCGGGCGACGGGCGATGGTGATGCAGGTCGACATCTACGGCGAAGCCGACGACGAGCTCGCCGCGACCGCGACGGTGAATTTCGCCGTCATCAACGGAGCGACGCCGAACCTTCCCAACTGGCCGGACGCCTAGCCGGCGACGACGAGCGTCACGCCGGCGTGACGTCCAGCGCGGGCGACCGAGCGGGAGCGGAATAGGGCGCTACACGCGACGGGGCCGAAGTGGTAACGTCATTACCACCTATAGAGAACCCGAGTACTTCCGCAAGGAGATCGCCATGCCGTCTCGCGAACTTTCCTTTCCCGTGTTCGACGCGGACAACCACATGTACGAGCCGCAGGAGGCGCTGACCAAGTTCCTGCCGGAGAACCGCAAACGCGTCATCGACTACGTGCAGGTGCGCGGCCGGACCAAGATCGTGGTGCGCGGGCACATCAGCGAGTACATCCCCAACCCCACCTTCGAGGTGGTGGCACGCCCCGGCGCCCAGGAGGACTATTTCCGCAACGGCGCGCAGGGCAAGAGCTACCGCGAGATCCTGGGCGAGCCCATGAAGGCCATCCCCGCCTTCCGCGAACCCGGCGCGCGGCTGGAGGTGATGGACGAACTCGGCATCGACTACGCCCTGATGTTCCCGACCCTGGCCAGCCTGGTCGAGGAGCGCATGAAGGACGACCCGGAGATGACCCACGACGTTATCCACGCGCTGAACCAGTGGATGCATGAGCAGTGGTCGTTCAACTACAAGGACCGCATCTTCGCCACCCCTGTGATCACCCTGCCCATCGTCGAGCGGGCGCTCGAAGAACTCGAATGGTGCCTGGAGCGCGGCGCCCGCACCGTGCTGGTCCGCCCGGCGCCGGTGCCCGGCTATAAGGGCAGCCGGTCGTTCGGCCTCGAAGAATTCGACCCGTTCTGGCAGGCGTGCATCAAAGCCGAGATTCCGGTATCGATGCACGCCTCGGACAGTGGTTACTCAGAGTTCGCCAACGTCTGGGAACCAGGCGACGAGTTCCTGCCGTTCAAACCGACCGCCTTCCGCAGCTTCGCGATGGGCCATCGCCCGATCCTGGACGCGATGGGTGCGCTGGTCTGCCACGGCGCTTTGTCCCGCAACCCGGAGCTGCGGATCCTGTCGATCGAAAACGGCGCCGACTGGGTGCCAGACCTTTTCAAGGGCCTCAAGGGCGTCTACAAGAAGATGCCGCAGTCGTTCAGCGAGGACCCCATCGAGGCGTTCAAGCGCTGCGTCTACATCACGCCGTTCTGGGAGGACCGGTTCACCGAGATCGTCAAGATGGTCGGCACGGACCGAGTGCTTTTCGGCTCCGACTGGCCGCACCCCGAGGGCCTGAAGGACCCCATCTCCTTCGTTGACGAGCTCACCGACTTCGACGAGGCGGACATCGCCAAGATCATGGGCGGCAACCTGATGAAGCTGATGAAGGTTTCTGCGCCGGCCAAGAAGCCAGTCTCCGCCTGATCAGTCGGCTTCGTCGAAGACGGAAACCACGCCCTTGGTCTCGAACAGCGCGAGGCCGACGTCGGCGGGTGTTCGGTGCCCGTGCTGACGCAGGATCGCATCCAGGTCTTCACGGGTAATCCGGCAACGCCTCAGGTTCGCCTCGTTGAGCTCGCCGTCGCGGATCAGCACCCGGACCGGCGGGTCGACGAGCCGGCGCACCCACGGGATGAAGCGCAGCCGCGCCACGAGGTCATGGGCGGCGATCAGGGCCACCAGCGCTGCAGACCCTGTGAGCCATGAGGTGTCGGCGGCGGTCGCGGTTCGACCCACGATGGCGCCGACCGCGACGGCGGTGACCCAGTCGAACGGCGTGAATTCGGCGATGGTTCGCCGCTGCGTGAGCCGGAAAGCAGTTGCGGCGGTGGCGAATAACGCGAGGGCCTTGAGCGCCGCGTAGGCTGCCGGTCGCCACCCGTCGAAGAATTGCAGTACGAATCCGTTCATCGCACAACCGGCCGGTGGTCAGGAGCCGGAGCTGCCCGCGAAACTGCCACCCTGCCGGGCGAATTCAGTGGTCCATTCGCTCATGTCGTCCCTCCTTGCGCGGTCGCCGATGTGGCTGTGAGCACCGTGCACGCGACTCGGCAGTACCCGTCGACGCGGCGTGTAAACCCACGTCGGCGGGTATACGCCACGTGATGACGTGCGTTGCGCGGTCAGAGTGACGGGAGGACAGATGAGCGTGGCATCGGAAGGCCGGGCACCGGTCAGCATCGACCCCGACGTCGAGTTTCTCGCCGAGCAGATTGAGGCCCTCCGGGCTTTGGGCCAAAAGGATTCGGTTGACGACGACGAACTTTACGACTTGAGCGTCCGTTGGGGCGCGGCGCTGGCGGGGCGGCTGCCCCGCCTCGTGCACTACAGCTCGCTCGGTCTGCTAGACGACGCGGATCAGCACCGGTTCCAGTCACTCTGCGAGGATCTCCGCGGGGTTGCCGGTCTCGCCGAAAAGTTGGGGCTGCCGCGCCCGGCGCTGCCCGGCGATCAGATCGCGCGGGCAAAGGGACGCCGCCTCAGGATGCGGTCGCGTTCTCCGAAGCCGAGTTCACCAGGCTGAGGAAATCCCGCTCCGGCAACACGATCCCGGTGCGCGGCTTCGGACAATCCGGATTGCGGCACGTCAGCGCCACCATGTAGGCGTCCTCATCCTCGTTGAGGAACAGAAACCCCAGATACAGGGCGTGGCCGACCTCGAACTCGGTTCCGCCGCACGCCTCGCAGTGGCCGCCCTTGGCGGAGACGTTTTCCATAACTCGGTGCCGTGCAGCGGAATTGAGGTCGATCAGTTCCGGCCGCACCGTCGGGTCGCCACCGGTCATGTCAAATCTCCACGTCTTTGTCGTAGTGGACATGGTCCTCGCGCCAGCCGCCCAAGCCCTTACCGATGCCGGCATAGTCGTTGATGAACTCGATCCGGTTGATCCACTTGACCATCTTGAATCCAACCTGGGTCTCCACCCGCAATCGCAGCGGAGCCCCATGCTTGATGGGCAGCGGCCGACCGTTCATCTCATATGCGAGGAGCGTCTGCGGCTTGTAGGCGAGCTCGAGGTCCATCACCTCGTAGAACTGGCCCCCCGGCGTCTCCGCCGCGGGTTCGTCACGCCCCGTCTCCTGCATACTGAGGAAGCAGATGTACTTGGCTTGCGGTAACGGCCGCACCACATCCGCCAGCTGGGCAAGCAGAATTCCGCTCCACTCGCCGATGCTTGTCCACCCTTGCACGCAGTTGTGCATCGTCCGCTGGGTTTGCCGCTCGGCGAGCGCCCGCAGCGCGGCCAAGTCCAAGGTCACCGGGTTCTCGACGAGTCCACCGACCGGTAGCCTCCAGTCGACGAAGTTGTGGACCGCCATCACCTTGTATTCCGTACTGGCGGGCGGCTTTCCGTTCACCCGGTGATCCTTGGTCAACTTGCGAACCGGATAGTCTTGCCGGGAATTCAAGGGCCGCAGCAAGAGCAGCCGGGCGCCGGTCACCACGGCGCCGAGTATGCGACGCACTTGGACGGGATGGCGGAGGCTCCATTTGGTGGCCGCGACGTGGACGGCGATGATGGCTCCAATGATCATCAGCGACAGCGCCGTCGCCCAATTGATGTTGCGCACGGAGCCGAAGATCATCGACGCCGTCAGTTGGCCCCAGCCCCAGAAGAAAATCATCGACAGGTGGATCAGGATGAAGACGACGAAAGCCACCAACCCCAGGAAATGCAGGCTTCTGGCCCACTGCCGGCCACCCCACATCCGCACGTACCAGGGGAAGCGCGCCTCGATCGCCGGTGACTGCGCGGCGCCAGTCAGAATTTGGAACGGCGCAAGTATGAAGACGACCCCGGCATAGGTCAGCTTCTGAATTGCGTCCAACGGCTCGCCGGGGAGCAGCGGCGGCAGGTTGAACGACATGTACGTGATGATGTCATTGGCCGCCTCGGGAAAGATCGACCACGAATAGGGCCAGTATCGATGCCATTGGCCGGTCGCGAAAAGCAGGACGTAGTAGGACAATCCGAGCAGAATCCAGCAGATCACCGTGAAGAAGTGCCAATGGCGACCCATACCCAATTTCTTGTGACCGGGTAGCGCGACGAGCGAGCTATAGGACTCTTCTTCGTCGAGGGTGTCGTATAACCGGTTGCGCGGCATGACCTTGCGGGTAAAGCGCGCCCATTCGCTGCCGGGTTTGCTGTCGTCGTGCCAATACAACTTCGGGTGGGTGCCGAGGATCTCGATGCCGCTGCGGATGATCAGGGTGACGAATAGGACGTTGAGCCAATGATCCACTCGCAGCCACGCCGGATAGTCGAGTGTCGTCATGCATGAGCTCCAGTCAGTCGTACCACTGCTGCCGTTGGGGGTAGGCCACGTTGACGGCGGACAGCACCGTCGTGTGCACCGCGATGAACGCGGCGGCGAACGCCAAAGCGAACGTGCCCGGCGCGAGGTCCCATCGGCCGGTCAGCGACTCCAGCCCCGGCAGGGTGACCCACCGGCTGACGAGGTAGACCGCGAGGAAGGCGAAGCAGATCACGCTGCCGAGGTACCACCCCGCCTGTGGCACACGCGGTTTGACGGCGAACACCATCGCGGCCACGGCCGCGAGGCAACAGGCCGCCAGCAAAGCCGAGTACACGGAGAAGTACCAGGGAACGTCCGGTTCCCTGATCCATACGTAGGCGTGTAGCGCTACCAGACCCACCAGCAGCGATGCGCCCAGTGCGGTCACCGTTCGCGGCAGGTTGAACGCAACCCAGCCGTTCAGGGTGAGCACCGGTGAGGCCACGATGCTTCGCCAGATCGAGATCAACCGCCGCGGGACGACATTGACCATGAAGCCGTGGTACCCGCGCTGATTAATTACAAACTGTCCTGGTTAAATTGCCGGGACCGTAGCCCGACGCGCGCCACGCTGGGCAAACTGTTGCATTGAGCACGCGGCCGCCATTGATATTCTTAGTGCCTGTGCCTGGCGAGTGCTCAGCGCTTTTGTGACCAGCTTGCGAGACTCAGCCCGAAAACGGGGGGCCGTAGGAGGAACGGCCAATGGCCGCCGAAAGGAACTGGGACAACACCGTGGGCGCGGCCGACGACGTCCGCCGCATCTTCGAGAATGTTCCCGCGCTGTTGGTCGGCCTCGAAGGGCCCGACCACCGATTCGTCGCGGTCAACGCCGCTTACCGCGCGCTCAGTCCTCCGATCGACAGCATCGGGCTCCTGGTGCGCGAGGTCTATCCCGAGTTGGAGAGCCAGCAGATCCTGCAAATGTTCGACCGGGTCTACGAGACGGGCGAGCCGCAGTCGGGAACCGAGTGGCGGGTGCAAGCTGACTTCGAGGGCTCGGGGACGGCACAAGAGCACTTCTTCGACTTCATCGTCACGGCACGGCGCGGAGACGACGGCTCGATCGAGGGGGTGCAGCTCGCCTTCGTCGACGTGACCGAGCGGGTGCGCGCACGGCTGGCCGCCGAGTCGCGCATGCACGAGTTGTCCGAGCGATACCGGAACGTGCGCGATTCTGCCACCGTCATGCAGCAGGCGCTGCTGGCGCCGTCGGTACCCGTCGTTCCGGGCGCCGACGTCGCCGCCGAGTACCTCGTCGCCGCCCAGGACACGGCCGCCGGTGGCGACTGGTTCGACGCGATTCCCCTCGGAGATCGGCTGGTGCTCATCGTCGGTGACGTCGTCGGCCACGGCGTCGAGGCGGCCGCGGTGATGTCGCAATTGCGCACTGCGCTGCGGATGCAGATCGTCGCGGGCTATCCGCTCGCCGAGGCGCTGGCGGCGGTCGATCGCTTCCACGAACATGTGCCCGGCTCGAGGTCGGCCACCATGTGCGTGGGCTCGCTCGACTTCGGCACGGGAGAATTCCAGTACTGCACGGCCGGGCACCCGCCGCCGCTGCTCGTCGGTTCGGAGAGCGAGTCGCGTTACCTTGAGCCGTCCGGCGCTGGCCCGCTGGGCAGCGGCACGGGTTTCCCGGTGCGCACCGAATTCCTGGACCTGGGCGACGTGGTCATGCTCTACACCGACGGTCTGATCGAACGTCCCGGCCGACCGCTGATGGCCAGCACCGCCGAATTCGCCGACTTGGCAGCCAACATCGCCGGCGGCCAGGGCGGGTTCGTGATCGAGTCCTCGGGGCGGCCCATCGACCGCATCTGTGCGGAGACGCTGGAACTGCTGTTGCGGTCGACCGGCTACAGCGACGACATCACATTGCTTGCGGCGCAACGGCGTATGCCGCCGCCACCGCTCCAGATGACGCTGGATGCCACGATTCATGCCGCGCGCGCGGTTCGCTCTCGACTGCGTCAGTGGCTCGCCGAGGTCGGCGCCGCCCCCGATGACATTTCCGACATCGTGCACGCGATCTCCGAGTTCGTCGAGAATGCGGTCGAACACGGTTACACCACAGAGGTTTCCGACGGTGTTGTCGTCGAGGCATCGCTGGCCGGGGACGGTAACCTCTACGCGTCGGTCACCGACCACGGGCAGTGGAAGGACCATCTCGAGGGCGAGCAGGGTCGCGGCCGCGGCCTGGCCATGGCCGAAGCCCTGGTATCCAGCGCCCACGTCACCCATGGGCCCGGCGGTACCACCGCCAGCCTGACGCACCGCCTGTCGCGACCCGCCAATTTCGTCACGGACACGCTCGTCAGCCGGACCGATCAGCAGCGGAGGTCGACCGACTCCGAATTCGTCTCCGTGGTCACCGAACCGGGCCGCATCGTCGTCAGCGGCGACGTCGACTCCACCACCGCCTCCACGCTGGATCGCCAGATCGCGGTCGAAAGCCGTTCCGGGGTAGCGCCGTTGACCATCGATCTCAGCGCCGTGACCCAGCTCGGGTCGGCCGGCGTCAGCGCGCTGGCGGCCGCGCGCGACCGTGCACTACGCCAGGGCAGTGAGTACGTGCTGGTGGCCCCGCCGGGCAGCCCGGCGCACCATGTGTTGTCGCTGGTACAGCTCCCGGTCGCCGGCGGACTCGCCGAGAATCTCGTCGCGGAGGGCTAGAGCCGCTCGGATCGCTGGCCGTGCCGCACCTGCTTGAACGGCACGCCTCGATCGGCCGCGTATTCCCGCGGGAAGCCCAGCACCCGCTCGCCGATGACGTTGCGCGCCATCTCCGTGGTGCCGCCGCCCATCGCGACGGTCTGGCGGGCCAGGTAACGCAGACCGGTTTCCAGGCCGTCCCCGGGTTCTCCGACCACGCCGGCATTTCCCGCGATCGCCATGGCGGTGTCGACATCCACGAACACGGTCTCGGCGTGAAACAGCCTGATGAGCGTACCGGCGGCGGGCGGCAGCGTGCCATCGCGGACGCTGCGGTAGACGTGACCGATCAGCTGCTCGGCCACCGCACGTTGTACGAGTGCGCGGCCGGCCATCTGCTGCACGCGTTCGTTCCCGGCCTGACCCGTCTTCTCGATAAGGGCCACGTAGTCAACGGGATTCGCATTGCCGCCCTCACTGCCGCTGCCACTGGCGAACTCGGAGCCCTGCCCCACCGCCCTGCGCTCGTGGTACAGCTGCCGCGACGCCACCGCCCAGCCATTGTTCACCTCCCCGACGACGGCGTCGTCGCCGACGTCCACCCCGTCGAGGAACTCCTCGCAGAACTCCGTGGAACCACTCAGCATGGTGATGCGCCGCAACGTAATTCCCGGATGGGCGATGGGCACCAGGAACATCGTCAAGCCCTCGTGCTTGGGCACATCCCAATTGGTGCGGGCCAGACACAGCCCATAGTCGGCGGCGAACGCGCTGGTGCTCCACGTCTTGGCGCCGTTGAGTATCCAGCGGTCGCCGTGGCGTTCGGCCCGGGTGAGGACGCCGGCCAGATCGGATCCGCCGCTGGGTTCGGACAACAACTGCACCAGCACCTCGTCGCCGCGCAGCGCCGCCGCGATGTGTTGTTTCTTCTGATCTTCACTTCCGGTGTCGAGCAGCGTGGCGCAGCAGATGGTGAACGTCGGAGTGTTGAGAATCAGCGGCATCTCGTAGTCGATGGTCTCCGCGTCGAATGCCTTCTGGTACTCGTAGTCCAGGCCGAGGCCGCCGTACTCGCGGGGAAAGCAGATCCCGGCAAATCCGCCTTCGTACAACTGCTTTTGCAGTTCTCGGGCGCGTAGCCAGGATCGTTCGTCGTCGCGCGGGGCGGGCGGCGGCGATTCGGGATCGATGCGGGGCATGTTGTCCGCCAGCCATTCCCGGGCCCGGGCCGCGAACTCGGCAACGGATTCGGTCGGTGTCATTTGTTGGACCGACCCGCCTTCTCGTGTTCATACACGCGCAGGTTGTGTTCCTCCGGTGTTCCGAACATGGAGCGATACAACGTGATCCGGCGCAGGTAGAGGTGCAGATCGTGTTCCCAGGTGACGCCGATGCCGCCATGCATCTGCACGCAGGCCTGGACGATTTGGCCGGCCATCTCACCCACGTAGGACTTGGCGATGCTGGCCGACAGGCCCGCGCCGGGTGAGTTGGCGGCGACGTCGGCGACCGCCGCGGCCGTGGTGGCGCGGCAGGCTTCCAGCCACAGCTTCATGTCGGCGAACTTGTGCTTAAGGGCCTGGTAGGACGCCAGCGGGCGCCCGAAGGTGTGCCGGTCCAACGCCCACTGGACGGTCAGGTCGAACACCGTCTGCAGGATGCCAACCACCTCGGCGCACTGCAGGGTCTGGGCGATCTGGCTCTGGCGGTCGATCAGGGCGGCGGTCTCGGCGGCGGTGCCGACCGCCGCCGATCGATCCACCATCACACCGTCGAAATGCACCCGGGCATATTGCTTGACCAGGTCGACGGACTGCTGGGGCTCGATGGTCACGCCGGGCGCGTCCGTGGGGACCAAGAACTGGCGCAGCTCGGCGCCACTGCGCGCCGCCACCAGCAGCACCGCGCTCTGCGCGCCGGCCTCGACCCGGTCCTTGGTGCCGTCAATGCGATAACCCGAATCGGTCGGGGTGGCCGTCACCGACGGATCCAGTGGCGCCCACCCGTGGCCCGGCTCCGAAACCGCCCACGACGCCACGGTTTCACCGGACATCAGGGCCTCGATGGTGTCGGTATGCGGTTGCCGGTCCGCACACTCGACGAGCGCGGCCAGTACGACGCTGACCGGATACAACGGCCCGGGCGCCACAGTCTTGCCGAGCTGTTCGGCGACCATGGCCAGATCCGCCAAACCGCTGTCCGAGACGCTGCCGCCGCCCAATTCCTCCGGCACCAAGAGGCCCGTCCAGCCGAGCTCCGCGGCGCGCCGCCACCATGCCGGATCGAACGACATCCCCGCGGCGTGCAACTCCCGCACGCGGCGCAGTGGCGCTTCCTTTTCCAGAAAAGCCTGGGTGGTCGAAGTGAACAGCGTCTTTTCGGGAGAGTCGAGTGTGGTCATGCTGCCTCTCGTGGAGAGTTCTCCGGCGTTCTCGATGGTAGCAATTAGCGCTACGGTAAGAGATACCGGAGTTCCGTCGATAGTGCTGTTCGGCGCTACATGGCGAACACGCGACGCAGCGAACGCGCGTGCAGGGCACGGTTCTCCTGAGAAACAACCCAATCTGGAACCAGCGAGTCGAACCCGTTGAATGCTGCTGCGATGACGTGTAATTCGGTGTGCACGTAGGCGTGCAACAGCCTGTTCGCGTAGTCGATGGCTTCGTCGCGGCAGGGATCGATCTCCGCGCAGCTGATGAACGTCGGCGGCAGGCCCTCGAGGTTCGCGCGGTGCGCGGGGACATGCTGGCCGTTGGCGCTCGCGTGACCGACGTAATGACCCCATGCCCGGCTCACGGCCGGGCCGTTGAGGCCCGGCGTGCGCTGGAATTCGCGCCGGGATTGGGTGGCGTCGGAATCGAGCATCGGCTGGTGCAGGATCTGCACCAGGATCTGTGGACCTTCGTCATCGAACATGCGCTGACTCAGGCCCGCGACCAGTGCCGCGCCCGCGTCGCGTCCCATCACGGCGATGCGGTTGACGTCCACCTTCAGCTCGGCGCAGTTGCGGATGGCGTAGTAGAGGCCGGCCTCAACGTCATCCAACGCGGCCGGGCAAGGGTGTTCCGGCGCGAGTCGATAGTCGACCGATACCAGCAGGCATCCGCCATCTCTGGCCAGCTCCACGCACTGGGCATGGTCGGTGTCCAGGTTGCCGGTCACGAATCCCCCGCCGTGGGCGTACACGACAAGCGGTGCATCTGATCCGGCTCGATCGAGGTCGGGACCGCGGTAGAAGCGAAGCTTCAGCTGATGTCCGCCGGGGCCGGCGATGGTGCGCGTTTCGACGGTTACATCGGCGGTGTCGACCGCGGCGGCGCGCTCGGCTGCGAGCCGGTTGGCGTGCTCCCGTTCGGGGGGCAGTGTCTCGGCGCGGAATTCGACGACGCCCAATGCGGTGGCGGCCTCTCGGAGTACCGGGTCGATCCGGGTAAGGCCCTGTGGCCGCGTCAGATTCGTTTGTGTCATACCTTCTCGTCTTCCGGGCTCGTCGTGCGGGCTCGTCCGGTCCCGGCGCGGGGCCGTGCCGGAAACTTTATTCAAGGTAGACCTGCGATTCCGGGTGGTGAAAGACGAGGGGCGCATCGCTTCAGCGCGGGCGGATTCAGAGTTCTCCGGGAAGCGCCTTGACCGTCGCCGGTAACCCGTAGAGAGCGGTCGCGTTGCCGCGCATGATCCGCTCGCGCTGGTCGGCCGGGAATCGGCTGATCGCATAGGTTGGCGCGTCGTAGCTCCAGTGCGGGTAGTCCGTCGAAAACATCAGGTTGTCGCCCAGGTCCATCATTTCCAGATACTCCCGGAACTGCACGGTGTCGGCATCTTCCAGCGGCTGGGTGGTGAACCGAACATGTTCTCGCACATACTCCGACGGGCGGCGCCGCACGTGGGGCAGGTCGCCGCGGCGGGCTTCCCAGATGCGGTCCATCCGCGACATCACCGGCATCGCCCACGTGAACCCACCCTCGACGAACACCACCCGCAGGTCGGGGTGGCGGTCGAACGCGCCGTCGAACACCAGGCTCATCAGGTGCGAGACATACAGCAGCGGCCAGGACGCGAAGAAGTCATGCCAGTGCGCGGGGTTGCCGACGGGATACAACGGAATCAGCTCGAACGGCGTCTGTCCCATCAGGTGTGTGGCCACCGGGAAACCGTTGCGTGCAGCGGCTTCATAGAGCGGGTCGAAATGCGGGTTGCCGAACGGGATCCCACGAGTCTGCGGTGTCATCAGCACCTGGGCCATGTACGGATGTCCCGCCCACCGCTCGACCTCACGCGCCGCCTGCTCGGGTGTCTGCGCGCTGATGCTGATCGATCCGCGCCACCGGCCGTGTTCGTTGTTGGTGTCGAGCCAGACATCGGCAAGCCAGTCGTTGTAGGCGGACTTCAGAACGTGTTCGGCCTGTGGCAGCTGGGCGTCACACATCGGCTCCAGCGTCGCGATGCTGACGCCGGCGTCGAGCAGCAACTGCTTGGCGGCGAATTCCGGGTCGCTGCCCGCAACCCCGCCCCCCGGCGGGGCGGCGTCCATCCGCAGCGACATGGTTTTGTACGAGTCCGGTGTGTCGTAGAAATGCGGTACCGGGGTGACGGCGTTGCCGGTCGGCCATATCTTGTCCACCCATTCGGACGGCGCGTACGACTTGAGCACGTCGGTCGAGAGGGGCAACGGGTGCACGTCGGTGTCGACGATGCTGACCGCAATCTCGTCGTCGTGACCGGTCTGCGAATCGACTCGTTCGATGGTGGTCATCGGACACGCTCCTTCAGCCCGTACAGCTCGCTGGCGTTCTGCCACAGCACCTTGTGGCGTTGGGCGGGATCGAGGCCCTCGGCGATGGTCTCCGGCGGAGTTGTGGACCAATGGGGATACGCCGAGCCGTACATCAGCAGGTCGGACTTGCCGGTGAACTCCATCCAGCGCTGCGTGTCGCCGGCGTCGGTCGGTCCGTCGAACGCCGACGAGCAGAACCTGACGTGGCCGGGCAGGTACTCGCTCGGGTAACGGTCGACCCACGGCGTCTGGTCACGCATGGACACCCAGAAGGTGTCCAGCCGCCAGATCAACGGGGTGAGGATGTCATAGCCGCCGTCGGCGAAGATGAATTTGAGGCCGGGGTGCCTGCCGAACATCCCCTCGACGATGAGGGTGGCCAGATGCACGAAGTAGTTCAGCGGCATGAACGCGGCATATCCGGGATAGGTGTGGGCGTGGCCGGCGAAGGTGGGCGGATAGTCGACGCCGTTGCCGCCGTTGATGTGTACCGCCACTGGCAACCCGTGGGCGGCGGCCGCCTCCCAGATCGGCTCGAACATCGGTTTGCCGTAGGGCTCGCGTGACTGCATCGGGACGCCGACCTGGACGAGCTTCGGGTGATCGCCCAGGCGCTCGATCTCCGCGACGGCCCCCTTCGGGTCTTCCGGATTGACGCGGATGGTGCCCCGGAATCGATCGGTGTTGTCGGGCTCGATCCAGCGGTCGAGCAGCCAGTCGTTGACCGCCGCGCAAATTCTGCTGTTGAGCAGGTAGTCGGCGATGTTGCCGCGGGTCAGCGGGTTGAGGATGGCGTACTCGACGCCCTGCGCGAACAGGTCGCCACTGACCGTCTCCGGGTCTGACCCCGGGTAGTGCTCCCCGTAGAGGTCTTGTCGGTAGTCGCCGCCGGGTGCGGAGTACCACTGCTGTTCGACGTCGGGGATCGACCGCAGCTGATGGGCGGCGGGCAGGTAGCGCCGGATCTCCGCGTTGGAGCGGAAATGCGGTTGCACATTGGCATCGATGATCTGTGGGCTCATGCGGTCAGGTACACCTCCCCATCGGTGACGTCGACCTGGTAGGTGCGGATACGCCGGGTCGGATCGGCGAGATTTTGACCGGTGGTGATGTCGAATTCCCAGTTGTGCCAAGGGCATCGGACGATTTGGCCGTCGCGAACGCGCCGCAGCCCGCCGGGTTCGTCGGGGGCGAACTCGTTGGTCCCACCGAGGAGACCGAGGCACAGCGGGGCCCCTTCGTGCGAGCAATAGTTCACGATCGCGTAGAACTCGCCGCGCACGTTGTACACGCCGACGCCGAACTTCCCGACGTCGACCAGCTTCATCCCGCCGGGCGGCAGATCGTCCAGCGAGCACACGAATCGCCGCTCGGCCACTTGCATCACCGCCTCCGACGCCACGCAGCATCAATACTGTGCCCGTTACGGTAACCACGACAAGCCGTTGGGCTTAGTTGCTATCTATACTATGATAGCGATAATCCCGTCGATCCATCCGCTTACCGGCTGCCCAGGAGGAGCGCTGAATGACGCTCAGCACCGACCCCGCCAACCAGCCCGTCACACTCGACCTCACCGGCGAAACGAGCCCCTACCCGTTCTTCGAATACATGAGGCGCACGGACCCGGTTTGGCACGGCTCCCTGAGCGATCGTGAGCAGATCCCGGAGGAATTGCTGCCCAGCGACGAGTGGGTCTTGTTCAGCTACGACGGGGTCCATCGCGCCTTCCGAGACGACCGGATCTTCACGTCGGCCGCTTACGACAAGACGATCGGGTTGGTGATGGGCCACACCATCCTCGCCATGGGCGGGAAGGAGCACCACGATCACCGCAGCCTGGTGGCGAAGGCGTTTCGCGCGACCGCGCTGGAACGTTGGGAGCCGTCGGTCATCGGGCCGGTCTGCGATCAGTTGATCGACGAGATCAAAAACGAGGGCCGCGCCGACTTGGTGAAGGCGCTGACGTTCGAATTTCCGACCCGCATCATCTCGACGTTGCTCGGTCTGCCGCCGGAGGATTTGGACATGTTCCGGCGGCTGTCCCTCGACCTCATCTCGATCCAGGCCGACATCATGGCGGGGCTGACCGCGGCAGAGGAGTTGCACGGCTACTTCCTCGACCAGGTCGAGCAGCGGCGCCGCAAACCGACCAATGACATCATCGGCGACTTGGTCACGGCCGAGATCGACGGCGAAAAACTCAGCGACGAGGCCATCATCGCGTTCCTTCGGCTACTGTTGCCCGCCGGACTGGAGACCACCTATCGATCGTCGGGCAACCTGTTGTACCTATTGCTCACCCATCCCGAGCAACTGGCGATGGTGTCCCGAGACCGGTCGTTGATACCGGTCGCCATCGAGGAGGGCCTGCGGGTCGAAACGCCGCTGACCATGGTCATGCGGACCACCACCGAAGAAGTCGAGATCGGCGGCAAGACGATCCCGGCCGACGCCCAGATAGACCTGTGCATGGGCTCGGCCAACCGCGACGACACACGCTGGGCCGACCCCGATGTATTCGACATCACCCGGCCGCGCAACGCCCACATCGCCTTCGCCGGCGGCATCCACATGTGCCTCGGCATGCATCTGGCCCGACTGGAGACGCGCGTCATGCTGAACAGCCTCTTCGATCGCGTCAAAGACCTGGCCTTAGTGGCCGACGACGGCACCGGTGTGGAGTCCAAGATCATCGGCGTGACGTTCCGGTCCCCCAACAAGCTCCCGGTCACGTTCTCCCCCGCCGCATGAAAAGCCGCGCGGCGCTCCTGCACGACGTCGGCGGGCCTTGGTCCGTCGAAGAATTCGAGCTCGACCCGCCCCGCGCCGGCGAGGTCCTGGTCGAGATGGCGGCGGCCGGGCTGTGTCACTCCGACGACCACATCCTCAAGGGTGACATGTCGGCACCCAACGAGGTGATGCGATCCCTCGGCCTCCCGACGATGTTCCCCACGATCGGCGGTCACGAGGGATCCGGCATCGTGCGTCAAGTCGGCGACGGCGTAACGGATTTCGCCCCCGGCGACCATGTGGTGATGTCCTTCGTCGCCGTGTGCGGCCAGTGCCGCTGGTGTGCCACCGGCATGGAATACATTTGCGACGTCGGCGCATTCACCCTCACCCCGGGGATGCCCACCGACGGCACCTTTCGCCATCACACCGCCGACGGCCGGCCGCTGGGCCATCTGGCCAAGGTCGGGGCGTTCGCCGAACACACGGTGGTGTCGACGAATTCGCTGGTGAAGATCGAGCCGAACCTGCCGCTGGCGCCAAGCGCGCTGCTGTCGTGCGCGATTCCGACCGGCTACGGTTCGGCCGCCAATCGCGCCGGGGTGCGCGGAGGCGACACCGTCGTGGTCATCGGTGTAGGCGGAATCGGTACGGGCGCAATCCAGGGCGCGCGGATCAGCGGCGCCGCACAGATCATCGCCGTGGACCCGGTGGACTTCAAGCAGAAGTCGGCTCTGCAGTTCGGCGCGACCCACAGCGCCGCCACGATCGCCGAGGCGCAGGACATGTTGCGGGACTTGACCTACGGAGTCATGGCCGACGCCGTGGTGGTTTCACCGTCGTTGATCACCGCCGACGACGTTCGCGACGCCCTGCAGCTGACCCGCAAGGGCGGGACATGCGTGCTTACCGGCATGACCTCGCAGCTGACCCGATCGGTGAAGATCGACCTGCAGGACTTCATCCTGATGAACAAGACCCTGGCCGGGACCATATTCGGCTCCTGCAACCCCAGGGCGGACATCACCCGGCTGGCCAGGCTCTATCAATCCGGGCAGCTCCAGCTCGACGAGATGATCACCCGGCGCTATCACCTCGACGAGATCAACGATGCCTACGACGACCTCCGCAACGGCAAAATCATCCGGGGCATCATCGATTTCGGGATCAGCTGAGGCCTCTCCGGCCCATCACCCGCTGCAGTTGACCGTATGCGTCGATCGGGCTGTGCAGCGCAAGCCCGCCGTCTGCGTGCACGACTTGGCCCGTCACCCAAGGTACCTCGAGGATTCCGACGATCGCGCCGGCCACGTCGGCGGCTTCGCCCAACCCACCCAGCGCCGTTCGTTCGGACAGGGCCTCCACCCAGCCGGGAAGTTGTTCGGGTTTGGCCAGCATCGGGGTGCGCGTGACACCCGGCCCGACGGCGTTCACCCGGATGCCGTAGGTCCCCCACTCTGCGGCTGCCACCTTGACCAGCATGTTCACCCCGGCCTTGGACACGCAATAGGCACCCATGTCTCGGTCGGCGACGGTGCCGCTGATGCTGGAGACCGCAACGATCGAGCCGCCCACCCCGGCGTCGACCATGGCCCGCGCCCCGGCGCGAATCGTCAGCCAGGTGCCCGTCAAGTTGACCCCTAGCACACGGTTCCATTGCGCTGGCGACTCTTCGAGCAGGAGGCCCGACGCGCCGATGCCGGCACAAGTGACGATCCGGGTGGGCGTGCCGTGCTCACGCACGGTTTGGTCCATGGCGGCCGACACCGCGTCGGGATCGCTGACGTCGCAGGCGATGTCGCCATGCGCGAGGTCCCACACCACGACGTCGTGCCCCGAGTCGCGCAGCCGCCCGGCAACCTCACGCCCGATTCCGGATCCGCCGCCGGTGACCAGCGCCGTCATTGCGCCGGTCCGATCAGCTCGACCAGTACGCCATCGGGCGCAGTGATAACGGCCATCGGCACCGTCTTTCCGCCGGGAGCCGGCACCGTGATTCGATGAACACCGTCGGCGAATCCTAATTCGGCCAGCGTGGCGAGCGTTTCGTTGACATCACGCTGCAGGGAGAGCAGAAAGAAGCCGTGCCGCGGACGCTGGGGCGGCACGCTCGCCTCGTAAGCACCGTCGAACACGACCAGTTCTACGATGCCGGCATCGGGCGCCTGGGGATCCCCCAGGAATATCGACTGCAACCGGTCGCTGTTGGCGCCGAACAGTTCTGGCCAGTCCCCCGTGAAAGTGTGGTCGAACAGTTCGGTGAGTCCGAGGCCGTCGCGCCAGAACAGCTTCGAGCGCTCTACGTCGGCGGTACAGATCGCGGCATGGTGAACACCCAACATGGGCTTCCTCTCGATCGCAGAGCTTGCCCACCATCATGCAACGTCGATCGTCGACGCGGAACGTCTGCCTACATCTTGATCGCAGGGATCAGCCTGCTGAGATTCCAGACCCGGTCTCTTCGCGCGCACAGACAGGAGATCGCCAGTGCGGCAGCCGTTATCCCGACCAGCACGATGATCGCCTGCCATAGTCGGGCGTCGATGCCGCCGAGTATGAGCTGGCGGAGCCCGTTGACGCCGTAGGTCATCGGGTCGAAGCGGTGCAGGACTTGGAAGGGCCGTGACGTGGTTTCCACGGGATACATGCCGCCCGCGCTGACAAGCTGCAACATGAGCAGGGCCATGATCAGCACCCGACCCACCGCCGGACCGACAAGCGCGTTGATGGCCTGCGTCGCGGCCACGAACGCGCCGGAGATCAGCATCATGAACCCCAGCATCGCGGCCGGGTGCACGGCGTGCACACCGAGGGCAAACCGGACCACGCAGTAGAGAATGATCGCTTGGAATACCGCGATCGCGGCGGCAGGCAGGTAGCTCGCGAGCACCACGCGAATCGCCAGGACTTCCGCGGCGATCGCGCGACTCTGCAAGGGCCGCAACACCATCCACAGCACCAAGGCACCGAAGAACAAGGCGAGCGTGAGGAAGAACGGGGCCATCCCGGTGCCGAAGTTGGGCGCGGCGTTCTCATGCGATGCCTCGAGTTGCACCGGACCACCGATGGTGTCGGCGACCGCATCCTTTTGCTGGGTGGTCCAGTTCGGCACCTGCCTGGCCCCGTCGGCGAGTTTCGTTGCCAGCTCGGCCGATCCCGTCTTGAGTTGTCGTGCGCCGTC
>NZ_LZJF01000033.1 GCF_001666835.1 Mycobacterium sp. E3251 | reverse complement strand
TTCACCACGCCCACGACCTTGACGTGGTCGAAATGCGGCACGTCGCTGAAATCAGTTCCGCCGAAACACAGGAGGGCCCGCTCGCCGAGGTTCGCGCACGCCGAGCTAATCATTTCGACTGTGGCGGAGGGGGATTCGAGCGGTATGCTTCCCGAACCGAAGCAAATCGGCGGTGTTCCCGCGGCGATCCACGACGCTACGTCCTCGTCGGCGTCCGTGGTCAGCTCCATCGTCAGTGCGCCGACGAATGGTCGCCGGTCGCCCCATTTTCTGGCCCATTCGTCCGCCAGTCCGGGAAAGCAAACCTCGTCGTACGCTTGGATTTCCAGCGACTTTCGCTGGGCGATCCGGCGCGGCGAGGGATGCGTTGCCTTGGGGAGCCCGAGTTCGCGGCGCTGCGTGTCCTCGACCTTCTTGTTCAGGCGCCAACTGAACCAGTCGAACGCCGTCATCGCCGAGCGGCTCAACGGCGCCGGCAGCATCGAAACGGTCTGGCCGTTCGGCCGCATGGGGACGTGATGCAGCGTGGCAAACGGGATGTCGTAGTACTCCGCGACGTTGGCGGCGG
>NZ_LZJF01000032.1 GCF_001666835.1 Mycobacterium sp. E3251 | reverse complement strand
CTTCGGTGGTCGCAACTGGACCGCCTTCTCGGCGTTCGTGCTGCTGATCCCGACGGCCGGCACCATCGTGCTGCTCGCCAACCCCGGATTGCCGCTGTGGCCTTTCGTGGTCTGCGCCGCGCTGACCGGGCTGGGCGGCGGCAACTACGCGGCTTCGCTGGCCAACGTGAACGCCTTTTACCCTCAGCGGCTCAAGGGCTCGGCGCTGGCCGTCAACGCCGGCGTGGGGAACCTCGGGGTGGCGGTAATACAGCTGGTCGGCCTGCTGGTGCTCGCCACGGCCGGACACGAGGCGCCGTACTGGGTCTGCGCGGTGTACCTGGTGGTGCTGGCGATCGTGGGAATCGCGGCCGTGCTGTTCATGGACAACGTCGGTCACGGCACGCAGCTGAACACGATGCGCTCGATCCTGGCCGAACGCGACACCTACGTGATCTCCCTGCTCTACATCTGCACCTTCGGCTCCTGGATCGGGTTCTCGTTCGCCTTCGGTCAGGTGATGCAGGTCAACTTCCTGGCCAACGGCGAAAGCGCCAAGCACGCGGCGCTGCACGCCGCGCAGGTGGCCTTCGTCGGACCGCTGCTCGGCTCGCTGGCGCGCATCTACGGTGGCCGGCTGGCCGACCGCAAGGGCGGCAGCAGGGTCACGCTCGGCGTGCTCGCCGGGATGACCCTGGGCGCCGGATTGCTCGTCATCATCAGCACTTTCGACGACCACAATGCCGGGGCGCGCTCGACCAGCATGATCGGCTACGTCGTCGGCTTCATGGTGCTGTTCATCCTGTCCGGGATGGGCAACGGATCGGTGTTCAAGCTGATCCCCTCGGTCTATGAGGCGCGCAGCCGCGCTCTCCAGATGGGCGAGCAGGAGCGGCGCCACTGGGCGCGCGCCAAGTCCGGATCGTTGATCGGCGTCTGCTCCGCGGTGGGCGCACTCGGCGGCGTGGGCATCAACCTCGCGCTGCGCCAGTCCTACCTGGCCACCGGGACGGAGACGTCGGCATATGTGGCGTTCCTCGCCTCTTACGTCGTGGCGGCGATCATCACGTGGACGGTGTACGTACGGCGGCCGGCGCTGCCCGCCGAGGCGGCGGACGGTGAGACGGCAGACGCGCTGGCACGCGTGTGAGGGCGCCCTCACTGTGGGCAATGCGCAAGCAATTGCCGGGTAACGCAACGGAAATCTGACAGGCATACACAGGTGATATGGCCCGGCCCGACTCCCCGCCGCTGACGGGTTATCGCATCGCGGTGACCTCCGCTCGGCGCTCCGAGGAGCTGTGCGCGCTGCTCAGCAGACAGGGCGCCGAGGTGTGCAGCGCACCCGCAATCAACATGATCGCGCTGCCCGACGACGACGAACTGCACCGTAACACCGAGGCATTGATCGCCGATCCGCCCGACATCCTGGTCGCTCACACCGGCATCGGGTTCCGCGGCTGGCTCGCCGCGGCCGAGGGATGGGGGCTGGTGAACCAGCTCATCGCCGCGCTGTCGTCGGCCCGGGTCGTCTCGCGCGGACCGAAGGCGACCGGCGCGCTGCGCGCCGCCGGCCTGCACGAGGAGTGGTCGCCGGACTCCGAGTCCTCGCAGGAGGTGCTGGAATACCTGCTCAACTCGGGGGTGGCCGGACTGCGGGTTGCGGTCCAGTTGCACGGCGCCGCCGACGCGTGGGATCCCTTCCCGGAATTCCTCGGTGGCTTGCGCCTGGCGGGTGCCGAGGTGGTGCCCGTCCGGGTGTACCGGTGGAAGCCAACGCCGTTGGGCGGCACGTTCGATCAGCTGGTGACCGGGGTCGCGGGACGGCAGTTCGACGCGGTCACCTTCACGTCGGCGCCCGCGGCCGCGGCGGTGCTGGAGCGCAGCCGTGAGCTGGACATCGAAGACCAGGTGCTGGGCGCCCTGCGCAGCGACGTGCACGCGATGTGCGTCGGCCCGGTCACCTCCAAGCCGTTGATCCGCAAAGGCGTGCCGACGTCATCGCCGGAACGAATGCGGTTGGGCGCCTTGGCCCGTCATATCGCCGAAGAGCTACCGTTGCTCGGCTCGTGCACGGTGGACGCCGCCGGCCACACGCTCGATATTCGGGGCACGTGTGTGCTGGTGGACGGCTCGATCAAGGTGCTGTCCCCGTCCGGCATGGGGATATTGCGCGCGCTGGCGAAACGCCCCGGCGACGTCGTCGCCCGCGGTGACCTGCTACGCGCGCTGCCCGGCAACAGCAACGACCCGCACGCCGTCGACACGGCCGTGCTGCGGCTGCGAACGGCTCTGGGAGACAAGAACATCATCGCGACGGTGGTCAAGCGTGGATACCGGCTCGCGACCGAGCAGCGGGCGGATTCCCCATGGCGCTGATCATGGTCGCGCACGGCACTCGCAGGCCCGAGGGTGTGGCGATGGTCGAAGAGCTTGCCGCGCAAGCCAGTTCGCTTGCGGGCCGGCCGGT
>NZ_LZJF01000031.1 GCF_001666835.1 Mycobacterium sp. E3251 | reverse complement strand
ACGAGCACCGCGTGCGCCCGTCGCTTGGCCTGGGTGCCCTCACCGGGGTCATTGACCAGAAAGGGATAGATGAGGGGCAGGTTCCCCAACGCCGCGTCGGATCCGCAGGCCGCCGACATGCCCAACGTCTTGCCGGGCAGCCATTCCAGGTTGCCGTGCTTGCCCAGGTGCACCACTGCGTGCGAACCGAATCCGGTGTCGAGCCAGTGATAGGCGGCCAGATAGTGGTGGCTGGGCGGCAAGTCCGGGTCGTGGTAGATCGCCACCGGGTTCTCCCCGAAGCCGCGGGGCGGCTGCACCATCAGCACCAGGTTGCCCGCTTGCAATGCGGCGATGACGATTTCACCGTCGGGGTCGTGCGTGCGATCCACGAAGAGGTCGCCGGGCGGCGGACCCCAATGCCGGCTCACCGCGTCCGTCAGCTCGGCGGGCAGGGTGGCGAACCAGTCGCGGTAATCCTTGGCGGACACGCGTATCGGGTTGCCGGCCAGTTGGCCTTCGGTCAGCCAATCGGGGTCCTGGCCGCCGCGCTCGATCAAGGCGTGGATCAGGGCGTCCCCGTCGTCGGCATCGACCCCGGGCAGCCCGCCCACCTGATACCCACGCTCGCGCATCGCCCGCAGCAGCGCGACCGCGCTGGCCGGAGTGTCCAGACCCACCGCGTTGCCGATCCGGGCGTGCTTCGTCGGATACGCCGAAAACACCAGCGCCACCCGCTTGTCGGCCGGGGCGACGTGGCGCAGCTGCGCGTGCCGGACCGCCAGGCCGGCGACCCGCGCGCACCGCTCCGGGTCGGCGACGTAGGAGATCAGCCCGTCGTCGTCGATCTCCTTGAAGGAGAACGGGACGGTGATGATGCGGCCGTCGAACTCGGGCACCGCCACCTGGGTGGCGACGTCGAGCGGGCTGAGCCCGTCGTCGTTCTCGCTCCACTGCGCCCGGGAGCTGGTCAGGCACAACCCCTGTAGGATCGGAATGTCCAGGGCCGCAAGGTGTTCGACGTTCCAACTGTCGTCATCGCCGCCGGCGGACACCGTGGCCGGCTTCAGTCCCCCGGCGGCCAGCACGGTGACTACCATCGCATCGGCGTCGCTCAGCCGTTGCAGCAGTTCGGGTTCGGCGGTGCGCAGCGACGCGCAGTAGACCGGCAACGGCCGCCCGCCGGCGTCCTCGATGGCCCGGCACAGCGCCTCGACGTAGCCGGTGTTGCCGGCCAGCTGCTGCGCCCGGTAGTACAACACGGCGATGGTGGGACCTTGGGCGTCGCGGGCAGGCCGCTCCAGCTCGCCCCAGGTCGGTGTGACCACCGGCGGGCTGAACCCGAAACCCGTCATCAGCACGGTGTCGGACAGGAAGGCGTGCAGCTGGCGCAGGTTGTCCACCCCGCCGTGCGCCAGGTAGATGTGCGCCTGCACCGCGATGCCGGCGGCGAGCGTGGACAGGCCGGTCAGCTCGGCGTCGGCGGCCTGCTCGCCGCTGACCAACACCGTCGGCACACCGCTGGCGATCACCGTGTCGATGCCGCTCTGCCAGGCGCGGTAGCCGCCGAGGATGCGGACGACGACGATTTCGGCGTCGTCGAGGAGGTCCGGAAGTTCGCTTTCATCCAGGCGTGCCGGGTTGGCCCACCGATAGTTCTTCCCGCTGGAGCGGGCGCTGATCAGGTCCGTATCGGACGTCGACAGCAAAAGGATGGTCGGCTCAGCCACCCATCATTCGTACCGTAGAGTCGCCGCGATCCGGGCGGCGACCTCTCCGGCAACCCGCAGCGCCTCGTCGCTCTTGCCCGGCTCGTAGCGATCCGCGACGGCGTCGTAGTCGGCGCCGGCGATCGACCCGTGATCGGCCGCCAGCTCCACCAACTCGACAGGCCAGCCGACCCGTTGGAGGCGTTCGGCGAAATCTTTGCTGGCCGTCGCGGGAACCACGTCGTCAGCCAGGCCGTGCAGCAACGTGAACGGCGTGCCGACTCGGCCGGTGGGCAGCCCGTCGTCGACGCGTCGACCGAAGATCGGGTCGGGGACCATGAAGGCGCCCGCCAGACAAACGGTGTGCGCCAATTGGGCGTCGCCGTACAGCGTCACGGCCGCCGCGGCGACGCCTCCCATCGACCACCCGACGAGCACGATGCGGTCGGGAGCGTCGGCGAAGCCGCGGGCGAAGTCGAGCGATCGCAGCAGGTCCCCGCGCCCGCCGTCGTCGGCGTGAGAATTCCAATCCGGCGCAATCACCGACGCGCCGTGCTCGGCGAGCATGCCGGCGAGGGGACCGAAGGCGGCGCGGGCGTCGGTCTGCATGCCGTGCCACAGCAGGACGGTGGGCCGGGTCGAGTCGCCGTAGACATCCGCAAAGCGGGCTGGGGCGTACTCCACTGTCTGCACGGGCACGAGGGTGCCCAGGTCGGCGAAGCTTCAATCTCGAACGTGCGCTCAGGGCGAAAAAACCGCCGGAATCTCGCCGTGAGTGCACGTTCGGCGCGAGACCGGGACCCCCTCGGTAGCGTGGGCACATGGCCAGGACGCGCGACACCGACGCTTGCCCGGGTGCGCTACAGGTGCACCGGGCGGCCGACGGCGCCCTGGCGCGGATCCGGCTGCCGGGCGGCATGCTGACGGCCGCTCAGCTGGCGGCGCTGGCACACGTGGCGAGCGCGTATGGCTCATCGACGCTGGAGCTCACCGCGCGCGGCAATGTGCAGTTGCGCGGCATCACCGACGTGGCGGCGGCCGCCGAGGCGATCGCCCACGCCGGGCTGTTGCCCTCGGAGACCCACGAGCGCGTCCGCAATATCGTCGCGTCGCCGCTGTCCGGGCGCGCCGGCGGGAATCGCGACGTGCGGCCGTGGGTGGCCGAGCTGGACGCCGCCATCTGCGCCGAGCCGAGGCTCGCCGATTTGGGCGGCCGATTCTGGTTCAGCTTCGATGACGGGCGCGCCGACGTATCGGGCCTGTGCGCCGACGTCGGCGTGCACGCGCTCCCCGACGGCTGCGAGCTGCTGCTTGCCGGGCGCGACACCGGTATCCGGCTGGCGGCCGATGAGGTGGTCGAGACGCTGGTCGTCATCGCGACCCGGTTTGCGACCACGCGTGGAACCGCTTGGCGCATCAAGGAATTGGACGACGTCGAAAGCCTGCTGCCAGGCGCGGAACTGGGCGCCGTCCGCTTTCCCGCCGTCACCAAGCCACCGGTGGGCTGGATCAACCAGGATGATGGCCGGGTGGCGCTGGGCGCCGCGGTGCCGCTGGGGGTGCTGTCCGCGCGCGTCGCGGAATACCTGGCGGCGATCGAGGCGCCGCTGGTGATCACACCCTGGCGATCGGTGTTGGTGTGCGATCTCGACGAGGCCGTCGCCGACGTCGCGCTCCGGGTGCTGGCGCCATTGGGTCTGATCTTCGACGAAAACTCCCCCTGGCTGAACGTCAGCGCCTGCACCGGCAGCCCTGGGTGCGCGCACTCGGTCGCCGACGTGCGGGCCGACGCCGCGCAGGCGCTGGGCGCGGACTCGGCGGTGCATCGCCACTTCGTCGGCTGCGACCGCGCCTGCGGTAGCCCGTTGGCGGGTGAGGTGCTGCTCGCGACTGGCGACGGATACCGCCAGCTACGGTAATCGGGTGCTCGACTACATCCGCGACGCAGCTGAGATCTATCGCCAGTCGTTCGCGGCCATTCGCGCGGAAGCCGACCTGAACCGGTTCCCCGATGACATCGCCCGGGTGGTGGTCCGGTTGATCCACACTTGCGGGCAGGTCGACGTCGCCGAGCATGTCGCCTATACGGACGACGTCGCCGCGCGCGTCGGTGCCGCCCTGCGCGGCGGTGCCCCGGTGCTGTGCGATTCGTCGATGGTGGCGGCCGGGATCACCGCTACGCGGCTGCCGGCCGGCAACGACGTGGTGTCGCTGGTGGCCGATCCGCGCGCCGCCGAGCTGGCCGCGCGGCGGCGCACCACTCGATCGGCGGCCGGGGTGGAGCTGTGGGCCGACCGGCTCCCCGGCGCCGTACTGGCGATCGGCAACGCGCCGACCGCGTTGTTCCGGCTGCTCGAGCTGATCGACGAAGGGGTCGCCCCGCCGGCCGGCGTGCTGGGTGGCCCGGTCGGATTCGTCGGATCCGCCCAGTCCAAGCAAGAGCTCATCGACCGTCCGCGCGGGATGTCGTATCTGGTGGTACGGGGCCGCCGCGGCGGCAGCGCCATGGCCGCCGCCGCCGTCAACGCGATCGCGAGCGACCGCGAATGACGCCCCGCGGCACCCTATGGGGAGTCGGGCTGGGTCCCGGTGACCCGGAACTGGTGACCGTCAAGGCGGCCCGGGTGATCGGCGAGGCCGATGTGGTGGCCTACCACAGCGCCCGGCATGGCCGCAGCATCGCGCGCGGCATCGCCGAACCATACTTGCGGCCCGGTCAGATCGAGGAGCATCTGGTCTACCCGGTGACCACCGAGGCGACCGACCACCCCGGCGGCTACGCCGGCGCACTGGAGGACTTCTACGCCGAAGCCACCACGCGTATCGCCGCCCACCTCGACGCGGGCCGCAATGTGGCGCTACTCGCCGAGGGCGACCCACTCTTTTACAGCTCGTACATGCACTTGCACACCCGGCTGACGCAGCGGTTCGACGCCGTCATCGTGCCGGGGGTGACCTCGGTGAGCGCCGCTTCGGCGGCCATCGCGACGCCGTTGGTGGCCGGTGACGAGGTGCTCTCCGTGTTGCCGGGCACCCTGCCGGTCGCCGAGCTGACCCGCCGCCTGGCCGACGCCGACGCCGCCGTGGTGCTGAAGCTTGGTCGCTCGTATCAGGCTGTGCGGGAAGCGCTTTCGGCGTCCGGACAGCTTGACGACGCCTATTACGTCGAGCGCGCCAGCACCGGCGGGCAGCGCATCATGCCCGCCGCCGAGGTCGACGAGGCGGGCGTGCCGTATTTCTCGCTGGCCATGTTGCCGGGCGGCCGCCGCGGACGGCGGTCACCCCATGCCGGCACCGTCGCGGTCGTGGGCCTGGGGCCCGGCGACACCGATTGGATGACGCCGCAGAGTCGGCGCGAGTTGGCCGGCGCCACTGACTTGATCGGCTACGGCGGCTACCTGGACCGCGTCCCGGTGCGCGACGGCCAGCGGCGGCACCCGAGCGACAACACCGACGAACCGGCGCGCGCCCGGCTGGCCTGCACGTTGGCCGAGCAGGGGCGGTCCGTGGCGGTGGTGTCGTCCGGCGACCCCGGAGTCTTCGCCATGGCCACTGCCGTGCTGGAAGAGGCCAAAGAGTGGCCGGGGGTGCGGGTTCGAGTCATTCCGGCGATGACGGCCGCCCAGGCCGTCGCCAGCCGCGTCGGCGCCCCGCTAGGCCACGACTACGCGGTGATCTCGCTGTCTGACCGGCTCAAGCCGTGGGAAATCATCTCGCAGCGGCTGGCCGCCGCGGCCGCCGCCGATCTGGTGCTGGCCATCTACAACCCGGCGTCCAAGACGCGAACCTGGCAGGTCGGCGCGATGCGCGACCTGCTGCTGGAACATCGCGAGCCCGGGACGCCGGTGGTGATCGGCCGCAACGTTTCTGGGCCCGACGAGGACGTTCGCGTGGTGCGGCTGGCCGATCTGGACCCCGGCGAGGTGGACATGCGCTGCCTGCTGATCGTCGGCTCCTCGCAAACCCAGTGGCACGCAAGCGATTCCGGCGACCGCGTGTTCACGCCAAGGCGCTACCCGGTCGGTTAATCGTCGTTGCCCCAGCTGCTGGGCATCATCGGTACCGTGGGGCCGTCGCGCAACCCGTCTCGGGTCAGCGTGGCCAACCCGGCGGGCTGGGCGATACCGGATTTCGGTGCGGCCCCGGCGAATCCGAGCCATCCCGCGCCCTGACCCGAGTCGCGCACGGTGTCCGCACCTCCCTCGTCCACACCCGAGTCCCCGTCGAGGTCCATGAATTCGTAGCGGTACGCGCGGTCCGTGGCCGTCCCGGCGCGACGCCGACGGGCTCGCGCCTTTTTCTTCGCCGCTGCCGCCGCCGCGACCGCGGCCGGCGCGTCGACCTCGTCGGGCGCCGGTTCCTCGGACTTGCGGCGCGCCCGCCCGCTCGCGCTGCCGCGCGCCGCCAGCCCGGACAGTCCCACCGCGTAGAGGGCATCGGACATGCCCGCGCCGACGCCGTCGGTGGCCGTGGGACTGAAACCGGCGCCCGGCCCGCCGCCGACCGGTCCGGCGCCGGCCTGGGAGGCCACCGTCGATGCGGGCGCGCTGGACATCGTCGGGGCGTTGCTCACGCTTGCCGGCGCGGTGCTGATGGTCGGACTCGGCGCGGACGCCATCGGCGCCGGTGCCGGCGCGGCCGCAGGCAGCGGCGCGGGGACCGAGAGCGGGGCCGCGACGCTGACCGCGGTGATTGCCGCCGCCGCTCCCCCTGCCGCGGCGGCGCCCAGGACGAACACGACCATCGGCGCCAGCACCACGGCCATCTGGATCGCGGCCTGCATGAAGGGCCAGAAGATCATCAGCGTGTGGAAAATCGCCCAGCCGAGCGCGCTGGAGAGGGCCGGCGAGAAACCCAGTTGGCCGAAGAAGGACGCCAGGCCGTTGACGAACGGCACCGGCGGGAACGGCCAGCCACCGGGATTGAGGTCTTTGGAAACCGGCCACGCGAAATTCTTGGTGTACTGCTGCAGCCACGCCGTGAGCTGGTCCTGCCAGGACGGATAGGTCTGCGTCGCCTGGGTGTCGGCGGCCTGCACGCTCGCGACGCTCGCCTCCGCGCCCGGGGTGACGATCGCCGGTGCCGGCGCGGTGACGGGAACCGCCGCGAGGGCGGATGCACTGACCGCTTGGTAGGTGGTCATGGTCGTGGCCGCTTGCACCCACATGCGCGCATAGTCGGCTTCGTTCACCGCGATGGGGACGGTGTTGATGCCGAAGAAATTCGTCGCCACCAGCGCCGCGTGGGTCGCATGGTTGGCGGCGAGCTCGGGCATCGTCGGCATAGCGGCCAGTGCCGCGGTGTAAGCGCCGGCCGCCGTCTCGTGCAGCGCGGCCGCGGTGGTGCTCTTGGCGGAGC
>NZ_LZJF01000030.1 GCF_001666835.1 Mycobacterium sp. E3251 | reverse complement strand
GCTGGCCGGGTAGTTCACCGCGTACGCGTCGACGCTGCGCGAGCCGAGGGCCGGCTGCAGCGCGGCGAGCAGCGCGTCTCCGGCGACCCCGAGACCGGGCGGCTCGGCGGTGCCGCGGGCGAAGATGAGCTGAACGTCGGGACATCCGTCGGCCCGCGCCGGCGCCAGCGGACCGGTGGCGATCGAAAGAGCCGCCACCGCAACGGCGACGGCCAGGCCGGCAATCGGCCACTTACGAAGATTCATGCGGCAGATTTTCACATATTCCGGCGTGTGCCACCGCGCCGCTAAGCTCCCCCACTGTGGCCGAACCCCCGCTCGACCCCGCCGAGCTCGCGCTGCGGGCGGCGCAGGTCATCGGGGAGCGCACCGGCGTGCCCGGGCACGACGTCGCCATCGTGCTCGGATCCGGTTGGCGCCCAGCGGTTTCCGCGCTCGGCTCCCCGGTCGCCGTGCTGCCGCAGGCCGACGTGCCCGGGTTCGCGCCCCCGACCGCCGTCGGGCATACCGGTGAGCTGATCTCGACGCGCATCGGCGAGCGCCGGGTGCTGGTGCTGGTCGGTCGCGTGCACGCCTACGAGGGCCATGATCTGTGCCACGTCGTGCACCCGGTGCGGGCGGCTTGCGCGGCGGGCGCGCGCATCGTCGTGCTCACCAACGCGGCCGGCGGCTTGCGGCCCGACCTGACGGTGGGCCAGCCGGTGCTGATCAGCGATCACCTCAACCTGACCGCGCGTTCGCCGCTGGTCGGACCGCAATTCGTGGACCTGACCGACGCCTACTCGCCGCGGCTGCGGGACCTCGCCCGCCAGGACGACCCGGGACTGGCCGAGGGCGTCTACGCCGGCCTGCCGGGCCCGCATTACGAGACGCCGGCCGAGGTGCGCATGCTGCGGATGCTGGGCGCCGACCTGGTCGGCATGTCGACCGTGCACGAGACCATCGCCGCCCGGGCGGCCGGCGCCGAGGTGCTGGGGGTGTCGCTGGTCACCAACCTGGCCGCCGGGATCAGTGGTGAGCCGCTGAGCCACGCGGAGGTGCTCGCCGCCGGCGCCGCGTCGGCCGGCCGAATGGGCGCGCTGCTGGCCGACGTCGTAGCCCGGTTCTGAGATGACGCCCGAGGACTGGATCGCACACGATCCCGACCCGGCGACGGCCGCCGAGCTCGCCGCGTGCGCGCCCGACGAGCTGGCCGCGCGATTCGCCCACCCGCTCCGGTTCGGCACGGCGGGCCTGCGCGGCCCGGTGCGCGGCGGGCCCGACGCCATGAACGTCGCGGTGGTGTCGCGCGCAACCTGGGCGGTCGCGCGGGTGCTCGACGATCGGGGCCTGGCCGGCTCGCCGGTGATCGTCGGGCGCGACTCCCGGCACGGCTCCGCCGTTTTCGCCACCGTCACCGCCGAAGTGCTTGCCGCCCAAGGCTTCTCGGTCATGCTGCTGCCCGGGCCGGTGCCGACACCGGTGGTCGCGTTCGCCGTGCGCCACACCGGCGCCGCCGCCGGGATACAGATCACCGCCTCGCACAACCCACGGACCGACAACGGCTACAAGGTCTACACGGACGGCGGCATCCAGATCGTCTCCCCCACCGACCGCGAGATCGAGGCCGCGATGGCCGCCGCACCCCCGGCCGACGAAATCCACCGGGCTCCGGTGCAACCCACCGGCACCGACCTGGTCGAGCGCTACATCGCCCGGTCCGCGGCGGTGCGGCGCGGCACCGGTTCGGTGCGGGTGGCCTTGACCCCGCTGCACGGGGTCGGCGGCACCGTGGCCGTGGCAGCGTTGCAACGCGCCGGCGTCGGCCAAATCCACACCGTGGGCGCGCAGTTCGCGCCGGACCCCGACTTTCCCACCGTCGCCTTCCCCAATCCCGAGGAGCCCGGCGCCGCCGACGCGCTGCTGGCTTTGGCCGAAGAGGTCAGGGCCGACGTCGCGATCGCGCTGGATCCCGACGCCGACCGGTGCGCGGTCGGCGTCCCGGCCGGCTCGGGCTGGCGGATGCTGTCCGGTGACGAAACCGGTTGGCTGCTGGGCGATTACATCTTGTCGCGGGTCGCCGATCCGCGAGCGGCGGTGGTGGCCAGCACCGTGGTGTCCTCACGGATGCTGGCGGCCATCGCGCGCCGGTACGGGGCCACCCACGTCGAAACGCTCACCGGCTTCAAGTGGCTGGCGCGCGCCGACGCCGACGTGCCGGGCGGCACGCTGGTGTACGCGTACGAGGAGGCGATCGGGCACTGCGTCGACCCGGAGGCCGTGCGCGACAAGGACGGCATCAGCGCCGCGGTGCTGGTGTGCGACCTGGTGGCCGCGCTCAAAGACCGGGGACGTTCGGTTTCCGACGCGCTCGACGAGCTCGCCCGGCACTACGGCGTGCACGACGTCGCGGCGGTGTCGCGCCGCGTCGCCGACGCCGCCGAGGCCGCCGAGGTGATGCGGCGGCTGCGCGAGACGCCACCGGAAACGCTGGCCGGGTTCACCGCGACCGTCACCGACATCGCCGACGCGCTGATCTTCACCGGCGGCGACGACGAAGCGTCGGTCCGGCTGGTGGTGCGGCCATCCGGGACGGAGCCGAAGCTGAAGTGCTACATGGAGGTTCGCTGCGCGGTCACCGGCGAGCTGGACGACGCCCGGCGGCGGGCCGGGGCAATGCGCGACGAGCTGGTGTCTTCGGCGCAGCGCTGGTAATGGGGCTAGCGCGGCCCGTATTGACGGTCGCCCGCGTCGCCGAGACCCGGCACGATGTAGGCGTTCTCGTTGAGTCCGTCGTCGACCGCCACGGTGAACAGGCGCGCCCTGGGAGCCTTCTTCTCAAGCGCGGCAACGCCTTCGGGCGCGGCCACCGCGCACAGCACCGTGACGTCGGCCGCACCGCGATCCAGCAGCAGGCCAACGGTGTGCTGCAAGGACCCGCCGGTGGCCAGCATCGGATCCATGACGAACACCGGCAGGCCGGCCAGCTCGTCGGGCAGCGACTCGAAATATCCAGTCGCCCGGTGGGTTTCCTCGTCGCGGGCCACGCCGACGAAGCCGACCGCGGCCTGCGGCAGGAGCGCGAGCGCCTGGTCCACCATGCCCAGTCCGGCCCGCAACACCGGCACCAGCAGGGGCGGTTTGGCCAGCCGCACTCCCTGCGCCTCGGCCACCGGTGTGCGGATCGGAAAATTCTCTCGGACGGCGTCCCTGGTGGCCTCGTAGATCAGCATCGCGGTCAGATCCCGCAACGCCGCCCGGAAGCCCTCGTTGTCGGTGCGTTCGTCGCGCATCGTCGTCAGCCGGGCGACCGCCAGCGGGTGATCGACAACGCGCACCTCCACGGTGTTTGACCTTATATAACGATCCGGCCGCAGTTCGCTAACGCCCCGCTGAAGCCGCCCGCGTCGCCGCCGGCGACCTGCCCGGTCCGCCCATATGCTCCCGTAGTGCTGAACGGAATCGCGGATTCAACAGGGTTGACGGGCAGGGCATTTCGCGTCCTTGGGGCACTCGGCGCGCTGGCCCTGGTCGCGCTGGCGGCCAGCCCGCTGACTCCGCGGATAGGCCTGGTGGCAGCGGCCATTCCGCAGCCGGCACACATCGTGATCGTGGTCGAGGAGAACCGCTCCGAAAACGGCATCATCGGCAACAAGTCGGCGCCCTTCATCACCGCGCTGGCCGCGGGTGGGGCAAACATGGTGCAATCGTTCGCCGAAACGCACCCCAGCGAGCCGAATTACCTGGCGCTGTTCGCCGGCAACACCTTCGGGGTGACGACGGACCAGTGCCCCATCAACGGCGGCGCCGCGCCCAACCTGGGTTCCGAATTGCTGGCCACCGGCTACACATTCGTCGGATTCGCCGAGGGCCTGCCCGCGGTCGGCTCGCCGGCGTGCAGCGCCGGCAAGTACGCGCGCAAGCACGTGCCCTGGGCCAACTTCACCAACGTGCCGCCGGCGAACTCGCTGCCGTTCTCCGCGTTCCCGATGGGCAACTACGCCAGCCTGCCCACCGTGTCGTTCGTCATCCCCAACAACGACGACAACATGCACGACGGCTCGATCGCTCAGGCCGACACCTGGCTGAACCGGCAGCTGTCGGGCTACGCCAACTGGGCGGCGGCCAACAACAGCCTGCTGATCGTGACGTTCGACGAGGACGATAACGGCAGCCGCAACCAGATCCCCACGATCTTTTACGGCGCCCACATCCGTCCCGGCAATTACAGCGAGCAGATCAACCACTACAGCGTGCTGTCCACGATCGAGCAGATGTACGGGCTGCCCAAAACCGGATACGCGGCCAGCGCGCCACCGATCACCGATATCTGGGGCTAGCCGCTCCCGACGGCAGGGGTCCTCCCCCGCCGTCGCTATTGTGTGCCGCATGGCTGCTGACCTCGTGCCCATCCGCCTGAGCCTGTCCGACGGCGACCGCTACACCGTGTGGGCGCCCCGCTGGCGCGACGCCGGCGACGAGTGGGAGGCGTTCCTGGGCAAGGACGAGGACCTGTACGTCTTCTCCTCGGTCGCCGACCTGGTCGCGTTCGTGCGCTCCGACACCGACAACGACCTGGCCGACCACCCCGCGTGGAAGGACCTGACCGCGGCGCACGCGCACAAGTTCTCGCCCGCCGACGACAAGCAGTTCGATCTGGTCGCGGTCGAGGAGCTGGTGTCGGAGAAGCCGACCGAGGAGTCGGTGACCGGGCTGGCCCGCACGCTGGCGCTGGTCTCGTCCATCGGGTCGGTGTGCGAGCTCGCGGCGGTGTCGAAGTTCTTCAACGGCAATCCCACGCTGGGCACCGTGTCCGGCGGGATCGACCACTTCAGCGGCAAGGCCGGCCTCAAGCGCTGGAACGCGCTCGGCGAGATCATCGCGCGCAGCTGGGACGACGTGCTCAGCGCGATCGAGGACATCGTCACCACCCCCGAGGTGGACACCAAGCTGTCGGCCAAGGCCGCCGACGAGCTGGCCGAAGAGCCCGAGGAAGAGGAAGAGGCGGAAGACACCGAGGCCGACGAGGAGGCCGACGCCGAGGCCGACGAGGAGGCCGACGCCGAGGCCGACGAGCCCGTGGAGGCCGACGCCGAGGAGCCCCGCGCGGCCGGTGACACCGTAATCCTGGGCAGCGACGAGGATTTCTGGCAGCAGGTCGGCATCGATCCGATTCGGATCATGACGAGTTCAGGCACCTTCTACACCCTGCGGTGCTACCTCGACGACCGCCCGATCTTCCTGGGCCGCAACGGGCGCATCAGCGTGTTCACCTCCGAACGGGCGCTGGCCCGTTATCTCGCCGACGAGCACGACCACGACCTGGCCGACCTGAGCACCTACGACGACATCCGCACCGCCGCCACCGACGGTTCGCTGGAAGTCAAGGTCACCGAGGACAACGTCTACGTGCTCAGCGGGCTGGCCGACGACATCGCCGACGGGCCGGACGCGGTGGACCGCGACCAGCTGGACCTGGCCGTCGAACTGCTCCGCGACATCGGCGACTACTCCGAGGAGGGCACGGTCGACAAGGCGCTGGAGACGAGCCGCCCGCTGGGCAAGCTGGTGGCCTACGTGGTCGAGCCCGGCTCGGTCGGCAAGCCCTCGGCGCCGTACGCCGCGGCGGTGCGGGAATGGGAGAAGTTGGAGCAATTCGTCGACGGGCGGCTCAGGCGCGAATAGCCCCCGTTTGACGGCCCGGAGAGTCTCCTCTTTACTGGCGGGTGTCGCTTCCCGGGATCGGCCCGTTACCGCTCTACGGCTTCCAGCGCCCGGGCATGCTGTTGTTCGGTTTGCTACCGCTGGCCTTGCTCGCCGTCTACGTCCTGGTCCAGGCGCGTCGCCGACGCCGGTTGCGCCGGTTCACCGAGGCGAGCGTGCCCCAGTCGCCGACGCGGCACATCCCGATCGCCGTCGCGCTGCTCAGCCTGGTCCTGCTGACCATCGCGCTGGCCACCCCGACCCACGACATGCGCATCCCGCGCAACCGCGCCGTCGTCGTCCTGGTCATCGACATGTCGCAGTCCATGCGGGCCACCGACGTCGCACCGAATCGGCTCAAGGCGGCCGAGGAGGCGGCCAGCCAGTTCGCC
>NZ_LZJF01000029.1 GCF_001666835.1 Mycobacterium sp. E3251 | reverse complement strand
GCGTGCTACACCCCATCCGGCGAGCCCTACTGGACGCCTCCGGGCGAGCCCTGCTGAGCGAACCGGCGCGGCGCGCACTTTTCCGAAGGCGGCCTAACGCGGGCTGAGTAACCGCTCAACGTATTTCGCGATCACGTCGACTTCGAGGTTGACCTGCGTGCCGACCGGGGCGCGGCCCAGCGTGGTCAGCTCGCGGGTGGTAGGGATCAGCGAAACCTCGAACCAGTCGGCGCCGAGCCCGGAGACCGTCAGCGAGATCCCGTCCACGGTGATCGACCCCTTCTCGACGACGTAGCGGGCCACCTCCGCGGGGATCTCGATCCGGACCACTTCCCAGTGCTCGGACGGCGCCCGGCTCACCACCTGCCCGGTCCCGTCCACGTGCCCCTGCACGATGTGCCCGCCGAGCCGGCTGTTGACCGCCGCGGCGCGCTCCAGGTTGACCGGGCTGCCCACCTGCAGGGAGCCCAGGTTGGACCGGTTGAGGGTTTCCGCCATCACGTCGGCGGTGAACTGGCCGTCCGGCAGCAGCTCGACGACGGTCAGGCAGACGCCGTTGACGGCGATCGAGTCGCCGTGCCCGGCGTCGGAGGTCACGACCGGTCCGCGGATGGTGAGCCGGGCGCCGTCCGAGCACTGGGAAGTGGTCCGGATCGAGATCCCCGCGGAGGTGGCCCGCTACGTCGTCGAGAAGGGGTCGATCACCGTGGACGGGATCTCGCTGACGGTCTCCGGGCTCGGCGCCGACTGGTTCGAGGTTTCGCTGATCCCTACCACCCGCGAGCTGACCACGCTGGGCCGCGCCCCGGTCGGCACGCAGGTCAACCTCGAAGTCGACGTGATCGCGAAATACGTTGAGCGGTTACTCAGCCCGCGTTAGGCCGCCTTCGGAAAAGTGCGCGCCGCGCCGGTTCGCTCAGCAGGGCTCGCCCGGAGGCGTCCAGTAGGGCTCGCCGGATGGGGTGTAGCACGG
>NZ_LZJF01000028.1 GCF_001666835.1 Mycobacterium sp. E3251 | reverse complement strand
CACCGCGACCACAACACGACGCCGGCGACGATGACCACCCACGCGACCACTTGACCCAGCCGACTGTGCGCGCCGAATCGATGCCCGTCCCCGGGGTGGCCGGTCACGGTGGTCGGTTCGCCGCTGGATTCAGGATTTTGCGTCATGCCCCAAACGATGGCACGGGTATACCCACCGGGGGTAGGGACCATTGGCCCTAGAAAAGGGCGTGGCCCATCTGGTCGGCTTACCTGATGGCCGGATTCACTCGGCGGGCCGCGCTCGCCGCGCTCGGCGCGGGCAGCGTCCTGGGTCTGGCTCATACAACGGATTTCGGTGCCCTGATCGAGGTGGGCGTACATGCTCGAAACATGCTCTTGCAGTTGAGCGGTCAGGTCCGGTGATGCCGATTCGGTGGTGGTGCGCACGCCGCCGGGGATGTCCTCGACGATCCGGTCGATTTCGCTGTGCCGCATGAACATCTCCATGTAGCGGCTCATGTCCATGTGACCGGCGCCCATGAAACCGCCCCCGTCCGTGAGGCGGATAGCGGTCGAGGGAGGACCAAAGACGCGCGCACGCAGATGCGCCAGACCCAGGACGCTGCCCGCGCCGAGCGCGGCGAGCGCGGCCCGCCGAGTGAATCCGGCCATCAGGTAAGCCGACCAGATGGGCCACGCCCTTTTCTAGGGCCAATGGTCCCTACCCCCGGTGGGTATACCCGTGCCATCGTTTGGGGCATGACGCAAAATCCTGAATCCAGCGGCGAACCGACCACCGTGACCGGCCACCCCGGGGACGGGCATCGATTCGGCGCGCACAGTCGGCTGGGTCAAGTGGTCGCGTGGGTGGTCATCGTCGCCGGCGTCGTGTTCGTGGTCGCGGTG
>NZ_LZJF01000027.1 GCF_001666835.1 Mycobacterium sp. E3251 | reverse complement strand
GTCCGCGCGACCGCGGCGCAGCACGGCGCGCGGATCCTGACCTACGTGGCGGCCTCGAGGGCCACCGGCACCTCGGTGCGGCTGACCGACCAGCGCACGGGGCAGTCGTTCGACGTCTCGGCCGGGGCGGTCATCAACGCGGCCGGGGTGTGGGCGGCCGAGATCGACGGCCTGTTGAGGCTGCGACCCAGCCGCGGCACCCATTTGGTGTTCGACGCCGAGGCTTTCGGCAATCCCACTGCGGCGCTGACGGTTCCGATACCCGGCGAGCTGAACCGGTTCGTGTTCGCCATGCCCGAACAGCTCGGCCGGGTTTACCTGGGACTGACCGACGAAGATGCTCCCGGACCGATCCCGGACGTGCCCACGCCGTCGACGGACGAGGTCGCGTTCCTGCTGGAAACGCTAAACACCGCGTTGGGGGTCGCGCTCGGCCCCGCCGACGTCATCGGGGCGTACGCGGGCCTGCGGCCGCTGATCGACACCGGGGAGGGCCGCACCGCCGACGTCTCGCGCGAGCACGCCGTCGTCGAGTCGGCGTCGGGGATCATCAGCGTGATCGGCGGCAAGCTGACCGAATACCGCTACATGGCACAGGATGTGCTGGACCGGGCGATCGCCCTGCGGCATCTGCGCGCCGCGAAGTGCCGGACCCACGACCTGCCGCTGATCGGCGCGCCCGGCAACCCGGGGTCGACCGGCTCGGGCTCGGTTGCCGGGTTGCCGGCGTCGCTGGTGCGGCGCTACGGCGCGGAGGCGGCAAAGGTCGTCGCGGGCGCCGCCTGCAAGCGCCCGGCCGAGCCGGTCGCCGAGGGCATCGACGTCACTCGGGCGGAATTCGAGTACGCCATCACCCACGAGGGCGCGCTGGACGTCTCGGACGTCCTGGATCGGCGGACGCGCATCGGATTGGTCGCGTCCGATCGCGAGCGCGTGGTGGCGGTGGCGGAGGAGCTCGTCGCGCGGTTCGGTTAGCGGGTCGCGGTGGCACTGAATGTGACTGTCAATTCTGAATGACAGCGACTATCATTTTGTGGATGACGACCCTCCGCGTTCCCGTGCTCATCGTCGGTGCCGGCGCCGCCGGCCTGGCCACCTCGGCGCTGCTGGCCAAACACGGAGTGCGCTCCCTACTGGTGGAGAAGCGGCGGGAGATCTTCATTTATCCGAAGGCCCGCAATCTGAGCTTCCGCACCCTGGAAATCCTGCGCGGCCTGGGACTCGGCGACGAAGTACATGCGGTCGCCGACCACGTTTCGACCATGATGGTCAGGCCCACGCTCAACAGCGCCGAGGAACGACTGGCCATCGACGTGAACTCGATCTTCGCGGGACTTGACGCGCTCAGCCCTGAGCCCGCCGCGCAGTACTGCCCGCAGAGCAGGCTGGAGCCGATCCTGCTCGCCGACACCCGCCGACGGGGTAGCGAGGTGCGGTACGGGACGGAAGTCGTGTCGCTCGAGCAGGACGGGGCGGGCGTCACCGCGGTGGTCCGCGACCGCGACACCGGGGAGTCCGACACTGTCCACGCCGACTACCTCGTCGCTGCCGACGGCGTGCACAGCCCGGTCCGGAACTGGCTGGGCATCACCACGTCCGGTCATGGCGCATTACCGATCTTCGTCGTGTTCATTTATTTCCGCGCGCCCTGGACGAAGTTCGTCTCGCAGTTGGCCGACGGGGATGCCGTGCAGGTCAAGAACTCTGATGTGGATGGCATCTTTCTGTTGGTCGACGGCGAGCTGGGGATGTTCATCACCACGTACTTCCCCGCCACCGGGGAGACCTCGGAGCAGTTCACCCCGCAACGCTGCCGCGATGTGCTCACCAAAGCGATCGGCGAGCGGATTGATATCGACGTCATCGAGGTCGCGGCCTGGCAGCCCTACGAGCAGGTGGCCGACCAATTCCAATGTGGCCGAACCTTTCTCGTCGGTGATTCGGCGCACACCATGCCGCCGTTCAAGGCGGGGGGAGCCAACACCGCCATCCAGAGTGCGCACAACCTGGCCTGGAAACTGGCCGCCGTGGTGGACGGGACCGCCGATCCGGCACTGCTGGACACCTACCAGGCCGAGCGGCACCCGGTGGGGCGGTTCGCCGCCCGGCAGTCGCTGACCGGCCCGACGGTGGCCGTGCTGTCCCCGGGCGGGGAGGTCCCGCAACTGCCGGCCGACGAGGAGTGCTCGATGTTCGAACTTCTCATCGGTTACCGATACCGCTCGGCCGCGGTCGTGAGCCTCGACGGGCCTGCGGCGGATTCGGACGCCGTGCATCTCGTGGGGGAGTTACGCGCTCAGCCCGGCACCCGGGTTCCGCACCTGTGGGTGCGCGACGGCGTGTCGACGCTCGACCTGCTGGGGCCCGGCTTCACCGTGCTCACCGGCGACGAACGCTGGTGTGCGGCCGCGGCTTCAGTGTCGGTAGCCGCCCATCGCATCGATAGCGACGAGTGGGCGGCGGCCACCGGGCTCACTCCCGAAGGCGCGCTGTTGATCCGCCCGGACGATTTCGTCGGCTGGCGTGCCGATGCGCTGCCCGCGGACCCGGAAGGCGAACTGCGCCAGGCGCTTACGAAGATCCTCTGCAGATCATGACCGCCCTGCCGTATTCGATAGCGCCGGTGATATCAAATCCGTGGGTCGCCCAATGGTGGGAGAGCGGTGCGGCGGCGCCGGTGGGACTTACAGCGGAATGTTCTTGTGGCGCCCGCGGCGTGCCGGCGCCTGGGCCAGCGCCTCGGTGAGCTTGCTGCGGGTGTGCGAGGGGTCGATCTTCTCGTCGACCACACCGATCTCGATGGCGCTGTCCACGCCGCCGGCGATCTTCTCGTGCTCGGCGGCCAGCTGGTCGTGCAGCGCTTCGCGCTCGTGATCGGCCGCGGCGGCCAGCTTCTTCTTGTGCAGGATGCCGACGGCGGCCTTCGCGCCCATCACCGCCACCTCGGCGTCCGGCCAGGCGTACACCTTGGTCGCGTTGAGCGAGCGGGAGTTCATCGCGATGTAGGCCCCGCCGTAGGTCTTTCGGGTGACCAGTGTGACGCGCGGAACCGTGCACTCGCCGAACGCGTGCAGCAGCTTGGCGCCGCGACGCACCACGCCGCCCCACTCCTGGTCTACGCCGGGCAGGTAGCCGGGAACATCGACGACCACGATCAGCGGGATGCCGAACGCGTCGCACAGGCGCACGAATCGTGCTGCCTTCTCGGCGCTTTCGGAGTTCAGGCAGCCACCCAGCCGCAACGGGTTGTTGGCCAGGACGCCCACCGTGCGGCCGGACAGCCGGCCCAGCCCGATCACCATCGACGGCGCCCAGTTGGCCTGGAACTCGTCGAACGGCGTCTCGTCATCCAGGATCGCGGTCACGATCGGACGTACGTCGTAGGCCCGCCGAGCCGATTCGGGCAGCAGCGCGTGGATATCGGTGTCACCGGCCTCGGCCCTGCTGCGGTCGAAATGACCCTGCTGGCAGAACAATCCGACCAGGCGGCGGCCACGCTCGTAGGCGTCGAGCTCGTCGTCGGCGACGATGTGGCACACGCCGGACTTCTTGTGGTGGGTCTCCGGGCCGCCGAGGGATGCCATGTCGACGTCCTCACCGGTGACGCTGCGCACCACGTCGGGCCCGGTGACGAACACCCGGCTTTCTGGCGCCATCACGATGACGTCGGTCAGCGCGGGGCCGTAGGCCGCACCCCCGGCGGCGAAACCGACGACCACCGAGATCTGCGGGACATATCCGGACGCGCGAATCATCGCCTCGAACACCGTCCCGACCGCGTGCAACGCCTTGACGCCCTCGGCCAGGCGCGCCCCGCCGGAGTGCCAGATGCCCACGATGGGGCTCTGCTCCTCGATGGCGGTGTCATAGGCGTTGACGATGTGGGCACAGCCCTCGACGCCCATGGCACCGCCCATCACGGTCCCGTCGGTGCAGAACGCGATGGTCCGCACGCCGTTGACGGTGCCCGACGCCGCAAGCACACCCGAGCGGTCACGCTCGTGCAGCAGCTCGACGCTGCCCTCGTCGAAGAAGTTGCTCAGACGCAGCAACGGGTCCCTGGGGTCGAGCGACTCGCCGACCGACGCGGGGGCCATGATTGTCATCGCAGGTCTCCTTGTTTCCGGTGTGCTCTCTGGTGAGGAAGCGCTGATCAGTACCGCCCGAAGGCGATGGCGACGTTGTGCCCGCCGAATCCGAACGAGTTGTTGATGGCGTACTGGTAGTTGCCCGGCCGCGGCTTACCCGCCACCACGTCCAAATCGATTTCGGGATCCTGGTTTTCGAGGTTCAGCGTCGGCGGAACGACCTGGTCCCGCAGGGCGAGCACCGTCAGGATCGACTCGACCGCACCCACCGCGCCGACGGAGTGACCCAGAGCCGCCTTGGGTGCGTACACCGCCGGCTTGTGGCTACCCAACGCGTTGCCGATCGCCTTGCTCTCCGCGACGTCACCCACCGAAGTGCCGGTGGCGTGCGCGTTAACGTGGTCGATGTCGCCAGGAGTCAGGCCGGCCAGCTGAATCGCCCGGCTCATCGCATACCCGGCCCGGAGCCCGTTGGGATCCGGCGCCACCATGTGGTAACCGTCCGAAGTGATGCTGGCACCCATGATCCGGGCCAGGATGTTGGCCCCACGAGCCTTGGCGTGCTCCTCGGTCTCGATCACCATGAGCGCGCCCGCCTCGCCGAACACGAAGCCGGTGCGATCCCGGTCGAACGGGCGGCACGCGCCCGCCGGGTCGTCGTTCTTCGTCGACATCACGATGCGCATCTGGGCGAAGGCCGCGATCGGCACCGCTTCGATCTTGGTCTCGACCCCACCGCAGATAGCGATGTCGGCCTCACCGAAAACGATGTTGCGCCAGGCCTGGGCGACACCCTCGGAACCGGACGCGCACGCCGACACCGGCGTGATCACGCCGGCCTTGGCGTGCCGTTCCAGGCCCACCGCCGCGGCGGCGCCGTTGGGCATGTACTTCTGCACACCCAGCGGAGAGACGGCCTTCATGCCACGGGCGCGCATGTCGTCGTAGCTGAAGACCATCTCCTCCGACGAGCCCAGGCCGGTGCCGATCGACACCAGCAAGCGGTCGGAATCGACCTCCGGCGAGCCGGCGTTCTCCCAGACCCGTCGGCTCAAGATGGTGGACATCCGTTGCAGATAACCCGTCCGGCGCAGCTCGACGCGGGTCATCTGACTGTCGAATTCCTCTAACAGGTGCCCGCCGATCTTCACCGGCAGGTCGAACTCCTCGACGAACGGGTCCTCGAGCCTGCGGATACCACTTTGGCCGTCCAGCAACAGCTTCCAGGTGTTTTCGGCGTCAGTGGCCAGCGCGGTCGTCATGGCGACGCCAGTGACGACCACGTTCGGGAGTGTCTTCCCGGTAACCAGCTCTGTCATGGGTCTTGCGAACGTTCCTTCCGTACTTGTCCGGTTCCTCCTCGGGCCGCTTGCGGCCCGCGTCGTCACCGGACATCGTGCTCAGTACCGCCCGAAGGCGAGCGCCACGTTGTGACCACCGAAGCCGAACGAGTTGTTGATCGCGTAACGGAAATCGCCGTAGCGAGGTTCGCCCGCGACAACATCAAGGTCGATCTCAGGGTCTGGCGTTTCGTAATTCAGTGTTGGCGGTATCACGCCGTCCCGAAGGCTCAATACCGTGAGAACAGATTCCAGCGCGCCGACCGCGCCGATGGAGTGGCCCAGCGCCGACTTCGGCGCGTACACCGCTGCTTGCTCGCAGCCGGCGACCCGGATGGCGTTCGCCTCGGCTGTGTCGCCGATCGGCGTCGCCGTCCCGTGGGCGTTGACGTGGTCAATGTCCTTGGGGGACAAGCCAGCCAACTCGAGTGACCGTTGCATCGCCCGGCCGGCGCGCACGCCGTCCGCCGCCGGCGCGACCATGTGGAACGCGTCCGACGTGATGCCGGCACCCATCAACCGGGCCAGCGGCTTGGCGCCGCGGGCCTTGGCGTGCTCTTCGGTCTCGATGATCATCAAGGCCCCGGCCTCACCGAACACGAAGCCGTCGCGGTCCTTGTCGAACGGCCTCGATGCACGCTCGGGCTCGTCGTTGCGAGTGGACATGGCCCGCATCATGGAGAACGCCGCGATGGGCAGCGCCTCGATGGGACCCTCGACACCGCCGCAGACGGCGAAGTCGGCGTCACCCATTGCGATCTGGCGCCACGCGTGCGCGATCGCCTCCGAGCCGGACGAGCACGCCGACACCGGGGTGATCACCCCGGCCCGGGCGCCCAGCTGCAGGCCCACCACCGCCGCGGCGCCGTTGGGCATGATCATCTGAACGGCCAGCGGCGACACCTTGCGGGGGCCACCCTCGTTCATCAGGTCGTAGCTCTCCACGATCCGCTCGGCGCCACCCAGACCGGTGCCGACCACGACCGAGAACCGGTCGGGGTCGACCTCCGGGCTGCCGGCGGATTCCCAGAGCTGAGTGCTGAGCATCTTGGCCAACCGTTGGACGTAGGACATACGCCGCAGGTCGAGCCTGCTCATGTGCTCGTCGATGGGCTCCTTGAGGTGACCGCCAATCTTGACGGGCAGGTCCCACTTGGTGACGAACTCGTCTTCGAGTACGTGGATGCCGCTTTCGCCGGCCAACAGACCCTTCCACGTGCTCTCGATGTCCGGCGCGATCGATGTCGTCGCCGTGACGGCGGTTACCACAACGCTGGGGTAACCGCCATTGGCAGTGGAAGGCTTGCTCACTTGTCCGCTTCCAGCCTCGCCTTGACGTTGGCAACGGCGTCGGGGTTCTCCGACTCCAGCTTGGCGCGCAGCGCTGCGGCGGCTTCGGGGTCTTCTTCCTCGAGCTTCTGGATGTAGGCGACGACGTCACCGACGGTGCGCAGACCGGCGAGGTCCTCGTCCGGGATCTTCACGCCGTACTTGTCCTCGGTCTGCACCGCGATCTCAACCATCGACAGCGAGTCGATGTCCAGGTCGTCGACGAACGACTTCTCCGGGGTGACCTCGGACGGCTCGATACCGGTGACCTCTTCGATGATCTCCGCAATACCGGCAATGATTTCTTCTTGAGTGACGGCCACAGCCTCTTCCCTTCGTAATGTGTTGTGTTGATCGAACAGAATGTTCTTTAGAGCGGTATGTGGTTGTACTGGAAGCGGCTTTTAGAGTTCGGCCAGTGCGTCCAGGTCTGCGGGTGCTTTGACGGCGCGGGTCGTAACCCCCCGAAGTTCGCGTTTGGCGATTCCGGTCAGAGTGCCCGCAGGGGGGAACTCCACCGCCGCCGTGATTTCCCGGTCACGCATGGTGGCCGTGCACAGGTCCCAGCGCACCGGCTGGGTGAGCTGAGCGACCAGCGCGTCCATCGCCGCCGCCGCCGAGGCGACGGGCTGCCCGTCGCGGTTGGACAGCAGCGTGGCGGTGGGCTCGGCGGTCGCGACCGCGGCTGCCGCGGCGGCGTAGCGGTCGAGGGCCGGAGCCATGTACTTGGTGTGGAACGCCCCGGCCACCCCGAGGGCGCGGACGCGGGCCTTGGCCGGCGGGTCCTCGGCCAGCTTCTCCAGCGCCGTCAGCGGGCCGGCGGCGACGATCTGGCCGACGGCGTTGCGGTTGGCGGGGAACAGGTCGAGCTGCTCGAGGCGGGCCAACACCTCGGCCTCGTCACCGCCGAGCACCGCGGACATGCCGGTCGGCTCGATGGCACAGGCCTTGGCCATTTCGGCGCCGCGGGTGGCGGCCAGCGCGACGGCGTCATCGGCGGCCATCACACCGGCGATCGCGTAGGCCGCGATCTCGCCGACGGAGTGGCCGGCCACGATGAGTTCCGCGGACGACAGCAGGCCGCGCTTGGTGAGCTCCTGGTGGGCCAGCAGGGTGGCCGCCACGACCAGGGGCTGGGTGACCGCGGTGTCGGTGATCTCCTCGGTCGACGCGGTGGTGCCCAGCCGGACCAGGTCGAGGCCGCTGGCCTTCGACCACAGGTCGAGCTGGTCCGCGGCACCCGGCAGGTCGAGCCACGGCGAGAGCATCCCCTCGGTCTGCGAACCCTGTCCGGGCGCAAGCAATGCGATCACGTGTTTAAGAGAACACTGTGGAAACGGTTTTGGCGGGTGTAACAGATTATGAACCTCGTCTTAGGTTTTTGTGTAGTCCCCACAAAATAGCTCCGTAAGCTACATGTTCGATACCGCGCCGCGATCTGTGGCCTGGGTCACTGTGCCTCGGATTGACCCCCAATAGCGGCCCTGACCGGCAGCGGAACCGGCGGCATCGCGTTGGTGCCGACGCTAGCGGGAGCGGTGGGGTAGTTGAGCTGGCCAACCGTCGCCGCCACTCGCAGCACATACGCGTCGCGGGGCTGCGTGGGATCGCGCCCCGTGAAGTCGGTGACCCGCTTGAGCCGGTAGCGGACGGTGTTTGGATGAACGAACAACTTTCTGGCACAAGCTTCAATCGCGCCGCCACAATCTAAGTAAGCGTCAAGGGTCTCGATGAGCGTGGGGCCCGCCGCGGCCAACGGCCCCATGACGTCGGTGTGCAACGCCACGATCGCCGAGGCGTCCCCCATCAGGGCGCGTTCGGGCAGGAGTTCGCGCGCCGGCACGGGGCGGGGCGCCCCCCGCCAGCCGCCGACGGCGTTCATCCCGGAGATCGCCTCGCTGGCGCTGTGGTAGGCCGCGGTCAGCATGGGCGCCGTCGGCCCGATGACCACCGGGCCGTCGGAGAACGCCTCCAGCAAGTCGCCGAGGAATTTGTCGGTGGGCGACAGTTGGCCCGATACGACAGCGACCAGCCAGGTGCCGTGCACATCGGTGAGGGCGGCGCGGCCGTGCCGGGCGGCGATGTCGCGGACGTGCTGGCTGGCCCGCTGGTCGTCGCCCGGTCCCGTCGATCCGCCGGGGCCCGGCGCGGGGACCCCGACCACGACCGTCGCGGGGGCGGTGGTGTCCCAGTTGAGCGCCGCGGCCCGGGACAACAGCTCCGGGCCGGTGTCGCCGCGGACCACCGCGTCGACGACGCTGGCCTCCATCCGGCTGTCCCAGGTGCCGCGCGCCTCGGCCGCGTTCGCGTAGGCCGAGGCCGAGGTGAAGGCCAGGTCGCGGCTGTACTTCAGGACGCCCACGGTCAGGGCGGTCAGCTGCTCTTCGGAGCGGGCCACCAGCGGCAGCACCTCTTCGAAGAACTCCATGGTGACGCGCACCATGTCCACGCTGTGCCGCAACGCGATCCGGCGGGCGAGGTCCTGGGGCACCAGCTCGAAGGCCTGCGCGGTGTAGCTGACGTTGCTGTGGGGGTCCTGCATCCATTCGACGAAGTTGTTGATCGCCGTTTGCACCACCAGGGCGACGCTGGCCCGCTGGGAGGCCTCCAGGTCGGCAAAGAACGGCAACCGGTCCTGCATCACCGAGACCGCCTCGGTGGCCAGCCGGCCGGAGTACTGCTTCAACCGGCGCAGGACCGAATCCGGCACGGTGTCCAGAAGTTCGAGCGGCGACCGGGGCTGCTTGGCGAAGGGGCCGGCGAACGGGTTGTCATTCACCCCTAAAACCTACGCCACTTTTTGGAAGTTACCGCCAAAGCGTCGGCGAGGTGCGCTGTGCGCCGCGGTCGAGTGTGCGGCCAGCCGCACGCTCGACGCCGAATGTGCGGCTGGCCGCATGCTCACGTCCCGCCGCCCGGCTGGCCGGGCGCTCGCGTCCCAGCGAAACCCCGCTACGTGGCCGTCCCCGCCTCGGCGCTCTGCCCGCGGGCGGCCTGCACGTCATCGATCTTGTACTGGCGGGCGGCCGCGACCGGAACCGAGGGGTCGATTTCGCCGTCGCGCGCCAACGCTTCCAGCACCGCGACCACCTGCGACTCGGCGTCGGTGTTGAAATAGCGGCGCGCGGCGGGCCGGGTGTCCGAGAAACCGAACCCGTCGGTGCCCAGGGTGACGAAGGTGCCGGGCACCCATGGCCGGATCTGCTCGGGGACGGCGCGCATCCAGTCCGACACGGCGATCACCGGGCCGGCGGCGTTCGACAGGGCCTGGGTGACGTAGGCGGTCCCGGCGGGCCGGTCGGGGTGACGCAGCTTCGCCCTCTCGACGGCCACGCCGTCGCGGTTGAGTTCGCCCCAGCTGGTCACCGACCAGACGTCGGCGGCGACGTCCCACTCGGCGGCCAGCATCTCGGCCGCCCGCAGCGCGTCCGGCATGGCGACGCCCGAGGCCAGGATCTGGGCGGTGTTCGCGCGCTGTTCGGTGGCGGCGCGGTAGCGGTAGATGCCCCGCAACACGCCCTCCGGATCGAAGTTCTCCGGCTCCGGCGGCTGCACGTACGGCTCGTTGTAGACGGTGATGTAGAAGTACACGTCTTCGGGGTTGTCCCCGAACATCCGCGCCAGCCCGCTTTCGACGATGTAGGCGATCTCGTAGGCGAAGGCCGGGTCGTAGGCGACCACCGCCGGGTTGGTGCTGGCAAGCAGCAGCGAATGGCCGTCGGCGTGCTGCAGACCCTCGCCGGTCAGCGTGGTGCGCCCCGCGGTGGCCCCGAGCAGGAAGCCGCGGGTCATCTGGTCGGCCGCGGCCCACAGCCCGTCGCCGGTGCGCTGGAAGCCGAACATCGAATAGAAGATGTAGATCGGGATCATCGGCTCGTTGTGCGTCGCATATGACGTGCCGGCCGCGATGAACGAGCCCACCGAGCCCGCCTCGTTGATGCCCTCGTGCAGGATCTGCCCGACTTCGCTTTCCTTGTAAGCCAGCATCAGCTCCGCGTCGACGGCGGTGTACAGCTGGCCGAGGCGGTTGTAGATCTTCAGCGACGGGAACCACGAGTCCATGCCGAACGTGCGCGCCTCGTCGGGAATGATCGGCACGATTCGCGGGCCAACCTCCTTGTCCCGCAACACTTCCTTGAAGGTGCGCACGGTCGCCATGGTGGTGGCGACCTCCTGGGTGCCCGAGCCCTTCTTCAGCGCGGAGTAGATCTCGCGCCCGGGCAGCTTGAGCGCCTTGGCCTTGGTGCGGCGCTCGGGCAGAAAGCCGCCGAGGGTGCGGCGACGGTCGAGCATGTAGCGGATCTCCGGCGCGTCAGGGCCGGGGTGGTAGTAGGGCGGCAGGTAGGGGTCCTCGTCCAGCTGCGCGTCGCTGATCGGGATCCGCATGGAGTCGCGGAACCACTTAAGGTCTTCCAGCGCAAGCTTTTTCATCTGGTGCGTGGCGTTGCGGCCCTGGAAGTGCGCGCCCAGCGAGTAGCCCTTGATGGTCTTGGCCAGGATCACCGTTGGCTGGCCCTTGTGGTCGACGGCGGCGCGGTAGGCGGCGTACACCTTGCGGTAGTCGTGGCCGCCGCGCTTGAGATTCCAGATCTCGGAATCGGTCATGTTCTCGACGAGCGCCTTGGTGCGCGGGTCGCGCCCGAAGAAGTGGTCGCGCACGTAGGCGCCGTCGTTGGCCTTATATGTCTGGTAGTCGCCGTCCGGGGTGGTGTTCATCAGGTTCACCAGCGCGCCGTCGCGGTCGGCGTGCAGCAGGGCGTCCCACTCGCGGCCCCAGACCACCTTGATGACGTTCCATCCCGCCCCGCGGAAGAACGACTCCAGTTCCTGGATGATCTTGCCGTTCCCGCGCACCGGCCCGTCGAGGCGCTGCAGGTTGCAGTTGATGACGAACGTCAGGTTGTCCAGGCCCTCGAGCGCCCCGACGTGCGCCAGCCCGCGGCTCTCCGGCTCGTCCATCTCACCGTCGCCCAGGAAGCACCACACGTGCTGGTCGGAGGTGTCCTTGATGCCCCGGTCGTGCAGGTAGTGGTTGAACCGCGCCTGGTAGATGGCGTTGAGCGGGCCCAGGCCCATGGACACGGTGGGGAACTCCCAGAAGTCGGGCATCAGGCGCGGGTGCGGGTAGGACGGCAGCCCACCGCCGGCATGGCTGTGTTCCTGGCGGAAGCCATCGAGCCGATCCTCGCTGAGCCGCCCTTCGAGGAACGCGCGCGCATAAATCCCGGGGGACGCGTGGCCCTGGATGAAAATCTGGTCGCCGCCGCCGGGATGCGATTTGCCCCGGAAGAAGTGGTTGAAGCCGACCTCGTACAGCGCGGCCGACGAGGCGTAGGTCGAAATGTGGCCGCCCACGCCGACTCCCGGGCGCTGGGCGCGGTGCACCATGATGGCGGCGTTCCACCGGATCCACGCCCGGAAGCGCCGTTCGACGTCCTCGTCGCCGGGGAACCACGGTTCCAGTTCCGTCGGGATCGTGTTGACGTAATCGGTTGACGTGAGTGACGGGATGGCCACGCGCTGGTCGCCGGCCCGTTCCAGCAGCCGCAGCATCAGGTACCGCGCCCGCGCCGGCCCGGAGCGCTCCAGCAGTTCGTCGAACGACTCCAGCCACTCCGAGGTCTCTTCGGGGTCGATGTCGGGCAGGTACGACGCGACGCCTTCGCGAATCACCCGAACGCGGTCGGGTTCGCTTGCGCTGCTAGGGGTTTTGGCCAGATCGTGGCGTGCGAACTCGGTTGTCAACGCACTGCTCCTGTAGTTGGCGGGGCTTGTGCCCTCGGGGTGCTGCGCACCGTCTCCCTCTATCGTGCCGCACCGGCGTCTGGCGGGGCTAGCCGACGTCGGGTAGCTGGCACGGGTTCACCCGGCCGACACGAACTCGTGCGTAGCGGGACGATCGGCAAAGCCAACCGGTAACGTCAGGAGCCGTGCTCATCGGATGGCGTGCCGTACTTGCGGGGAGCTTTCCCAGGCGAGGCGCTCTGGCGCTCGGGTGTATCGCGGCGACGCTGATGGGGATCGTGGGGTGTACCACCGTCACCAACGGCACGGCCGGACCCGACACGCAGGTGGCCCCGGCTTATCGGCAGTCGGTGTCCGCGTCGGTGTCCGCGTCGTCGGCGACCTCGCGGGTCCGCGAGTCGCAGCGGCAGCAGTCGCTGACCACCCGGGCGGTGCGCACCTCGTGCGACAACCTGGCCACGACGAGCAAGGACGCGATCGACAAGGTGAACATCTTCGTCGGCGCGTTCAACGCGGGCCGCGGCACCGGTCCCACGGAGGGCCCCGCCATCGACGCGCTGAACAACAGCGCCGACACGGTCAGCAACAGCTTCAACGATGCGCTGTCCCAGCAGCTGAAGGACGCGTTCAACTCGTATATCGACGCGGCCCGCGGGGTGGCCAACGCGATCGGCACCCACGCGGCGACGGGGGAATTCAACCGGCGGGTGGACCGGCTCAACGACGCCAAGACGAAGGCACTCAAACTTTGCCTGGCGTCCTTCTGAGGCGCCTCGTGAGGCGCGGGTGTCGACGCGGTTGAGGCTGTGCGACGATAATCCCCATCGCACGGCGCTGGACGGTTTAAGGAGGCTCCACGGTGGTCGCGGCGGATAACGCCTCGAGCTACGCTCGCAAACTGGGCATCCAACGAGACCAAGTTGTCCAGGAATGGGGCTGGGACGAGGACGCCGACGACGAAATCCGCGCTGACGTGGAGGACGCGTGCGGCGCCGAGTTGCTCGACGAGGACACCGACGAGGTGGTCGACGTCGTCCTGCTGTGGTGGCGCGACGGGGACGGCGACCTGGTCGACACCCTGATGGACGCGATCGGCCCGCTGGCCGAGGACGGCGTGATCTGGGTGCTGACGCCCAAGACCGGCAAGCCCGGCCACGTGCTGCCCGCCGAGATCGCCGAGGCCGCTCCCACCGCCGGCCTGATGCCGACCTCCTCGGTCAACCTGGGCGACTGGAGCGCCAGCCGACTGGTGCAGCCGAAGTCCCGAGCCGGGAAGCGTTGATGCTGCCCGTCGGCGCCACCGCCCCGGACTTCACACTGCGCGACCAGAACCAACAGCGGGTCAGCCTGAGCGCCTACCGCGGCGCCAAGAACGTCCTGTTGGTCTTCTTCCCGCTGGCCTTCACCGGCATCTGCCAGGGCGAGCTGGATCAGCTTCGCGATCACCTGCCCGACTTCGAGAACGACGACAGCGCGGCACTGGCCATCTCGGTGGGACCGCCGCCCACGCACCGGATCTGGTCGCTGGAGAGCGGATTCACGTTCCCGGTGCTGTCAGACTTCTGGCCGCACGGAGAGGTCAGCCAGGCCTACGGCGTATTCAACGACGAGGCCGGCTACCCCAACCGCGGCACCTTCGTCATCGACCGTTCCGGCGTGATCCGGTTCGCGGAGATGAAACAACCCGGCGAATCCCGCAACCAGCGGCTGTGGACCGACGCGCTGGCGGCTTTGCGGGGCTGAGAGTTTTGGGTACTCGGGCGTTGTGCGTGTAGCCTGCCTCGGGCACGGGCGCGTAGCTCAGTGGTAGAGCTCTGGTTTTACACACCAGCGGTCGGCGGTTCGATACCGTCCGCGCCCACCATCGAACTCGTCGGCATTCATTTTGGTCACGGCCCGACGATCAGCGACGCGATCAGGGCCAGGGCGCACACGCCCATGATCGCGACGATCGCCCATCCCATCACGTTGGCGAACCCGTTGTTGGTGTGCCGCCCCATGATTGCCCGGTTGTTGCCGACCAGCGTGATCATCGCCATCAAGGGCGGGGCAAGCACGCCATTGACCGCGGCGGCGTAATACAGCATCCGGAACGGGGGAATCCCGATGAAGTTCAGCCCCACGCCCACGAGCGTGGCCAGGGCGATCACCACGTAGAAGGCGCGCGCCTCGCGGAATGTGTAGCCCAGGCCCGCTTTCCAGCCCAGCGCTTCGGACAGCGCGTAGGAGGCCGAGCCGCTCAGCGTCGGCACGGCCAGGAAGCCGACGCCGATGATCCCCACCGCGAACAGCAGATAGGTCAGATCGCCGGCCAGCGGCCGCAGGGCCAGTGCCGCCTGGTCGGGGGTGTCCACCGACACCACGCCCGCCGGGTGCAGCACGGACGCGCAGGTCAGGATGATGAAGAACTGCACGATGTTGGAGAAGCCCATTCCGACGGCGGTGTCGGCGCGCATGCCGCGGATATCGCTTTCGACCACAACCGGGACGCCCTTGCCGTAGAACTTCATCCGCCCGCGGGCGAAATCCTCCTCGGCCTCCTGGTCGGCCTCCCAGAAAAAGCAGTAGGGCGTGATCGTGGTGCCGAGCACCGCCACGATGTTCAGCGCATAGTCGCGCGACCATTCGAAATGCGGTGTGAACGCGCTGAGCGCCACCGTGGGCCACCACGGATGGTGGACGACGAACGCCGCCACGACGTAGGCCAACAGGCTCAGGCAGACATACTTGAGGAACCGCGCGTAAGCCGGGTAGGGCACTGAAATCTGCAGCGCCAGCGAAATCCCGACGATCACCGCCAACCATGCCAGCAGCGGGGCGTGAACGAGCAACTGACCGGTTGCCGCCATCGCGCCGAGGTCGGCACCGACATTGACCGTGTTGGCGACCAACAGCAGCGACACGGCCACGTAGAGCACGCGGCGCGAATAGTGCTCGCGCAGCACCGCCGCCAGCCCGCGGCCGGTGACCATGCCGATCCGTCCGCAGATTTCTTGGATCGCACCCATGAACGGGTACGTCCATGCGGCCACCCACAGCTGGGCGTAGCCGAATTGGGCACCGGTCTGGCTATAGGTCTGAATGCCCGATGGATCGTCGTCGGACGACCCGGTGACAAACCCGGGTCCGAGAATGTGCCAGGCGGCCGCGGCGCGGGCACGAAGGGACACGCCCGAATGATGGCACATGGCTCGGCTGTCGATCGACTTCTATGGCTCGCCCTGGTGTGGCAGCCTCAGGGGCGTGAATGTCGAACCCGTGGAACCGTTTCGCATCGACGTCCCCGACGACGTCCTGGACGACCTGCAATCGCGGCTGACCCGCACCCGCTGGCCGGAAGCCGAGTGCGTGGACGACTGGAGCCAGGGCATGCCGCTGGCCTACACCCGCGAACTGGCCGGCTATTGGGCCGACGAGTACGACTGGCGCTCCCGCGAGGACGCGCTCAACCGCTTCGACCAGTTCATCACCGAGATCGACGGGCTGGACATTCATTTCGTCCACCACCGGTCGCCGCACGACGACGCGTTCCCGCTGCTGATCACCCACGGCTGGCCCGGCTCGATCGTGGAGTTCCACAAGGTGATCGAGCCGCTGACCAATCCGACGTCCGGGCGCGCCGAGGACGCCTTCCACGTGATCTGCCCGTCGCTGCCGGGATACGGGTTTTCCGGCAAGCCGACGCGCACGGGCTGGGGCGTGCAGAAGATCGCCGAGGCCTGGGAGACGTTGATGCTGCGCCTGGGCTACGACCGCTACGGCGCCCAGGGCGGCGACTGGGGCGCCGCCGTGACCACCCAGATCGGCCGGAACGGCGGCCACTGCGCGGGCATCCACCTCAACATGCCGATCGGGCGGCCCACCCCGGAGTCGCTCAAGAACCCGACCGAAGAGGAGCAGCGGGCAATGGCCGCAATGGCCGAGCACCGCGAGTGGGGCACCGGCTATTCCAAGCAGCAGTCCACCCGGCCGCAAACGCTGGGCTACGGGCTGGCCGATTCGCCGGTGGGGCAAATGGCGTGGATCGTCGAGAAGTTCTGGGCGTGGGCCGATTGCGACGGTCACCCGGAGAATGTGTTCACCCGAGACGAGCTGCTGGACAACGTGATGCTCTATTGGGTGAACAACACCGGCGCGTCGTCGGCCCGCCTGTACTGGGAGAGCTTCAGGGTCTTTGGTCAGCTGGGCCGCGTCGAAATGCCCACGGGCGTCGCGGCTTTCCCGGGCGAGCTGCTGAAGACGCCCAGAAGCTGGTGCGAGCCGGTCTACAACATCACGCACTGGACGACCATGGAGCGCGGCGGGCACTTCGCCGCGTTCGAGCAGCCCGAGCTGTTCGTCGAGGACGTGGGCGCGTTCTTCGCGACGGTGCGGGCCTAGACGATCCGCCGGCCGCGCCGCGCCCGAAAACGCATGTCCCACAAGTAGATCTGATATCCGAGGAGCCAGATCCCGTGCGGCAGGAAGAGGTCTGCCAGCCGCAGCGCGGACAGCAGCCACTCGAACCGGCGCTGTTGGCCGGGGGACCAGTCCAGCTGCATCAGCGCGCGAAACTCCGGAGCCAAAAACCCCGTCGTCGCAAAGAGGTTGAACGGCCCCGCCAAGACTCGCAACGGCCACGGCAGGAACGCCAGCGACGCCACGCCGCGCAGATGCTCCCGTACCGGAGGGTCGATGCGCAGCTCGTCGAGCGTGTGCTTCCAGTACTCGTCGAACGCCGCCCGGTCCGGCGGCCACATGCGATCGGGCACCTGCAGCGTGGTGGCCAGCCGCTTGGCGTCGAGGTAGACGGCGTCGGCGGTGGCCGGATCATTCGGGTCGAGCGGGCCGTGCAGGAACTCGTGCTGGTCGATGAAATAGCGGTACAGACACGAGGCCACCCACAGCTGCAGCTTGGGGTCGAAAGCGTTGTAGGACACCGGGCTTGATGACGTGGATCGGACCTGCCGGTGCGCGATGTCGACGGCGCCGCGGATCAAAGCGCGGTCGGACTCGGTCCCGATCGTGGCGACCGCGAGGTAGGTGCCGGTGGTGCGGGCCCGCTTGAACGGATGCTTGTACACGTTGCCGCTGTCCACCGGGCTTTCCAGCACGCCGTACCCGACGCCGGGTAGGGACAACTGCATGATCACGTTCGCGGCCGGGAGCAGCAGTGCCGCCGGGTTCAACAGGTCGGCGACCCGGGTCGCGGGCCGCTTCATCGCGGACGACGCCATGTCGCTGAGTCAACCATGTACTCCCACGACCGAGGGCCGAGACGTTATAACCGGCCGAAAACGGGCACGCCTGGGCAGATGAGTACCCAATTCGGCGTCTCGGCCTCCGGGCCGCCGCGCCACCGGGCGGCCGTGTCGACGGGCGCCCTCGAATCATCCCTACTGATGTGGTGGGTGATCGGCTTGCTGATCGCCGTGGTGATCGTCGCGGCCGTCTTCGCCATGGCGTAGGCCGCGCCAAGGCTCGTCTGGCCGGCGCGCCCCGTGTGAGACGCTGCCAGGGTGTTGGCGACCCGGACCCGGTTGGCCGGCGTGCTGGCCGGCTACCTTGCCGACGTCGCGCTGGGCGACCCGGTGCGGGGGCATCCGGTCGCGGCCTTCGGGCGGGTCGCCGCCGGTGTGGAGCGGGTGACCTACCGCGACAGCAGGGCCGCGGGGGCGGTGCACGTCGGGGCGCTGGTCGGGGCCGTCGGCTTGCTCGGCGCCGCGCTGCAACGGATCGCCGACCGCGGGGGCCCACCCTGGTCGATCGCCGCCACCGCAGCGGCCACCTGGGTATCGGTGGGCGGAACATCGTTGGCGCGCACCGGCTTGGCGATGTCGGAACTGCTGGAACGCGGGGACGTCGAGGCCGCGCGCCGGCTGCTGCCGTCGCTGTGCGGGCGCGATCCGGCCACGCTGGACGGCGCCGGCCTCACGCGTGCGTCGCTGGAATCGATCGCGGAGAACACGTCCGACGCCCAGGTGGCGCCGCTGCTGTGCGCGGCGATGGGCGGGACGCCCGCGGTGCTGGCGTACCGCGCCGTCAACACGCTGGACTCGATGATCGGCTATCGCTCGGTGCGTTACGCCCGATTCGGTTGGGCCGCAGCGAGATTGGATGATGTGGCTAACTACCTCGGCGCGCGGGCGACGGCGGTGCTGGTGGTGATGTTCGCCCCGTTTGTCAGCGGGTCGCCCTCGGGCGCGGTGCGGGCCTGGCGCCGTGATGCCGCCCGTCACCCCAGCCCCAACGCCGGTGTCGTCGAGGCGGCCTTCGCCGGGGCGCTGGGGGTCCGACTCGGCGGGCCGACCCAGTACCGCCACGAGTTGCAGATCCGGCCGACCCTGGGCGACGGACACCAGCCGACGGTGGCCGACCTGCGCCGCGCCGTGGCGCTGTCGCGGACGGTGCAAGCGGGCGCCGCGCTGCTGGCGGTGCTGCTGTGTTACCTGCGGCGGCCGTAGCGGTCGGCGAGTTTCGCCTCCACGGTCTTCGGGGTCTCTGGAGCCGGCGCCGCCTCGGCCGCGGGTTGCTGTTGCTTTTCCCGTCGGCGCGCGCGGATCTCGGAATAGATGAAGTAGCCCAACCCGAGTGGCGCGACGATGCCGAACGAGATCCACTGAATTCCGTAGGACAGGAAGGGCCCGGCGTCCAGGTGCGGCACGCCGATCACGCCGAGCCCGCCGGGCTGGTCCTCGGTCAACTGAAGATACGAGCCCGCCAGCGGGACCTTGGTCAGCGCCGCGACCTGTTCGGTGCTGATCGAGTACACCTGCTGCACACCGTCTTGGGTGAAGGGATCTTTGCCCGGCGCGACGGCCTCGGAGTCGCGCAGCCGCGCGGTGATGGTGACCGTGTCCTGGGGCGGGCGGGGGATCGGCGGGACGTGGGATCCCTGTTCGGGCCGCACGTAGCCGCGGTCCACGAGCACGGTGGGTCCGGCGTCGACGACGAACGGTGCCAGCACCTCGAACGCCGGCTTGCCCTCGATCACCCGCAACCGGGCGAGCACCTGGACGTCGGGCAGGTAGTGCCCGGTGGCCGTCACGCGGCGCCACTGCGCGTTCGTGGCCGAGGAATTCTGTTGTGGCAGAAGCGTTTTGAGTGGGACGGGTTCGGTGTTGAGGGAATACTCGATCTGGCGGTTCTCCCGCGACGTCCGGTTGTGCTTGCCCAGCTGCCAGGGCGCCAGCACCGTGAAGCACAGGTAGGTGAAGGCGACGACCACGAGCGCCAGCGCGATCCAGCCGGGCCGCAGCAGGAACGCCAGCCGACGCAGCGCCCGGGGCATCAGGGCGATCCGTTCCCGCCGAGCCGGTCGTCCACCCAGGCGTGCAGGCCGGGCAGCGCGGCCTCGATGACCGCGAAGACCTCCTCGAAGTCCTGCGCGTCGCCGTAGTAGGGGTCCTCCACGTCGGGGGCGTGGGCGCCCGAACGCGGGTCGAAGGACCGCAACATCCGCACCCGCTCGTCGTCGACACCCAGCTCGCGCAGCATCCGCAGATGGTTACGGCCCAGCGCCACCACCAGGTCGGCGGCCAGATGGTCGGCCTCGACCTGAGCGGCGCGGTGGTCGGTGGAGTAGCCGTGGGCGCGCAGCACATCGGCCGCCCGCTCGTCGGCGCATTGGCCGACATGCCAGTTGCCGGTGCCCGCGCTGGTCACCCGAACGGCGTCGGCCAGGCCGCGGCGGCGCAGCTGGTCGGCGAACATCTTCTCGGCCATTACCGACCGGCAGATGTTCCCCGTGCAGACGAAGGTGACGTGCAGCGGCTCAGACACCGAGCGCCGCCCGCAGCTCGTCGATGGTCGCGGCGTGCGTCACGCCGGTGACGCCGAACCCGTCGGCGAAATCGTCCCGCCCGTAACCCCAGCCCACCACCACCGTGTCGATGCCGTGCGCGGCCGCGCCGTGCACGTCGTGGCTGCGGTCGCCGACCATGAGCACCCGCTCGGGCAGCGGCTGCAGTTGCTCCAACGCGTGCGCCAGCACGTCGACCTTGGTCTTGCGGGAGCCGTCGGGGCTCGCCCCGGCGATCACCTCGAAATACCCATCGAGCCCGAAATGGGCGAGGATGCGCCGCGCCGTCGGTTCGAGCTTCGAGGTGGCCACGGCCAGCCGGACACCGGCGGCGCTCAAATCGGCCAGCAGCGGCTCGATGCCCTCGAACAGCGTGTTCATCGCCCAGCCCCGGCTGCCGTATTCGGCGCGGAAGGCGGTGATGGCCCGCTCGGCGTCCCCGCCCAGCATGGACCGGAAGGTGTCGTCCATCGGCGGGCCCACGATCTGCGCCACCAGGTCGCCGTCGGGCACAGCGACGCCGACGTGCTCGAGTGCATGCAGAAAGCTGGCCACGATGCCCTCCGCGGAGTCGGTGAGGGTGCCGTCGAGGTCGAAGATCACCAGCTCGGTGGTGAGGCCCGGCGAAGGGCGATCGGTGGACGTTGTGCCTGTCACCTCACCATTGTCCTCGATGGCCGCGTCCGGGTGTGACGGTGTCGCTGCCACCCGCCCGAGCGGCCCACTAGTGTTTCTCGGATGGCGAGTCTGAACTTGAGCCCGCCTGCGACGCGCTATCACGGTGATCAGGCCGTCGCACCCGGGATGCTGGATTTCGCCGTCAACGTCCGTCACGCGCAACCGCCCGAGTGGCTGGTGCGGCGGCTGGCCGCGCGGCTGCCGGATCTTGGGCGCTACCCCAGCGCCCAGGACGTGCGCGCGGCGCAGGAAAAGGTCGCGGAGCGGCACGGCAGGCAACACGACGAGGTGCTGCCGCTGGCCGGGGCCGCGGAGGGGTTCGCGCTGCTGAGCAACCTGCGTCCGGCGCGGGCGGCGGTCGTCGCGCCCGCCTTCACCGAGCCGGCGGACGCTCTGGGCGCGGCCGGGGTGCCCGTGCACCACGTGGTGCTCGAGCCGCCCTTCGGCCTGGACGCGGTGAGCGTTCCCGAGGACGCCGACCTGGTCGTGGTGGGCAACCCGACCAACCCGACCTCGGTGCTGCACACCCGCGAGCAGCTGCTCGCGTTGCGCCGGCCCGGCCGGATCCTGGTGGTCGACGAGGCGTTCGCCGATTCGATCCCGGGCGAACCCGAGTCGCTGGCCGCTGATTCGCTGCCCGATGTGCTGGTGCTGCGCAGCCTGACCAAGACGTGGGCGCTGGCGGGATTGCGGGTGGGCTACGCCCTGGGCTCCCCGGAAATGCTGGCCCGGTTGACCTCGCAGCGTGCCCACTGGCCGGTGGGGACGCTGCAACTGGCGGCCATCGCGGCGTGTTGCGGCCGGCAGGCCGTCGCCGAGGCGGCGGCCGGTGCCGCGCGCCTGGCGGAGTTGCGTGCCGAGATGGTGGCCGGCCTGACGTCGGTGGGCGCCGAGGTGGTCGACGGCCGGGCACCGTTCGTGCTGTTCCGCAGGCCTGACGCGGTGGAGCTTCGAAAGGCATTGCGGGACAAGGAGATAGCTATCCGTCGCTGTGATACTTTCGTCGGCTTGGATGAGAGTTACCTGCGGGCCACGGTGCGCCGGGAGTGGCCGCTGCTGGTCGCAGCCATCGCGGAGGTGCGCCGGTGAGCGTGCGGCTGGCCGACATCATCGACGTGCTGGACGAGGCCTACCCGCCGCGGCTCGCCGAATCCTGGGACTCGGTGGGCCTGGTGTGCGGCGACCCCGGCGACGCGATCGAGTCGGTGACCGTCGCGGTCGACGCGACGGCCGCCGTCGTCGACCAAGTTCCCGAGGGTGACCTGCTGCTGGCCCATCACCCCTTGCTGCTGCGCGGGGTCGACACCGTGGCGGCCAGCACGCCCAAGGGTGCGCTGGTGCACCGCCTGATCCGAACGGGGCGTTCGCTGTTCACCGCGCACACCAACGCCGACTCGGCGTCACCGGGCGTGTCCGATGCGCTGGCCCAGGCCCTCGGCCTCACCGTCGAAGCCGCCCTGGAGCCGCGAACGGCCGCGCCCGACCTGGACAAGTGGGTCATCTATGTGCCGCGCGACAACGCGGAAGCGGTGCGGGCGGCCGTGTTCGAGGCGGGCGCCGGGCACATCGGCGACTACTCGCACTGCAGCTGGAGCGTCAGCGGCATCGGGCAGTTCCTGCCCCACGAAGGCGCATCGCCCGCGGTGGGCAGCATCGGAGCCGTCGAGAAGGTGGCCGAGGACCGGTTCGAGGTCGTCGCGCCCGCCCGGATCCGGGCCGCCGTGCTGGCGGCCATGCGCGCCGCCCATCCCTACGAGGAGCCCGCGTTCGACGTCTTCGCGCTGCTGCCCCCGCCCGGCGGCGCCGGGCTGGGCCGCATCGGCGCCCTGCCCCGGCCCGAACCGCTGCGCGACTTCGTGGCCCGCGTCGAAGCCGCCCTGCCGCGCACGGCGTGGGGCGTCCGCGCGGCCGGCGATCCCGACCTGTCGGTATCCCGGGTCGCCGTTTGCGGCGGCGCCGGGGACTCGCTGCTCGCGGCGGCGGCCGGCGCGGATGTGCAGGCGTACGTCACGGCCGACCTGCGGCACCATCCCGCCGACGAACATCGCCGGGCCTCCGGCGTGGCGCTGATCGACGTGGCGCACTGGGCGAGCGAATTCCCCTGGTGCGACCAGGCCGCCGACCTGCTGCGGTCGCGTTTCGGTGCCGCGCTGCCGGTGCGGGTATGCACCATTCGCACCGACCCATGGACTATGGGGCAACTGGAGGGTGACCACTGATGAAGGCCGAAGTCGCTCAGCAGCGTTCGCTGCTCGAGCTGTCGAAGCTGGATGCCGAGCTGTCCCGCATCACGCACCGGGCCAGCCATCTGGCGGAGCAACAGGCCTGCGAGCGGCTGCAGGAGGAGCTCAGCGCCGCCGGCGACCGCGTGGGCGCCATTCGGATCGCGTTGGAGGACATCGACGTTCAGGTGTCGCGACTCGAGTCCGAAATCGAGGCGGTTCGCCAGCGCGAGGACCGCGACCGCTCGTTGCTGCAGTCCGGTGCCACCGACGCGAAGCAACTGTCGGATCTGCAGCACGAGCTGGAGACCCTGACGCGCCGCCAGGCCAGCCTGGAAGATTCGCTGCTCGATGTGCTGGAGCGCCGCGAGGAACTGCAGTCCCAGCTGGATGACGGCCAGGGCAAGGTCGAAGCGCTGGAGGCCGAACTCGCCGACGCCCAGCGGGCTCTCGACGCCGCGCTCGCCGAAATCAGCGAGACCCGGCAAGCTCATTCGTCACGGCGCGAAACGCTGAGCGCGGCGCTGGACCCGGCCCTGTCCGCCTTGTACGAACGCCAGCGCGCCGGGGGAGGCCCGGGCGCCGGACCGTTGCTCGGGCGGCGGTGTGGTGCCTGTCGCCTCGAGATCGACCGGGGCGAGATGTCGCGGATCTCCGCCGCCGCCGACGACGACGTGGTGCGGTGCCCGGAGTGCGGCGCGATCCTGTTGCGGGTCAAGGGGTTGGACCAGTGAAGGTGGTGATCGAGGCCGACGGCGGGTCGCGCGGCAATCCCGGCCCGGCCGGATACGGCGCCGTGGTCTGGACGGAGGACCGCGCGACGGTGCTGGCGGAAACCAAGCAGGCCATCGGCCGGGCCACCAACAACGTGGCCGAATACCGTGGCCTGTTGGCCGGTTTGGACGACGCCCTGCGGGTTGGCGCGACCGAGGCCGCGGTCTTCCTGGATTCCAAGCTGCTGGTGGAGCAGATGTCGGGGCGGTGGAAGGTCAAGCATCCCGACCTGGTCGAGCTGCACGGCCAGGCCCGAAAGCTGGCGGCGCGCTTCGATCGGATCAGCTACACGTGGATTCCGCGGGACCGCAACTCTTATGCCGATCGGCTGGCGAACGAGGCGATGGACGCCGCCGCCAGCGGCACGGGGGAAGATCCCGGACTGGCCGCGGCCGAACCCGCGAAAACCGCTGCGGCGCAGTCCTCGCCACCCCCGCATGCGCCCGGATGGACCGGGGCGCGCGGTACGCCGACCAGGCTGCTGCTGCTGCGGCACGGCCAGACCGAGCTGTCGGCGCAGCGCCGCTATTCGGGCCGCGGCAACCCGGCCCTGACCGAAGTGGGCCGCCGGCAGGCCGACGCCGCGGCGCGTTATCTGGCGCAGCGCGGCGGAATCTCGGCGGTGTTCGCCTCGCCGCTGCAGCGGGCCTACGACACCGCGGCCAGGGCCGCCAAGGCGCTCGGCCTGGACGTGACCGTCGACGACGACTTGATCGAGACCGACTTCGGCGCCTGGGAGGGATTGACGTTCGCCGAGGCCGCCGAGCGCGACCCGGAACTGCACGGGCGCTGGCTGCGGGACACCGGCACCACCCCGCCGGGCGGTGAAAGCTTCGACGACGTGCTCGACCGGGTACTGCGGGCGCGCGAACGCATCATCGCCGCGCACCAGGGCACGACGGTGCTGGTGGTGTCCCACGTGACGCCGATCAAGATGCTGCTGCGGCTCGCGCTGGAGGCCGGGCCGGGCATCCTGTACCGGCTGCATCTCGACCTGGCATCGCTGAGCATTGCGGAGTTCTATTCTGACGGGGCGTCGTCCGTGCGTCTGGTGAACCAGACGGGCTACCTGTAGGCGCCAAGGAGAACTCATGCGGCCGTCCCAACCATCAGCAGATCCGATTCCTGCGGACGTTCGGGCGCTGGTGATGCCGGCCGTGCTCGACGAGTTGACCCGATGGGGCGTCGAGCGGTTCAGCATCGAGGCGTTGGCCGAGCGGAATCACCTCGACCCCGCGATGGTGTACCGCTATTGGGCAGATCGGCGCCAACTCATGGTCGACGCGGTGCTTTCCGACGTCGAGACGGTGAGGTCGGGAACCGACACCGGCTCGTTGCGAGGAGACCTGGAGGCCCTGGCCCGCAATGTGACCAATCGGATCAACACTGAAGTCGGCTGCACACTGTTGCGCGCGCTGGTGATGGACCGCCGCGGGGGGCACGACGAAGTCACCCGGGTGCGGTTCTGGCGGGCACATTTCAATGCGATGCGCGCGGTCGTGGACCGGGCCAGGGAGCGGGGTGAATTGCGCGACGACGTCAACACCCTGGCCGCGGTTCAGATCCTGCTGGCGCCGCTCAACATTCGGGCCCTGTACTCCGACGTTCCCGTCGACGACGACTACTGCGCCGCGATCGTCGACTTGGCGTGGCACGCGCTCGCCCGCCGGTGAGCCTGGTCGTACCATCCGCCTATGAGAAGGACATTCGTCGCGACCTTAGCCTTCGGTTTGATCGTCGCCTTGTTCGGCTTGATCTGGGCGCTTCAGGGATTCGGGGTGCTCGGTGGTAGCCCGATGAGCAACACCACCACCTGGTCGGTCATCGGTCCGATCACCGCGGTGATCGGCATCGTGATCGCGGTAGTCAGCTGGCGGAAACTCTCGTCGAAATAGGGCTTCACGTCCCTGTCACGGTGAAGTCCACCGAGTGCCAGCCGGTGGCGCCGTCGGGGACCGTAGCGGCTCTGTGCGAGGTCTGGGTTTCCCCGGTGTTGTCGGTGGCGCGCACGGTGATGGTGTGCTGCCCAGGGCTTTTCGCCTGCCAGGGAAAGCTCCACAGCCGCCACGTCTGGTTGGAGTAGCTCGCGCCCTGTTCGGCTGCCTGCCACGCGCCGTCGTCGATGCGGACTTCCACGGACCGCACGCCGCGATTCTGCGCCCACGCGACGCCGCCGAAAACGACGGGACCCACCGGCACCCGCTGACCGTTTTTCGGCACGTCGATCCGCGACTCGGTCTTGACGGGTGCGCGCGGTGCCCAGCCCTGCCGCGTCCAGTACGCCTGCGCCTTGTCGAAGCGGGTCAGCTCCACGTCGATGACCCACTTGGTGGCCGACACATACCCATAGAGCCCCGGGACGACCAGCCGGGCCGGATAGCCATGCTCGATCGGCAGGGGCTCACCGTTGAGGGCGACCGCCAATAGCGCGTCGCGGCCATCGGTGAGCGCATCCACCGGCGTGCCGGCAGTGAACCCGTCGATCGACGTCGACAGCACCATGTCGGCCTCCGGACGCACGCCGGCCGCCGCCAACAGGTCGGCCACTCGATAGCCCGTCCACACCCCGGTCGAAATGAGGTTGCCCCCAACGGGATTGGAAACGCAGGTGAGCGTCGCCACCTTTTCGATCACGTCGAAGCCGGCGAGGTCGGCGAAACTGTAAGTGGCTTCGCGATTCACCATGCCGTGAATGCGCAGCCGCCAGTCGGAGTGGCTGAGTTGGGGAACGGTGAGCGCGGTGTCCACCCGGTAGAAGTCGGCGCTGGGGGTCACGAAGCTCGGCAGCGCAACGCCTTTCGGCTGCACATCGGCGGGCGCCGGGGGTGCCGGCGTGCGCGGCTTGGGCAGCGCGAAGCCGGTGCGGTCCGCGGCCACCGAATGCGCCAACCGTGTGATGACCGCGCCCGCCACGCCACTCACGACTCCGAATCCGAGCACGACCAACCTGCGTCTGCCGGCATCCGGCTCGTCGAGGTCGCCAGCGTCTTCGGGATCCTGCCGAAAACGACGGGTTAGCAGGCGCAGGGCCGCCACGCCGCACGCCGCGCCCGCGATGGTCGGGATCGCGTCGAGCGCCGTCGCTCCCGGTCGCGACAACACCGCGACGCATCCGAGCGCGCCCGCCGCGGCGATCACGGCGCTCCCGAGTGGGCGGCGCCGGGTCTCCAGCGTCCCGGCAATCGCGGCGATCGCCGCGATCACCACCAGCACGGCCACGGCCAGGAAGAGTTTGTCCAAAGAGCCCAGGGTCTGAATCGCCCACTCTTTGACCGGGCCGGGTGTCAGGTCGACGACCGCCGCGCCGATGGCGGCCCGCGCGTCGGCCCGCGCACCGAACGGGATGCCCACCAGCTGGGCCATCCCGAGCGCGACGGATGCGGCGGCGACCCCGGCGATCATCCGCTCATTCGACGGCGGGGCAACCACCGGAGTTTCGTTCTGCTTCAACGGGATAGGGAGATTGCGCCTTCGGGACAGTTCTGCTCCGCGGTGACGGCCTGCGCCTCGAGTTCGCCGGACACCTCAGCGACGAGTACCACGGAGTGGCCGACCTCGTCGGCGTCGAAGACGTCGGGCGCCAGGGTGTAGCAGCGTCCGTGCCCGGTGCAACGGTCGGCGTCGACGACTATGCGGGTCATGGCGCCGGAAACACCAGCGGCAGCGACTCCACCGAACGCAGCGCGGCGGTGTAGGTCAGCTGGGTGCCGGGCTTGATCTCGTAATCCGGTATGCGCCGGTGGAATTCGCGTAACGCCACCCGCAGCTCCATGCGGGCGAGGTGAGAGCCGAGGCAGCGGTGCGGGCCGCCGCCGAATGCGCGGTGCCGGTTCGGGTTGCGGGTGAAGTCGACCAGTTCCGGGTCGGCGAACTCGGCCGGGTCGGTGTTGGCGGCCCCCAGCAGCGGGCTGACCCGTTCGCCCTTGCTGATGGGACACCCGCCCACCTCGACGTCTTGAATGGCGACGCGGGCGACGCCGGGCACCGGTGTCTCCCAGCGCAGTAACTCCTCGACGGCGCCCGGCAGCACGTCGGGCTGCTCGACCAGCTGGCGACGGTGGTCGGGGTGGCGGGCGAGGTACACGAAGAAGCAGTCGAGCGAGTCGGTCACCGTGTCCAGGCCGGCGATCAGGAACAGGAAGCAGATGTCCAGGAGCTCTTCGCGCGACAGCGGCTGCCCGGCGATCTCGGCGGCGATCATCGCCGACAGCACGTCGTCGCGGGGACTGGCGATGTGGTCGTCGATGGCGCGGTCGAAGTAGTCGTAGATCTGTTGCGCCACCGCTGCGGAGCTTTCGTGGCGGCGGTCGAAGCCGGAATCCCCCTCCGGGCGGATCACGCCGTCCTTCCATTCCAGGAACTTGTCGAGGTCCTCCAGCGGCAGCCCGAGCACCTGCAGGAAGACGGTGCACGGCAGGGGCACCGCGAACTCGGCGTGGAAGTCGCATTCGCCCCGATCGGCGAAGCGGTCGATCATCTCGTTCACCAGTTCGGTGACGCGGGGTTCCCGGCGGGCCATCTCCCGCGGGGTGAACAGCGGGTCGAGGACGCGGCGGTACTTCGCATGTTCGGGCGGGTCGATCTGCAGGGGGATCAGCGGCCGCACGTTGCCCAGGTCGACGGCGTCCATGTTCGACGAGAACACCTCGGTGCGTTTGAGCGCCATCTCGATGTCGGCCAGGCGGCTGAGAACCACGGCCTGCGGCGACCGGAACACCGGGCTGGTTTCGCGCAGCGCCTTGTACATCGGCTGCGGCTCCGCGAGACCGGTCACGGTCTGGTCGACGAACCCTTCGGTTTCTGTCATCTGGTCAGACTGGCACCAACATCCCCGCTGGGCAATGGTCAATGCTAAGCGGTCGCACAATCGGTGCGCGGGCGTCAACTGTGCAGGTGAAGCCGCTCGCCGTGCGCCCCGAAGATCATGATGGCCTCCACCGGCCCGTCGACCACCCCGAACCAGTGCGGTGTCCAGGTGGAGAACTCGACCGCTTCGCCCGGAGCAATGGTGAAGTCGCGGTCGCCCAGCACCAACCGCAGTCGACCGGACAGGACGTACATCCACTCCTGCCCCTCGTGCACCGGCAGTTCCGCGGGCGGGGTGCGGCGCCGGGTGCTGACGCGGACCTTGAAGGCGTGCAGGCCGCCGGCGGGGCCCTGGCGCGTCAGCGGCCAGTAGGTGACCCCGTGGTGGGTGTGCGCCGCCCCGCGCACCCGCGGGTCGTGGGCTTCAGAGGTCGCCAACAACTCGTCGGTGCTCACCGACAGGGCCCGCGCGAGGCGTGGCAGGTGGTCGAGCGCGAGCCGGCGCTTGCCCGACTCGAGGCGGCTGAGCGTCGAGATGTCGATCCCGGCGCGCACGCCCACCTCCTGCAACGTCATGCCCCGCTGGATGCGAAGTTCCCGCAGCCGCCGGCGCACCTGAAGGTCGATATCGGGAGCAGATTTTGCCTGCATGGCAAATAACCTTGGCAAATTGGGCGGCGCTGGGCAATCTCGCGGCATGGAAACTTCTTGCAAACCCGATGACGCCCGGCGGTTCTGGGAAGAGCGCTACCGCTCGACGGGGCGGGTGTGGACCGGACGGGTCAATCCCCGCCTTGCCGAAGCGGTCGCCGACGTGCCGGCCGGCCGTGCCCTCGACCTCGGCTGCGGGGAGGGCGCCGACGCGCTATGGCTGGCCGAACGCGGTTGGCGCGTGGTGGCCGTCGACGTCTCGGCCACCGCGCTGCAACGCGCGAGGGAGGCGGCCTCGGAGCGGAATCTGCTCGTGCAGATCGACTTTCAGCAACACGACCTCAACGAGAGCTTTCCCGACGGCATGTTCGACCTGGTATCGGCGCAGTATCTGCACTCGCCGGCCCGGTTGGACCGTGAGGCGGTGCTGCGACGCGCGGCCGAGCACGTGAACGTCGGGGGTGTGCTGTTGATCGTCGACCATGGAGCGCCCCCGCCGTGGGCAGAGCACGACGATCACCGCCTTCCGGGTATCGACGAGGTGCTCGCCTCGTTGCGGCTGGACAGCGACCGCTGGGCCCGGGTCCGGGCTGAGGCGGCCGAACGCGAGGCGACCGGCCCGAAAGGGCAAGTCGGGACCGTGACCGACCATGTGATGGTGTGGCGACGGGCCGGGGACGCTCAGGCCGCGTCGTGAAAGATCAGCCCCATGGCGTAACGCTCACCGGAGCGCACCACCGAGACCCCGTGCCGCACCGGGGCAGCGGACCAGCCGCGACTCGAGGGCACCGGCCGCTCCCGCGTGGTGAACACGAATCCATGGCCCTGCGGCAATTGCGTTGCGGTGCCGCGGGACTGCGCGCGCGGCCGCTGTTCGACGAGCAGGAATTCGCCGCCGGTGTAATCGGTGTCGGGTTCGCTCAAGTTGATCACCACCTGTAGCGGAAAAACCAAGTCCCCGTAAAGGTCTCGGTGCAAGGCGTTCCAATCGCCCGGGCCGTACTTGAGCATCAGCGCGGTGGACCGGGTCTGGCCGGCCGCGTGGCAGGTGGCCAGCCAATCGTCGAGGCTGTCCGGCCAGGGCGCGTCGCGGCCCAGCTTTGCCCACCAGTCGCGGGCGATCGGCAACAGGCGGGGGTACAGCGCCTGTTTGAGGTCCTCGATCGGGTCGGGATACGGCGCGTGAAAGTAGCGGTATTGCCCGGCGCCGTACCGCTTGGGTGCCATGTCGATGGTCGAGCGGAACAGGCTGTCGTCGGCGTAGAGTCTGCGCAGCCGGGCCGCCTCGGCGCCGGTGAGGAGCCGTGGCAGCAGCGCCCCGCCGTACTCGTCGACCGCGGCGGCGACGCCGTCCCAGTCGGCGGAGTCGAGTCGCTTGTTCCACCGGTCCACGAGGTCCACGATAGAGTCCAGCCGCGATAGTTGCTGGCACCGGCATCGCGCAGGTAGTACCGTGGATCGTCGCGGACGAGTTGGCCGGGCGGCCGCGGACCGTCGCAAGGCGGTTCGAGGAAAGTCCGGACTTCACAGAGCAGGGTGATTGCTAACGGCAATCCGAGGTGACTCGCGGGACAGTGCCACAGAAAACAGACCGCCACCCTCGCGGTGGTAAGGGTGAAACGGTGCGGTAAGAGCGCACCAGCATCCCGGGTGACCGGGGTGGCTAGGCAAACCCCACCCGAAGCAAGGCCAAGAAGGCCGCACCGAAAGGTGTGGCCGCGCAGGCGTCCGAGGGTTGCTCGCCCGAGCCTGCGGGTAGGCCGCTCGAGGCACCCGGTGACGGTGTGTCCAGATGGATGGTCGCCACTGCGCATCTCCGGCTTCCGGAGGTGTGCGGCACAGAATCCGGCTTACAGGCCAACTCGTCCGCGCTAACATCCTGAGCTGCACGTTCAGGGGTTAGCTCTTCTACAGTCCTATCTGATTACCCGTACCGGTATTGTTTTCCAGCCGACGACATTCGCCATCTGAACCCGTTCGCACCGGTCGAAGTCGACTTCGTATCGGGGCATGAAGTCGAGTAGCTTCTCCAACGCGATGGCGCTTTCCATGCGAGCCAAGGCGGCACCGAGGCAACTGTGGATGCCGTATCCGAGGCCGAGATTCTGGGCCTCGGTGCGGTCTCGGTCGATGTCGAACGTGTCGGCGTCAGTCCACGCCAGGTGGTCACGATTGGCAGACCCACTGATCAGGAACACAGGGGCGCCCTCGGGGATCGTTTGTCCGTGCAGCTGGACGTCTCTCGTGGCGACGCGGACGTTGTATTGGGAAGGTGCCTCGTACCGCAGTAATTCTTCGACCGCAGCGGGAATCCGGCTCCGATCATCGAGCAACTTCTGCCATTGGTGTGGGTGCCGGGCGAAGAGGTAGATCGCGCTGCCGACGAGCTTGGTCACGGTTTCGGCTCCCGCTCCGCCGAGCATCGTTGCGAATGCGGCGATTTCGATGTCATCGAGTCGAGTCTTCTTTCCGTCGTGACGGACCAACTCGGCTCCGAGCAATTTGGTGAGCAGATCATCTCTGGGTTGGGCGCGGCGCTGTTCGATTAGCCCGTAGTAGTACATCGCAGTATCGATGGAGGCTTGGGTGCCCTCCTCGGTCAGTTCGAGTTGTCCGATCTCGCGCGTTAAGGACAAGTCGACCCAGTGCCGCACCTTTTGTGCGTCGTCCTCAGGTGCGCCGAGCATGCTGGTGATGACTTCCACTGGAAACGGTGCGGTGAAGTCCTGGACGGCGTCGAATCCGTCGGGGTCGACTCGGTTGAGGTACTTGTCGATCTTCTCGGTCGCCATTGCCTTTTGGGCTTGGATTGCTCTGGGCGTGAAGACTTTGTTGAGCAAGCTTCGCATGTCTCGATGGCTGGGAGGGTCCATCATGATGATCATGCGTGGGCCGGTGTCGACGGGTAGTCCATTGCGGATCGAGGCGAGGTCGGTTCCACGGGCCGACGAGTATGTCGCAGCGTCTTTATACGCGGGCGCGACGTCGGCATGGCGGGTCAGTGCGTAGAAGTCGAGGTCGGCGTTGTAGTAGACCGGTTGCTCATCGCGCATGCGTCGGTAGGTCTGGTAGGCCCCGTTGAAGAAGTCCTCCGAGAACGGATCGAAGACGATTTCTGCGGTCGTCATGGCACCCTCCAGTACCTCGGATACATCACATCGCAGTGCGATTGTCGCGGCCCATAGCTGCCGGGGTGCGGTCGAAGGCGCGTGCCATGGCCTGCACTGTGTACGACGCTGCGAGGCGACCGTCGACGGTGAAGACCTTGCCGTTGCCTTGGATCAGTCCACGTCCCGACCAGAACGCGTCATTGCTGTACAGCAGCCAGTTGCTGACATCGACGTCGTCGTGAAAAGCGATGGTGCTCATCATGACTGCGGTCGAGATGGTGTCGTGTGCTTGGGCTTCACCGAAGCCCCGATGCGGTGCCATGCCTGCCGCAATGGTCCAATGTGTGGTCGATTGGGCAAGAAGCGCAGCGTGCAAATACGACTCGTCAGGCGCATCCCGGAAGCGGACCCACACATCGATGTAGGGCGGTCCGATGCGGTCGGGGTCGGAATCGTAGGCTCCGTTGACGACTCGGATCTCGCGTCCGGTGACTCCGAATCCCGGAAAGCTTTCCGCCGCCTCGGGTCCTGGCACGTCGGGCATGGGTGGCTGGTCGCGAATCAGGTCGGGTGCGCCGGAATCGGCGAGCACTAGCGCCGCGCAGCACAGCCCACCGTGTTGAGTGGCGTGGACTTGCGTCGTAGAGAAGGTCTTGCCGTGCCGCAGCACCTCGACGGTTAGATCGACCGGGCCATCGAAGGCTGCTGATTTTGTGAAAATGGTCGATACAGAGGTAACTCGTTGGCCCGGAAGCGACTTGGATACCGCGACGACGGACTCTGCGACGAGTTGGCCACCCTCCACGACGTTGCGCCAGGTAGGTCCGTGCGCGGGGCCGACGAACCGGCCCTCACCGGCGGGCTCGACATCAATGATCCGCACCAGCTCGGCAGCGTCGCCCCACAGCGGGAAGGAGGCTGGAACGCTCCTGCCGTCAGGCCACCGCTCGACGATTTCGATGCGACAGGGCGTGTCGTAGAACGACACGTAGTCCGCGATCCCTGCGACCTCGGGAAGCGGAGTGCGGTAGGTCCACGCGACGCTGTCCGCGTGGTCGTGGGCACCTGCGAGGTCCCAATATGCAGCGCGACCCTTGAACGGGCATTCCGTTGTCCGATCCGAGGGCGTCAACAGGTCCCAACGGACGTCGGACTTCGGGAAATACAGTCGGTCAACATGATCGGTCTCGGTCACCACCAGACAGCCGTCACTTTCGGCGATGAGCACGTCACCGTGCCAGACCTGACCGGTGTGCTGAGAGGGCGTGATGTCAATCCGATAGTCCGGGTGGTCGGGCCACGCCGAGTTGACCTGATCGCTCGCGGCATGCCGGTCGGTGGGTGTCACGATTTATCTCTGACGAGTGCGGGCATGGTTTCCCAGCCTCGGACGGTCGAGGTGGTCGACATCCGTGCGGCCGAGAGGTCGACGTCCCACTCGGGAAACCGTTTAAGGATCTCTTCGAGTGCGATGCGCCCTTCCAGACGCGCCAGGGCCGCACCGATGCAGAAATGCGTACCGACAGCGAAGGCGATGTGTGACCGGTTTTGGCGGTGTATGTTGAAACTCTCTGCGTCGGAACCGAATTGGCGGTCGTCTCTGTTAGCCGAACCGATGAGGAGCGTCATCACGCTGCCGCTAGGCACCTGCTGGCCGTAGTATTCGACCTCGCGTGTGACGTAGCGCGATACGAAGGGAGCGGGCCCTTCGAAACGCAATAACTCCTCGACCGCCTGAGGGATCAGACCTGGATCGGCGACAAGCTCGCTTCGTTGGTCAGGGTGCTCGGCGAGCACCTTTGCCGCCCATCCGATAAGCCGTGCTGTCGTCTCATTGCCCGCCAGGGCGACCATGTTGACGTACATGAGCAGCTCGGCGCGCTCCAAGTGGCGAGTGACGCCATGCTCGTCTTCGAACTGCACATTGAGCAGTTCGGTGACGATGTCATCGGAAGGATTGTCGGCTCGCCAGTCGATGTAGTCCGCCCAGAGTTGACCGTCATCGAATCCGGTCGACGCGCTTTCCATGGGCCGACCCGCCTCCGTCGTCAGAATCGCGTTCGCGTGGTCGCGGGACCTCAGTTGATCCTCATCGGGGAAGCCCAACAGCATGCCGATTACCCGCATGGGCAGTTCCGCGCCGAAGTCCGTGACGAAGTCGAACCCGCCCGCACCGACGAGCGGGTCGAGGCTGCGCACGCAGAACTCTCGAATCTGAGGCTCCAATGCGCTGATCTTGCGCGGGGTGAACATCCGCGACAACAGCCTTCGGTGAATGTCGTGTCGGGGCGGGTCCTCCGCGACGATAAGCCCGGACGGAATCTCCATATCCGCCTTGATGAACTCCAAGATGTTGCCGCGTGCCGAACTGAACGTCTTGTTGTCGAAAAGTGCCTTCTCGACATCTGTGTAGCGGCTCAGCGCGAAGAAGTCGTGCTGCTCGTTGTAGTAGAGCGGCACCTCGTCTCGTAACCGCCGGTACACAGGGTAGGGATCGGCGACAAGGTCGACGTCGTAAGGGTCGAAACGAAGCTCACCAATCGTGTTGCGGGACATTTTGTCGCTCCTCTACCTCGCCGACGTGCGGTTATTTGCCGCTGGCCGGGTTGTGAAGTACTTTTAAGCAGGTGCTTAAAAGTTAAGCACCTGCTTAACACGCCGAGGCGAAGCTGGTCAACCCGATAGCCTGACCTGTCAGCACTTACGAAGAATGCGAGTCATGAATGGCATCGCCACGACGGATCGCGTCGCCAAACGCGAAGACACGCACCGTGATACTGGATGCAGCCGAGCAACTTATGCTCGATGAGGGCTGGGCAGCCGTCACTGGCCGCCGCGTTGCTGAGAGAGCCGGTCTTGGCTCACAGCTCGTGCACTACCACTTCGGCACCATGGACGATCTCCTTCGGGCGGTTTTCCAACGCCAAGCCGAAACAGGGTCCTCAGCACATGCCGAAGCCCTTGAATCGCCGCAGCCGCTGTGGGCACTCTGGCGGATGATTCGCGATGCCCCTTGGGGTAAGTGGGCCATCGAGGTTCTTGCCCTGGCCAACCATCGTCCGCAACTCGCAGCCGAACTACGCCACTACGCACAGACGTTCCGCGCCCAGCAAGCTGAGATGGTCGCCGCCGTGTTGAAGAAGTACGACGTCGATGAACGAAGCGTTCCGCCCATGGCGGTGGCATTCCTGATGACCGTCATCCCGCCAGTCCTATTCATGGAGGACCAAATCGACATCACCGCCGGGCACACCGAGATAGTCGGACTCGTCGAGCGCTACCTCCGCGAAGTCGAAGGCGAACCCCCTCCGAGCTAGTCGGGCGGGATCGATAGGGGTGGGGGGTGTCCGCTCGACCGACTGACGTGCGCCTCGTACGGCGAGCACCGTCTCTCTCCGGACAGATGGCTTCGGACGAAGCGTCCGCAGTCCGTCCGGAGTAGGTCCAAACGGCGGCCCCCATTGGTCAACGTCGCCAACGCAACAGGCCGGCAAGAAGCCAACGCGGGCTAATAGTCGACGCTCACTGTTCCTGTTCAGCTTGCGATTCGGTTCCAGCCAACGCTCATCGTTTGTTACCGACGGTTCGGATTGCAGCGTGACAGCGACGTATGTACGGAATGGCGCGATGTCACGTTCGACTGGGGCCCGCTGCTGGAAATAACCGGGCGTTGGGAACCGTCGCCATGGCGGCGGTCTGGTCCGCAGCCAGTCCGCAGCAGAATTAATCGCAGTCGTAATTGGTCAACGCAACCAACCCTGTGACCTCGGTATTTCTGACTCGGCCAACACAGCAAACGGTGCAAACGCCCAGATAACAGAATCCGGCTTACAGGCCAACTCGTCCGCCCCGCTCAGTGCCGGGCCTTGCGCACCGCCTTGGCGAGTTTGCGCAGCGCGTCGTCGAGCTGCTGTTCGCACCGCTCGGCCAGGTCGGCCTCCTGCTGGTACAGCAGGCCGTAAGTGAAGGTGTCCTCGCCGGCGGCGTGCGCGGCTTCGGATTCGTGGCGCAGGTGTTCGCGGCTGACCACGCTGTCCTGGTGGTCACCGAGCAGCGACTGGACGGCCTTGGACTGCTCGGAAACCTTGTCCTCGCCGGTGGCCGCCGCGGTGTAGCGAAGTCGCTTGGCCCGCTTGCGGATCCGGTGCACCGCCTCGTCGCGCTGATGCTGGTCGTCCGGGTGGTCCCGGTAAATTTGCGTCGCGGCCTTGGCGGCCTTGCGAACCTTCTTGTAGGCGGCGTCGATGGTGACCGGCGCGTGTTCCTCGCCCGAGGCGCTGCCGGGGGGTTGCGCCGCTATCGCGTCGAGGGCGTCGAGCAGCCGGAAATAGCGCTGCGAACGCATGGCCATCAGCGACCGGCGCAGCCCGGTCTGATAACGGCGCTGGGCGCCCCCGACCAGCCGTTCGTGCACCGGCCCGCGCACCAAATCCGGTGTCAGCCCGTCCAATTGACGCTCGTAACGTTCCGCGAGCACCTCCGCGTCGCGCGCGATGCCGAGGATGCCGGCCAGCTCGCGCAGCTCGTCGAGAACCCAGCCGTCGTCGGGCAATCCAAACGATTCCTGGTAGTCGCGCAGCAGGCTGCGCAACTTGCGGGTGGTGACCCGCATCTGGTGAATGGAATCGAAGGCGTCGGCCCGCACGGCCCGATCCCACACCAACAGTTCGCGAATCTGCTCGGCCACCGCGCGCTGCAAGGGGTGCTCGGCGGGCTGCGCGCTGTCGGGCTGCGCCGTGGTGGTGCCGAGCACGCGTGCCAGCTTGGAGGCGTGACCGGCGGGTGCGGCGCCGGCGTCGAGCAGCCGGTTACCCAAGCGGTTCAACAGCTCGGTGTCCGGGGCCCCATTCTGCTCGGCGAGTTCGAGCTCCCATTCGCGCCACTCCTGTTGCGTGGGCTCCAGGTCGGCGTCCTCGGAAGTACGGGCCGACCACGCGGTCACGTGGTCGTTGCTGAACTCCGCCAGCGGCGCGCCGTCGGCGGAGTAGAGCACCTGGCTTTCGCGTTGGGTGGTGATCCGCGCGACCGGTACGAGGGGGCGGTCGCGGACGATCGCCAGCACGACGTCCACCAACTCCTCCGGCACGGTGTCGGTGCCGGACGCGTCCAGCGGCACCCGGACCTCGGTGCGGGCTTCGGGACCGGTCGGCAGCTTGAGGTGCCACCCCGCGTCGGACCCACCGGTGCGGCGGCGCAGGGTGATCTTGTTGCGGGCCAGGTCCTGTGCCGGGGTGTCGAAGTACGTCGCGTCCAGTGTCTGAGTCGGCGACTTGTCGACGTGCGCCACGGCGGCGATGCCTTCGAACGAGGGTGACACGGTGGATTCGCCAACGTCGAACTTGCGCTCCACCTCTCGATGGCGCGAGGCTTGCGGCGCTTTTGCAGGCATGTTCGGCTCCGTTGCGGCGCGTCGCCGCGGCCTTGAACGTCATGGACGGTGGTGCTGGGCTCTCATAGCCTGCCATACCGCGGTGACGCGGCTGGCGGCGATGGCCGCCGACTGTCGCGGGGCTCAGCCGGGCGGCGCCGGCGGCGGGGAATCTTCGCGGAGATGCATCGCCAGGCCGCCCAGCTCGCGGATCGTCTGAACCTCGGGATCGCGGAACGGTTGCCCGTCGGGCGTGAGCAGGTCGTGGAACCATTCAGCCGGCATGGCGGGGTTGGGGTGCTCCCATGAGTCCCAGGGGAAGAAGGTCTGCGTCTTCCCGACGACCAGGCCCCAGTTGAACGCGCCGACGTTGTGGCGCTTCGCGATGGGCAACACGCCCTGGATGGTGCTGCCCAACGGCCGGGCCATGTATTCGGTGCACAGGATGGGGCGCCCCAGCGGCGCGAGCTCGGCGATGCGGCTCTCGAACTCGGCCGGCGGGGCATAGGAGTGGAACGTGATCACGTCCGAGTTGTCCAGCTGGATGCCGTTGATCGTGCTGCGGCGCGCGGGGTTCGCCCACTCGCCGTCCCAGACGCCGCTCGTCAACGGTTGGCTCGGATCGACCGAACGGGCCCAACCGAACACCTGGGGGAGCAGGTCGGTGACCAATTCGAGCTTGTCCTTCCGCTCGACCGAGCGGTAGTACTTGGACGGATTGTCGGGCTCGTTCCACAGGTCCCAGCCCAAAACGCGGTCGTCGGTGCGGAATTGACTGAGCACCCCGGTGACGTAGCTGCGCAGGGTCGGGATGTAGGAGCGTTCACCGAGGCGTTGCGCACCCGGGCTCTGCACCCAGCCCGAGTTGTGCACGCCGGGCGTCGGCGCGCGCTGTGGACCGGATTGGGGGTGAGGATCCCAACAGGAGTCGAACAACACGAACAGCGGCTTGATGTCGTGGCGCGCCGCGATGTCGACGAACTGGGCGAGGCGGACTTGGAACCCCCGGGGGCCCTGCTCCCACAGCAGATCGTGCAGGAAGACGCGGACCGCGTTGAACCCGATGCCGCGGGCCCAGCCCAACTCGGTGTCGATCCGCCGGGGATCGAACGTATCGGGCTGAAACATCTCCAGCTGATTGATGGCGTTCGATGTGATGTAGTTCGCCCCGACCGGCCAGTCCTGCGCCTGATACCACCGGTTGGCGCGCTCGGGTGACCAGCGGCTCGCCTGCGGCGAGCTGCCAGGCGCGGGTTCCGCGGCCGCGCGAGGTGCTCGAGTCAGTGCAGCGCCTCCCGCCAGTAACAACGGAAGCTTCAGTACCGTTCGACGGTGCACGAAGTCACCGCAAATCTCCCGGTCGATGTGTTCACCCTTGCTCTCGGAGTAGAGACTTTATCCAAGAGCAATCGTACCCGCCTGCCACACAAGGAGTTTCGGAAATTGACAGGATCGGGGGTTGCGGTGGGCGGAAACCTCTGGTGGCTTCCGTCAGAAGCAGTGCTCGTCGGCCGGGAAGACCCCCTCGGCCACTTCTTGCGCATATTGCATTGCGGCCCGGCGCAATTCCGCGCCGATGTCGCCGAACCGCTTGACGAAGCGGGCGGCCTTGCCGCTGCTGACGCCCGCCATGTCCTGCCACACCAGCACCTGGCCGTCGCAGTTCGGGCCGGCTCCGATGCCGATGGTCGGGATGGTCAGCTTGCCGGTGATCTGGGTGGCCAGGTCGGCCGGCACCATCTCCATGACGACGGAGAAGGCGCCGGCTTCGGCGACGGCGATCGCGTCGGCGACGGTCTGTTCCGCGGCGTCGCCGCGGCCCTGGACGCGGAAGCCGCCCAAGCTGTTGACGCTCTGCGGCGTGAACCCGATGTGCGCCATCACGGGGATGCCCGCCGCGGTCAGGCAGGCGATCTGCTCGGCGACCCGCTCGCCGCCCTCGAGCTTGACGGCGTGTGCGCCGCCCTCCTTCATGAACCGGGTGGCCGACGCCAGGGCCGCGGCCGGCCCCGCCTCGTAGCTGCCGAACGGCAGGTCCGCGACGACCAGGGCGTGACGGGCGCCCCGCACGACGCCGCGCACCAGCGGGATCATCTCGTCGATCGAGACGGGCACCGTGGTGTCGTAGCCGTATACGACGTTGGCGGCCGAGTCGCCGACCAGCAGGACCGGAATGCCCGCCTCATCGAAAATGCGGGCCGTCGAATAGTCGTAGGCCGTGAGCATGGCCCACTTGTGGCCTTCGGCCTTCATCTTCTGCAGGTGGTGCGTGCGAATTTTGGTGAGCGGTTGCGCGTGCTCAGATGTGCCTGCACCGTAAACGTTTTGCTCAGACATCATTGTCCCTAAAGGTGGTCGGTTCGATCCTCGTGGCCGGATAGGGTCCCCGGGTTCGTCTGACGGTGCCATTCTGCCATTTCTGCTGCGCGGTTGCACCGCTCCTGTGATGTGAGACATACCATGCTCGGATGCAGCGGCTCAGCGGACTCGACGCCAGCTTCCTCTACCTGGAGACCTCGTCGCAGCCCATGCACGTGTGCTCGATCATGGAGTTGGACACCTCGACGATGCCCGGCGGCTACACCTTCGACCGGCTTCGCGACGCCCTGGCGCTGCGCATCAAAGCGATCCCGGAGTTCCGCGAGAAGCTGGCCGACAACCCGCTGAATCTCGATCATCCGGTCTGGGTGGATGACGAGAACTTCGATCTCGACCGCCATCTGCACCGGATCGCGCTGCCCGCGCCGGGCGGCCGCGCCGAGCTCGCCGAGATTTGCGGGCATATCGCGGAGTCGCCGCTGGACCGGCGCCGGCCGCTGTGGGAGATGTGGGTCGTCGAAGGCGTGGCGGGCACCGATTGCCATCGTGACGGGCGGCTGGCGGTGATGACCAAGGTGCACCATGCCGGCGTCGACGGCGTGACCGGCGCCAACCTGATGTCGCAGCTGTGCGGCACCGAACCCGACGCCCCGCCCCCGGATCCGGCTCGCGGGGTCGGGGGCGCCAGTGGGTGGCAGATCGCCGCGGGCGGGCTCGTCCGATTCGCCGCCAGGCCGCTGCAGCTGGCCAACGTGGTGCCCGACACCGTCTCCTCGGTGGTCACCACGTTGCGGCGGGCGCTCGAAGGCCAGGCGATGGCGCGGCCGTTCGCGGCACCGGCCACCGCATTCAACGCCCGGATCACCGACCGCCGAAACATCGCCTACGCCGAATTGAATCTCGACGACATCAAGGCGGTTAAGAATCGATTCGACGGCGTCAAAGTCAATGACGTGGTGATGGCGTTGGTTTCCGCTGTGCTGCGCCAGTACCTGGCCGACCGAAACGCTTTGCCGGACTCGCCGTTGGTGGCGTCGGTGCCGGTTTCCGTGCATGGAAAATCCGAGCGGCCCGGCCGCAACCAGGTGTCGGCCATGTTCTCCAGCCTGCATACCGATATCGCGGATCCGGTGGAGCGCCTGAAGGCCATCGCCCACGCGAATTCGGTTGCCAAGGAACACAGTTCCGCCATCGGCGCGTCGCTGTTGCAGGATTGGACGCAGTTCGCCGCGCCGGCCGTTTTCGGTATCGCGATGCGGCTTTATGCCAGGACGCGGTTCACCGACAGCATGCCGGTGCACAACCTGGTGGTGTCCAACGTGCCGGGCCCGCAGGTGCCGCTGTACATGCTGGGCTGCGAGGTCAAGGCGATGTATCCGCTGGGTCCGATCTTTCACGGGTCGGGACTCAACATCACCGCGATGTCGCTGCGGGGCAAGTTGGACGTTGGGCTCCTCGCGTGCCCCGATCTGGTGCCGGACCTGTGGGAGATGGCCGACGAGTTCGCGGTGGCGATGGAGGAGTTGCTCGCGGCCACCCGGTAGCCGGCGGTGGTGCCGCTCATGAGGATCTCAGGTTTCCTCTGGCAGCATATGTTGGCATGGGTCTGTCTCGCCGCGACAAGATTGCGCGCACGCTGCTGGTTTGGACAACGGTCGCTGCCGTGGCGCTCCTTGTCGCGGGCTGCGTGCGAGTCGTCGGCGGCCGCGCCCTGCTGGCTGAACCGAAGCTCGGACAGGCGGTGGAGTGGACACCGTGCCGGACGGCGAACCCGAAGGTCAAGATTCCCGCCGGCGCGCTGTGCGGCAAGCTGGCGGTACCGGTCGACTACGACCACCTCGACGGAGACGTGGCGACGCTGGCGATGATTCGCTTCCCCGCCACCGGGGACAAGATCGGTTCGTTGGTGATCAACCCCGGCGGTCCTGGCGAGTCCGGTATGGAGGCCGCCCTGGGTGTCGTTCAGTCGCTGCCGAAGCGGGTCCGCGAACGGTTCGATTTGGTCGGCTTCGACCCCCGCGGGGTGGGGTCGTCGCGGCCGTCCGTCTGGTGCAACTCCGACGCCGACAACGACCGGCTGCGCACGGAGCCGAACGTCGACTACAGCCCGGCCGGCGTGGCCCACATCGAGGACGAGACCAAACAATTCGTCGGCCGCTGCGTCGACAAGATGGGGAAGAACTTCCTGGCCAACATCGGCACGGTCAACGTCGCGCGGGATCTGGACGCGATCCGGGCGGCGCTGGGCGACGACAAGCTGACCTACCTCGGCTACTCCTACGGCACCAGGATCGGCTCCGCCTACGCCGAGGCCTACCCCGACAAGGTGCGCGCGATGATCCTCGACGGCGCGGTCGACCCCAACGCCGACCCCATCGAGGCGGATTTGCGCCAGGCCAAGGGTTTTCAGGACGCGTTCAACGACTACGCGACCGATTGCGCGAAGCAATCGAGCTGCCCGCTGGGCACCGATCCGGCCAAGGCCGTCGACGTTTACCACAGCCTGGTCGACCCGCTCGTCGACCCCAACAACCCGATGGTCGGCAGGCCGGCGCCGACGAACGACCCACGGGGACTGAGCTATAGCGACGCCATCGTCGGCACGATCATGGCGCTGTACTCACCGACGTTGTGGCACCACCTGACCGACGGACTGAGCGAACTGGTCAACCACCGCGGCGACACCCTGCTCGCCCTGGCCGACATGTACATGCGTCGCGACGCCCACGGCCACTACACCAATGCGACCGACGCGCGGGTGGCGATCAACTGCGTCGACCAGCCGCCAATCACCGACCGCGCCAAGGTGATTGACGAGGACCGTCGCTCGCGGGAGATCGCGCCGTTCATGAGCTACGGCACGTTCACTGGCGACGCCCCTCTGGGCACCTGCGCGTTCTGGCCGGTGCCGCCGACGAGCAAGCCGCACACCATCTCCGCGCCCGGCCTGGCGCCGACGGTGGTGGTGTCGACCACCCACGACCCGGCGACGCCCTACAAGGCCGGGGTGGATCTGGCCAATCAGCTGCGCAGTTCGCTGCTCACCTACGACGGAACCCAGCACACGGTGGTGTTCCAGGGCGACGGTTGCATCGACAACTACGTCACGGCGTATCTGGTCGGCGGCGCCACGCCGCCCAGCGGCGCGAAGTGCTAGTGCGCGTGGAGGTCTGACGCCGGCCGCACCCCCGCGAGGGCAGCCAGACGAGACCAAGGCGTAACCGTTTCGCGCCGCTTCGGGTACCCGGGGCTGACACGATGACAGCCATGTCGCGCCTGAGATCATTGAGCTCGGCGCTGCTGTCATTCGGGCTGCTGGTGGGCCAATCGGCGGTGGGACTGCCGGTGGCGGGCGCCACCCCGGAACCCGGTGCGGGGCAGACCCCCGCGCCGAAACCGTCGGTCGCGACGCCGCAGGCCTGGGGGAGCTGCGGCCAATTCGCCACGGACACAAACGAAGTGCCCACCGCGCAATGCACCACCGTCTCCGTCCCGGTCGACTACGACAACCCGGGAGCCGGCCAAGCCAAGCTGGCGGTGATTCGCGTGCCCGCGACCGGCCAACGGATCGGCGCGCTGCTGGTCAATCCGGGCGGTCCCGGCGGGTCCGCGGTGGACATGGTGACCGCGATGGCCCCGAATCTGGAGGGCACGCCCATCAGGCAGCACTTCGACCTGGTCGGCTTCGACCCGCGGGGGGTGGGTCACTCGACCCCGACGCTGCGCTGCCGCTCGGACGCCGAGTTCGACGCCTACCGGCGCGAGCCGATGGTCGACTACAGCCCGGCCGGCGTCGCGCACATCGAACAGCTCTACCAGCAGCTGGCCCAGCAGTGTGTTTCCCGGATGGGCAGCGGGTTTCTGGCCAACGTCGGCACCGCGTCCGTGGCGCGCGACATGGACACGGTCCGCCAGGCGCTGGGCGACGACCAGATCAACTACCTCGGGTACAGCTACGGCACCGAGCTCGGGACGGCCTACCTGGAGAAGTTCGGTGCCCACGTCCGGACGATGGTGCTCGACGGCGCGATCGACCCGACCGTCGGCCCGGTCGACGAAAACGTCCAACAGATGGCGGGCTTCCAAACCGCCTTCAACGACTACGCCGCCGACTGCGCCCGCTCGGCGGGCTGCCCGCTGGGCACCGACCCGGCCCAGTTCGTCAACCGTTACCACGCGCTGGTCGACCCATTGGTCGCCAAGCCGGGTCGCACGTCGGACCCGCGCGGCCTGAGCTACGCCGACGCCACCACCGGCACCATCAACGCGCTGTACACCCCGGCGCACTGGAAGTACCTGACCAGCGGCCTGCTCGGGCTGCAGCGCGGCACCGACGCGGGCGACCTGCTGCTGCTCGCCGACGACTACGAGGGCCGGGACCGCGGCGGGCATTACACCAACGATCAGGACGCGTTCAACGCGATCCGGTGCGTCGACGCGCCCACGCCGCGGGATTCGGCGAGCTGGGTTTCCGCCGACCAGCGCATCCGCCAGGCCGCGCCGTTCCTCAGCTACGGGCAGTTCACCGGCAACGCGCCCCGCGATCTGTGCGCGCTGTGGCCGGTCCCGGCGACATCGACGCCGCACGCCGCGTCGCCCGCCGCGCCGGGCAAGGTGGTCGTGGTCTCCACCACGCACGACCCGGCCACCCCATATCAGGCCGGCGTGAACCTGGCGCGCCAGCTGGGCGGCCCGTTGATCACCTACGACGGGACTCAGCACACCGCGGTGTTCAACGGCGATCAGTGTGTGGACGCCGCCGTCATGCGTTATCTCGTCGCGGGCACGTTGCCGCCCGCGGCCTACCGCTGCCAGTCGTGACCGCACTGAGCAGCCTGTTTGCAATGTTCGCAATTGTTCCGATCGTGCGTCGGTAACACAGAATTAACAGCTGTTGCCTACTGTTTCGGTTATGGATCGCCAGAAGGAATTCGTCCTCCGCACCCTGGAGGAACGGGATATCCGCTTTGTTCGGCTGTGGTTCACCGACGTGCTCGGTTTCCTCAAGTCGGTCGCCATCGCCCCGGCCGAACTCGAAGGCGCCTTCGAGGAAGGGATCGGCTTCGACGGATCGTCGATCGAGGGTTTCTCGCGCGTCTCCGAATCCGACACCGTGGCGAACCCGGACCCGTCGACCTTCCAGGTGCTGCCGTGGGCTTCCGGCGGCCACCACCACTCGGCCCGGATGTTCTGCGACATCACCATGCCGGACGGCTCACCGTCCTGGGCGGACCCGCGGCATGTGCTGCGCCGCCAGCTGCAGAAGGCCAACGACCTCGGCTTCTCCTGCTACGTCCACCCCGAGATCGAGTTCTTCCTGCTCAAGCCGGGCCCGGACGACGGGTCGGTGCCGGTCCCGGTCGACAACGCCGGCTACTTCGACCAAGCGGTGCACGACTCTGCCTCGAACTTCCGCCGCCACGCGATCGAAGCGCTGGAATTCATGGGCATCTCGGTGGAGTTCAGCCACCACGAAGGCGCGCCCGGCCAGCAGGAGATCGACCTGCGCTTCGCCGACGCGCTGTCGATGGCCGACAACGTGATGACGTTCCGCTACGTCATCAAGGAGGTCGCGATCGAGAACGGCGCCCGGGCGTCGTTCATGCCCAAGCCGTTCGGGCAACACCCCGGCTCGGCGATGCACACCCACATGAGCCTGTTCGAGGGTGACGTCAACGCGTTCCACAGCCCCGACGACCCGCTGCAGCTGTCCGACGTCGGCAAGTCGTTCATCGCCGGCATCCTCGAGCACGCCTCCGAGATCAGCGCGGTCACCAATCAGTGGGTCAACTCCTACAAGCGGCTGGTGCAGGGCGGAGAGGCACCCACCGCCGCGTCGTGGGGCGCGGCCAACCGGTCCGCGCTGGTGCGGGTGCCGATGTACACCCCGCACAAGACGTCGTCGCGGCGCATCGAGGTGCGCAGCCCCGACTCGGCCTGCAACCCGTACCTGACGTTCGCCGTGTTGCTGGCCGCCGGGCTGCGCGGGGTGGAGAAGGGCTACGTGCTGGGGCCGCAGGCAGAGGACAACGTGTGGGACCTGACGCCCGAGGAGCGGATCGCGATGGGCTACCGCGAGCTGCCGACCAGCCTGGACAGCGCGCTGCGTGCCATGGAGTCCTCCGAACTCGTCGCGGAAACGTTGGGGGAGCACGTTTTTGACTTCTTCCTGCGCAACAAGCGCACGGAGTGGGCGAACTACCGCAGCCATGTCACGCAGTACGAGCTGAGCACCTACCTGTCGCTGTAACTCGCGTCGCCGTTAACAGGGCGGCCGCCTTGCCCGTGCGATGCGGGGGGTTGCGATACCGTCGTGGGCGTGACCAAACCCGCGACGCAGCGCCCCCGGCTGCCCAGCGTGGGCCGGCTTGGCCTGGTCGATCCTGCCGCGGGCGATCGCCTGGCGCAGCTGGATTGGTACGGCCACGACGACCAAGCCCACGTCGACCTGCTGTGGTCGCTGTCGCGCGCACCCGACCCCGACGCCGCGCTGCGCGCCCTGATCCGGCTGGCGGAGAACCCCGACACCGACTGGAACGAGCTCAACGCCGCGCTGCTCACCGAACGGCCCTTGCGCGGGCGGCTGTTCGCGGTACTCGGCGCGTCGTTGGCCCTCGGGGATCACCTGGCCGTCCACCCGCAGTCGTGGAAACTGTTGCGGGGCAAGGCCAAACTGCCCACGCGCGACGAGCTGCGGGCGGTGTTCACCCAGTGTGTCGACGAGGCGTCGGGTTCGATCGTGCCGCGCCTGCAGACCCTGTACCGCGACCAGCTGCTGGTGCTGGCCGCGCTCGACCTGGCCGCGACGGTGGAAGACGAGCCGGTGCTGCCGTTCACCGTGGTGGGCGCCCAGCTGGCGGACCTGGCGGACGCCGCGCTGGCCGCCGCGCTGCGGGCGGCCGAGGCCAGCGTGTGCGGGGACCGCACACCGCCACGGCTGGCCGTCATCGCGATGGGCAAATGCGGTGCCCGCGAACTGAACTACGTCAGCGACGTCGACGTCATCTTCGTCGGTGAGCGCGCCGACGCGCTCACCACCCGGCTGGCCGGCGAGATGATGCGGATCGCGTCGGAGGCCTTCTTCCAGGTCGATGCCGGGCTGCGGCCCGAGGGCCGCAGCGGCGAGCTGGTCCGCACCGTCGAATCGCACATCGCCTACTACCAGCGCTGGGCGAAAACCTGGGAATTCCAGGCGTTGCTGAAAGCCCGCGCGGCCGTGGGTGATCAGGAACTCGCCGAGCGCTACCTGACCGCGTTGATGCCGATGGTGTGGGTCGCCTGCGAGCGCGAGGATTTCGTCAGCGAGGTGCAGGCCATGCGCCGCCGCGTCGAGCAGCTGGTGCCCGCCGACGTGCGCGGCCGCGAGATCAAACTCGGCAGCGGCGGGTTGCGGGACGTGGAGTTCGCAGTGCAGCTGCTGCAGCTGGTGCACGGCCGCAGCGACGATTCGCTGCACGTCGCGTCCACCGTGGACGCGCTCGAGGCGTTGGGGCAGGGCGGCTACGTCGGACGCGAGGACGCGGCGAACCTGACCGCGTCCTACGAATTCCTCCGGCTCCTCGAGCACCGGCTGCAGCTGCAGCGGCTCAAACGCACCCACCTGTTGCCGGAGGCCGAGGACGAGGAGGCCGTGCGCTGGCTGGCCCGCGCCGCGCACATCCGCCCCGACGGGCGGCACGACGCCGCGGGCGTGCTGCGCGAGGAGCTGCGGCACCAGAACCTGCGGGTGTCGCAGCTGCACGCCAAGCTCTTCTACCAGCCGCTGCTGGAGTCGATCGGCCCGGCCGGCCTGGAGATCAGGCACGGCATGACCTCGGAGGCCGCCGAACGGCAGCTCGCTGCGCTCGGCTACGAGGGGCCGCAGACGGCGTTGAAACACATGTCGGCGCTGGTCAACCAGAGCGGCCGGCGGGGGCGCGTGCAGTCGGTGCTGCTGCCCCGACTGCTGAACTGGATGTCCTACGCGCCCGATCCGGACGGCGGGCTGCTGGCCTACCGCCGCCTGTCCGAGGCGCTGGCCGCGGAGACCTGGTATCTGTCCACCCTGCGGGACAAGCCCGCGGTGGCGAAGCGCCTCATGCACGTGCTGGGCACCTCCTCCTACGTGCCGGACCTGTTGATGCGCGCGCCCCGGGTGATCGAGGACTACAGCGACGGTCCGGCCGGCCCCAAGCTGCTCGAAACCGATCCCGCCGCGGTGGCCAGGGCGCTGGTCGCCTCGGCCGGCCGTCACCCCGACGCGGTGCGCGCGATCGCGGCCGCCCGCACGCTGCGCCGCCGCGAACTGGCCCGCATCGGCTCGGCCGACCTGCTCGGCTTCTACGAGGTCACCGACGTGTGCCGGGCGCTCACCTCGGTGTGGGTGGCCGTGCTGCAGGCCGCGCTGGACGCGATCATCCGTGCCAACCTCCCCAAGGACGGCAAGGCGCCGGCGGTTATCGCGGTGATCGGTATGGGCAGGCTGGGCGGCATGGAGTTGGGCTATGGGTCCGACGCCGACGTGATGTTCGTGTGCGAGGCGGCGGCCGGCGTCGAGGACTCGGTGGCGATCCGCTGGTCGACGACGGTGGCCGAGCAGGTCCGCACGCTGCTGGGCACGCCCAGCGTCGACCCGCCGCTGGAGGTGGACGCCAACCTGCGGCCCGAAGGCCGCCAGGGTCCGCTGGTGCGCACACTGGGTGCCTACGCCGCCTACTACCAGCAGTGGGCACAGCCGTGGGAAATTCAGGCCCTGCTGCGGGCGCACGCGGTCGCCGGCGACGCGGACCTGGGCGAGCGGTTCTTGTTGATGGCCGACGAGACGCGCTACCCACCCGCCGGGGTGTCCGCCGAGGCGGTGCGGGAGATCCGCCGCATCAAGGCCCGCGTCGAGTCCGAACGGTTGCCGCGCGGCGCCGACCCCAACACGCACACCAAGCTGGGCCGCGGGGGACTGGCCGACATCGAATGGACCGTGCAGCTGATGCAGCTGCGGCACGCGCACGAGATTCCCGCCCTGCACAACACCTCGACGCTGCAATGCCTGGACGCGATCGCCGCGGCCGACCTGGTGCCCGCGGAGGAGGTGGATCTGCTGCGGCAGGCGTGGCTCACCGCGACGCGCGCCCGCAACGCGCTGGTGCTGGTCCGCGGCAAGCCGACCGATCAGCTGCCGGGACCCGGACGCCAGCTCAACGCCGTCGCGGTGGCCGCGGGCTGGCCGACCGACGACGGCGGGGAGTTCTTGGACAACTATCTACGGGTGACGCGACGGGCAAAAGTCGTGGTACGGAAGGTGTTTGGCAGTTGAGTCAGGAGGCCGGCGCGTTGGACGCCATATTCGAGGTGCTCGACGCGGCGGAGGCGCAGCGAGTGACAGCGCTCTACGCCCCTTTGGCCGACGCCGTGCGCGAACTCGTCGACGCCACCATCCGGACCGAAGTCGACGACGACGTCGTCGCCCAGGCACGGTCCGCGATCGAGGCCGTCACTGAGTCGCTGCGGCAACGCACCCGGCCGGTCGGGGTGACTTACCGCGTCGACGGCCGCCCGCTGCCGCTGGGCAACGCCGCGATCGGCGTGTGCAACCCGATCGCGCCGCCGATCGTCGTCCACCACGACGGCGGCGGGCGCTGCTGGAGTGAGTTCGTCCTCGGGTCGGCCTACGAGGGTCCACCGAAGCTGGTGCACGGCGGGGTCAGCGCCCTGGTGCTCGACCACATGCTCGGCGAGGCGGCCAGCGAGGGGCTGTCCAAGGCGCGCTTCACCGGAACGATCACCGTGAAGTACCTGCGCGGCACCCCGCTCGGGCCGCTTCGTTGCGAGGCGTGGGTCGACGGCAAGGAGGGCCGCAAAGTCTTTGCGCGCGGCACGATTTCGGATGCCGCCGGGGTCACCGTCGAGGCCGAGGGCGTCTTCATCGAGCCGGCGTGGGCCCGGGAAGCCGAATGAAGTTCTACATCAGCAGTGCCTTCCTGAACACCCGGGAGATCATCGAGCTCGCCAAGGCTGCCGACGAACTCGGCTACGACGGCATCGGGATTCCCGATCACGTCGTCAACCTGGAGACCCTGGACACCCCGTACCCCTACACCAAGGACGGGCAACGGCGTTGGCAGCCGTTCACGGACTGGCCCGACCCGTGGGTTCTCATCGGCGCGCTGGCTCAGGTCACCACGCGGTTGCGCTTCGTCACCACCGTTTACATCCCCGCGATGCGTAACCCGTATTCTGCCGCCAAAGCCATTGGCACCGCGGCGGTTCTGGCGGCGGGCCGGGTGGAGCTCGGCATCGGCGTCGGCTGGTGCCGTGAGGAATTCGCGTTGATGGGCGAGCGGTTCGAGGCCCGCGGGAAGCGGACCGACGAGATCATCGACCTGATGCGCGCGCTGTGGCGGACGGGCTGGACGGAATTCGAGGGCGCGTTCTATCGCGCCCCTCGGCTGGAAATGGAGCCGACGCCGCCGCCGATCCCGGTCTACGTCGGCGGGCTCAGCGACATCGCGCTGCGCCGCGCCGCCCGCAACGAAGGCTGGATCGGTGATCTGATCAAGACCGAGCGCGCCATCGAAGCTGTGGGCCGGCTGCGGGAGTTGCGCGCCGAAAACGGTTTGTCGATGGACGATTTCACCATCCTGACGCCGTTGACCGACGCCTTCACCACCGCCGACTACCAACGCGCCGCCGACGCGGGGATCACGGGCATCATTACGATGCCGTGGATGTTCTACGCGGGGCCGGACGCGTCGCTGGCCGACAAGATCGACGGCATGCAGCGCTTTCGCAAGGACCTGGCGCTCGACGGCTAGCTCTTGGCCCTTCTCGGCTTCTCGCCTGCTCGCCTTCGCTCGCCTGCTCGCCATGCTCGCCTGCTCGCCATGCTCGCCTGCTCGCTGGCTCGTCGCGACACTTGCCTGCTCGCCGCGACACTTAACCTATCGCGACGACACGCCGCAAACGAGCGCCGTGGTTTATGTCTCGCGAGTTCGATCGCGATTGGGCGGCCGGTGGTAACCCCTTGCAAGCCTGAAAGAATGCCGGGCATGCCAGCGAACATCGACGAGGTGCGTCCGGCGTCCGCGGCGGATGCAGCGGCGTGCCTTGCGATCTACCGCCCGTATGTCGAGCGAACGACGATCAGCTGGGAGGTCGAAGTCCCGAGCGTCGGCGAGATGGCCAACCGCATCCGCGACGCGCACGACTGGCTCGTCCTCGAACGCGACGGCCGGGCCATCGGTTTCGCCTACGGCCACGCGCTGCTACGACTTCCAAGCTTCCAATGGTCGGTGGAAACCGGGATTTATGTCGACCTCGACCATCACCGCACGCGGGGCGGTCGTCAGCTCTACACGCGATTGCTGCGCCGGCTCACGGAGCGCGGCTACCGGAGAGCGTTCGCCGGTATCACCCAACCGAACGAGGCCAGCACCAGCTTTCACCGGTCGTTCGGGTTCCAGGACGCCGGCCTATACCGGCGCGTCGAATGGAAACACGGTCGCTGGCACGACGTCGCGTGGATGCAACTCGACCTGGGCGGCACCGCCGACCCCGACGAGCCCCCTAGCCCGATCGTGTGATTGGTTAGCGGCCCCCGCCGGCACCGCCACCGACAAAGCCGCCGCCGGCACCGCCGCCAACGAAGCCGCCGCCGGCACCGCCGCCAACGAAGCCCCCGCCGGCGCCGCCGCCATTGCGGCCGCCGCCGGCGCCCCCGCCGATGTGGGCGCTCTTAACCATTACCTGTGCGGTGCTGATAGTCATGGCCCAAAAACTAATGCCGAATCCGTTGCCGCCGCAAGGCTTCAAATCTGAACTTTCCGCCACATTTCCTGCAGAAAGCGATGAGTCCACCCGCTCGGCGATGGACGAACTGATCGCGGAGCGGGTGGACTCTTCTCGGAGCTACTGCGGACGAACGTCGAGTTAGACGTCGTAGTAGAGCGCGAACTCGTACGGGTGCGGCCGGATCTGCACCGGCAGGATCTCGTTCTCGCGCTTGAAGCTGATCCACGTCTCGATCAGGTCGGGCGTGAAAACGCCGCCCTCAGTGAGGTATTCGTGGTCCTCTTCGAGCCGGTCGATCACCGCGGACAGCTGGGTGGGCGCCTGCGGGATGTTGGCGGCCTCCTCCGGCGGCAACTCATACAGGTCCTTGTCCACCGGGGCCTGCGGCTCGATCTTGTTCTTGATGCCGTCGAGCCCGGCCATCAGCATCGCCGAGAACGCCAGGTACGGGTTGCCCGACGAGTCGGGGCAGCGGAACTCGAGGCGCTTGGCCTTCGGGTTGCTGCCGGTGATCGGAATGCGGACACACGCCGAGCGATTGCGCTGGCTGTAGACCAGGTTGATCGGCGCCTCGTACCCCGGAACCAGTCGCTTGTAGGAGTTGACGGTCGGGTTGGTGAACGCCAGCAGCGACGGGGCGTGGTGTAGCAGGCCGCCGATGTAGTGCCGCGCGGTGTCCGACAGGCCGGCGTAACCGGTCTCGTCGTACATCAGCGGGCTGCCGTCCTTCCACAGCGACTGGTGGGTGTGCATGCCGGATCCGTTGTCGCCGAACAGCGGCTTGGGCATGAACGTGACGGTCTTGCCGGCCTGCCACGCCGTGTTCTTGACGATGTACTTGTACAGCTGCATGTCGTCGGCGGCGTGCAGCAGCGTGTTGAACTTGTAGTTGATCTCGGCCTGCCCGCCGCTGCCCACCTCGTGGTGGCCCTTCTCCAGGCTGAAGCCCGCCTTGATGAGGTTCGACAGCATGTCCGCCCGCAGGTCGACGTAGTGGTCGACGGGCGCGACCGGGAAGTACCCGCCCTTCGGGCGGACCTTGTAGCCGCGGTTGGGGGTGCCGTCGTTCTCGGTCGGCTCGCCGGTGTTCCACCACCCCGAGATCGCGTCGACCTCGTAGAAGGACCCGTTGGTGCGCGAGTCGAAGGTGACCGAGTCGAAGATGTAGAACTCGGCCTCGGCGCCGAAGTAGGCGGTGTCCGCGACGCCGGTGCTGATCAGGTAGTTCTCCGCCTTGCGGGCGATGTTGCGCGGGTCGCGAGAGTACGGCTCGAGGGTGAACGGGTCGTGCACGAAGAAGTTCAGGTTCAGCGTCTTGTGCTCGGTGAACAGGTCGATCTGCGCCGTCGCGGGGTCCGGCAGGAGCAGCATGTCGGACTCATGGATGGACTGGAATCCGCGAATCGACGAGCCGTCGAAGGCCAGGCCGTCCTCGAAGACGCTCTCATCGAAAAACGAAACCGGAATCGTGAAGTGCTGCATGATGCCTGGCAAGTCACAGAACCGGACGTCGACAAACTCGACGTTCTCGTCCTTGACGAGTTTGAAGACGTCGTCGGGCGTCGTTTCCGTCACAGAAATGCTCCTTTACTTGGTGAGATCCGCGGCCTGACGCTATGGAGCAGATGTTGCCCGCCAGTCAACCCCGTGTTGCGCGCACGTTACGCGACCCGTGTCATCCACAAAAGAGGCGGCGTCGGCGGCGGGTTCTATTGTGGGGCCATGGATCGCAAGATCGTATCTGGTCCGGCGCCCGAGCGCAGCGTTGTCTTTTTGGCCCGGCCCGTGCAGGTCAGGGAACCGAACCCCGGTTTCGGCCGATGACGTCCGAATCGCGGTCCGCGTACCCCGGCGAGAAGCTGGGCCTGCCGGAAACCGGACCGGGGTCCCTGGCCCCGATGGGACGCCGGCTCGGCGCGTTGATGATCGACTGGCTGATCTCCTACGGCCTGGCGGCGCTGGCCCTGCGCTTCGGTGCTTTCTCCGAACACATGCTGGCGACGGCGGTGCTGGCCATCTGGTTCGTGTTGGGCGTGGTCTCGGTGCGGCTGTTCGGCTTCACGCCGGGGCAGTTGGTGCTGGGGCTGCGGGTGGTGCCGGTCGACGGGCAGGCGGCGGTCGGCATCGTCCGCGCGGTGGTGCGGGGCGTGCTGGTGGGAACGGTCGTCCCGGCGTTGTTCACCGACTGGGACGGCCGTGGTCTACAGGATCGGCTGACCGCAACCGCGGTCGTGCGACGCTGAGTCGAGGGCTACTTGCGGCGCACGGTGCGCTGCACGCCCCGCATCTTGCCGGCGTTGGGGAGCGGTCCCTTCGGTAGGACGGCGGCACCGGCCCGCGTTCCCAACGCGGCCAACCGGGACTCCAGCGTGTCCATCTGTTTGGCGGTGATGTTGGCCGGCAGTCGGTTGAGGTGGCGCTCCAGCTTGGACAGCGGAACCTCGTCGTCGCCATTGCCGACGATGATGTCGTAAATCGGCACGTCGCCGATCAGCCGCGCGGTGCGCTTCTTCTCCTGGGCCAGCAGCGGCCGGACCCGTGCCGACGACCCTTCCCCGACCAAGATGACGCCGGGCCGGCCGATGACCCGGTGCACCGCGTCGAGGTGGCCGGTCGCGGCCACCCCCGGCGTCACCCGCCACTTGCCGCGCAAGTTATCCAAAGCCCATGCGGCGGCACCGGTTTGGCCCTCGGCCTTGCTGTAGACGCTCTTCTGGGCGCGGCGGCCGAAGATGATGAAGGCGACCAGCCCGCCCAGCACCACGCCCAGCGGGATCAGGGTGATCATCGTCAGCCCGCCGGCCCACACACCGACCGCCACCGAGATGGCGATGATCAGGACGAAGGCACCGATCATGTAGGGCAGCAGCCGCTTGTCCTCGCGGCGCTGCATGTTGAACGCCTGCCACAGCTGGGCGCGCCGCTCCTTCGCGGCGGCCTTGCGCGCGGCTTGCGCCTGCGCTCGGGCGGCCTTGTTCTCAGCGGCGTTGCGGGGTTTAGCCATAGTCAAAGAATACGTACCGGCGCCGGTGACTAGCGCGCCGCGGCATCTTCAGGCGCGGGTGCGCGCGGCCTGCTCGTAGAGCCGGCCCGCCCGGTAGGACGACCGCACCAGCGGCCCGGCCAGCACGCCGGCGAAGCCCAGCGCCTCGGCGTGCCGGGCGAACTCGACGAACTCGTCGGGATGCACCCAGCGTTCGACCGGATGGTGCCGCGTCGACGGTCGCAGGTATTGGGTGATGGTGACGATGTCGCAGCCGGCGCCCCGCAGGTCGGCCAGGGCGGTGCGCACCTCGTCGGCGGTTTCGCCCAGCCCGAGAATGAGATTGCTCTTGGTGACCAGCCCGGCATCGCGCGCCGCGGTGATGACGTCGAGGCTGCGCCGGTAGCTGAACGCGGGCCGGATCCGCTTGAAGATGCGGGGCACGGTTTCGACGTTGTGCGCCAACACTTCCGGGCGGGTTCCGAAAACCTCGGCAAGCCGGGCGGGCTCGCCGTTGAAGTCGGGGATCAACAATTCGACGCCGGTCGACGGGTTGAGTTCCTTGATGGCGCGCACCGTCTCGGCGTAGAGCCAGGCCCCCCCGTCGGGCAGGTCATCGCGGGCCACGCCGGTGATGGTGGCGTAACGCAGTCCCATGGTGCGCACGCTGTCGGCGACGCGCCTCGGCTCGTCGCGGTCCAAGTCGGCGGGCTTGCCGGTGTCGATCTGGCAGAAGTCGCAGCGCCGGGTGCACTGGTCACCACCGATCAGAAAGGTGGCTTCCCGGTCCTCCCAGCACTCGAAGATGTTGGGGCAGCCGGCCTCTTCGCAGACCGTGTGCAGCCCCTCGCGGCGGACCAGGCCCTTCAACTGGGTGTATTCGGGTCCCATCCGGGCCCGGACCTTGATCCACGGCGGCTTGCGTTCGATCGGCGTTTGCGCGTTGCGGACCTCGAGGCGCAGCAATTTGCGGCCTTCGGGTGCGACAGTCACATGGCTGATGCTACGCGCGTGCCCGGGTGTTCCTGGACCGGCAGGGCGCCGTCGAGGGCATCGCAGACAGCGGCGGCGACGGCCGCGCGGACGTCGTCGACCACCACCGGACGTCCCAGCTCGGCGGACAACGACGTCACGCCGGCGTCGCTGATGCCACAGGGCACGATCGTGCCGAACGCGCCGAGGTCGCAGTCGCAGTTGAGCGCGAACCCGTGCAGGGTGGTCGCGCGTGACACCCGGACGCCGATGGCCGCCACCTTGCGGTCGGGGCGGCCGCCACTGCCGGGCACCCACACCCCGGAGCGGCCGTGCACCCGGCATGTCTGAAGGCCCAGGTCGCCGCACACCTTGATCAGCGCCTCCTCGAGGCGGCGAACGTAGTTCACCACGTCGAGCGGTTCAGCCAGGCCGATGATCGGATACCCGACCAGCTGCCCCGGGCCGTGCCAGGTGATCTTGCCGCCGCGGTCGGTGTCGACCACGGGGGTGCCGATCACCGGCCGTTCGTGCGGCTCGGTGCGCCGCCCCGCGGTGTAGACGGGCGGGTGCTCCAGCAGCAGCAGTGTGTCGCTGCCGCCGGCGACCCTCGCATCGGCCAGCTCGCGCTGCAGCTGCCAGGCGGTGCGGTAGTCGACCGTTCCGAGCTGGCGAACGTCGATCGCGGCCCGGCTGGACCGGATGGAGTCGATCACGTTCGCGACGGTACTCGCCGGGCAGGCGCCCCGCGACGCCGCGCCACGCTGGCGTGACGCTGGGCGGCGTCAGCCACACTCGCCGGCCGTGGCTAGTCGCGGTCGCGTCGCGCCGTGGCGTAGCCGAGCGCCTCACCAATCGTGTTGTGGTGGAACTGGAAACCGGCCCGCTCCAGCGCGGACGGGATGGCGCGCTGGCCGATCAGCACACCCTCGTCGGCGAACTCACCGAGCGCGGCCCGCACGGCGAACCCTGGCATCATCAACGGCGTCGGCCGGTTGACCGCCCGCCCGAATGCGGTGGTGAATTCGGCATTGGTGACCGGCGCGGGCCCGGTCAGGTTGACCGGCCCGGACAGCGCGGTGTTGGTGATCGCGAACAGCAGCGCGCGCACCTCGTCCTCCAGGGTGATCCAGGACATGTATTGACGGCCGCTGCCCAGCCTGGCCCCGAGGCCCGTCCGAAACAACGGCCGTAGGCGCCCCAGCGCGCCGCCCGCGGGGGAGAACACCAGCCCGGTGCGGGCGAGCACCACCCGGGCGCCACCGTATTGCGCCGGCAGCGTGGCGGCCTCCCAGTCTTCGCACAGCTGGGCCAGGAATCCCTTTCCCGCCCGGTCGTTTTCGTCGACCACGCGGTCCTTGGTGTTCCCGTAGTAGCCCACCGCGCTGGCGTTGACCAGGGTGCCCACCCCGGCCTCGGCGACGGCGTGCGCCAAGACTTCGGTGGGAGCGATGCGGCTGTCCCGCAGGCCCTGCTTGAAGGCGCCCGACCAGCGACGCTGGCCGATGTTGACACCGCACAGGTTGACGACGGCGTCGACGTCGCTGATCGCGTCGACGTCGATCTCGCCGCTCTCGGGGTTCCAGTGCAATTCGTCGGAATTCGACGGCGCGCGGCGCACGATGCGCAACACCCGGTGGTCGGCCGCACGCAGCGCCGCGGTCAAAGCGGATCCGATCAGTCCGGACGAACCCGCTATGGCGATGACGAGCTTGGCCACCGTATGCCCGCCCCCCTAAAGACCCAAGTCGGCCTCGAACGCTCCCTCTTCGAGCCGGTTCTTGATCGTGGTGAGGAAGCGTCCGGCATCAGCGCCGTCGATGAGCCGATGGTCATAGGTGAGCGGGAGATAGCAGATGGAGCGCACGCCGATGGACTCGTTGCCGAATTCGTCGACGATCACCCTGGGCCGCTTCACGATGGCCCCGGTGCCCAGCATGGCGGCCTGCGGCGGGACCAGGATGGGGGTGTCGAACAACGCGCCCTGGCTGCCGATGTTGGTGATGGTGAAGGTTCCGCCGGACAGTTCGTCCGGTTTGAGGTCACCGGAGCGGGCGCGCGCGGCGATGTCGGCGATGGCCCGGGCCAGTCCCGCCAGCGAGAGGTCGCCGGCGTTGTGGATGACGGGGGAGAGCAGGCCCTGATCGGTGTCGACGGCGAAGCCGAGATGTTCGGCGTCGTAGTAGGTGATCTCCTTGGTCTGCTCGTTGTAGCTCGCGTTGATGTTGGGGTGGATCTTCAACGCGTCGATCACCGCCCTGGCGATGAACGGCAGGAACGTCAGGTTCACCCCCTCGCGTTCGGCGAACGCCGACTTCGCCCTGGCCCGCAACCCGACGATCCTGGTCATGTCGACCTCGTGCGTCTGGGTGAGCTGGGCCGTGGCCTGCAGGGATTCCCGAGTTTTGTTCGCCGTGAGCTGGCGGATCCGGCTGGCCTTCTGCGTGGTGCCGCGCAGGTGCGCCAGCGCCGGCGCCGGGGTGGGCGCGGCCGCCGGAGCCGGCTTGCCGTCCCGGGCCGGCGCGGCAGCGGGCGGCGCCTGCGGCGGCGCGGGCGCCTTCTGGGCCTGTTGCTTCTTTTCCGCCGCGGCGAGCACGTCTTGCTTGCGGATGCGGCCGCCGACGCCGGTGCCGCTGATTTCGGCGAGATCGATGTTGTGCTCGGTGGCAAGTTTGCGCACCAGCGGGGTCACGTACGGTGCGCCGTTCGGGCTCGAGCCGCTCGGCTCGGCCGCCGGTTGTGCCTGCGCCGGTTGGGCTTTCGGTGCGGGCTCGGGCTGCGAAACCGGCTGCGGTTCGGGCTTCGCCTCGGCCTTGGGCGGCTCGGGTGCCGGCTCGGGCTTGGGTTCCGGTTTGGGGGCGGGCGGGGGCGTGGGCGCGGAAGCGGCTTCCGAGCCGCTGCCGATGCGGGCCAGCTCGCCGCCGACCGGGACGGTGGCGTCCTCTTCGGCGGTGATGCTGATCAGGACGCCGGCCACCGGGGACGGGATCTCGGTGTCCACCTTGTCGGTCGACACCTCCACCAGCGCGTCGTCCACCTGGACCGAGTCGCCGACCTTCTTCAGCCAGCGGGTCACCGTGCCCTCGGCCACAGACTCGCCGAGCTCGGGCATCAACACCGGGGTGGCGTCGCCGCCGCCGGAGCTCTGCGCAGCGGGCTGGGGCTCGGGCTCCGGCTGGGCCGGCGCTTCGGGTTCGGGCTCGGGTTGGGCCGGCGGGGCGGATTCGGCCTGCGGCTCGGGCTGGCTGGGCGCCTGCGGGGCCGCCTCGGAACCGCCGCCCTCCGAACCACCCTCCGCCGAGTCGCCGATCACGGCCAGCTCGCCGCCCACCTCGACGGTGTCGTCCTCCTGGGCGACGATCTTGGTCAGCACACCCGCGGCGGGCGACGGGATTTCGGTGTCGACCTTGTCGGTGGACACCTCGACGAGGGGCTCGTCGAGCTCGACCGTGTCGCCTTCCTGCTTGAGCCACCGGGTGACCGTCCCTTCGGTGACGCTCTCACCGAGTGCCGGCATCTGGACGGAGAAGGCCATCGTTTTTGACTCCTCGATCGCTCGTGGGTCGGGGTGGGTCGAACATGTCGCTAGCCGTTCGAAGTAACTATCCAAAACTATCCTGTCACTGCGTCCGCACCGGCACACATCCAGGGCGGACCGCGCGCGGTTGCCGGGACGCCCCGAACGCCCTTGCTACGGTGTGGCCACTGCAGTTGAAGCGGGGAGGTCGGAGATGCCGGCAACACAACAGCTAGTCCAGCATTTCGTCGACAGCGCCGACGGCGCGCGAATCGCGGTCTACGAGGAAGGCAACCCCGACGGGCCCACCGTCGTGTTGGTGCACGGCTTCCCCGACTCCCACGTGCTGTGGGGCGGTGTCGTGCCGCTGCTGGCCGACCGGTTCCGCATCCTGCGGTACGACAACCGTGGCGTCGGTGAGTCCTCGGCGCCCAAGCCGGTGTCGGCGTACCGCATGGACCGGTTCGCCGATGACTTCGCCGCGGTGACCGCCGAGCTCAGCCCCGGCCGGCCCGTGCACGTGCTCGCCCACGACTGGGGCTCGGTCGGCGTGTGGCACTACCTGAAGCGGCCGGGCGCCGCTGACCGGGTCGCCACGTTCACGTCGGTGTCCGGCCCCAGCCAGGACCAACTGGTCGACTACATCTTCAGCGGCCTGCGGCGGCCCTGGCGCCCGCGCACCTTCGCCCGGGCGATCAGCCAGGCGCTGCGGCTGACCTACATGATCTTCTTCTCGATCCCGGTGCTCGCGCCGCTGGCGTTGCGGCTGACGCTGTCGATCCCGGCGCTTCGGCGCAACGCGGTGGACAACATCCCCGTCGAGCAGATTCACCACTCGCCGCACCTGGCCCGCGACGCCGCCCGTTCGGTGAAGACCTATCCCGCCAACTACTTTCGCTCGTTCTCCGGCCGCGGGCAGGGCGTCCACGTCGTCGACGTGCCCGTGCAGCTGATCGTCAACACCAAGGACAAGTACGTGCGGCCGTACGGGTACGACCACACCCCGCGCTTCGTACCGCGGCTGTGGCGGCGCGACATCAAGGCCGGCCACTTTTCGCCGATGTCCCACCCGCAGGTGATGGCGGCTGCGGTGCACGAGTTCGCCGACCTGGCCGAGGGCAAACCACCCAGCCGCGCGCTACTGCGCGCGCAGGTCGGCCGCCCCCGCGGATCCTTCGGCGACACCCTGGTGTCGGTCACCGGCGCCGGCAGCGGAATCGGTCGCGAGACGGCGTTCGCGTTCGCACGGGAGGGCGCCGAGCTGGTCATCAGCGACATCGACGAGGCGGCCGTCAAGGCCACGGCCGACGAGATCGCCACCCGCGGCGGCGTCGCGCACCCCTACGTGCTGGACGTGTCCGACGCCGCGGCCGTGGAGGCGTTCGCCGAGCGGGTCAGCGCCGAGCACGGGGTGCCCGACATCGTGGTCAACAACGCCGGCATCGGCCAAGCCGGGGGCTTCCTGGACACCCCGGCCGACCAGTTCGACCGGGTGCTCGACGTTAACCTGGGCGGCGTGGTCAACGGCTGCCGGTCCTTCGCGCGCCGGCTGGTCGAGCGGGGCACCGGCGGGTACATCGTCAACGTGTCGTCGATGGCCGCCTACGCCCCGCTGCAGTCGCTGAACGCGTACTGCACCTCGAAGGCGGCGACCTACATGTTCTCCGATTGCCTGCGCGCCGAACTCGACGCCGCGGGAGTGGGGCTGACCACTATCTGCCCGGGCGTCATCGACACCAACATCATCAACACCACCCGGTTCGACGCGCCCGCCGGAAAGGTCGAACAGGTCGACGGCCGGCGCGGCCAGCTCGGCAAGATGTTCGCGCTGCGGCACTACGGCCCCGACAAGGTCGCCAACGCGATCCTGTCGTCGGTCAAGAAGAAGAAGCCGATTCGCCCCGTGGCCCCCGAAGCCTATGCGCTGTACGGACTTTCGCGCGTCGCGCCGCAGGGCCTGCGCAACTTCGCGCGGATGCGGGTGATCTGACCCGCGGTTCAGGTGCCCGCCCGCGCCGCGCCCTGACGGCCCGTGAGCAACACCCCGCCGATCGCGATCAGCCCGATGACGGCCAGCGGAATGGACCACATGCGCCGACTGCCCACCGACGACTGGCACTGCGCCACATAGTCGGTGTGGGGCACGACCTGATTCAGGATCGGGATGTTCGCCACGCTGTTGTTGTTCGCGCTTCTGGCCGCGGACAGGTCCGTCGCGACGGCGTTGCCGCACCCGATCGAATGGCCGTTGCCGTCGGAAATCGACACCGGCGCCAACAGCCCGATCACACCGGCCAGCAAAAGAACCGCGCCCACACCGAGGATCAACCGTCGAATCGTCACGATCTCGCCTTTCGCCGTCCGGATTTGGACCGCTAGAAGATTAACCACTGTCGGGGGCCGGTAAACCCGAATTTGATCCGGTACGACGCCCGCTACGTGGGTATTCCGCCGCGGTAGCGAAAGGGGAATTGGTTGTGGTGCTGAGTGCGACGCGGGACGTGGCCGCGCCTTGCGAGCGGGTGTGGGAAGTGCTGGCCCAAGGGTGGACCTACACCCAATGGGTGGTGGGCAACAGCCGCATGCGGGCGGTCGATCCGAACTGGCCGGAGCCCGGCTCATCGATAAGGCACTCGATCGGGATCTGGCCGCTGGTGATCAACGACGCGACCGTCGTCGAAGAGGCGGAACCGCCGCACAAGCTGGTGCTGTGTGCCCGCCTTGGGCCGCTCGGCGCCGCGCGGATAACGATGCTGCTGCACGAGACCCCGACGGGCTGCCGGGTGGAGATGATCGAAGTGCCCGTCGAGGGCCCGATGGGCGCCGTGCCCAATTCGCTTGCGCTGGCCGCGGCTTACCCGCGCAACAAGGAATGCCTGTGGCGACTGGGGGCCCTGGCGGAGCGCAAGGAGCCGAGCCAGGTGAAGTGATCGTGCGGGACACCGCGGACGCCGTCGTCATCGGGGCCGGACACCACGGCCTGGTCGCCGCCTCGATGCTGGCCGACGCCGGATGGGACGTGCTGGTGCTCGAAGCCCAGCCGGAACCTGGCGGCGCGGTCCGCAGCGCGGAGCTGACGCCCGGCTACATCACCGACCTGTTCAGTTCCTACTACCCGATGACGGTGGCCTCACCGGCGATGGCGGCGCTGCGGCTCGAAGACCACGGGTTGCGGTGGTCGCACGCGCCGGCGGTGGTCGGGCATCCGCGCAGCACGGCCGATGACGATCCGCCCATCGTGTATCGCGACCCCGCCCGCACCGCAACGGAATTCGCGCGGCGGGAACCCGCCGACGGCGATAACTGGTGGCGCCTGGTGGACTTGTGGCAGCGGATCAAGGCTCCGCTGCTCGACGCCATGCTGGCGCCCTTCCCGCCCGTGCGCCCGCTGATGCGACTGCTGACCAAACTCGGTACGGCCGAGGCGATTCGGGTGGCGCGACTGTTGGTGCAGCCGGCCAACACGATGGCGAGCGAGCTGTTCGTCGGCGAGGCGCCCCGAGTTCTGTTGTTGGGCAACGCGATGCATGCCGATGTCCCTCCCGACGCGCCGATCAGCGGCGCCATGGGATTCCTGATGACGATGCTGGCCCAGGACGGCGGCTGGCCCGTGCCGGTCGGGGGTTCCGGTCAGCTGACGGCCGCGCTGGTCAACCGTGCCCGCTCGGCGGGCGCGCGAATCGAATGCAACCAGAACGTTTCCCGCATCCAGGTGCGGGGCGGACGCGCGGTCGGGGTGACGACGGCCGAGGGGCGCACCGTCGCGGCCCGGCGGGCGATCGTCGCCGACGTGACGGCACCGCGCCTGTTCGGTGACATGCTGCCCGCCGATGCGTTGCCGCCCAAACTGTTACGCGACCTCGAGCACTTCACGTGGGATCCGCCGGTGGTCAAGGTCAACTACGCGCTCGGCAAGGCCGTTCCCTGGCGGGCCAAAGACCTGCACGATGTCGGCACCGTTCACCTGGGGGCCGACGGCGACGGGCTGGTTCGCTGGATGGCCGACCTGAACACCCGGGTGGTGCCCGAGCATCCGTTCATGTTGTTCGGCCAGACCACCACCGCGGATCCGAGCAGGTCTCCGGCGGGTACCGAAAGTGTTTGGGCCTATACGCATTTGCCGCGCAACGTCGCCGACGACGCGTCGGCCGACCGGCTCGCCGAGCGGATGGACCGGGTCATCGAGGAACACGCGCCGGGCTTCGGTTCGGCGGTCATCGACAGGTTCGTGCAGCGGCCGTCGGACCTGGAGGCCAGCGACGCGAACCTGCACATGGGGGCGCTCAACGGCGGCACCGCGCAATTGCAGCAGATGCTGATCTTCCGCCCGGCACCCGGCATGGGCCGGGCCGAAACTCCGGTGCAGGGGCTGTATCTGGGTAGCGCTTCGGCGACCCCGGGCGGCTCGGTGCACGGAGCCTGCGGGCGCAACGCGGCCAACGCCGCGCTGGCCGCCGACGGCGCGACCGGCTGGCCCCGCCGCACGGTGCAGCGGGCCGTCTTCTCGTTGGTGGCGGGTAAGCGCTAGCCGTTCACTAGCCTTTTTCGCAGATGTCCTCGAGCACCGCGAACATGGTCCGCGTCGGCACACCGGTGCCGCCTTTGGGGGTGTACCCCCACGGGCTGCCGGTGTTGTACGCCGGGCCGGCCACGTCGATGTGCGCCCAGCTCACGCCGTCGGCGACAAATTCGCGCAGGAACACCCCGGCGACCAGCATGCCGGCGAAGCGCTGGCCGCTGATGTTGGACAGGTCGGCCACGGTCGATTTCAGGTCGTCCTTGAGTTCGTCGGGCAGCGGCATCGGCCAACCGTTCTCGCCCACCCGCTGCGAGATCGCGGCGACCCGGTCGCGGAACTCGTCGCTGCCCATCACGCCGGGGATCCGGGCGCCCAGCGCCACCGTCTGCGCGCCGGTCAACGTGGACGTCTCGATCAGGTAGTCGGGGTTGTCCTCGCACGCCCGCACGATGGCGTCGGCCAGGATGAGCCGACCCTCGGCGTCGGTGTTCTGCACCTCGACGGTGATGCCGCCGTACTGGGTCAGCACGTCGCCCGGACGCTGCGCGGTACCCGACGGCATGTTCTCGGCCATCGGCACGGTGGCGATCACGTCGATCGGCAGCCGCAACTGCGCGGCCAGCGCCACCGTGGCGATGACCGCGGCCGCGCCGCCCATGTCCGAGGTCATGTAGTGCATCGACGCCGCCGGCTTGATCGAGATGCCGCCGGTGTCGAACGTGATGCCCTTGCCGACCAGCGCCACTCGCTTGGCCTGCTTCGACTTCTTGGCCAGCTTCGCGCCCCGGTGGGTCAGCCGCACCAGCCGCGGCGGCCGCGACGAGCCCTGCCCGACGCCGATCACGCCGCCGTAGCCGGCCTTCTGTAGCGCCTTGTCGTCGAGCACCTCCACCTCGAGTCCGACGGATTCGCCCAAAGCCTTTGCGCGCTTGGCGAATTCGGCCGGGAAGAGGTGACTTGGCGGCGTGTTGACGAAGTCACGGGCGGTGGCCACCGCCGTCGCCACGGCCGCGCCGTGCGCGCCGCCCGCTTTGGCGTCCTTCGATGCGGACAGCACGGTGATCTTGCGCAGCCCTTTGTCTTTCGGCGCGGTCTTGCCGCTGCGGAATTCGGTGAACCGGTAGCTGCCCAGGATGAGCCCCTCGACGGCCGCCGAGCAGACGTCGGCGTCAAAGTCGCCGGGCAGCGTGAGGAGCGCCGCCTCGGCGGTACCCAGCGACCGCGCCGCCACACCCGCGGCGCGCCGGACGGTGTCGGCCGGCCACTCCGGACGCGGTTTACCCAGGCCGACCGTCAGCACGCTCGACGCCGGCAGCGACGGCACCACCAGGCGGTGGACCTGCTCGCTGCCGCCGGTGGCGTCCAGCGCCCGCAGGCCGGATTCGATCTCGGCGACCGCGTCGGCCGGCAGCAGCGACTCGCCCGCCGCGACCGCCGCCCCGGGCCTGTCCTCGTCGCCGGTCGAGACGACCGGCACGATCAATACCGAAGAACCCGCCCCGCGTTTCGGCAGCGACGTGGCGACGTTGACGGATGGGCCTGGATAGCTCAATTCGGTGCTCACGGGCATTTACCCTAAACGCCGGAGCCCGCGCCGAGGTCGGCGGCGCCCGCGCCCTGCAGCTCGAAGGCGACGACGGGGGCGTCAAAACCCTTGAGGTCAAAGGGACCGCGGGCCGTCGCCGGCCAATCCGGCAGTTGCTCGTGCAGGGCCGAATCGGCCAGGATCTGGCACGGGGCGGCGGCCCCGACCAGGCGCGCCGCCAGGTTGACCGGGCTGCCGAAGTAGTCCCCGTTGATCGCCAGGACGCTGCCGTAGGCGAGGCCGGCGCGGACCTGCAGGCCCTCCTCGCGTGCCCGCGGGTGCTCGACGAGGTCGACCGCCGCCCTGGCCAGGCGTTCGGGCGACGCGCTCACCCACATCACCTCGTCGCCGATGAACTTCACCACCCGGCCGCCGTCGCGGTGCACCACATCCGCGACGGTCCCGGCGAACTCGTTGAGCAGATCCGAAAGCTGGGCGGGGGTCAGCGCGCGGGTGAGCACGGTGAAGCCGGACAGATCCGCAAAACCGATGCCGCACACCACGCTTGCCGAGGTGTCGCGAAGGACGCCCTCGAAGTGGGTTCGGGCGCCGGTCAGATGGTGGCGGTGAACGACGTCAATCAGCGCCGAAATCCGGGGGACGAACTCCGCGACCGCGCGGTACGCCTGCGCCGTGGCGAGCTCGTCGTTGGTGTAGGTCATCTGGATGTCCGGCGTCCCGGCCCGGATCGCGGTCGACTCGGCCTCCGCGAGCCGGGCCATCGCCGCGCCGAGCACCCGCAGCAACCCGAACGCGCCGTCCTCGCCCACCACCGTCTTCAAGGCCACCCAGGTCGCCAGCGCGTCGACGTCGGCCTGGCTCAGCACCGGAACGTCGGGGCCGGCGACCGTCAGGCCGAGCAGACCCCACGCGTGGGTGACTTCCTCGGGTGACAAGCCGAGCTGCTCGGCGGCGGTCGCCATCGTGTGGATCGGGCGGCCCGACCATTGCAGGACGTCGCCGGCAAGCCCAAACAGCCGCCCGCGCTGCTCGGCTTCCACCATTTCGTCGACGCTGAAGCCGAGTTCGTCGAGGTACTTGATCAGGTCGGCCCGCTCGCGCGCACGAGCGATTCCGGCAGCCTCCAGCGCTTCGAAGTCCGGGGAATCGACCACCCACCCAAGTGTGCCAGCAGCCGCGATTAGGGTGAACCGTCGTGACCGATGACCTGCAGCATGGCCCGCTCGAAGACCGCCACCGCGACCTGGGGGCCAGTTTCGCCGAGTTCAGCGGCTGGCTCATGCCCGTGTCGTACGCGGGCACCGTCAGCGAACACAACGCCACCCGCAACGCCGTCGGCCTGTTCGACGTCAGCCACCTGGGCAAGGCGTTGATCCGCGGGCCGGGCGCCGCCGAATTCGTCAACTCGACGCTCACCAACGACCTGAGCCGAATCGGGCCCGGCAAGGCGCAATACACGTTGTGCTGCAACGACTCCGGCGGCGTCATCGACGATTTGATCGCCTACTACGTCGACGACGACGAGATCTTTCTGGTGCCCAACGCCGCCAACACCGCCGCGGTGGTCGAGGCGCTGCGGGCGGCCGCCCCGGCGGGTCTGACGATCACCAACGAGCACCACTCCTACGCGGTGCTCGCGGTGCAGGGTCCGCGCTCGACGGATGTGCTCGGCGAGCTGGGCCTGCCGACCGGCATGGATTACATGGGCTACGCCGACGCCTCCTACGCGGGGGTCCCGGTGCGGGTCTGCCGGACCGGATACACCGGGGAGCACGGCTACGAGCTGCTGCCGCCGTGGGAATCCGCGGGTGTGGTGTTCGACGCGCTGGCCGCGGCGGTCGGCGCCGCCGGCGGCGAACCCGCCGGGCTGGGCGCCCGCGACACGCTGCGCACCGAGATGGGCTACCCGCTGCACGGGCACGAACTGGCGCTGGATATTTCGCCGCTGCAGGCCCGATGCGGCTGGGCGATCGGTTGGAAGAAGGGCGCGTTCTTCGGCCGGGACGCGCTGCTGGCGGAGAAGGAGGCCGGACCGCGGCGGCTGCTGCGCGGCCTGCGGATGGTCGGGCGCGGTGTGCTGCGGCCCGGTCTGACGGTGCTCGCCGGTGAGACGCCGGTGGGGGTCACCACGTCGGGGACCTTTTCCCCGACGCTGCAAGTCGGCATCGGGCTGGCGCTGATCGACACCGGCGCCGGCGTCGAGGACGGCCAGCGGGTGACCGTCGACATCCGCGGGCGCGCCGCCGAGTGCGAAGTCGTGCGGCCGCCCTTCGTCGACGCGAAAACTCGTTAGTGCGGCCGGTTCAGGTGAAAAGCCCGGTCGCAGGCGGATATACAATCAGCCCCATGACCAGCGGCTCCCTCGAGTTCACGGTTTCACGTTCGGCCCACCCCGCGACCGACGCCGAACGTGGATCCATCCTGGCCGCGCCCGGTTTCGGCAAATACTTCACCGACCACATGGTCTCGATCGACTACGACGAGGAGCGGGGCTGGCACAACGCGCGCGTCATCCCGTACGGCCCGATCGAACTGGACCCCTCGGCGATCGTGCTGCACTACGCGCAGGAGATCTTCGAAGGGCTCAAGGCCTACCGCTGGGCCGATGACTCGATCGTGTCGTTTCGCGCCGAGGCCAACGCCGCGCGGATGCGGTCGTCGGCGCGGCGCCTCGCGATGCCCGAACTGCCCGACGAACTGTTCATGGGCTCGCTGTGCCAGCTCATCGCCGTCGATAAGGCCTGGGTGCCGTCGGCCGGCGGGGAAGACGCGTTGTATCTGCGCCCGTTCATCATCGCCACCGAGCCCGGGTTGGGCGTGCGGCCGTCCAAGCGGTACCGGTATCTGCTGATCGCCTCACCGGCCGGCGCGTACTTCAAGGGCGGCATCAACCCCGTCACCGTTTGGGTGTCGACGGACTACGTGCGGGCCAGCCCGGGCGGCACCGGCGCGGCGAAGTTCGGCGGCAACTACGCCGCCTCCCTGCTTGCCCAGGCCGAGGCCGCCGCACACCAGTGCGACCAGGTGGTGTGGCTGGACGCCGTCGAACGCCGCTTCGTCGAGGAGATGGGCGGCATGAACATCTTCTTCGTGTTCGGCAGCGGCGGGTCCGCGCGGTTGGTCACCCCGGAGCTGTCCGGTTCGCTGTTGCCCGGGATCACCCGGGATTCGTTGCTGCAGTTGGCGATTGACGCCGGGTTTTCCGTCGAGGAACGCAAGATCGACATCGACGAATGGCAGAAGAAGGCCGCCGCCGGCGAGATCACCGAGGTGTTCGCCTGCGGCACCGCCGCCGTCATCACGCCGGTCTCGCACGTCAAGTACGGCGACACCGACTTCACCGTCGCCGACGGCCGGCCCGGCGAAGTGACGATGGCGCTGCGCGACACGCTGACCGGGATCCAGCGCGGCACCTTCGCCGACACCCACGGCTGGATGGCGCGGCTCGGCTAGCTTCGCCGTCGACCGCCCGGCTGCCGCGGGCGCTCGCGGTGGCGCGGCCGTGGTGAGATCCGCCCGTCGAACGGAAGCTGGTTTCACGCTCGCGCGCCGGGCTAACCGCGCCGGGCTAACCGCGCCGGGCGCTCGCGGCTAGAACCGCACCAGTGCGGCGAGCGCGACGGCGCTCGCCGTCGTGGTCAGCTCGATCGCCGCACCCAGCACGTCACCGGTGATGCCGCCGAATCGCCGCACGCAGTGCCGCACCAGCACCGCGCCGCAGCCCAACGCCGCCAGCACCGCGGCCGGCCCCTGCCAGGGCCGGGGTCCCGCCGCCAGCGCAACGACGAGCAGCGCCGCGACCCAGGCCGCCGCCACGATCACCGGCTGGCTACCGGCGACCCGTCCGCCCAGCGCGCTGCCCGCGGCCGCCGGCACCGACCGCCGACTTGCCAGCACCGCGGCGACCCGGCCCGCCAAGACCGATACGGCGATGCCGATGAGCCCCGGCCAGCCCGCCGCCCCAAGCGCCGCGTAGGCCAGCCCCTGCAGCGCGATCACCAAGACGACGGCCGCCGCGCCGAACGGTCCGGTCGACCCGTCGCGCATCACCGCCAGCGCGCGCTCCGGCGGGCCGTAACAGCCCAGCCCGTCGGCCGTGTCGGCGACCCCGTCGAGGTGCAGGCCGCGGGTGGCCAACAGCAGCACCGCCACCGCGAGCAGGCCGGACAGCGCGCTGGACGCACCGAAGGCCCAGCACCCGGCCCACGTCACCGCCGCGGCCAGCGCACCGAGGACGGCCCCGACCACCGGCAGCGCCGTCATGGCGCCGCGGCCCAGCGGCGCGTGCCGTGAACCCGGGACGGGAAGCACCGTGCCGAAAGCGAAAGCCGTTGCCAGCGAACGCATCACAGCGGGGGAGACGCTTGGTCGGACACACCGGCCTGCGTGAACGTGGCCATCGACGACAGGGTGGCCACCGCGGCGCGCAGCAGCGGCAGCGCCAATGTGGCGCCGCTTCCTTCGCCCAGCCGCATCCGCAGATCCAGAATCGGCTCGAGGCCCAGCTCGGTGAGCGCCAGGGCATGACCGGGTTCGGTGGACCGATGACCGGCCTGCCACCAGAGCCGGGCGCCCGGAGCCAGCCGCTCGGCGACCAACGCGGCGGCGGTCACCGCCATCCCGTCTAGCAGCAGCGGAGTGCGCCGCACCGCGGCCTGCGCGCAGAAGCCCGCCAGCGCGGCCAAGTCCGCGCCCCCGCCGCAGCGCAGCAGCGCCACCGCGTCGGGCAGCACCCGCCGCGCCCGGAACAGGGCATCGCGCACCGCGGCCGTCTTGCGAGCCCAGCCGGCGTCGTCGATCCCGGTGCCGAAGCCCACCACCGCAACCGGTTCGGCGTTCGTCAGCGCCGCCACCAACACCGCGGCCGGGGTGGTGTTTCCGATCCCCATGTCCCCGGCGATGAGCAGGTCGGCGCCGGCGTCGACCTCCTCGTCGGCGATGGCCCGGCCCGCGGCGATCGCGGCGGCGGTCTCGTCGTCGGTCAGCGCGTCCTCGACGGCGATGTCGCCGCTGCCGCGCCGCACCTTGTGGGCGCCGATCCGCTCGGTCAGCGCGTCGCCCGCCACCGCCAGGTCGGCGACCCGCACCGTCGCGCCGGCGATGTCGGCGAGCACATTGATCGCCGCCCCGCCGGCATCGAAGTTGGCGACCATCTGAGCGGTCACCTCCGGCGGGTAGGCCGAGACTCCCGAGCGGGCGACGCCGTGGTCACCGGCGAACACCACCACCCGGGCACGCTCGAATTGCTTTGGCGGGCAATGTCCTTGGCATGACGCGACCCACACCGAAAGGTCCTCCAGGCGGCCAAGCGCGCCCCTCGGCTTGGTGAGCGTGTCCTGGCGGGCGCGGGCGGCCGCGGCGACGCCCGCATCGGGCGGCGATACCGGGGCGAATTCCATCAGGTCCCCGGCGGCTTGATCGGCACCGCTTGCCCGGCCACTACCAGCACCACCCGGTCGCACAGCTGCGCGACGCGCTGGTTGAGGCTGCCCAGCTCGTCGGCGAATCGGCGCCCGGACGCGGTGGCCGGGACGACGGCCAACCCCACCTCCGGGCTGACGAGCACCAGCGTGGAGCCGAATCCGCTGACCGCGGCGAGCATCTCATCAACCGGGGCCGCCACCGATCCGCCGTCCCATCCGTCGTGGCGATCCAGCGTGCCGGTCAGCCAGCCGCCCAGATCGTCGACCAGCGTCGGGGTGTCCGGCGAGCTCCGCAAATGCGTTGCGACGTCGCCGGATTCGACCGTCGACCAATGCGCCGGCCGGCGGCTGCGGTGCTCGGCGATCCGGTGCGCCCAGGCCGCGTCGCCCGCACCGGCGGGGCCGGGGGCCAGGTAACAGACCGGCTGGCCGGCCGGCAGCGCCTCGGCGATGGCGCCCTCCGCCCACCGGGATTTGCCCGACCGGATCCCGCCGAGCACCAGAGTGCGCACCGTGCTCAGGCGGCTTTCCCGCGTCTAACCGACATCGCTGCCGCGCTCGACCTGGGGCCGCGGTGTGCGCATCCGTCGCATCTGCGAGGCCCGGCCGGCGGCGTACAGTCCCAGCTTCCAACGGCTCTCGGTGTTGTTGGGGAACTTGGCGTCCACCAGCCTGCTCACCTTGCGGCCCAACAGGACCCCGTCGATGCCCATCACCGCCATCAGCACCAGCATCGCCGGGGAGACCCAGAGCTGCAGCTGCGGCGTGGTGAACATGGCGAACATCAGAAACAGCGTCGCCGGCATGAACAAGCCGAGCAGGTTGCGCCGGGCATCCACCACGTCGCGTGCGTAGCGCCGGATCGGGCCCTGGTCACGCGGCAACAGGTATGCCTCGTCGCCGGCCATCATGCGTTGCCGGCGATCCGTCATCCGGGCGCGGCTGGCGGCCCGGTCGGCCTTGCGCTCCTCGCGGCTGAGCTTGGGGCCGGCCAGCGTCTTGCGCCGGGCCCGCGCCTCCGACGCGGTCATCGGCGCGGGCGCCACCGGCCCCTTGCGCCGCGCCTGACTGCGCTTGGGCGTGGGCCGGCCCTTGGGGCTCGTCCCACGCGACCCGCGCGCGGTTGTCTCGGGGGCGTCGGCATCCACTGTGCCCGCGCCCTCGTCGAGGTCCTCGTCCTGGCCCTTCTTACGGCCCATCAACTTCACAGAGGCCAGGTTACTTCGCGAACGGCCCGTCCCGGAATTGGCTTGGAATGCCTTGCTATTAGACCTGCGTCAGCCCCTCACTTGGCCCTACTCTTACCAGTGATGAACGGCTGCCTGTGATGGACGACGGGTCCATGGCCTCGGACGATGCTGCCTCCGGCCTCGCTCCGGGCCGGCTGCAGCTGCCCGCCATGCTCGTCCTGGTGGCTCCGGATTGCTATGGCGACAGCATGACGGCCGTGGAGGCGGCCGCGGCGATCGCGACCGGGTGGACCCGAAGCCGTCCGGGCGACCGGTTTGTGGTCGCGCCGCAGTCCGACGGCGGCCCCGGCTTCGTCGAGGTGCTCGCCAGCCGGCTGGGGAAGGCGCGGCGGCTGCGGGTATCCGGGCCGCTGTCCACCATGGTCGAGGCCAAATGGGTGTTCGACCCCACCACGACCACCGCCTACCTGGAATGCGCGCAGGCGTGCGGCCTGGCTCTGCTGGGCGGTCCGCCCACCCCGGAGACGGCGATGGCGGCCCACAGCAGGGGAGTGGGGCAGCTGATCGCCGAGGCGATGCGGGCCGGGGCGACGCGGATAGTGGTCGGCCTCGGCGGCAGCGCGTGCACCGACGGCGGGCAGGGGATGATCGCCGAGCTCGGCGGCCTGGACTCCGCGCGCCGCCAGCTGGGCAACGTGGAGCTCATCGCCGCCTCCGACACCGAATACCCGCTGCTCGGGCCGTGGGGAGCGGCCAGGGTGTTCGGACCGCAGAAGGGCGCGGACACGGTCACCGTCGCGGCCCTCGAAGTCCGCCTCCAGGCGTGGGCGCTGATCCTGGAAGCCGTCGCCGGGCGCGACGTCAGCGCGGAACCGGGTGCGGCCGCGGCCGGCGGTATTGGTGCCGGGCTGCTGGCGCTCGGCGGCCGGTGCGAGTCGGGCGCGGCGATCATCGCCCATCACACCCGCCTGGCCGACGATCTGGACATGGCGGAGCTCATCGTCACCGGTGAAGGCCGTTTCGACGAGCAATCGCTGCACGGCAAGGTGGTGGGCTACCTGGCGGACGCCGCCCGGCCGCGGGGAGTGCCGGTGATCGTGCTGGCCGGCCAGGTCGACCTGGACAACGCCACGGTCCGCTCGGCGGGCATCATGTCCGCCCTGTCCATCGCCGAGCACGCCGGATCGGCGCGGCTGGCGCAGGCCGACGCGGCCAACCAGCTGATGGGTTTGGCTTCCGTGGTGGCGGCGCGACTCGGGAATAGCGGTCCTGCAAGGTACCGTTGATCCTGTGGGCTTTTTCCGGGCGGATCTGGCCGCGTAAAGCGAGACCAGCGGGCTCGAACCTGAACGGACCCACCCAACGATGAGGCATGTAGGAGAAGCAATGACGGTGCAAAACGAGTCGACCGCCAAGACGCACGGCGTGATCCTGACCGAGGCCGCCGCCACCAAGGCAAAGTCCCTGCTCGACCAGGAGGGCCGGGACGACCTGGCGCTGCGGATCGCGGTCCAGCCGGGTGGGTGCGCCGGCCTGCGCTACAACCTTTTCTTTGACGACCGGACGCTGGACGGCGACCTGACCGCCGACTTCGGCGGGGTGACGTTGACGGTGGACCGGATGAGCGCGCCCTACGTCGAAGGCGCGTCCATCGATTTCGTCGACACCATCGAGAAGCAGGGCTTCACGATCGACAACCCCAACGCCACCGGCTCGTGCGCCTGCGGCGACTCGTTCAACTGACCGGGTAGCCGCGGGCTCAGTACGAGCCACCGGTGCGGAGCACGTACGAGCAGACCATGATCTGGCCCCGCTGGAACAGCAGCTGGGCGATGCCCTGTAAGTCACCGCGCAACGGGCCCCCGCCCGCGGGAGACGCCTTCATGGTGAACAGCGCCTGGGCCTGGTACTGCGACAGGTAGACGATCTTGTCGATCGAGGTGACCTCGACCTCGGAGAATTGCTTGCGGAACGCGTCGCTGCTCAACTTGGCCAGCGCCTGGTCGGACCGTTTGTCGCGGACGCCGTCGTACATGCCACACAGCGCGTTGCGTTCGATCTCCGCAAGGTCGCGGTGGTCGAGCGCGTCCAGGTACCCCTGGATGGCCGTCTTCGCGGCGCCCTCCGAGAACGTGGCCCCGGTGTTGGCCCCGTTGGTGCGCACGCCGTAGACGATCGCCACCGTCAGGGCGGCCGCCAGCGCGACGGCCAACAGCACTCCGACGACCAGCCGCCGCTTGGATCGTGGCTGCGGCGGGTAGGGCATCGGCGGGCGCGGCTGCCCGGCATAATTGGCCGGAGTCGGGTCGCCGGCTCCCGGGTGGTCGGGAAATTCGAGCGGCTGAGATTCGGCCCGGGGCTCAGGTCCGCTGGGTCCGCTGCCGCCGACGGTGTGGTTCGGCGAGTGCGGACCTGCCATCCTGGTTCTCCTACGGTGGTAGACGGGAGTACGTGCGGGATACCCCGACCGGGCATCGTGACCCGGTGACTTGAGCGAGTTCCCTAGGGAGGCTAGCGCACCGCTTCATGCCGACCGTGGACACAGCGACGGTCCGGAGGCGTGCGTAAGCTAGATAACCTTGCTAACGAAGGGCGGAGACATTCGTGACGATCGCGGTGACAGGTTCGATTGCGACCGACAATTTGATGCGGTTCCCCGGCAAGTTTTCCGAGCACCTGCTGGCTGAGCACTTGCAGAAGGTATCGCTCAGCTTTCTGGTCGACGACCTGGTGATCCACCGCGGCGGCGTCGCGGGCAACATCGCCTTCGCGATCGGCGTGCTCGGCGGCGACGTCGCGCTGGTGGGCGCGGCCGGCGACGACTTCGACGACTACCGGCAGTGGCTGCAGTCGCACGGTGTCAACTGCGACAACGTGTTGATCTCGCGGACGGCGCACACCGCGCGATTCACCTGCACCACCGATGACGACATGGCCCAGATCGCGTCGTTCTACCCCGGCGCCATGTCGGAGGCCCGCAACATCAAGCTGGCCGACGTGGTGTCGTCCATCGGCGAGCCGGACCTGGTGATCATCGGGGCCAACGACCCCGACGCGATGGTGGTGCACACCGAGGAGTGCCGCAAGCTGGGCCTGCCCTTCGCCGCCGATCCGTCCCAGCAGCTGCCCCGCCTGTCCGGCGAGGAGATCGACAAGCTCGTCGACGGCGCCGCCTACTTGTTCACCAACGACTACGAGTGGGAGCTGCTGCTCAACAAGACCGGCTGGTCGGAGTCCGAGGTGCAGGGCAAGGTCGGCCTGCGGGTGACCACCCTGGGCCCCAAGGGCGTGGACATCGTCGAGTCCGACGGCACGACGACCCACGTAGGGGTGGTGCCCGAGACCAGCCAGACCGACCCCACCGGCGTCGGCGACGCGTTCCGGGCCGGTTTCCTCACCGGGCGCAGCGCCGGCCTGAACCTCGAGCGCTCCGCGCAGCTGGGCTCCTTGGTAGCCGTGCTGGTGCTGGAATCGACGGGGACCCAGAACTGGGACTGGGACCGCGAGACCGCGGTCAGCCGGTTGGCCGGCGCCTACGGCGACGACGCGGCCAACGAGATCGCCGCGGTGCTCGCTTAACCGCGTCGAGAGTGAGCCGACGGCGGGACCGTTACAGCTGCACGGGGTAATGCGGTTCGCTGATCTGCGGCACCACGCTGTGCTCGACGAAGATCGCGTGCCAGAGCATGAAGATCAGCAGCGTCCACAGCCGGCGGCTGTGATCGCCCGCGCCGTTGCGGTGCTCGTCGAGCATCCGCCGTACGGCGGCCAGGTCGACGAAGCGATCGGCTTGCGAGGACGCCACCAACCCGTAGGCCCAGTCCAGCAGGTCGCCCGCGCGCAACCAATGCCGGATCGGCACCGGGAACCCGAGCTTGGGCCGGTGCAGCACGTGCGCGGGCACGATCGGCTCCAGCGCCCGCCGCAGCGCGTACTTGGTGGTGGTGCGGGTGATCTTCGCCTCGACGGGCAGTCGCGAGGCGACGGCGAACACCTCGGGATCCAGGAACGGCACCCGCAGCTCGAGCGAGTTGGCCATCGTCATCTTGTCCGCCTTGACCAGGATGTCGCCGCGCAGCCAGGTGAACAGGTCGACGTGCTGCATGCGGGCCACCGGGTCCCAACCCGCCGACTGGGCGTACACCGAGGCGGTGACGTCGGTGTGGGTCCATTCCTCCCGGAAACCCGGCAGCACTTCGCGCAGCTGCGCGTCGGAGAAGCTGCGGGCGTTGCCGTAATAACGCTCCTCGAGCGTCAGCGACCCGCGGTGCAGCAGGCTCTTGCCCCGCATGCCCTCCGGCAGGGGCTTGGACACCTTGCCCATCGACCGCCGCAGCGGTCGCGGCAGGTAGTCGAAGGGCTTGAGCGACAACGGCTCCCGGTAGATCGTGTAGCCGCCGAACAGCTCGTCGGCGCCCTCCCCGGACAGCACCACCTTGACGCGCTTGCGGGCCTCCCGCGCGACGAAGAACAGCGGCACCAGCGCGGGGTCGGCCACCGGTTCGTCCAGGTACCACACGATTTCGGGCAGGGCGGCGACGAACTCGTCCGGGTGGACCACCTTGGCGATGTGGCGGGCGCCGATCGCCTCGGCCGAGGCGACCGCGACGTCGATCTCGGAGAACCCCTCCCGCTCGAAACCGGTGGTGAAGGTGATCAGGTTGGGGTTGTGCCGGATGGCCAGCGCCGCGATGGCGGTGGAGTCGATACCCCCGGACAGAAACGCCCCGACGGTGACGTCGGCGCGCATGTGCTTGGCCACCGAGTCCTCGAGCACCGCGGTGATCTCGTCGTAGCGGGCCTGCTCGGTGTCGCGGGTGATGGGTGTGGCCGCGAATCGGGGCACGAAATAGCGGGTGACCTCCGGCCGCCGCCCGGGGCGGATCCGCGCGTAGCAGCCCGATTCGAGCCGGCGCACCCCGCGATGCAGCGTCTCGGGCTCGGGCACGTACTGCAGCACGGTGTAGTGCTGCACGGCACGGTCATCGATCCCGGTGTCGAATCCGCCCAGCTCCGCTAGGTCTAGCAGGCATTTCTTCTCGCTGGCCACCGCCGTGCCCCCGGCCCCGGTCGCCATGAAGAGCGGTTTGATGCCGAAAGGGTCTCGGGCGCAAAACAATTCACCGGTGGCGGTGTCCCACAGGGCGAAGGCGAACATGCCGCGCAGCCGGGTGAGCACGTCGGCGCCCCAATAGTGGTAGCCGGCGACGATGGCCTCGCCGTCGCCGTCGGTGGCGAACACCGCGCCGTGTGCGGTGGCCAGCTCGTCGCGCAGCTCGAGGTAGTTGTAGATCTCCCCGTTGAACACCAGCACGTAGCGGTCGGGCGCCTCGGGCGGCCCCCACCGCAGCGGCTGGTGCGAATGCGCGATGTCGATGATCGACAGCCGGTTGAAGCCGAACACGACCGATCCGTCGGCACCCGGGTCGGTCCACGTGCCGGGTTCGTCGGGGCCGCGGTGGCGCATCAGATGCGACGCGCGCGCGACGGCCGCGTCGGCCCGGGCGGCAGCGTCGTCACTGGCACTGTCCGGGGCAGCGACGAACGCCAGCAGACCACACACGGCGCCCCAGTATGCCGCACTTCGGCCGCGGCCGTGGCCGCCGCACCCGGCACGTCGCGATCGGCCGATCGGCCCAGCGGGCCGGGGTTTCGTCGCTCGGGTCGGCGGCGTGGTCTACGCTGCGTAGTATTCGATATCCGAGCAGGAGGCGCCAACGTGACACCTCGCGAGCAGGTCCGTTCGCAACGTATGTCGCAGGGCAGGTTTCGGCAGGGTCTGTCCCGTCGACTGCGGCCGCTGGCGCTGGCCGCGACGCTCGGCGTGTTGGCGCTCACCCTGAGCGGATGCAGCTGGTCGGACGTGCTGGGCCTGGGCTGGCCAAAGGGCATCACCCCGCAGGCCCAGCTGAACCGCGAGCTGTGGATCGGAGCGACGATCGCCTCGCTGGTCGTCGGCGTCATCGTGTGGGGTTTGATCTTCTGGGCGTCGGCCTTCCACCGGAAGAAGGCCACCGACACCGATCTGCCGCGCCAGTTCGGCTACAACATGCCGCTGGAGCTGGTGCTCACCGTGACGCCGTTCCTGATCATCTCGGTGCTGTTCTACTTCACCGTGGTGGTGCAGGAGAAGATGCTGCACGTCGACAAGGACCCCGAGGTGGTGGTCGACGTCACCGCCTTCCAGTGGAACTGGAAGTTCGGCTACCAGCGCGTTGACTTCAAGGACGGCACGCTGACCTACGACGGTGCCGACCAGGCGCGCAAAAACGCCATGGTCTCCAAGCCCGAGGGCAAGGACGCCCACGGCGAGGAGCGCGTCGGGCCGGTCCGCGGGCTCAACACCTCCGACCGCACCTACCTGAACTTCGACAAGGTGGAAGTTCTGGGCACCAGCGACGAAATCCCGGTGCTGGTACTGCCCACCGGCAAGCGCATCCAGTTCCGGTTGGCGTCCGCGGACGTCATCCACACGTTCTGGGTGCCCGAGTTCCTGTTCAAGCGCGACGTGATCCCCAACGCCGAGGCGAACAACTCGGTGAACGTCTTCCAGGTCGACGACATCAGCAAGCCCGGGGCGTTCGTGGGCCACTGCGCCGAGTTCTGTGGCACGTATCACTCGATGATGAACTTCGAGGTTCGGGTGGTGCCGCCCAACGACTTCAAGGCTTACCTGCAGCAGCGGATCGACGGCAAGAGCAACGCCCAGGCGTTGCAGGCGATCGGTCAGGCGCCGCTCGCGGTGACCACTCACCCGTTCGACACCAAGCGCGGTCAGTTGGCCGGAAGCCAGTAGGTTAGGACACCAAATGCATATCGAAGCCAGGCTTTTCGAATTCATCGCCGGGTTTTTCATTTTGGTTGCGGTGCTTTATGGCGTGCTGACCGCGCTTTTCGCCACCGGCGGTGAGGAGTGGGCCGGGACGACCGCGCTGGCGCTGACGGGCGGGCTGGCGTTGATCGTGGCCACCTTCTTCCGGTTCGTGGCGCGTCGCATCGATACCCGCCCCGAGGACTACGAGGGCGCCGAGATCAGCGACGGAGCAGGTGAATTGGGCTTTTTCAGCCCGCACAGCTGGTGGCCGATCCTGATCGCGCTGTCTGCCTCGGTGAGCGCGGTGGGTATCGCGCTGTGGCTGCCGTGGCTGATTGCCGCAGGGGTGATGTTCGTCCTCGCGTCGGTTGGGGGATTGGTCTTCGAGTACTACGTGGGGCCCGAGAAGCACTGATCCGCAGCCGTTAAGGTCACAATCCGATCACGTGATCTGTGGCCGGTTCGCCAAGACTTCTTTGCCCCTCTCGGTTCGGTAGTGTTTTGCCCAGGCAAATGACAATTTCTCAAGCGCGCGCGCAACGACATGGCCCCGAGGCCCCGCGCGCTGGTGAGGCAGTCGGACAGGGCAGGCAAAGATGAGCGGGCCGAAACCACCGGAATGGGATCCCGAGGATCCCGATTCCGTGAACGAGGCTCCCCACCAACCGGATTCCGATATCGAGGCCGCGGACGTTCCCGAACCCGGGGGCGAACCCGGTGGCGTCGAAGAGATCGAACCCTTCGACGACGGCGCCGAGCCGGCGGCCGACCAGACCGGCCAGACCGACGCCTATTCGCGGGCCTATTCGGCCCCGGAGTCCGAGCATTTCATGAGCGGCCCGTACCTGCCGGCCGACCTCAGGCTCTACGACTACGACACCTTCGACGAGTCCGCCGACGACGAGGAAGAACACGGCGCTCCGCGCTGGCCATGGGTGGTCGGGGTCGCCGCCATCGTGGCCGCCATCGCGCTCGTGGTGTCGGTGTCGCTGCTGTTCGCGCCCACCTACACCACCAAGCTGGCCAACCCCAACACCACCACCGTCCCGTCGCTTGTCGTGATCGAGCAGTTCAGCCGGCTCACGCGGAAGAGGCTGGACGCCTCGACGGAGCCGACGTCGGACTGCGAGATGGGCGTGACGGTCATCGACCATGGGATGTACACGTTGTGCTGGGTGCGCCGCCGGCCGGACGCATCGACGTAGGTCACCGAGATGATGTCGCCGGGCGCCTTGGTGCCGGTCACCGAATAGGTCACCTGTCGCGGCCCGGCCGGTGTCGTCGGTGGCGGGGGTGGCGCCGCGGCCGTCGAGGTGGCCGGCGGCGGCGCCGGAGCGGGCGCCGGCGGTGGCGGCGGCGGTGCAGGCGTGACCGTCACGGTCTGTGTCTCCGTCGGTGGCGGGGGACGACACCATCTCGCCCGACGTCATCGACCGCATACTGATCGGGGCGTGCGCCGCCGTCTGGCTGGTGC
>NZ_LZJF01000026.1 GCF_001666835.1 Mycobacterium sp. E3251 | reverse complement strand
CCTCACCTTCGCCCACCCAAAGCGATTTCAGGGATGTCGACCAGGTGGGTCCCCACGCCAGCTCCATGTCGGCGAAGGTGTCGAACAGCTGCTGCGGACGGGTGCGGTTCAACCGCTCGATCGCCGCCTCGACAGGTTCCGCCGAGTCAACGTCCGGCTCTTCGCCGACATGGAGCTGGCGTGGGGACCCACCTGGTCGACATCCCTGAAATCGCTTTGGGTGGGCGAAGGTGAGGCGCTCGGCGATGTCGTCGTCGGCGACGAACTCGCCGAACATCTGGGCAGTGAGCCCATCCATCCGGTGCTGCTGGACCTCTGCACCGGCGTCGCCTTCCCGGCCTTCCCGGCGCTTCTCGCGGCCACCGAACAGGGCGCGGTTCCGGATCTGTTTCTCCCGCTGCGGTACGGACGGGTGGTGCTGTCGGATCGGATGCCACAGCGGTTCTACTGCCGCGCGAAGTGGCGTACCGGCGGTATCGAAAGCGAAACCCAGGTCTTCGATCTCGATTTCGTGGATCGGAATGGCCGCCACCTGGGCGGAATACGCGCGTTCACCGTCAAACGCGCGCCCCGGGAAGCCTTATTGCGCGGGCTTGGCGGCGACGCTTCCCGGTTGCTGTACACCCTGGGCTGGCATGAGGTGCCGGTGCCCGAGCCGATCAGTGATACCGGACCCGGCGAAAAAGCCCACGGCACATGGCTGGTCGCAGGTTTCGACGAGCTGGCCGCCGAGCTACCGGGTTGTATCCGGTCCGAAGCGGCGATGGGCCAGCAGGGCTGGCAGCAGCTCATCGCACGCGCCCAGGAGAGCGGTGCGTCGATCACCGGCATCGTCTGGCGTGGCGGGGGCCGACCGAACTCGGAGGAGTCAAGCGACGAGTTCGGCGCTCGGCTGGAGACCGACATCGACAACATCCTCGGCGCGATGCGAACTCTGCTGGCCGAAGAGGGAGTGAATCTGCCTGGCGGGCTGTGGATCATCACCGAACGAGCGGTGGCGACCGAACCCGGCGAAAAGGTGGATCCGGTGCAGGCGGCGCTGTGGGGGCTGGGGCGTACCGCCATCGCCGAGCAGCCCACGCTGCGCTGCAGGCTGGCCGACCACGACGGATCGGACACGGCCGCGCACTCGCTCGCACGCCTGCTCCGCGCACCGGACGGATCTGTCCACGAGCCGGAACTCGCACTGCGGCAAGGCAAGTTCCTGGCATCCAGGCTGGTGCCATGGGCACGCAGCGGTCACCTCGCGGTGCCGCGCACAGGCGACTATGTCCTGGCGCCGACTGAACGCGGCGCCATCGACAACCTGCGACTCGCCGAGACGGAAGTGCTGTCGCCGGCCGCGGGCCAGGTGCAAGTTCGGGTGGAGGCCGCCGGCCTCAACTTCCGGGATGTGCTCAATGTGCTGGGCCTCTACCCGGGCGATCCGGGGCTGATCGGCGGCGACTTCGCGGGTATCGTCACCGAGTTGGGTTCCGACGTAACCGGATTCGAGGTCGGCCAGCGCGTCTTTGGCTTCATGCAGGGAGCGTTCGCCAGTCGGATCAATGTTCCCGCTCAATTGCTGGCGCCGGTGCCGTACGGGCTCAGCGCGGTGGCCGCGGCGACCATTCCGGCTGCCGCACTGACGGCCCGGCTCGCGTTCGACTGGGCGCAGCTGAAGCCGGGTGACCGCGTGCTGATTCACGCCGCGAGCGGTGGCGTCGGCCTGGCTGCCATCCAAATGGCGCAGCAGCACGGGGCGACCGTCTTCGCCACCGCCAGCGCCTACAAACGCGCGACCCTGCGCAACCTGGGTGTCGAGTATGTATATGACTCGCGCACAACGGATTTCGCGGAACAGATCCTCGCCGACACCGGCGGTGCCGGCGTCGATGTGGTGCTCAACAGCCTGACCAACGAGGGCTTTGTGGAAGCGACCGTGCGGGCCACCGCCCACAATGGGCGCTTCGCCGAGATCGCCAAGCGGGACATCTGGACCCCGGAGCGAATGGCGGCGGCCCGTCCCGACATCGACTACGAAGTGGTTGCACTGGACGGGACGATTCTGCAAGACCCAGAACGCATCCAGCGATTGCTGACCGAAGTGTCGGACGGGTTGGGCAGCGGCGAGTGGACGCCGCTGTCCGCCGAGATCTACCCGCTGAGCGAGGCCAAGACCGCGTTTCGGCGCATGCAGCAGGCGCGGCACATCGGCAAGATCGTGCTGCAGATGCCGAACCCGCTACAGCCGCAAGGTGATCGGAGCTATCTGATCACCGGGGGCCTCGGAGCCCTCGGCCTGCACACGGCGTCCTACCTCGCCCAACTCGGTGCCGGTGACATCGTGCTGACCGGCCGCCGCGAACCCGACGCGGACACGCAACAGGTGATCGCCAACATCACCGAGCGCTACCGCTGCCGGATCCACACCGTTGCGGCCGACGTCGGCGACGAGTCCCAGGTCGAGGAGTTGCTGGAGCGGATCCGGGCGGAGCTGCCGCCGCTGGCGGGGGTGCTGCACCTGGCGGGCGTCCTCGACGACGCGCTGCTGCCGCAGCAGAGCGTCGAACGCTTCCGGACGACCCTGCTGCCGAAAGCGTTGGGCGCCTGGAATCTGCACCGATTGACCAGGAAAGACGATCTGGACTTCTTCATCCTTTACTCCTCGATATCCAGCGTGCTCGGTTCGCCCGGCCAGGCCAACTACGCAACCGCCAATGCGTTGCTCGACGGGCTCGTTGCCGAACGCAGAGCGCAAGGTTTGCCCGCGACCAGTGTCAACTTCGGTCCCTGGGCGCACGGCGGCATGGCCGCTTCGGAGGCCGCGCGCGCCAACCTCGGTGCGCAAGGCCTGGTTTCGGTGGAACCCACGGCAGCCCTCAATGCGCTCGGTGAAATCGTTGCCCACGGAACGGGGCAGGCGACCGTGATCAAGGCCAACTGGCAGCGTGCCGCGAAGATGCTGCGGGGTTCACGCCCACCGATTCTCGACCACTTGCTGCCGCGCGAGACCGCCACGACGCCCGGCGACAGCGAGCTGCTCAAAAAGCTGCATGAGGTGCCGGAGGCGGAGCGGGTCAGTTTCCTGACCGAATTCCTGCAGCAGGAGGTGCAGCAATTCCTGCGGCTCGCGCAGCCGCCCGCCGCGACCAGCCGCTTCCTCGACCTCGGTACCGATTCGCTGATGGCGGTCGAACTCCGCAACCGGTTGTACGGCCAGTTCGGCGGCGCGTTCACCATCAGCGCCACAGCGGTTTTCGACTACCCGACGATCAGCTCGCTCGCCGAGTACCTGGCCAGCCAGGTGCCGGATCTGGTTCCGGAGTCAGGCGGTAGCGAACCCGTCGGCGCGCCCGGATGATCCCCGCGACGAACCGGTTCGCGTTCTTCGGCCCCCGCGTCAGTCGCTGATATCGAAACCGGCGATCACCTTGGTCGGGCGCACCCGCACCACCAGTTCGCCGGGCGCGGAGTTGCGGCGGCCGAACTCCTCGGCGCGGTCGGCACCCATGTACCTGGCGCCGGTCCGGGTGGCGACGTCGAGTACGTCGGCCGGTTCCTCGCTCACCGTGGCCACGCCCTGCACCTGAACGAACGAATACGGCGGATGGGGATCGTCGACGCAGATCACCACTCGCGGATCACGGCGCAGGGCACGCCCTTTCGACGTTTCGCGGCCGGTGTTGAACGCCAGCTGGTTGCCATCGACCACGAACCACACCGGCGCGACCAGCGGCCGGCCGTCGCCTGCGACGTAACCGAGCATCCCGGTACGGGTGCCGGCTGACAGGAACTCGACGACTCTGTCGGACAGCTCCGTCATGGGCTAGAGGCGGGCGAGGTCGTAGTCGCCGATGTGGTCGATCAGATTGTGCAGGTGGTCGCTTGAGGTTCCCAGGATGTGTTCGATCGCGGTGAGCCGGGCCGCATAGTGGGCGACCGGATATTCGGCGGTCACGCCGATCCCGCCGTGCAGCTGAATCGACTCCTGGGCGATATGCCGACCCGAGCGGCCGATCTGCAGCTTGGCGCGCGAGGCGATCACCGGCTCGAGGTTGCCGTCGGCGATCGACATCGACGCGTACATGCTCATGCTGCGGGCCAGTTCCAGCGAAACGTACATGTCGGCCGCCCGCTGCGTGAGTGCCTGAAACTTGTTGAGTGTGACGCCGAACTGCTTGCGGGTCTTGAGGTAATCGGTGGTCAGCCGCAGCGCTTCCTCCATCACCCCGACCGCTTCGGCGCACAGCGCCGCCTGAATGCGGATGATGGTGCCGAGGATGGCCTGGGACGCGTCGACGGCTTCACCCAAGGGTTCCGCCGGTGTTGCGTCGAAGTCGACCTGCGCGCCGCGTTGTCCGTCGAAGGTCCGGTATGGGTGACGCGTGACCGCGCCCGCGTCGGCCAGGAACAGGCCGGTGCCGCCGTCCGGCAAGGCGGCGCTGACCACCAGCGCGTCGGCGCAGTCGCCGGCGAGCACCGGGTTCTTGCGCCCGCTCAATGTCCACGAATCTCCTTGCCGCACAGCCTTGGTGCCCACGTCCGCGGTCGGCTTACGGTGGCCGGGTTCCAGGTGGGCGAAGGCCAGCAGCCGTTGGCCGGCCGCGACGTCTTCGAGCTGCGCCTTCTGGGCGTCGGTGCCCCGCTCGGCGATCAGCGCGCCGGGCGCAAGCGCGGCGTGCAGGATCGGCTCGGGGGCCAACCGGCGCCCGGCTTCGGCGAGCACGACCATGATCTCGATCTGGCCCGCCTCGTCCGGGTCGAAGCCGAGGCCGAGGATCCCGGTGTCGGCGAGCTGACTCCACACCTCGCGGCTCCAGCCCAGGTCGGAGCCGATCACCTTGTTGCGGCTCTCCGGGTCATAGCTGCGCGACAGCAGCTCGCGGGTCGTGTCGCGCAGCAGGGTCTGCTCGTCGGTCAACTGAAAGTCCATGGCTGCCTCACAATCCCAGAATGGTGGACGCGATGATGTTGCGCTGCACCTCGTTGCTGCCGCCGTAGATCGACGTCTTGCGGTAGTTGAGGTAGTGCGGCGCGCTGTGTTGCGCCCAGTCCGGAGACGCGATGTCTTCGCCGTCGGCCGGCAGGGCATCGGGCCCGGCCACCTCGACGAGCAGCTCGGTGGCGATCTGCTGCAATTGGCTGCCGCGCAGCTTCAGGACCGACGAAGCCGGATTGGGTTGCCCGTTCGCGGAGTCCGTGACCACCCGCGACTGCGTGAGTTCCAATGCCAGCAACTCGTTTTCGGCCTCGGCCAGGCGGGCCGCGAACAGGGGATCCTGCAACACCCCGGTGGCCGCCGCGTGTTTCTTCACCTCGGCGAGGCGCACCTTGGTCCGGCCGACGCCGGCGATGCCGGTGCGCTCGTTGCCCAGCAGGAACTTGGCGTACGTCCAGCCCTTATTCTCTTCTCCCACAAGCTGGTTGGCGGGCACCCGGACGTCTTCGAAAAAGATCTCGTTGACCTCGTGGCCACCGTCGATCGTCTTGATGGGCCGCAGCGTGATGCCCGGGGTCTTCATCTCGAACAGCAGAAACGAGATGCCTGCCTGCCGTTTGGGCGCCTGCGGGTCCGTGCGCACCAGGCAGAAGATCCAGTCCGCGTACTGGCCGAGCGTGGTCCAGGTCTTCTGGCCGTTGACGACGTAGCTGTCGCCGTCCCGCACCGCTGTGGTGCGCAATGACGCCAGGTCCGAACCGGCCTCGGGCTCGGAGAATCCCTGGCACCACCAGATGTCGAGGCTGGCCGTCGGCGGCAGGAAGCGTTGTTTGACCTCCTCCGAACCGAATTCCGCGATCACCGGGCCCACCATCTTGGTGTTGAAGTTCAGCGGCTCCGGGACGCACGCCAGCTGCATCTCGTCGGCCCAGATCTGGTGCTGGGTGGCCGTCCAGTCCTTGCCGCCCCACTCGACCGGCCAGTTCGGTACCGCCAGACCGTGCTCGTGCAGGATCTTGTGGCTGGTCACGATGTCTTCGTGGTTCACCTCCGCCGAACCTCGGCGTACCCGCTCGCGCAGCTCCTCCGGAATCTTGGTGGTGTAGATGGTGCGGAGCTCGTCGCGGAACGCGGCTTCCTCCGGTGTGAGCGCCAGTTGCACGGCGGCCTCCTGTCGTCTGGGGGTGAACGTGGCTACCAGCGTCGGATGGATGCCCGGTTCTGGCGATGCGTTCTTCGGTCCATCTTGACCCATCCCGTATAGCGGTTTGTGCACAGCCTCGGCTTAGTCCACAGTCGCGGTCCCGGTGCCGCCGCTCGGGGGCCGATCTGGCGGTCGGCGCACCTACGGTCGGCGCATGCGAACAGAACTTCCCGCCGAGCGTCTGCAGCGGCGACTCGGTGCCGAACCGGATGCCGAGTCCGACGGCGCCGGGTCGGCGTCGCCCGGGGAGGCGGTGGACGAGGACCAGAATTCACTGCTGCCGCGGTGGCTGCCGGCTGCGGCCCCGGATCGGGGCTGGATGGCCAGGCTGCGCGCCGACCCGGGCCGTGCGGGTGCCGTCGGGTTGGCGATCGTGGCCGCGCTGGCCGTCCTGGTCACGGTGTTCACGCTGCTGCGTGACCGGCCGGCGCCGGTGATGTCGGCGAAATTGCCGCCGGTCGAGAAGGCGTCGACGGCGAGCCCCAAATCGTCGGCGAACCCCAGCGCCGGCCCCGACCGGCCGGTGGTGGTGAGCGTGGTGGGCCTGGTGCATAGCCCCGGACTGGTCACCCTGGCGCCCGGGGCGCGCGTCGCCGACGCGCTGCAGGCCGCGGGCGGCGCGGTCAACGGCGCGGACACCGTCGGGCTGAACATGGCGCGTCCGCTCGGCGACGGCGAGCAGATCGTCGTCGGGCTTCCGCCCATCCCCGGACGGTCGGCGGCGTTGGGAAGCTCGGTGGCCTCCGGTACGACACCGACGTCCAAGCCACCGCCACCACGGACCGGAGCGGGGCCGGGCAAGCAGAAGGCGGGTGAGGTGCTCGACCTCAACACCGCGACCGTGGACGACTTGGACGCCCTGCCCGGCGTCGGGCCGGTCACGGCCGCCGCGATCGTGGCCTGGCGGCAGGCGAACGGCAAATTCACCAGCGTCGACCAGCTCGCCGATGTCGACGGCATCGGGCCCGCGCGATTGGAGAAGTTGCGCGCCCTGGTCCGTGTCTGACCCCCGTGCACGATTCCGACCTCGCCGAACCGGGCGCGGCACGCGTTGACGCGCGCCTGGTGCCGGCCGCGCTCACCTGCTGGGTGGTGACCGCCGCCGGGATCTGGTGGCCGATCGGCCGGGTGATCGCGCAGGCCTGCCTGTTGTTGGTCGCCGCCGCCGGCGCGCTGGTCTGGCGCGCCGCGCGCCGGCGAGGGGAGACGGGGAGGCATCGGGCCGTCAGCGCCGGCCTGGTCGCGGTCGGCGTCACCGGCGCCGGGTTCGGCTTCGCGGCCGCGTTGCGCGCCGAGGCGGTCGATCGCCACCCGATCACCGCGGCGTTCGGGACGGCCGCCCCGGTGACGGTCACCCCAACGGAGAGCCCGGTGTCGTTGGGCCGCGGCCGGCTCATGTTTCGCGCCACGCTGCAGCGTCTGCGCGACGCGCAGATCTCGGGGCGGGTGGTCGTTTTCGCGCGCGCACCGGATTTCGCGTCGGATGGCGACGGGTTGATGGTGGGTCGGCCAATGCGGTTCACCGCCAGGATCAGCCGCCCGACCCGCCGCGACCTCACCGTCGCTGTGCTCAACGCGTCGGGCCGCCCGACTCTGGGCACCGCCGGCGCCGTGCATCGGGCGGCGCACACGGTGCGCGACAGGTTCGAAACCGCGGTTCGCGGTGCGTTGCCCGTCGAGCAGGCGGCGATGCTGCCCGCCCTGGTGCTGGGCGACACCTCGGCGGTTCCCGCCGAGACCGACCGGGACTTTCGCGCGGCCGGGATGACGCACTTGATGGCGGTGTCGGGCGCCAACGTGACCATCGTGTGTGCGGCCGTGCTGTTCACCGCACGCCTGATCGGTCCACGGGCGGCGGTCGTGCTGGCTGCCCTGACACTGATCGCGTTCGTCATCGTCGTGGAACCGACGGCGAGCGTGTTGCGGGCGGCCGTGATGGGCGCCATCGGGCTGGCGGGATTGCTGTCCTCGCGCAGGCGGCAAGCCATTCCGGCGCTTTGCGCCGCGGTGCTGGTCTTGCTGGCGCTGGCCCCCCAGTTGGCCGTCGACGTCGGCTTCGCGCTGTCGGCGGTCGCGACGGCCGCGTTGGTCGTGATCGCGCCGGCCTGGTCGCGCCGCCTGGTGGGGAGAGGCTGCCCCAAGCCGCTGGCCGACGCCCTGGCGATCGCCGCGGCCGCGCATGTCGTGACCGCCCCGCTGGTGGCGGGCATCTCCGGGCGGGTCAGCCTGGTGGCGGTGGGCGCCAACCTCGCGGCGGCGCCGGTCATCGCGCCGATCACCGTGCTCGGCAGCGCGGCCGCCGTGCTCAGCGTGGTGTGGCCGCCCGGCGCGCACGTGTTGGTCCGTTTCACCGGTCCCGAACTGTGGTGGGTGGTGCGGGTGGCGCACTGGTCGGCGGGCGCGCCCAGTGCGACGCTGCCCGTTCCGTCCGGGGTGCCGGGAGTGGTGCTGGTCGCCGGGGTGACCGCGCTGATCGTCGTGGCGGTCACGAGGCTGCGCGGCCGGCGCTGGTTTGGCGCCGCGGTCGGCCTGGGCGCGTTGACGGCCGCCCTCTGCGCGCTGGCTTGGTGGGTGTCGACGGTGATGGATCCCGGGGCGGCGTAGTCGGTCCGTCGTGACACCATCGTGGGGTGACAGAGGTTTCGCCGTTGCACCTGGTCCTGGGAGACGAGGAGCTGCTGGTCGAGCGGGCGGTGGCCGACGTACTGAGGGCGGCGCGCCAGCGGGCCGGGATCGACGACGTTCCGGTCAGCCGAATGCGGGCGGGTGACGTCAGCACCTACGAGCTCGCCGAGCTGCTGAGCCCGTCGCTGTTCGGGGACGAGCGCATCGTCGTGCTGGAGTCCGCAGGCGAAGCGGGCAAGGAGGCGGCCGCGGTGATCGCCTCGGCCGCGGCCGACGTCCCGCTGGGCACGATGCTGGTGGTCGTGCATTCGGGCGGCGGGCGGGCCAAGGCGCTGGCCACCGAGTTGCAGTCACTGGGCGCCGTCTTGCACCCGTGCGCGCGGATCACCAAGGTCAGCGAGCGAATTGACTTCGTCCGCAAGGAGTTTCGTGCGCTGCGCGTCAAGGTCGACGAGGAGACCGTGACCGCCATGCTGGACGCGGTCGGCTCCGACGTGCGGGAGCTGGCGGCCGCGTGCTCGCAGCTGGTCGCCGACACGGGCGGGGTCGTGAATGCCGCCGCGGTCCGCCGCTATCACAGCGGCAAAGCCGAGGTGAAGGGGTTCGACATCGCGGACAAGGCGGTGGCCGGCGACGTCGCGGGGGCGGCCGAAGCGCTGCGGTGGGCGATGATGCGCGGGGAGCCGCTGGTGGTGCTGGCCGACGCGCTGGCCGAAGCGGTCCACACGATCGGGCGGGTCGCTCCGCTGTCAGGCGATCCCTATCGGCTGGCGTCGCAACTGGGGATGCCGCCGTGGCGGGTGCAGAAGGCCCAGAAACAGGCTCGGTATTGGTCGCGCGACGGCGTCGCGGCCGCGATGAAGGTGGTGGCGGCGCTCAACGCGAACGTCAAAGGTGCGGTGGCGGACGCCGACTATGCGCTGGAATCGGCGGTCAGGACGGTGGCCGAGCTGGCCGCGAACCGGAACCGATGAGCGGGCGGGTCAGATTTTGTTGAGCGCGCGCGCCAGGGCCGACTTCTTGTTGGCCGCCTGATTCTTGTGGATCACGCCCTTGCTGGCCGCTTTGTCCAGCTTGCGGGTGGTCGCGGCCAGCAACTCGGAGGCCTTCTCCTTGTCGCCGGCGTGGGCGGCCTCACGGAACGCGCGGACGGCGGTGCGAAGCGACGACTTCACCGACTTGTTGCGCAGTCGGGCGCGCTCGTTGGTGCGATTGCGCTTCTGCTGCGACTTGATGTTGGCCACGCTTCTAGTTCCTTCTCCGCTTCGACGTTTGTTGGGGGCGCCGGATGTCACCACAGCGACTGCCCAGGTTATCAGTCGGTTACGTTTTCTCCCAAAACGGGAACCCGTGGCCTGCCATAACGTCAATTTGAGGCAGCATCTTAAAAGTGAGTCTTCCGAGCCAGCTCGAGGAAACCGGGCGGGGGTTGCGCGCCGCGCGCGCCGAGCGCATTTTCGGCGGCTACAACACGTCCTCCGACATCTATTCGATGGCGTTTGACGAGATGTTCGATGCCCACGGCTCCGTTCGGGGCCCCTATAAGGGCATCTACGCCGAGCTCGCGCCATCGGACGCCTCGGACCTGAAGGCCCGCGCCGAAGCGCTGGGTCGCGCCTTCATCGACCAGGGCATCACCTTCTCGCTGTCGGGTCAGGAGCGGCCTTTTCCGCTCGACCTGGTTCCGCGGGTCATCTCGGCCGCCGAGTGGAGCCGGTTGGAGCGCGGCATCATCCAGCGCGTCAAGGCGCTCGAGATGTATCTCGACGACATCTACGGCGATCAGGAGATCCTGAACGACGACATCATCCCGCGCCGCCTGATCACTTCCTGCGAGCATTTCCACCGCGAGGCGATGGGCATCGTCCCGCCCAACGGCGTCCGCATCCACGTCGCCGGCATCGACCTGATCCGCGACGAGAAGGGCAACTTCCGCGTCCTCGAGGACAACCTGCGCTCGCCCTCCGGGGTGTCGTATGTCATGGAGAACCGTCGGACCATGGCGCGGGTCTTCCCGAATCTGTTCGCCACCCACCGCGTGCGTGCGGTCGACGATTACGCGTCGCACCTGCTGCGCGCGTTGCGCAATTCCGCGGCCACCAACGAGGCCGACCCGACCGTGGTGGTGCTCACTCCCGGGGTCTACAACTCGGCCTACTTCGAGCACTCGCTGCTGGCCCGCCAGATGGGAGTCGAGCTGGTCGAGGGTCGCGACCTGTTCTGCCGCGACAACCAGGTCTACATGCGCACCACGGAGGGGGAGGTGCAGGTCGACGTCATCTACCGGCGCATTGACGACGCCTTCTTGGACCCGCTGCAGTTCCGCGCCGACTCGGTCCTCGGGGTGGCCGGCCTGGTCAACGCCGCCCGCGCCGGCAACGTCGTCGTCTCCAGCGCCATCGGCAACGGTGTGGGCGACGACAAGCTCGTCTACACCTATGTGCCGACGATGATCGAGTACTACCTGGGGGAGAAGCCGCTGCTGGCCAACGTCGAGACGTATCGGTGCTGGCTCGACGACGAACGCGAAGAGGTGCTGGACCGGATCGACGAATTGGTCCTCAAGCCGGTCGAGGGGTCCGGGGGTTACGGCATCGTGTTCGGGCCGGAAGCCTCCGAGAAGGAGTTGGCCACAGTCGCCAAGAAGGTCCGCGACGATCCGCGCAGCTGGATCGCCCAGCCGATGATGGAACTGTCGACCGTGCCGACGCAGATCGGGAACACGCTGGCGCCCCGGTATGTCGACCTGCGGCCGTTCGCGGTCAATGACGGCGACGACGTCTGGGTGTTGCCCGGCGGCCTGACCCGGGTGGCCCTGGTCGAGGGCTCGCGGGTGGTCAACTCGAGCCAGGGCGGTGGCTCGAAGGACACCTGGGTGCTGGCGTCGCGGACCTCGGGCGGTGAACACGAGCTCGGCGCGGCGGAAGTCGTCCGCTCGCTGCCCGAGTCGATGTCCGACCCGGTGCTGGACGGCGCGGAGCGTTTCGCGCAGACCCAGACGCAACCCACGGAATCCCCGCAGGAACAGCAGTTTCAGCGGCAACAACGGCGGGCGAAGCGCTGATGCTGGCCCGTAACGCGGAGGCGCTGTTCTGGATCGGTCGCTATGTCGAACGCGCCGACGACACCGCGCGCATCCTCGACGTAATGCTGCACCAATTGCTCGAGGAGTCCAGCGTCGACCCGGACCAGGCGTCCCGGCTGCTGCTGCGGGTGCTCGGCATCGACCCCCCGCACCACGACCTCGACGTCTGGTCGCTGACCGACCTGGTGGCCTTCAGCACCAACGCTTCGGGGGGAAGTTCGATCGTCGACGCCATCACGGCGGCGCGGGAGAACGCCAAGTCGGCGCGCGAGGTGACGTCCAGCGAGATCTGGGAGTGCCTCAACACCACCTATCACGCCCTGCCCGAACGCGAGCGTGCCGCGAAACGCCTTGGGCCCCATGAGTTCCTGTCCTACATCGAGGGCCGGGCGGCGATGTTCGCCGGCCTGGCCGACTCGACACTGTCCCGCGACGACGGGTACCGCTTCATGGTGCTGGGCCGTGCGATCGAGCGGGTGGACATGACGGTGCGGCTGTTGCTTTCGCGGGTGGGCGACAGCGCTTCGTCCCCGGCGTGGGTGACGCTGTTGCGTTCGGCGGGTGCGCATGACACCTACCTGCGCACCTATCGCGGCGTGCTGGACGCCGGGCGGGTGGTCGAATTCATGTTGCTGGACCGGTTGTTCCCGCGTTCGGTGTTCTATTCCCTGCGGCTCGCCGAACACAACCTCGACGAACTGCTGCACTCCCGGCAGAGCCGGATCGGCGCCACCGGGGAGGCGCAGCGGCTGCTCGGGCAGGCCCGAAGCGAACTCGAATTCGTGCAACCCGGTGTACTGCTGGAGTCCCTGGAGACTCGCCTGGCGGGCCTGCAGCGAACCTGCCACGACGTCGGAGAAGCGTTGTCGGTGCAGTACTTTCACGTCACCCCGTGGGTGGCGTGGTCGGATGCCGGCGATCGCGGCCGGCTGGTCAGCCGCAAAGGGGACGGCTGATGTGGCGGCTGCGGGTGGTGCACACCACCGGGTATGCCTACCAGTCGGCGGTGACCGCGTCCTACAACGAAGCGCGGTTGACCCCGCGGTCGAACACCAGGCAAAACGTCATCCTCAATCGCGTCGAGACAATCCCCGCGACCCGGTCCTATCGCTACATCGACTATTGGGGCACCGCCGTAACGGCATTCGATCTGCACGCGCCGCACACCGACCTAACGGTGACGTCGTCGTCGGTGGTGGAAACCGAGCAGCCGGAACCGCCGGTGACCGACGTCGGCTGGGGTGAGCTCAAGTCCGAGGCGGTGATCGACCGGTTCGACGAGTTGCTTCGCCCCACCGGGCATACCCCGGCGAGCAAAAAGGTTGCGTCCGTGGCCAAGAAGATCGCCAAGTCGCACCAGCCCGCCGAGGCCGTCCCGGCCGCCAGCGAATGGGTGCGCGGCGAACTGGACTATCTCCCGGGAACCACCAGCGTGCACTCGTCGGGGCTGGACGCGTTGAACGCGGGTCGGGGTGTCTGCCAGGACTTCGTGCACTTGTCGCTGATGTTGTTGCGGGCCATGGGGATTCCCGCGTACTACGTGTCGGGCTACCTGCATCCCAAGCGCGACGCCGTGGTCGGGGACACCGTGGACGGGCGCAGCCACGCGTGGATTCAGGCGTGGACGGGCGGCTGGTGGAGTTACGACCCCACCAACGGAACAGAGATCTCCGAGCAATACGTCGGCGTGGGCGCCGGCCGCGACTACACCGACGTCCCTCCCCTGAAAGGCATTTACTCCGGTCAGGGGGCGACCGATCTCGACGTCGTCGTGGAGGTCACCCGGCTGGCTTAGCCGGCGCGGGCATAGCGTTCACGCCATGAACGACACTGCGCCTAACCGCGGTGGTCCCTCGTTGCTGCTGCTGTCCGCGCTGTGTGTCGCGGTGCTCTTCGGCGGGATCGCCGTCGGGATCGCCCTGGGCGGTGTGATGCCGCTGCCGTACGGTCCGGCGGCCGCGGTGGCGGCCTACGTCCGTGCGGAGCCGGTCGCCGTGCGCGTCATCGCCGTGGCGACGTTTGCGTCGTCGATCCCGTTGGCGGCCTACACGGCGACGGTCAGCGTCCGGCTGCGCCGGCTCGGCGCTGCCGGGCCGGGAGCCGCGGTCGCGCTCACGGGAGGCGTCCTGGCCGCTGGCGCGCTGGGGCTGTGCGGCCTGCTGGCCTGGCCGCTGTCGCGGCCCGAAGTCGCCGGGGACGCGACGGTGGTCGACGCGCTGTACCTGCTGGTGTTTCTGGTCGGCGGCCCGGGACACATCGTGGCCCTGGGCCTGATGGTCGCCGGGATCGCGGGACCCGCCCTGAGCCGGGGCTTGCTGCCGAGCCCGGTGGCCTGGGCCGGCCTGGGAATCGCCGCCCTCGCCGAAGCGGCGACGGCGGTATTGGTCTGGCCGGCCCTGGGCGTGATCCTGCCGGTTGCCAGGGTGTCGGCGCTGTGCTGGCTGGTGCTGGCGGCGGCGCTGCTGCCGTTGCGCCGCAACGACATCGCGGATTGACCGTTACGGCGCGTCGATTTCGACGCGATGCAGGTCGTCGCCGAGCTCGATCCGCCCGTCGAACGCCGAAGCCGCCAGGGCCCGCCACTGCTCTTCCTGGCCGGGCACCAGCGCGGGCACGTAATGCGTCATGACGAGCGTGCCCACCCCCGCGCGGGCCGCGGTTGCCGCCGCCTCCTCGACCGACGAGTGGTAGTCGCAGATGTCTTGGAGCCGCTGTTGCGGGATGTTGCCGACGATGTCCTTGCGGATCACGGTGTGCACCAAAGCGCCGGCGCCGGCCGCCAGCCCGTCGAGGCCGGCGCAGGGCACCGTGTCCCCGGCGAGCACCACCGACGCCGTGCCGTAGTCGACGCGGAACCCGATGGTCGGGGCCACCGGTCGGTGATCGGTGGGTGCCACCCGGATCGACACGCCGTCGCGGTCCCACACCGCCCCCTCGGTGCATTCGTGGACTTCGACCGACGGTGGGGCGTTCAGGTCGGCGTGATGAGCGATCCGGTACTCGATGTCGTGGCGGAACGCGTGCAGCGTCGCCTCGACCGTCTCCGCGGTCCCGGGCGGCCCGATGATCGGCAGCGGCGCCGGGTCCGGTGCGAAGGTGCTGATCCAGCGGGTGATCAGGAGGTCGCCGAGGTCCCCGATGTGGTCGCTGTGCAGATGGGTGATCAGCAGCGCCGACAATCCGGCGGCGCCCACGCCGACGGCCGCCGCGCGCTGCAACACCCCACGCCCGCAGTCCACCAGAAACACCTGCCCGCCGGCCCGCACCAGAGTCGACGGGCCGGCCCGGTTCGGGTCGGGGATCGGGCTCCCGGTCCCCAGCAGCGTGATCTCGATCATGGCCCTATCTTGCAAGCCGCGGCCCGCCGCAGTGGCCCATTCGGGGGATCCGACCGGTCGGACGTCCTGGTTTCGAACGGCGACGTCAGGGTATGGACACGGATCGGCTACCGCTTCTCGTCGTGGCTTTTGCGCCGCACGAGTAAGCCGTAGCCTGTTGTGAAGCGGATCACAACCAGCTGGAGGCCTTTGATGCGGATAGCAGACGTCTTGCGGAACAAAGGCGCGGCGGTGGTGACCATCAACCCCGAGGCGACGGTGAAAGAGCTGCTCGCCGGGCTCGCCGAGCAGAACATCGGCGCCATGGTCGTCGTCGGCGACGAGGGCGTCGTAGGCATCGTCTCCGAGCGCGACGTGGTGCGCGAGCTGCACACCCATGGCGCCAGCGTGCTGTCGCGCCCGATCTCGAAGATCATGACCACCACCGTCGCCACCTGCACGAAAGCCGACACCGTCGACTCCCTGAGCGTGCTGATGACCAAGAACCGGGTGCGGCATGTGCCCGTGCTGGACGGCAAGAAGCTGATCGGCATCGTGAGCATCGGCGACGTGGTTAAGACCCGGATGGAAGAGCTCGAGGCCGAACAGCAGCAGCTGCAGTCCTACATCACGCAGGGCTGAATGCCCGGCTTCTCCTCACGCCGTTTCACGGCGTGCATCGTCGCCGAGCGGGGCTGACTGCCCTGCCGCCGAGCGTGCATTCAGGGCGAAAATGCGGCCATTCTGTCGCCGTGGTTACACGTTGGGCGACTAGCTCCAGGAGTAGTCCGCGCGCAGCCGCTCGGCCACCACTTCGAAGATCTCGCGGTCCAGGATCGCGCCCTCGCGGCGAATGCTCTCCTCGGGGACGTCGAGCACCCGGTCCAGCCGAACCCAGCTAGGCCTGCCTTCGTAATCCCAGGCGCCGGAACCGATTCCGATCCAGTCCCGGTCCTCGGCGTGGCGTTCCTGGCTGGACACCATCAACCCCAATAAGACGCGGCGGTCACGACCGACCACGAGCACGGGCCGGTCCTTACCCCGGGTGGGGTCGTCCTCGTAAACCACCCAGGTCCAGACGATCTCGCCGGGATCGGCACGGCCGTCGAGGTCGGGCGCGTAGACCAGCTTGCGCGCGCGCTGCGCGGTCGGGAAGCTCGTGCTGGTCACCGGGCGGCCCGCGGTGACCGCGGGCGGTTGCGGCGCGGCGGCCGCGATGACGTTCGCGGTGATCTTCACGGCGTGCTGCAGTTCGCGCAGCACGGTCTGCGAGTTCTGCACGTGCCGGGCCAGTCGCGGGGCCCGATCGAAGACCAGGTTTTCCGCGAACCGCTGGAACGTCTTCCACTGGGATTTGCGGGCCGACGCCATATTCGCAGCATAGACGCGCATCGCGCGGGTGCGATTGTGTCCAAGTAGGTCTCGGGCACCCCGCCTAGATACCCTGGACATACCAATGGGCCGGTGTTCAGGCGGCCGCAATCGTGTTCAGACCAGGAGATTCCCATCAGCAGTTTCGCCGACAAGACCTTCACCGCGCCGGCGCAGATTAGGAACTTCTGCATCATCGCCCACATCGATCACGGCAAGTCCACGCTGGCGGACCGGATGCTTCAGCTCACCGGCGTCGTCGACGAGCGGATGATGCGGGCCCAGTACCTGGATCGGATGGACATCGAGCGGGAGCGCGGGATCACCATCAAGGCGCAGAACGTCCGGTTGCCGTGGAAAGTCGGGGACCAAGATTACGTCCTGCACCTGATCGACACCCCGGGCCACGTCGACTTCACCTACGAGGTGTCGCGGGCGCTGGAGGCCTGCGAGGGCGCGGTGCTGCTGGTCGACGCGGCCCAGGGCATCGAGGCGCAGACGCTGGCCAACCTGTACCTGGCCCTGGATCGGGACTTGACCATCATCCCGGTGCTCAACAAGATCGACCTGCCCGCGGCCGACCCGGACCGCTACGCGGCAGAGCTCGCACACATCATCGGCTGTGAGCCGGACGACGTGCTGCGGGTGTCCGGCAAAACCGGCGAGGGCGTGGCTCACCTTCTCGACGAGGTGGTCCGGCTGGTGCCGCATCCCCAAGGCGACGCCGACGCACCCACCCGCGCGATGATCTTCGACTCCGTCTACGACATCTACCGCGGCGTGGTGACCTACGTCCGGGTGATGGACGGCAAGATCGTCCCGCGGGAGCGCATCTTGATGATGTCCACCGGCGCCACCCACGAGTTGCTCGAAGTGGGCATCGTCTCGCCCGAACCCAAGCCCAGCGAGGGCCTGGGCGTGGGCGAGGTGGGCTACCTGATCACCGGTGTGAAGGACGTCCGCCAGTCCAAGGTCGGTGACACGGTGACGACGGCCCGGCACGGCGCCACCGAGGCCCTCACCGGGTATCGCGAGCCCAAGCCGATGGTGTACTCGGGCCTGTACCCGGTGGACGGCTCCGATTACCCGGATCTGCGCGACGCCCTGGACAAGCTGCAGCTCAACGACGCGGCCCTGACCTACGAGCCGGAAACGTCGGTGGCGCTCGGCTTCGGGTTCCGGTGCGGCTTTCTGGGCCTGCTGCACATGGAGATCACCCGCGAACGTCTGGAGCGCGAGTTCAACCTGGATCTGATCTCTACGTCGCCCAACGTCGTCTACCGGGTCATCAAAGAGGACGACAGCGAGATCGTGGTGACCAACCCGTCGGACTGGCCGGAAGGCAAGGTGCGCACGGTGTATGAGCCCGTCGTGAAGACCACCATCATCGCGCCCAGCGAGTTCATCGGCACCATCATGGAGCTGTGCCAGTCGCGCCGCGGCGAGTTGGGCGGCATGGACTACCTGTCACCCGAGCGGGTGGAGCTGCGCTACACGATGCCGCTCGGCGAGATCATCTTCGACTTCTTCGACTCGCTGAAGTCGCGCACCCGCGGCTACGCCAGCCTCGACTACGAGGAGGCCGGCGAGCAGGAGGCCCAACTGGTCAAGGTCGACATCCTGCTGCAGGGCGAGGCCGTCGACGCGTTCTCTGCGATCGTGCACAAGGATGGGGCTTCGGCGTACGGCAACAAGATGACCACCAAGCTGAAAGAGCTCATTCCGCGCCAGCAGTTCGAGGTGCCGGTGCAGGCGGCAATCGGATCGAAAATCATTGCGCGCGAGAATATCCGGGCGATCCGCAAGGACGTGCTATCCAAGTGCTACGGCGGAGACATCACCCGCAAACGCAAACTGCTGGAAAAGCAGAAGGAAGGCAAGAAGCGGATGAAGACCATCGGACGGGTCGATGTGCCGCAGGAGGCCTTCGTCGCGGCCCTGTCCACGGACGCCGCCGGCGACAAGGGCAAGAAGTAGCCGTGCCGATGCGAGCGGTTGTCATGGTGGGTATCGGTCTGCTGAGCACGGGATGCGTCACGACCGTCAACGGCACACCCGTGCGCGCCGGTCATCTCGGCGCCGCCGCCCTGCCGCTCGAGCAAGTCCTGCCGGACGACGCGGAGGTCAGCGCAGCCGTCGGGAACGAGCTGCCGCCGCACAGCCCGGCGCAGGTGGGTGGTATTGACCTGCTGCCCAACGGGATCCGTGACAGCGGTGGCGCCGCACCGATCCAATGCCTCGGGGTCGTCGCGCCGGCGATGCGCATCGTCTACGAACCTGGCCACGTGCATGCGGCCGCGACGCAGAACTACTGGAATTACGACTCCGGCGTGGCCGTGTCCAGCGCAACGGCGGCGGCGATCAAGCTGGCATCCACGGCCGACGCGCAACGGCTCTTCGCTTCGTTTGTCGAGCAATGGCAACGCTGCGACGGCACCACGGTAACCATGTACACCCACGACTCGAGCGACACCGAGTTGTACTCGAAGGTGACCGACACCCGCGTCGACGGGCCGGTACTGTCGGCGACCGTTGTCGCGTGGGACAACCATCACGCTCCGCCGTGCCCGCTCGAGCGAGCCGTGGGCGTCAAGGGCGATGTCATCGCCGACGTCAAAGTAGCCGACGGTCCGCGTGTGCAGGCCGGCCGCAGGGCGGTCGATCTCGTCGAGGTGATGTTGCGAAAAGTCTCGAGCAGCAACTGATGAGAACCGCCCGAATCGTCCTCTCCTGCCTAGCCGCCGTGGCGCTCGCCACCGGCTGCACCGTCGACGGCACCGCGCGGCCAGCGCCGAATCTGAAGCCCCACCCGGTCACCGGGCAACCGGTCAAGCAGGTGCTCCTCGACGACGCCGAGCTGTCGAAGCTGCTTGGCCAGTCCTTCGGAAGCAAAAACGACCTCCCGGCGCGCTTCGGCGGTCCCGAGGTGCTGCCGCCGGCCTTCGGTGCGGTCTCGCCCGCCAATTGCGTGGGTGTCGCGTCGATGATGGTGAAGGACGTATATCGATCCGGCGACGTCAAGAATGCGGCGCGGGAGACGTGGTGGAACCAGCGCGGGCCGGCGAAGATCATCAGCGTCGCCGAGGGTGTGGTCGCCCTCTCCAGCGCCGCCGGGGCCGCCACGTTGTTCCAACAGTTTGCACAGCAGTGGCGCGACTGCGACGGCACCACCGTGACCATCGGACGCCCGAGCATCATCACCGACCGCCCCGCGATCGTCTTCGCGGACACCATTTCCGAGGTCCGGCTCTCAGAATCGGTTCTGGCCGCGACCATTTCGATCGATACCCAATTGCCGGGCCTGCCGTCGAGCGGACCCAGGCCCGAGGCGCGCGCCATCGGCGTACGGGGGAACTGCCTCGTCGAAGTCGAAGTGGCATTTTTCAATTCGACGCGCTCGTCGGACGAGGGGTCGGGCGACGTGAACCGCAGCGCCATCGACATCGCGCACGCGATGATGGACAAGGTCAGCGGGCTGAGCTGACCGGCAGCTGCCACCAACCTGGGACTTGTCTGGGGTTGAGCTGTGCTCACGCGTGGCCGACGGGTTCGCCGTGCCCTCAAGCCTAAACTCGGGCGAAGTGGGAGGTAGCCGAGAAGCGCATGGAAAGTATTTGCGGCAGTGGGGTATCCCGGCGACGACGTCGGTGCGCCGCAGCGCTTTCGGTCGTTCTGATCTCGGCCACGGCCTGCTCCACCACGGTCGGTGGCGCGGCGCGGCCACCGGCGAACCGCACGTCGCGATTCCTCGACGGGCAGACCCTCGAGCGGGTGCTTCTCGGCAAGAGCGCGCTATCCCGCGTTGTCAGGGAGCCGGTGGAGCTCGACCCCCGCTCCCCGCCGCTTGTCGGGGGCGCCGAGATGTTGGGCGGTGAGCCATCACAGGGGGGCGAGGGCTGCCTCGGGGTCGCGGTGATGATGCAGGCGGGCGCTTATCGGTCCGCCAACGTGCGAGCCGTCGCGCTCACAACATGGCGGCCCGCCGCGTCCGGCGCGGCGGTGACCAGGGTGCAAGAGGCGGCCCTCAGCATGCCCACGGCCGCCGACGCCTACGCCGTGTTCGCGACGTTCGCCAGGCAGTGGCGCGAATGCGATGGGAAGACGGTCCCCCTTTCGGGCGGAAGCCTGCCGCTGGAAGTGAAGATTTCCCACGTGCAAAGCGCCGTTTCCGTTGTTGCGGCTACCATTTCGACGCAATGGAACACACCGCCGTCGTTCTCGCCCCCATCCCTCCCCGCCGAGCGGGCCGTTGGGGTGCGGGACAATTGCCTCATCGAAGTTGAGGTTGACTTCGTCGACTCATCGGGCGCATCGCAGGAAGCGCCGCGTGACACGAACGCCAGGGCCCTCGACATCGCGCAAGTCATGCGAGACAAAGTGAGCGCGCTGGGCTGAGGCCGGTGTGCTACATCGGCGCGTTGGCGGGCTGGAACATCCCGGAGCCGTCGGCCTCCTCCTCGGCGCGGATCACGTGCACCACCGCGTTGATCAGCGCCAGGTGGGTGAACGCTTGCGGGAAGTTGCCCAGGTGCCGGCCCGTCCGGGGCTCGATCTCCTCGGCGTAGAGGTGCAACGGGCTGGCGTAGGACAGCAGCCGCTCACACAACCGCTTGGCGCGCGCCACCTCGCCGATCTCCACCAGCGCCGAGACCAACCAGAACGAGCAGATCGTGAACGTGCCTTCCTCGCCCGACAGCCCGTCGTCGGTCTCCTCCACCCGATAGCGCAGCACCAGGCCTTCCTGGGTGAGTTCGTCGGCGATGGCCAGCACGGTGTTGCGCACCCTGGGGTCGTCCGGGGGCAGAAAGCGGGTGAGCACCACGAGCAGCAGCGAGGCGTCGAGCGCGTCGGTGCCGTAGCGCTGGGTGAACACCCCGCGGGAGTCCACCCCGTGTTGCAGGATGTCGTCCTTGATCTCCTCGGCGATGGCCCGCCACTGCTGCGCATAGCTCTTCTCGCCCTGCCGCTCGGCCAGCTTGGCCCCGCGGTCGAGCGCCACCCAGCACATCACCTTCGACGAGGTGAAGTGCTGCGGTTCCCCGCGGACCTCCCAGATGCCCCGGTCGGGCTCCCGCCAGTGCTTGATGGCCTCTTCCACCTGCTTCTTGAGCACCGGCCACAAGCTCTCCGGGATCTGCTCACGAGACTTGCAGTGCAGGTAGAACGAATCGAGGATGGAGCCCCAGATGTCGTGCTGGACCTGGTCGTAGGCCCCGTTGCCGATGCGCACCGGTCGGGCGTGGTCATAACCGGACAAGTGGTGCAGCTCTTCTTCCACCAGGCTGCGTTCGCCGCCCACGCCGTACATCACCTGCAGCGGGTGCCGCTCGTTGCTGTTGGCGCCCGAGACGTCGGCGATGAACGCGAAGAAGTCGTCGGCTTCCCGATCCAGCCCGAGCGTGTAAAGCCCCCACAACGCGAACGTGGAGTCGCGCACCCAGGCGTAGCGGTAGTCCCAGTTGCGTTCGCCCTGCGGCGTTTCCGGCAGCGAGGTGGTGGCGGCCGCCAGCAGCGCCCCGGTGGGCGAGTACGTCAGCCCCTTCAGCGTGAGCGCGCTGCGCTGCAGGTAGGCGCGCCACGGGTGGTCGGGGAAGTTGCCGATGTTGATCCATTGCCGCCAGCACTCGGTGGTCTGCCACATCTTGTCGGCGGCCTCTTCGTAGGTTTGCGGCGCCGGGTGCTTGGTCCAGCTCAGGGCGACGAATACGTCGTCACCCTCCTTCATGCGGGTGCGGGCGCGGGCTTCGCGGCCCTCCAGCCCGATCCGCAGGTTGGTGGTGAGCCGCAGGGTCGGGTGGGCGTCGGGCTGCTTGGTGGCCCGCGCGATCGCCTCGCCGTATGCGTTGGCCGAGTATTCCCAGGTGGAGCCCACGCGGTGATAGTCGAACGCGGGTTCGCAGCTCATCATCAGCTCGACGGTGCCGCTGACGCAGCGCACCGTTCGCAGCAGGATGTGCTCGGCGTCCCAGTCCATCGGCGTGCGGCGGTGGGTCCTGGACCGGCGCTCGATGTCGTGCCAGGGCCCCATCACCAGCGCGTCGCGCACGATCAGCCACCCGGTGTGGGTCTGCCACGTGGTCTCCATGATCAGGCTGCCGGGCAGGTAGCGCCGCGCCGAGGGCACCGAGACGCCGTAGGGGCCGAGCCGGAAGTGGCCGGCGCTGCGGTCCAGGATGGCGCCGAAGACGCTGGGCGAGTCCGGGCGCGGCACGCACATCCATTCGACCGAGCCGGCCGGCGAGATCAGGCAGGTCGTCTCCCAGTCGGACAAGAACGCGTAGTCCGCGATCGGCGGGAACGGGTTCCGCAGTGCCCCGCTCGAGGCCAGCGGAGCCGGCGCGCTGAAGTCGATGGGCGAAGGTAAGGCCGCCGTGTCCGCTTGAAATGCCTCCTCGGGCATGGCGTCGGCGGGCTGGTCGTCGGGCTGGGCGTGCAGGACCATCCCGACATCATCATCTGTTGACCGGCCCGGCGTCCATTCTTTCGCCGACGTGGCGCAACTTCGGATGACCCGCGGCGCCGAGCCAACCGCTCCGGAAGCCCGCCGATCGCGACGCGGCAGGCGAGCACTCGCCGCAGCGCCGGGGCCCGCTTTTCAATCACCGTGACGTCTACCCGGGCGCGGGCCGGCACCGTGCCCGCCGGGCCGCCGCCGACGGGGCGGACACGCGCACGTTGGTTTTCGGCTGCAGGGCCGAATAGGGTGAGCTTCGTGACCGCATTCCTGAATTGGTGGGACGGCAACGAGCTGTGGCTTTCCGGGCTCGCTTTCGTACTCCAGGCCATGGTGGTGATGCCGGTTGTGCTGGTAGTGGCCGCGGTGACGGCGGGACTGCTCGACGGCCTGCTCGGCAAAAGCATCACCCTGATGCGCCGCGCCCGCCGCGCCGGTGAGGCGCCAGGGTAGCGCCCATGCCCCGGTCACACGTGACGTTGATTCTGGTCTCGCTCGTGGTGCTGGTGATCGTCGCGTGGTGGCTAACGCATTGAGTGTGCGACTTCGCGCCGCGCGCCGGCATGGCGACGCGAGCGGTGGCGGGCCTGCCGATTCCTGTTAGGCTTCCCGCCATGCACGTGACATCCGGTGTCGTGGAACGCCATGTCTTCGTGCACTGTTGTCGCTGACCGCCAATCCCGTGTGCGGTCTGGTATGGGGTTCGTCAGGCCTCCTAGTCGTTTAGGCGCCTTTCCGCAGCAACGGGACCGCTATCACCCAAGTCCCCGTACCGGAAGGCCCGAATGCTCCACGACATCGTTTCGCGCTGGCGGCCGGTGAGTGCCCTCGCCCTCATCGTCGCAGTCATCTCGGGATGTAGTGGCGGCGCCAGTGACGTCGTGGGCGGGGGCGGCCCAACCAACGCGCGCACCAGCATCACGCTGGTGGCCTATTCGGTCCCAGAACCCGGCTGGAGCAAGGTCATCCCCGCCTTCAATGCCGCCGAGGAGGGCAAGGGCATTCAGGTGATCACCTCCTACGGCGCCTCGGGCGACCAGTCGCGCGGAGTAGTCGACGGCAAGCCGGCCGACGTGGTGAACTTCTCGGTCGAACCGGACATCACGCGATTGGTGAAGGCCGGCAAGGTGTCCAAAGACTGGAATACCGACGCCACCAAGGGAATTCCGTTCGGATCGGTGGTGACCCTGGTGGTGCGTAAAGGCAACCCGAAAAACATCAAAGACTGGGACGACCTGCTGCGCCCGGGAGTGGAGGTCATCACGCCCAGCCCGCTGAGCTCGGGGTCGGCCAAGTGGAATTTGCTCGCACCGTACGCCGTCAAGAGCGAAGGCGGCGGCAACACCCAGGCCGGCGTCGACTTCATCAGCAAGCTGGTGCACGAACACGTCAAGTTGCGGCCCGGTTCGGGGAGGGAGGCCACCGATGTTTTCGTTCAGGGCAGCGGGGATGTGTTGATCAGTTACGAGAACGAGGCGATCGCCACCGAGCGTGCAGGCAAACCGGTTGAGCACATCAACCCGCCGCAGACTTTCAAAATCGACAATCCGGTTGCGGTGGTAACCACCAGCCCGCACCTGGACGCCGCGGTCGCCTTCAAGAACTTTCAGTACACGGCCACGGCGCAGAAGGTGTGGGGGCAGGCCGGCTTTCGGCCGGTCGACCCGGCCATTGCCGCCGAATTCCGTGATCAGTTTCCGGCGCCGACGAAACTGTGGACGATTGCCGACCTCGGTGGGTGGAGCGCGGTGGACCCGCAGCTGTTCGACAAGACCACCGGCAGCATCACCAAGATCTACACGCAGGCCACCGGATGACGACCGCGATCACGCCCGGCCCGCCCGAGCTCGGTCACCCGGCCGGTGACGCCGGGCACCGCCAAGCGAATCCCGGGCGTTCTCGCTGGTCGGCTACCACGTCGCTGCGGGTGGGAGTGGCAACGCTGTGGCTTTCGGTGATCGTGCTGTTGCCGCTGGCGGCCATCGCGTGGCAGGCCGCCGGCGGTGGCTTGCACGCCTTCTGGTTGGCGGTGACGTCGAACGCCGCGTTGGAGTCGTTCCGGGTGACCCTGACCATCTCCGCCGGGGTCACCTTGGTGAATTTGGTGTTCGGCCTGGTCATCGCCTGGATGCTGGTGCGGGACGACTTCGTCGGCAAGCGGCTCGTCGACGCGATCATCGACCTGCCGTTCGCGCTGCCCACCATCGTCGCCAGCTTGGTGATGCTGGCGCTCTACGGCAACAACAGCCCGGTGGGCCTGCACCTGCAGCACACGGCGTGGGGCGTGGCCGTGGCGCTGGCCTTCGTCACGTTGCCGTTCGTGGTGCGCGCCGTGCAGCCGGTGCTGCTGGAAATCGATCGCGAGACCGAAGAGGCGGCCGCGTCGTTGGGTGCAAGCGGCGCAAAGGTTTTCACCTCGGTCGTGCTGCCGTCGTTGACGCCCTCCCTGCTGTCCGGCGCGGGCCTCGCCTTCTCACGAGCGATCGGCGAGTTCGGGTCGGTGGTCCTGATCGGTGGCGCGGTTCCGGGCAAGACCGAAGTGTCGTCGCAGTGGATACGCACCCTCATCGAGAACGACGACCGCACCGGTGCCGCCGCGATATCCATCGTCTTGCTGTCGATTTCGTTTGTGGTGCTGTTCATTCTGCGGATCGTGGGCGGCCGCGCCGCCAAGCGTCAGGAGTTGGCGGCGTGACGTCATCGTCCAGGGTTCGATACCTGATCCGCTTCGTCGGGCTTGCATACCTTTTCGTCTTGCTGGTCGTTCCGGTTGCCCTGATCCTGTGGCGGACGTTTCGGCCGGGCTTCGGCCAGTTCTTCGACTGGGTGAGCACTCCCGCGGCGATCTCGGCGCTGAACCTGACCTTGCTGGTGGTCGCCATAGTGGTGCCGCTGAACGTGGTTTTCGGCATTCCCACCGCTTTGGTGCTCGCCCGCAATAGGTTTCGTGGCAAGGGTGTGCTGCAGGCGGTCATCGACCTGCCTTTCGCCGTGTCGCCGGTCATCGTCGGCGTTGCGCTGATCCTGTTGTGGGGCTCGGCCGGCGCATTCGGCTTCGTCGAAAAGGACCTCGGGTTCAAGATCATCTTCGGTTTGCCCGGCATCGTCCTTGCCAGCATCTTCGTCACCCTGCCGTTCGTCGTGCGCGAGGTGGAACCGGTCCTGCACGAACTGGGGACCGACCAGGAGGAGGCGGCGGCGACCCTGGGATCGGGCTGGTGGCAGACCTTTTGGCGGATCACCCTCCCCTCGATCCGGTGGGGTCTGACCTACGGCATCGTGCTGACCGTCGCCCGCACCCTAGGCGAATACGGCGCGGTCATCATCGTGTCGTCGAACCTCCCGGGGAAGTCGCAAACCCTGACCTTGCTGGTCTCGGATCGGTACAACCGTGGTGCCGAGTACGGCGCCTACGCGCTGTCGACGTTGTTGATGGGCGTCGCGGTGTTGGTCCTGATCTTCCAAGTGATTTTGGACATCCGCCGGGCGAGAGCGGCCAGGTAGCCTGACATGGGGATTCGAATATGACAGAAAACGCCAGCCGGTCCGCCGACCAAGCCATCGTCGTGCGCAATGCCAACAAGCGCTACGGCGACTTCGTGGCCCTGGACAACGTGGACTTCGTGGTGCCCTCCGGCTCGCTGACGGCACTGTTGGGCCCCAGCGGTTCCGGCAAGTCGACCCTGTTGCGGGCCATCGCCGGGCTCGATCAGCCCGACAGCGGGACGATCACCATCAACGGGCACGACGTCACGCGGGTGCCGCCGCAGCGGCGGGGTATCGGATTCGTATTCCAGCACTACGCCGCGTTCAAGCACCTGACCGTTCGCGACAACGTCGCCTACGGCCTGAAGATTCGCAAGCGCCCCAAGGCGGAGATCAAGGCCAAGGTCGACAATCTGTTGGAAGTGGTGGGGCTGACCGGGTTTCAGAACCGTTATCCCAATCAGCTCTCCGGCGGTCAACGACAGCGGATGGCGCTCGCGCGGGCGCTGGCGGTCGACCCGCAGGTGCTGCTGCTCGACGAGCCGTTCGGCGCGCTGGACGCCAAGGTGCGCGAGGACCTGCGCGCGTGGTTGCGGCGCCTCCATGACGAGGTGCACGTGACCACTGTCCTGGTCACCCATGACCAGGCGGAGGCGCTGGACGTCGCCGACCGCATTGCCGTGCTGAACCACGGTCGTATCGAACAGGTGGGATCGCCGACCGAGGTCTATGACGCACCGGCGAGCGCCTTCGTGATGTCGTTCCTCGGGGCGGTCTCCACACTGAACGGCAATCTGGTTCGCCCGCACGATATCCGGGTGGGTCGCAACCCCGAAATGGCCATCGCGGGCGGCGATGGCACCGCAGAGTCGATCGGGGTGGTGCGCGCCAGCGTCGACCGCGTGGTCGTGCTCGGCTTCGAGGTGCGGGTGGAGTTGACCAGCGCCGCCACCGGTGGCGCGTTCACCGCCCAGATCACCCGCGGCGACGCCGAAGCCCTGGCCCTACGCGAGGGGGACACCGTCTACGTGCGGGCGACCCGAATTCCATCGCTTGCCGTCAACACGACGGACAACGGCGACGGCCGCCCCGCCGGCGCCGGCGAAGATCAAGCCACGCTGACGTCGGCGTAAGGCCCGGCTCCGTTACGAGGCGTGCAGCCCGCACTCGGTTTTCGACAGCCCCTGCCAGCGCCCGCTGCGCGGGTCGGCGCCCGCGAGCGGCTTGGCCGTGCACGGAGCGCAGCCGATCGACGGATAGCCGTCGTAGACAAGCGGATTGACCAGTACGCCGTGCTCGTCGATGTAGTTCTGCATGTCCTCGTCGGTCCACGTCGCCAAGGGGTTGATCTTCACCAGCTTGAAGCCCTCGTCGAAGCCGATCACCGGGGCGTTGGCGCGGGTCTTCGCTTCGCTCCGGCGTAACCCGGTCACCCAGGCGGAGTATCCGCTCAGGGCCCGGCGCAGCGGCACGACCTTGCGCAACCGGCAGCATTCGCCCGGGTCGCGCCCGAAGAGGTTCTTTCCCATCAGCTGGTCCTGCTCGGCCACCGTCTGCTCGGGGGTGATGTTGAGAACGTGGATGTCGTAGACCGACTCGACCGCGTCCCGCGTTCCGATGGTTTCGGCGAAGTGGTAGCCGGTGTCCAGGAAAACCACCGGGACACCCGGCCGAACCTTGGAAGCCAGATCGATCAGCACGGCCTCCTGCATGCTGGAGGTCAACACGTAGTTGCAGGTGGCCCAGCCGCGGGGCCCGTTGATGCCGCCGAAATGCTTATCGGTCCACAGCAACACCTCCCTCGCGCTGGCGCCCTCGAGCTCCGTGGCGCCGCGCGCCGCCAGCTCCCGCAGTTCGGCTTCGGTCCGTTTCGTTGCCCGTTCACTCATCTCAAATCGTCCTCATCTGCCCGAATAGCCCACTGCGCGAACCGTTCTCCCGCACTGCGGTTTTTGATGAAGTTGCGTACCACCCGGTCGATATAGTCGCCCAACTCGTCACTGGTGACCTTGTGCTGACGCAGCTTTCGCCCGAATCCGCTGTCCAGCCCGAGGCTGCCGCCCAGGTGCACCTGAAAACCCTCGACGGAGCCCCCATGGCCGTCATCGACCATCTGACCCTTGAAGCCGATGTCGGCCACCTGAATCCGCGCGCACGAGTTCGGACAACCGTTGATGTTGACGGTGACCGGTACGTCGAGCACGGAGTTGAGGTCCTCGAGCCGGCGTTCCAGCTCGGGCACCAAGGCCTGGGCCTTGCCCCGGGTTTCGGCGAACGACAACTTGCAGTATTCGATCCCCGTGCAGGCCATTAGATTGCGGCGCCACTGGGACGGTTTGGTTTGCAACCCGAGCGCCTCCAGGCCCGCGAGCACATCGTCGAGCTTGTCGTCGGCTACGTCGAGGATGACCAGCTTCTGGTACGGAGTGAACCGGATCCGGTCCGAGCCGGCCCGGTCCATCAGGTCGGCCACAGCCGACAGGATGGTCCCCGAGACCCGTCCGGCGATCGGAGCCGCCCCGACGGCGTTGAGCCCGTTCTTGAGCCGTTGCACCCCGATGTGGTCGATCGGATGCTTGAGCGGCTCTGGGGCCGGGCCGTCGATCAGCGGCCGCTTGAGGTACTCGGTTTCGAGAACTTCACGGAACTTGGCTATGCCCCAGTCCTTGATCAAGAACTTCAACCGGGCCTTGGACCGCAGGCGCCGGTAGCCGTAATCGCGGAAGATCGACGTCACGGCCTCCCACACCTCGGGCACCTCGTCCAGCGGCACCCAGGCGCCGACCCGCTGGGCCAGCATCGGGTTGGTCGACAGGCCGCCGCCGACCCACAGGTCCAGCCCGGGCCCGTGCTCGGGATGGTTGACACCGATGAAGGCGATGTCGTTGATCTCGTGCGCGACGTCCTGCAGGCCCGAGATCGCCGTCTTGTACTTGCGCGGCAGGTCGGCGAAATCCGGCTGGCCGATGTAGCGGCGCACGATCTCGTCGATCGCCCAGGTCGGGTCGATCACCTCATCGAGCGATTCGCCGGCCAGCGGCGAACCCAGGATGACGCGCGGGCAGTCGCCGCACGCCTCGGCGGTCTGCAGCCCGACGGCGGCGAGCCGCCGCCAGATTTCGGGGACGTTTTCGACCTCGATCCAGTGCATCTGCACGTTCTGGCGATCGGAGATGTCCGCGGTGTCGCGGCCGAACTCGGTCGAGATCTGGCCGACCGTGCGCAGCGCGGCGGCCGAGAGCGCGCCGCCGTCGCAGCGCACCCGCATCATGAAGTACTTGGCTTCGAGCAGATCGGCGTTCTCGTCGCCGGTGAAGGTGCCGTCGTAACCCTGTTCGCGCTGGGTGTAGAGGCCCCACCAGCGGAAGCGCCCGCGCAGGTCGCTCTTGTCGATGCTGTCGAACCCGGACTGGGCGTAGACGTTCTCGATGCGTTCGCGCACCTCGAGGGGGGCGCCGGCGCGCTTCATCTCTTCGTTGGGATTGAGTGGTTCCCGGTCTCCCAGCGCCCACTGGCCCTCGTTACGAGGTTTTGCCTGTCGGGCTGTGGTCATTCGGAGGACTCCTTCTCGACATCGCAGGCATAGAGGCGCAGCTCACCGGTGGTATCGGCGGCGCAGATCCGATGCCAGCTGGACGTACAGGTGGGCGGGTCTACGACATCAAGGGAGACAGCAACAGCTGCAAACACGCTTGAGATCAATGTGCCGCCGCGCCACGAGCGCAATGCGAAGGCTGGGCTGAGCGACGGTCACGCGTCCATTGTGCCATGCCCCATCGGGGGGCCGTGCCACCAGGTCAAATATCCGCTCACGGTGAGCGCAATTCGGATTAAGCTGGCCGTCCCGGTGAGAAAACCCAGGAAAGCGTCGAGTGCGGGATCGACGCCGCGGCCGGGTACCGCCCACCGTGGGATCATTTGGCATGGCACTTCGCGAGGAAACGGCCGAGCTGCCCGAACTGCAGCCCGTCCCCGGGCGGCCGTTCGGGGTGTACATCCACGTCCCGTTCTGCATAACGCGTTGCGGCTACTGCGATTTCAACACCTACACGCCCGCCGAGTTGGGCGGTGTGAACCCCGACGCCTGGTTGGCTGCGCTGCGGACCGAGTTGAAGCTGGCCGCCGAGCGGCTTTCCCAACCGACCGTGAACACGGTGTTCGTCGGGGGAGGTACGCCGTCACTGCTGGGCGGCGCGCGCGTGGCGGCGGTGCTGGACATGGTGCGTGAGCATTTCGCGCTGGCGCCGGACGCCGAGATCACCACGGAGGCCAACCCAGAGTCGGCCTGGCCGGACTTCTTCGACGCCATCCGCGCGGCCGGTTACACGCGGGTGTCGCTCGGCATGCAGTCGGTGTCACCCAGGGTGCTGGGAGTCCTCGACCGCATTCACACCCCCAACCGATCGGCCGCCGCCGCGCGCGAAGCGTTGGAGGCGGGCTTCGAGCACGTCAGCCTGGATCTGATCTATGGAACGCCGGGGGAGTCCGACGACGATCTGCTGCGTTCGGTGGACACGGCGATCGAGACCGGCGTCGACCACGTGTCGGCCTACGCGCTGGTCGTCGAGGAGGGCACCGCGCTGGCCCGGCGCGTCCGGCGTGGCGAGCTGGCGGCTCCGGACGACGACGTGCTCGCGCACCGTTACGAGCTGGTCGATGCCCGGTTGTCCGAGGCCGGAATGGCCTGGTACGAAGTGTCCAACTGGTCGCGGCCCGGCGGCGAATGCCGCCACAACCTCGGCTATTGGGACGGTGGCCAGTGGTGGGGTGCGGGGCCCGGAGCCCATGGCTACGTCGGTGCCACCCGGTGGTGGAATGTGAAGCACCCCAACGCCTACGCGGAGATGCTGGCCGCTCCCAGACTGCCGGTGGGAGGTTTCGAGCGACTGGACGCCGACGCCCTGCACACCGAAGACGTGCTGTTGAAAACGCGCCTGCGGCATGGTCTTCCGCGTGATGTGCTGAGCCCCGCCGAACTCGAGCGCGCCGAAGGGGCGGTCGCGGACGGATTGCTGGTCTCCGACGTCGATCGATTCGTCCTCACGCCGCGCGGTCGGCTGCTGGCCGATGCAGTGGTGCGCGCCGTCCTCGGGTAGTGCTCAGCTGCTTGGGAACCAGTGCGCGACTGCGTGATTGATTTCGATGTAGAGCGGAATCCCGATGGTGACGGTGTAGGAGAATGTCAGGCCCAGCGCGGCGGCCAGCGGCAAGGTCGGGCTCGCCTCGGGGATACCCAGCCGCTGCACCGCGGGCAGCGTGATGTAGGACGCCGAGCCGCACAGCACGGCGAACAGCACATAGGTACCTGGCTGAAAGTGTGTATCGGTGAGGTTGGCGTAGCAGTAGGCGCCCAGAATGCCGAGTGTCGCAAAGACATTGGGCGCCAACAAGCCGAAGACGATGAACCCGCTGCCGGCCAGTTTGAGATCCCGTAACTTGCGGGACGCCGTCATGCCCATTTCGAGCAGGAACAGGCAGAGCACACCCTGAAACGCCGCGACGAACAGCTCGTTCTGGTCGTGCACAACCTTCTGGCCCTGCAGCGCACCGATGAAACCGATGGCGATGCCGCCGACGAGCAGGATGAGTCCGGGGTTGAGGAACACTTCCTGCAAAATCGCGCGCGAGAACAACGGGGCATTCCTGCGCTGCGGGGTGCCCCCGTCCCGCTCGGGATGTTCGCGCTTTTCCAGCGATAACTCCAGCTCTTGCTCGATTCCGCGCTCGAGTCGGTCGTCGACGCCTTCTGCTTGGGCGGCCGCACCCGGTCCGACCCTGACGGCAGCCGTGTAGCCGTGTTCGTCGGGCAGGTAGCCGGAGTCGTCCATCCCCCGGTGCCGCAGTCGGGCCACCAGGTACAGCGCCACCAGGCAGCCGGGAATCTCCATGAACGCCAGCAGGACCGGCATGTAGGCGTCGAAGGCGATCCCGACGCTGGTCAGTACGGCCACGCAGGTGGCGAACGTGCCGGCTGAGTCCGATCCGTAGTAGCCGGCAACCGTCGCCCTATCGACCCGCCGCAGCCGGGTCAGATAGCGCAGCAACAAGTAGGTGAGTGCACCGATCACGAAATTCAGCACGAAGCCCAGCGCTACGAACCCCGCGATGTTGTCGATGTCGGCCGGTTTGACTTTGGCGAGCTCCTCGCCACCCTGCCAGCCGATGGCCACCAGCAGGTACATGGTCAGGCCCTGGTAGATCACGTATGGAAACTCGAACCGCACCTTCAGAATCGGGATGAGGAACCCGAAATAGAAGAACAGCAACAGTGGCTTGAAGAGATTGTGGATGAAGTTCTGCCACAACTCGTAGAGCATGGGCGCCTCCTGGCGACGCAGTCCGGCGCAGCGGCCGGCAGCACGCGACTCGCGGCGCCCACGAACTTAGTGGAAACCCACGCGCTTCGGCGAGCCCACCCAACCGTCTTTACGAACAATTAACATCAGCTGGTTCGGGCGTCGACCCAGGTCCCGCCCGGCCGGTCAAAGGAACTGTCGCTCACCACTATTCGCCGGTGCCAGGGCCGGCCGGTCGAGCGTAACTAGAACCAGTGGCCGATCAGCCGATTGACCTCGATGTAAAGCGGGATCCCAATCGTCACGTTGTAGGAGAACGTCAAACCGAGCGATGCGGCCAACGGCAGGGTGGGACTGGCCTCCGGTATCGCCAGCCGCTGGACCGCCGGGACGGCGATATACGACGCCGCACCGCAGAGCACCGCGAAAAGCACATAGGTTCCCGGCTTGAAATCGACGTGGGCGAGCGAGGAGTAGATGTGGGCGACCAGGATGCCAAGCGGCGCAAAGAGGTTCGGCGCCAGCAGCCCGAAGAGGATGAAACCTGGGCCGGCCGTTCGCAAATCCTTCAACTTCCGCGACGCCGTCATGCCCATCTCGAGCAAGAACAAACAGAGCACGCCCTGGAACGCCATGACGAAGAACTTGTCGTCGTCGGCGACCACCTTCTGCCCCTGCAGCCCGCTGACCAGGCCGATGATGATGCCTCCCATCAGCAGGACGAGCCCGGGGTTGAGGAAAACCTCCTGAAAGAGCTCCCGCGAGAAGATCGGCACCCGCTTGCTGCCCCTGCGGGTCGGGCTCTGGTCGGGCTCCCAGTCCGGATGGTCGAGCTTTTCCAGGGAAAATTCGAGCTCCTGCTCGATCCCGCGCTCGAGCTCGGCCTCGAGGCTCTGGCCGTGCGGGGGCTGGGCCGCGGTGCCGGGCCCGACGCCGACCCTCACCGGCGCGACGTAGCCCGGCTCGTCGATCATGTTGCCCGCCTCGTCCATGCCGCGGTGGCGAAGTCGCGCCACGAAGTACAACGCCACCAGGCAACCCGGAATCTCCATGACCGCCAACATGACCGGCATGTAGGCGTTGAACGCCATGCCGATGGCGGTCAGGACGGCCACGCAGGTGGCGAACGTCCCCGCCGAGTCCGATCCGTAATACCCGGCGACCGTCGCCCGGTCGATTCTTCGAAGGGAGGTCAGCCAATTCAGCAGCAGGTAGGCGATCCCGCCGATCACGAAGTTGAGCACGAAGCCCAACACCATGAAGCCCACGATCCCACCGACGCTGCCGGCGCTGATCTTGGCGAGCTCTTCACCGCCGTGCCAGCCGATGGCCAGCAGCAGATACATGGTCAGGCCCTGGTAGATCACATAGGGAAATTCGAAGCGCACCTTCAGGATCGGGATGAGGAAACCGAAGTAGAAGAACAGCAGGAGCGGCTTGAACAGGTTATGGGTGAAGTTCTGCCAGAACTCTTGCAGCATTCGATGCCTCCCTCGATGAGTGCGGTGATCAGGGAAAGCACCGTCCGCAAGCGGAGCCACCACGAACATCCCGACGACCGAGCAAAACCTATCCCCGTGGGTGTCAAACCGCCACTCGAATGCAAAGCATGTAGTACGAGCGTGTCGCAGCGCTGTGGACGAACCGGTGCGCGGAGAAACCGCTGCTCAGAAGCCTATGGCTGGCCAGTTGTCGAACGCGCGCCGTCGGTTTGGCAGGCGTGAATTTGGTGGGAAAGTGCTGTGTATTTGCTGTGGGGTCAGCTCAGAATCAACGCGCCGACGAAATAACCGACGGCCGGACCCCGACGCCCTTCTGGCGGTGTGTCACCGACAGCCATGCCATTGGTGAGTAATGGGTGGTGATTTTCTCGAAACCGTCAACGCGTGAAACCGTGAGCACGCCGGTCTCCTGGTTGATTTCGAGTTCGTCACTCTCGCCGCCCTGGACCTCTTCGCCGTTCGCGAGCCGGATCACGAACATGGCGTCGCTCGCGAACAGTCGTCCAGATAGGAGTTCACGCGCCACTCCTTTACCTACTGCGATGAAGCTCGCCCGCGCCTAACTGAATCCCGGGCTAGCCGGTTTGCACGGATCGACTCGATCTTAAGAGAAGTCACGTCACCGTGGCCGGTCGATGTGGCGTCACAACGTAAACAGTGGGGAAACGTTCGGGGTGTCTTGGGGGTGTCGAGGTGCACCGGTGGGTGCGCGGCGCCGGCGACTCCTGCTCTGCCCCGCCTCTTTACCTGCGGGAACGGCGACCGGCCCGACAGCCACGGTGTTGAGCGCAGCGCCGCCATCGGGGTGGCTGGTGCTTCGACTCGCAGCGAGATTTAGCGGGCCGGCCGGATTTGCCGGGGAGCGCGGGGAGCGGTTGCGCGCGGCTAGATAGGTTAGGCTACATTTACTAACCGTGACCGAGGTCAGCGTTCAGACGAGTTCCGCCGGCTCCACGTCATCGCCGATCCCCCTTCCCGCGCACGTCGACCCGGCCGACCTGGCCGCCGAGCTGGCCGCGTTGCTCCCCGAACAAGTCGGCGAGGAATATCTGCTCTACGAGCGCGGCGGTCAATGGGTGCTGGCCAGCGGTGTGCGCGCGATGGTCGAGCTGGACAGCGACGAGGTGCGCGTCATCCGCGACGGCGTGGTTCAGCGGCAGCGGTGGTCGGGGCGGCCCGGGTCGGTGCTGGGCGAGGCCGTCGACAGGCTGTTGCTCGAAACCGACCAACTCTTCGGCTGGATCGCCTTCGAGTTCGGCGTCTACCGCTACGGTTTGCAGCAGCGGCTGGCGCCAAGAACCCCGCTGGCCCGCGTGTTCTGGCCCCGCACTCGCATCGTGGTGAACCGGGAGTCGGTCCAGCTGTGGGGCGCGACCGCGGCGCATCGTGACGCGGTCCTCGGATTGCTGGGCGACGGCGTGCCCGAGGCGCGGCAGGCCCGCGCCGTCGACGTCATCGCTGACCCGTCTGGGTACCGCGATCGGGTGGCGTCGGCCGTCGGTGAGATTGTGGCGGGCCGCTACCACAAGGTGATCCTGTCTCGTTGTCTAGAGGTACCTTTCCGGCTGGATTTTCCGTCCACCTACCGGCTGGGTCGTCGACACAACACCCCGGTGCGATCGTTCTTGTTGCGGCTGGGGGGAATTCGCGCCGTCGGCTACAGCCCCGAACTTGTCGCGGCTGTCCATGACGACGGCATCGTGGTGACCGAGCCGCTGGCAGGTACGCGGGCGCTGGGTCGTGGTCTGGCCCGCGACCAACAGGCCCGCGACGACCTGGAATCGAACTCCAAAGAGATTGTCGAGCATGCGATTTCGGTGCGAAGCTCGTTGCAGGAGATGGCCGAGATCGCCGAACCCGGCAGTGCGGTGGTCACCGACTTCATGACGGTCCGGGAACGTGGCAGCGTGCAGCACCTTGGCTCCACGGTCAGCGGGCGGCTAGGTC
>NZ_LZJF01000025.1 GCF_001666835.1 Mycobacterium sp. E3251 | reverse complement strand
CGTGCCCGCCGAGCGCAGGGCGACGTCGATCTCCGCGGTGTCGCGCCACACGCCCGGTGTCCGAACGGTGTCGCCGCGCCCGATGTCCCGCCGGTCCACGCCCCGCAGGTTCAGCGCGACCCTGGACACCGGGCCCGCCGCGGCCTGATCCCGGCCCAGCGTTTGCAGCCCGCGCACGGTGACACGCCGCCCGGCGAGCTCCAGCTCGTCGCCCAGCCGCACGGTGCCCGCCGCCAGGGTGCCGGTCACCACCGTGCCCGCGCCCCGGACGGTGAAGCTCCGGTCGACCCATAGCCGCACGTCGGCGTCTGGGTCCGGGGCCGGCAGCCGGTCGGTCAGTGCCAGCAGCTCCGCGCGCACCCGCTCGAGGTCGGTGCCGATCGCGACGGCGGCCCCCGCGAGCGAGGTGGCGGCGAACCGTTCTCGCGCCTGCTCGATCGCCGGGCCGGGGTCGGCGAGGTCGGCCTTGCTGATCACCAGCAGCCCGTGGCGGACACCGAGGGCGTCCAGCGCCGCGAGGTGTTCGTCGGACTGCGGCATCCAGCCCTCGGTCGCGGCGACCACGAACATCACGGCCGGGACCGGGCCCACCCCGGCGAGCATGTTGGCCACGAACCGTTCGTGGCCCGGCACGTCGACGAACGCCAGTCGGCGTCCGTTGAGCTCGGTCCACGCGAAGCCGAGATCGATGGTCAGGCCCCGGCGCCGCTCCTCGGCCAGCCGGTCCGGCCACATGCCGGTGAGCCGCTGCAGCAGGGTGGACTTGCCGTGGTCGACGTGCCCGGCGGTGGCTATGACGAACATGCGAGCACCGCCGCCGCCAGCCGCGCGTCGTCCTCGGGAGCGACCGTGCGCAGGTCGAGCAGGCACCGGCCCGCCTCGAGGCGGCCGACGACCGGCGGGCTGGCGGCGCGCAGCGCGGCGGCGTAGGACTCGGGCAGGCTCACCGCCGCGCTGGGCAGCCGGACGTCCGGCGCCCCGCCGCCGCCGACGGCCGCGACGCAATCCACCGCCTCGGCGCCCGGCAGCGCGGCCGCGAGCGCCTCGGCGCGCGACCGCAGTTGCGCCACGTCGGTGACCAGCGCCTCGGCCACCGGGGTTGGCGGGCCGGTCAGGGTCGCCTCCAGAGCGGCGAGGGTGAGTTTGTCCACCCGCAGCGCGCGCGCCGCCGGGTGCCGGCGCAGCCGCTCGATCAGCTCGGCGGCGCCCAGCAGCAGGCCGGCCTGCGGGCCGCCGAGCAGCTTGTCGCCGCTCGCGGTGACCAGGTCGGCGCCATCGCGCAGGGTCGACGTGGCGTCGGGCTCGTCGGGCAGCAGCGGGTGCGGGCAGAGCAGGCCGGAGCCGATGTCGACCACCAGGGGCGCACCGAGTTTCGCCAACTCCGCCACGCCGACCGCCGAGGTGAACCCGGTGACGTGGAAGTTGGACGGATGGACCTTCAGGATGAAACCGGTCTGCGGCCCGATCGCCTCGGCGTAATCGCGCAGGCCGGTGCGGTTGGTGGTACCGACCTCGCGCAGCCGGGATCCGGCGGAGGCCAGCAGCTCGGGTATGCGGAACCCGTCCCCGATCTCGACGAGCTCGCCGCGGCTGAGCACGATCTCCTTGCCCGGGGCGAGCGTCAGGGCCGTCAACAGCAGCGCGGCGGCGTTGTTGTTGACCACATGCACGGCGTCGGCGGTGGGCACCGCCCGGGCCAGCGCGGCCAGCGCCCCCCGGCCCCGGCGGCCGCGGCGGCCCGTCGCCAGGTCCAGCTCGACGTCCGTGGTCCCCGCCGCGGCGACCACCGCGTCGACGGCGGCCCGCGACAGGGGCGCACGGCCCAGGTTGGTGTGCACCACGACGCCGGTGGCGTTGATGACCGGCCGCAGGCTCGACGCGGTGCTGGGCAGCGCGGCGACGGCGTGCTCGGCGACGCGCTCGGGTTCGATCTCCCCGGCGCGCGCCCGCTGCTGCGCGTCGGCGATCACGGACTTCACCAGATCGCGGCCCAGCACCCGCTGTGCCTCGATCAGGCGCGGATCGGCGAGCAGCGCGTCGGTACGCGGCACCCGCCGGCGCGGGTCGTTCATGTCGGGCCCGAAGAAGTATGGCGGAGGCGGACGGGAATCGAACCCGCCAGCGGCAGCGTCTGCCGTTCGACGGTTTTGAAGACCGCGCCGGTCACCAGACCGGACACGCCTCCTCGAACCATAGGGACAAGTATGGACGCGTGACGTATCGACTGACTCAGTACGCCCACGGTGGCGGGTGTGCGTGCAAGATCCCGCCCGGTGAGCTCGAGGATGTGGTCCGCGGGTTGGGGGCGAGCGCGCCGCGCGACCCGGCCGGCGAGTTGCTGGTCGGCCTGGACCACGGCGACGACGCGGCGGCGGTGCTTATCGAGGGGGGCGCGGCGCTGATCGCGACGACCGACTTCTTCACGCCCGTGGTGGACGACGCCTACGACTGGGGCCGCATCGCGGCCACCAACGCGCTGTCCGACGTCTACGCGATGGGCGGACGTCCGGTGGTGGCGGTGAACCTGCTGGGCTGGCCGCGTGACGTGCTGCCGTTCGAGCTGGCGGCCGAGACGCTGCGGGGCGGGCTGGACGTCTGCGGCCTGGCCGGCTGCCACCTCGCCGGCGGGCACAGCGTCGACGACCCGGAGCCGAAATACGGGCTGGCCGTCACCGGCCTGGCGGACCCGAACCGGTTGCTGCGCAACGATTCCGGTAGGCCCGGCACTCCGCTGTCACTGACCAAGCCGCTCGGCGTCGGGGTGCTCAACAGCAGGCACAAGGCGACCGGCGAGCGCTTCGAACAGGCGATCCGGGTGATGACAACGCTGAATGCCGACGCGGCTGCGGCGGCCCTGGCCGCCGGCATCGAATGCGCTACGGACGTAACGGGTTTCGGGCTGCTCGGGCACCTGCACAAGCTGGCGCGGGCCAGCGGCGTGACGGCGATGATCGACGCCGCGGCGGTGCCCTATCTGGACGGCGCGCGGGAGGCGCTGGCGGCCGGTTACGTCAGCGGCGGTACCCGGCGAAACCTCGACTGGGTCGCCCCGCACGCCGACCTGTCCGCGGTGAGCGCGGAGGAGGCGCTGCTGCTCGCGGACGCGCAGACCTCGGGCGGGCTGTTGATCGCGGGCGAGATCCCGGGCGCGCCGGTGATCGGGGAGCTGGTGCCGCGCGGCGAGCACACGATCGTGGTGCGCTGAGCGAGTGCGGTTTCGCCGGCGCGCACTAGGGTAAAGGCCATGGCTATGCGGAAGCTTTTCTTGGAATGGCCCGTCCTGCGCCAGCTGCGTTCAGGCGACAAGCTCGGCCGCGGGTCGGCCGTCACCTCGAAGCGGACGCGCGCCGTCACGCCCCGCACGACGACGGCCGACCGGGTGGTGCAGAGCATCTGTCCCTACTGTGCGGTCGGTTGCGGCCAGCGGGTCTACGTCAAGGACGAGCGGGTGGTCCAGATCGAGGGCGACCCGGACTCGCCGATTTCGCGGGGCCGCCTGTGCCCCAAGGGCGCCGCCAGCGAACAGCTGGTGAACTCGCCGGGCCGGCAGCTGCAGGTGCTCTACCGTCCGCCGCGGGCGACCGAATGGCAGCCCCTCGAGCTGGACACCGCGATCGACATGATCGCCGACCGGTTCGTCGAATCCCGCCGCCACACCTGGCAGGACATCGACAAGAAGGGCAACCTGCTGCGCCGCACCATGGGCATCGCCGCGCTCGGCGGGGCGACCCTGGACAACGAAGAGAACTACCTCATCAAAAAGCTCTTCACCGCCGCGGGTGCCATTCAGATCGAGAACCAAGCCCGTATTTGACACTCCGCCACGGTTCCCGGTCTGGGAGCCTCCTTCGGGCGCGGCGGCGCCACCCAAACACTGCAGGACATGGCCAACGCCGATTGCATTGTCATCCAGGGCTCGAACATGGCCGAGTGCCACCCGGTCGGGTTCCAGTGGGTCGAGGAGGCCCGCGCCCGCGGCGCTCGGGTGATCCACGTCGACCCGCGCTTCACCCGCACCTCGGCGGTGTCCGACAAGCACATCCCGATCCGGGCCGGTTCGGACGTGGTGCTGCTTGGCGCGCTGATCAACCACATCCTGAGCAACGATCTGTGGTTCTCCGAGTACGTGGTCGCCTACACCAACGCCGCCACTTTGATCAACGAAAAGTTCAGGGACACCGAGGATCTGAACGGCTTGTTCTCGGGGTTCGACCCGGAGACCGGGCAGTACGACACGTCGACGTGGGCGTACGACGAAGAGGGGAACGGCCAGATCGAGTCCGCCGGCGGCGGCCACACGCACGGCGCCACCGCCGCGCAAAGCGGGGCGGGGCAGGAGCACGGCAGCGGCGGGCCCCCGCTCGCCCATGCCCGCGTCAAACGCGATGAGACCCTGCAGCACCCGCGCACGGTGTTCCAGATCCTCAAGCGCCACTACAGCCGCTACACCCCGGAGATGGTGAAAGACGTGTGCGGCATCAGCCGCGAGGACTTCGACTACCTGGCCCGCTCCATCGTCGAGAACTCGGGCCGCGAGCGCACCACTTGCTTCGCCTACGCCGTCGGATGGACGCAGCACACCCTGGGCGCCCAATTCATCCGCACCGCAACCATTTTGCAGCTCCTGCTGGGCAACGTCGGCCGTCCGGGCAGCGGCATCATGGCGCTGCGCGGCCACGCCACCATCCAGGGCTCGACCGACATCCCGACGCTGTTCAACCTGCTGCCCGGCTACCTGGCGATGCCCAAGGCGGGCACGCACGACACCCTGGCGGACTATCTCGACGCGGTGGGGTCGAAGAAGCAGAAGGGCTTCTGGGCCAACTCCGACGCCTATGCGATCAGCCTGCTCAAGGCGTGGTGGGGTGAGGCGGCCACCGAGGACAACGACTGGGCCTACGACTACCTGCCGCGGCTGTCCGGCCCGCACGGCACCTACCAGACCGTCATGGGCATGCTGGCCGACGAGGTCGAGGGCTACTTCCTGCTGGGGCAGAACCCGGCGGTCGGGTCGGCGCACGGCCGGATGCAGCGCATGGGCATGTCCCACCTCAAATGGCTGGTGGTGCGCGACCTCAACCTGATCGAGTCGGCCACCTGGTGGAAGGACGGTCCCGAAATCGCTTCGGGCGAACTCAAAACGGAGGACATCGACACCGAGGTGTTCTTCTTGCCCGCCGCCACGCACGTGGAGAAGGCGGGATCGTTCACCCAAACTCAGCGCCTGGTGCAGTGGCGGCACAAGGCCGTCGAGCCGCCGGGCCAGTGCCAGAGCGAGTTGCAGTTCTTCTTCGAACTCGGCAAGCGGATCAGGCAGCGGTTGGCCGGGTCGACCGATGAGCGCGACCGCCCGCTGCTGGACCTGACGTGGGACTACCCGACCGACGAGCACGGCGAGCCCGACGGCGAAGCCGTGCTGGCCGAAATCAACGGGTATCACACCGCGGACCGCACCCCGCTGTCGTCCTACACCGAGCTGCGCGCCGACGGGTCGACCGCCGCCGGTTGCTGGATCTACACCGGCGTGTACGCGAACGCCACCAACCAGGCCGCGCGGCGCGTCCCGCACGGCGGTGAGTCGCCGAGCCAGCACGAGTGGGGCTGGGCCTGGCCGGCCGACCGGAGGATTCTCTACAACCGCGCGTCGGCCGACCCGGACGGCAACCCGTGGAGCGAACGCAAGCGGTACGTGTGGTGGGACGCCGAACAGCAACGGTGGGTCGGCTACGACGTGCCCGACTTCGTCGCCGACCGGGCGCCGGGGAGCCGGCCCGACCCGGACGTCGGCGGTCCCGACGCGCTCGCCGGCGACGACCCCTTCGTCATGCAGGCCGACGGCAAGGGCTGGCTGTTCGCGCCGAAGGGTCTCGTCGACGGCCCGTTGCCCACGCACTACGAACCACAGGAATCCCCGGTCGCCAACGCGCTCTATCCGCAGCAGCGAAACCCCGGCCGAATCACCTTCCCGCGCAAGGACAATCTGAGCGCGCCGAGCGCCGGGGAGCCCGGGGCCGACGTGTACCCGTACGTGTTCACCACCTACCGGCTCACCGAGCATCACACCGCCGGGGGGATGAGCCGCTGGCTGCCCTACCTGTCGGAGCTGCAACCGGAGATGTTCTGCGAGGTGTCCCCGGAGTTGGCCGCCGAACGGGGACTCGAGCCGTACGGGTGGGCCACCATCGTATCGCCGCGCGCGGCGATCGAAGCCCGGGTGCTGGTCACCAAACGTGTTGCCCCGCTTGTGATCAACGGCCACACGGTGCACCAGATCGGCCTCCCGTACCACTGGGGTGTGGGCAGCGACGCGGTGGTCAGCGGGGACGCGGCCAACGACCTGCTCGGCGTGACACTCGACCCCAACGTGCAGATCCAGGAGTCGAAGGCCGGCTCGTGCGACATCCGCCCGGGCCGCCGGCCCCACGGCGAGGACCTGCTGCGCCTTATCGCCGAGTATCAGTCCCGCTCCGGGGCCACCACCGAAACCGGCAACGTGCGGATCAGCGACGGCGTCTGGGAAGGGGGAACAGATGGGTCAGCTGAGCGGACCGACCGACCCGACGAGTGACGCCGGCTGGGTCGAACCCAAGCCGCGCAAGGGATTCTTCACCGACACCTCGATCTGCATCGGCTGCAAGGCCTGCGAGGTCGCGTGCAAGGAATGGAACCGCAACCCCCGCGACGGCGACCTGGAGCTGCTGGGTTCGTCCTATGACAACACCGGCGCGCTGGGTGCCAGCACCTGGCGGCACGTGGCGTTCATCGAGCAGGGGCGTGATCGCATCGAGCAGGCACGCGAATCCGGGCGCGCCCTAACCGATTTGGGCATGCCGGCGCTCCCTGGCAACCCGCCGCGCCCGGACGTCACGCCGCCGGACACCCCCGAATTCCGTTGGCTGATGTCGTCGGACGTGTGCAAGCACTGCACGCACGCAGGCTGTCTGGACGTCTGCCCGACGGGCGCGTTGTTCCGCACCGAGTTCGGCACCGTCGTCGTGCAGGACGACGTCTGCAACGGGTGCGGAACCTGCGTGGCCGGGTGCCCGTTCGGCGTGGTGGAGCGTCGCAGCGACGGCACGTACACGACGCCGGCGCAGCGACCCGGCCGCCCCGCCGAAACGCCGGCCACCGGCGTCGCCCAGAAATGCACGCTGTGCTACGACCGCCTGGTCGAGGACCAGATCCCGGCGTGTGCCCAGACCTGCCCGACCACGTCGATCAAGTTCGGCGACCACGACGACCTGGTGGTCACGGCCCGGGAGCGGGTCGCCGCGCTGCACGCCCAGGGGTTGACGGAGGCCCGCCTCTACGGCGCCAACGAACGCGACGGCGTGGGCGGCACCGGGTCGATCTTCCTGCTGCTCGACGAGCCGGAGGTCTACGGCCTGCCGCCCGACCCGCGCGTGTGCACGGCCGACCTGCCCCAGATGTTCAAACGAGCGAGCGTGGCCGCGGCGGGGATGTTCGCCGCCGCGGCGCTGGCCTTCTGGAAGGGTCGGTGAAAACCCCATGAGCACTTCGGAATACGACAGCCTGCGTCCGCCGGAGCCGACGGGGGGCAAGCGCCGCAGGGGCAAACGGGCGGGCCGCCGGGGCGGGGGCGACGGTGCGCGCGAGATGCCGATGGTCCCGGATGTCGAGTTCAGCTCGTACTACGGGCGCCCGGTGGTCAAGCCCGCGCCCTGGGGACACGAGGTTGCGGCGTATTTGTTTCTGGGTGGCGTCGCGGGCGGGTCCGGCCTGCTGGCGGCGGGTGCGCAGCTCACCGGGCGAGACACCTTGCGCCGCAACGCCAGGCTGTCCGCGTTGGTCGCGGTGATGGTGGGGGCGGTCGCCCTGGTCAAGGACCTGGGCCGGCCCGAGCGTTTCGTGAACATGCTGCGCACGGTCAAGCTCACCTCACCGATGAGCATCGGCTCGTGGATCCTCAGCTTGTTCAGCGCCGGCATCGGGGTGGCCGCGGCGTCCGAGGTCGACCGGATGACCGGTGAGCGAATTCCGTTGGGGCCGTTGCGCCCCGTCCTGCGCGCCGTGGAGGGGCCGGCCGGCTTGGAAGCCGCGGTCTTCGCACCGCCGCTTGCGGTCTACACGGCGGTGCTGCTCACCGACACCGCCACCCCGACGTGGAACGCCGCGTACCGAGACCTGCCGTTCGTGTTCGTCAGCTCGGCGAGCCTGGCCGCATCGGGGTTGGCGATGATCACCACCCCGGTCGCCGAGGCCGGGCCCGCCCGCAGGCTGGCCGTCATCGGCGCGGTCGCCGACCTGATCTCCGCCAGGTTCACCGAGTACCGGATGGACCCGGTGACCAGGGAACCGCTACACGAAGGTCGTCCCGGCCGGCTGCTGGCCTGGAGCGAACGGCTTGCCGCCGCGGGAGGTCTGGGCGCACTGCTCGGCGGACGGCATCGCGGCGTGGCCGCCCTGTCCGGCCTGGCCCTGCTGGCGGCGTCGGCGATGCTGCGGTTCGGCTTCTTCGAGGCGGGGCTGGAGTCGGCCCGCGACCCCCGCTACACGATCGAACCGCAGAAGCGCCGGCTGGCGGCGCGGCGGGCCGCCGGGACCGCCGGCGACTCGATCACCACCGCGGGCTGAGCGCGGCGCGGTTTGCGCGAGGCGGACCGGGGTAAGTATAGGAACATGACGAATTTTGGCTACACTCTGATGACCGAGCAGAGTGGACCCAAAGACCTTGTACGGCAGGCTGTTTCAGCCGAAGAGCGGGGTTTCGACTTTGAGGTGTGCAGCGACCACTTCTCGCCCTGGCTGACCACCCAGGGGCATGCGCCCAACGCCTGGACCGTACTGGGCGCGGTGGCGCACGCCACCGAACGGGTCGACCTCTACACCTACGTGACGTGCCCGACGATGCGCTATCACCCGGCGGTCGTCGCTCAGCAGGCCGCGACTGTGCAGATCCTGTCCGACGGCCGGTTCACCCTGGGCCTGGGCACCGGCGAGAACCTCAACGAGCATGTGATCGGCAAGGGCTGGCCGACCGTCGAACGTCGCCAGGACATGCTGCGCGAAGCCATCAAGATCATCCGCGAGTTGTTCGGTGGCGAGCTGGTGAACTTCACCGGCGACTACTTCCAGGTGGACTCCGCGCGCCTGTGGGACGTGCCCGAGGTTCCGGTCGGCATCGCGGTGGCAATGGGCGGCAGCAAGGCCATCGACAAATTCGGCCGGCTGGCCGACCACTTCGTCGCGGTGGAGCCGGACGGGGAACTCGTCGACGCCTGGCACGCCGCGCGCCAGGCCGCCAACCTGGCGGGCGGCGGACGCGTGGTCGGCCAGATCCCGGTGTGCTGGGACCCCGACCGCGAGACCGCGATCAAACGCGCCCACGAGCAGTTCCGCTGGTTCGCCGGCGGCTGGAAGGTCAACGCCGACCTGCCGACGCCGGCCGGGTTCGCCGGCGCGACCCAATTCGTCCGGCCCGAAGATGTCGCCGACTCCATCCCCTGTGGCCCCGACCTGGACGCGATCGTCGAGGCCGTCCGGCCCTATTGGGAGGCGGGGTTCACCGACGTGGCGCTCGTCCAGGTCGGTGGCCAGTCGCAGGACCTCTTCCTATCCGAAGCCGCCGAGCCTTTGCTTGCGGCACTGCGCGACGCGGCGGGTTAATCCCACGTTTGGGCGGTATCTGCCCGGGTATCCGGCTTCAATCGTGCGCACCCGGTGGGTACGGGTGATGCGGCGCGCGAACACCGGTTGGCGGCGCCGGCCCCCCGAAGATCCGCAAAGCGGCTGTCTGGCAGCAACTTTGCCCTGATTCATATTCGCCGCAAGGCAAGGAGAGTTGACGATGGGCGATCGATCCGCCACCACCACCTCCGTTCTGGTCAAGACACTCAGCGGCGCCAGTTTCGGGCTGGGCCTGAGCGAGCTGATCGCACCCGGAAAAGTTGCTGCCCTTGCGGGGGTTGACGACACCCCGCGGTCACGAAGGGTCATCCGCGCGCTGGGCGCGCGCGAATGCGGCCACGGCGCCGCGCTGGTGGGCGGCCCCGACAAGCTGGTGTGGACCCGGGTGGCAGGCGACGTCCTTGATATGGGCCTGCTGTTGGCCGGGGTGGCCGCCCGCGCTCCCGGACGGCGGCGGCAGGGCACCATTTCGAGCGTCGTGCTCGCCGGCATCGGCGGGCTGGACCTCTACACGGCACTGCGCACGGTCAACCGCGGCGGCCGGCACGTTAACGGCGCCCGGCACCGCATGCTGCGCGCGGCGGTCACCGTGCGGCGCCCGCCCGAAGAGGTGTACCGCTTCTGGCGCGACCTGGAAAACCTGCCCAGCTTCATGAATCACCTGCAATCGGTCACCCCCGGCGCCGACGGACAGTCGCACTGGGTCGCCAACGCCCCGGCCGGACAGTCGGTGCAGTGGGACGCGCAGATCACCGAGGACGACACCAACAGGCGCATCGCGTGGCAGTCGCTGCCCGGCTCGGTCATCGAGAACGGCGGCAGCGTCGAGTTCACGCCCACCGCCACCGGCGACGGCACCGAAGTCCGCGTCAGGATCGGCTATCACATCCCCGGCGGCCTGTTCGGAAAGGCCGCGGCGAGCCTGTTCGGCGAGTCCCCCGAACAGCAAGTGAACGACGACCTCCGCCGTTTCAAGCAGATTCTCGAAACCGGCCAGGTGCTGCGTTCGGACGGATCCCCCGAGGGGACCGCTTCGGCCCGGCAGCTGCACCAGCAGCCCGCTCAACCCAACGAAGGAGCAAGCCAGTGAAAGCCACCGTCTGGGCGGGCCGCAACAGCGTCCAGGTGGAGTCCGTTCCGGACCCCACGATCCTCAACGATCGCGACGCCATCGTGCGCATCACCTCGACGGCGATCTGCGGTTCCGATCTGCACCTCTACGACGGCTACATCCCCACCGTGAAGCACGGCGACGTGCTCGGGCACGAATTCATGGGCGAGGTGGTCGAAGTCGGCAAGGCGGTCAACAACCTGGCCATCGGTGATCGGGTGGTGGTGCCGTTCCCGATCGCGTGTGGCGCATGCTCCGCCTGCCGCCGCGACCTGTACTCCCTGTGCGAGAACTCCAATCCGAACGCCGGCATCGCGGAGAAATTCATGGGCCACTCGCCGGCGGGACTGTTCGGTTACTCGCACATGCTCGGCGGCTTCGCCGGCGGCCAGGCCGAATACGCGCGGGTGCCGTTCGCCGATGTGGGCCCGCTGAAGATCGAAGACGACCTGACCGACGAGCAGGTTCTGTTCCTGTCCGACATCCTCCCGACCGGGTACATGGGTGCGGAGATGTGCAACATCACCCCCGGCGACGTGGTCGCGGTGTGGGGGGCGGGCCCGGTCGGCCTGTTCGCGATCATGAGCGCGTATCTGCTCGGCGCGTCGAAAGTCATTGCCGTCGACCGTGTTCCGTATCGACTCGAACTGGCGAAGCAGATCGGCGCCACGCCGGTCAACTTCGAAGAAACCTCGGTCCTCGAGGAGCTTCGGGACATAACCGCCGGCCGGGGGCCCGACCACTGCATCGACGCCGCCGGCATGGAAGCGCGCAGCGGGTCCGCCCCGGTGGACGCCTATGACCGCGTCAAACAGGCTGCCCGCCTGGAAACCGAACGGCCGCATGCCCTTCGGGAAGCGGCGATGAGTTGCCGCAATGGCGGCACCCTTTCGATCGTCGGGGTGTACGGCGGCCTGATGGACAAGTTCCCGATCGGGGCGGTCATGAACCGATCGCTGACCATCAAGACCGGCCAGTGTCACGTGCATCGCTATATGCGCCCGCTGCTGGACCGGATTCGCAACGGCGACATCGACCCGACCATTGTCGTCAGCCACCACCTGAGCCTCGACCAGGCTCCCCACGGCTACGAAATCTTCAAGAACAAGGAAGACCGCTGCACCAAAGTCATCCTCAATCCGACGTAATCGAAAGGGAGCAGGGGAATAGCCATGGCAAATGAATTGGAAGGCAAGAAAGTCGCGATTCTCGCCGCGGACGGTGTGGAGAAAGTGGAGCTCGAGCAACCTCGTGCGGCGCTCGAAGACGCCGGTGCACAAGTCGAGCTGCTTTCGTTGAAGACCGGAGAAATCCAGGCTCGCAATCACGACCTCGAACCGGCCGGAACCTTCAAAGTCGACCGCGCGGTATCGGACGCGTCGGTCGCCGAATTCGACGGCCTGGTGCTGCCGGGCGGCACCGTGAATCCGGACAAGCTGCGGATGGACGGCACCGCAGTCTCCTTCGTGCGCGACTTCGTCGGCTCCGGAAAGCCGGTTGCGGCGATCTGCCACGGCCCCTGGACGCTGCTGGAAGCCGGTGTGGCAGAGGGCCGCACGCTGACGTCTTATCCGTCCATCCGCACCGATCTGCGCAACGCCGGCGCAAAGGTGGTGGACGAGGAGGTCGTCGTCGACGGCAATTTGATCTCCAGTCGCTCACCGAAGGACCTTCCGGCGTTTTGCGCGACCATTGTCAAGCAATTCGCGCATGCGCCTGCGAGTTAGCCGAGAAATGCCTTTGCGCACTCCGTTTGAACCCATCGGTTTGCGGGCATTACACAGGCCAAGCAGTGATCGCCGCGGCGATCTGTCGAAAGGCCAGAGTTGACCACAACATATCCAGGACCCGCTGTCTCGGCTGCTTCGAACGTATATCAGCCCCAGGATGATTCCCGATTGCTGGTAAACGTGATGCGAGACAGCGCGCTCATTCCGGGCCGGCGCGTTCTCGATCTGTGTACGGGCAGCGGATTCGTGGCGATCGCCGCCGCGGCAATGGGCGGTGCCGATGTGACGGCCTTCGACATCTGCCCGCACGCCGTGGGTTGCTCTCGCGACAACGCGGCCGCCGTCGGCGTGAATGTCGATGTGCGCAAGGGCACCTGGAGCGATGCGCTCGACTGCGCACCGTTCGACGTTGTCGTGTCGAACCCGCCTTACGTGCCGACACCTCCGAACGGCGACACGGAGTACATCAGCCCCAGCGCCGGCCCGTCGTGGGCCTGGAACGCCGGTATCGATGGCCGGATGGTGTTGGATCCGCTGTGCGAAGCGGCGCCCAAGTTGCTGTGCGACGGCGGGTCACTGCTTCTCGTGCACTCGGCACTCGCCGGTGTCCAGCAATCGCTGGATTCCCTGAAGTGGGCGGGCATGGACGCCAAAGTCGTTGCGTCGAAATGGATCACGTTCGGCCCCGTGATGACGGCGCGGGCGAAGTGGCTCGAGAGCGTCGGCCTGATACCCCACGGACGCCGGGAAGAGGAGCTGATCGTGATCCGGGCGGACAAGCGGTGACCACCACCCGGGTCCAGGTGGTTGCGGGCGGGCCGGTCCTGGTGTCCGGCCCGGTGCGCATCGAGATGCCGAACGGGGAGGTCGTCGAGTCCGACCGGTTCATGGTGGCGATCTGCACCTGCCGGCGCAGCGAGAAGTATCCCTTGTGCGACACCAGCCACCGCAGATGCCGGAACCTGGCCAGCCGGACGTCTAGTCCAGTGCCCTCCGCAACGACGACCGACCCTGCTGCCACGACGCCATAACCGCGTCGGCCAAACGGTTTTCGACCGCCGCGTGCGCGCGGATCCCGAACACGACGTCGCGATCGAGGTGCGGCTCTCGCTCGACGAGGTCCCCGACCACGTCTATGCGCACCACGTGCTCGTGTACGGCGTCGGCTTCGACGTGCTCGGCGTAGAACTCGACGCACGCCGAAGGCGCCCCCATCCGCTGCAGGGCCTGCACCATCCGCCGGGATCCGGGCGGGGAGGTGATCTCCGTCGAAGCGAAGTGCCCGATCGCCGCGCCGCGCAACTCGCGGTGCAGCCCGAACAGCGACATCAGATTCACCGCCGCCAAAGCTTCGGCGTTAACCGCGTCCACGTACGCCAGGTACGTCGTGTCCAGATTCGCGGCCGCCATCAGATCGGCGAAGAGCTGCTGGTGTAGCCGGGGACCCTGCCCCGCGCCGTACTCGTCGAATTCGATTGCCACGAAAGCCGCTTTCGCGACACCCATCATTCGCGGGATCGCCCATGCGTGCGGATCGCCCTCTTTGAGGTGATACACGGACCGGTGGACAAAGTACTCGCGCATCTGCTGCCACGTTCCGGTGTCGCGCAGGTAATACGACGGACCCGTGCCGTCGACCGGTTCGACCGAGATGGCGTCCATTTCGGCGGCGGCGGTCTGATCCGGTGCGATGGGCCCGACGTCGCGGCGCACGCCGGCGAGGAAAACGCGTTCGAGCTCGCCGCGCAGTGCCAGCAGCGCCGGATTCCATTCCCAGCCGGGGTCGACGCCGGCGAAGCCGCGGTAGTGCAGCTCGTAGCACATGCACAGCGCCAGGTGCAGATCCAGGCCGTAGGGATCCGAATCGCGCACGGACGCACCGATGCGGGTCAAGTGGTCATGCGACGGCGGTCCGGTCAGCGCGCGACGGACGGCGGTCGACAGCGGCCCGTGTGCCGCCGGCAGGGCGGGTTCGGTGGTGATCGATGCGCGGGTCACGCCCACGACTACCCGCAATCCAGGGGCCACAAACGGTGCGGGGCCACCCCTAGCCGCCCTCGGCCGGCAGCCGGAAGCTGATGTCGGCCGTCGTCCCGGTGGGGGAGCACTCGAGTCCCAGCGCCGTGCTGAGGGCCCGCATCAGTACCAGGCCCCGCCCACCGTTGCCCGGGTCGGCCTCGGGCGCCTTCCACGAGCCCTGGTCGGTGATGCGGGCGCGGATCTCGCCGCCGGCGAGTTCGACGTCGAGCAGCATCGTGCCCAGCGGCTGCCCGGAGTATGCGTGCTCGACACAGTTCGTGCAGGCCTCGTTGATCACCAGCACGATGTCGGCGGCCAATTCGCCCGGCACGTCGGCGGTGCGCAGCCATTCGGCCAACCGATGCCGGATGCCGACCAACCGCCCCGCGCTGGCCTCGGTCTCGATCCGAAGCGGGGACTGCTGGTGCCGGTAGATCACCATCGCCACATCGTCGTCATACCCCGCCACGGGCGCCAGCTCACTCAGTACCGTATCGGCGACAGAGTCCAATGGCAGCGTCGTCGTATTCGCCAGAACCGCGGCGGCGCGGGCCATCCCGTCGTCAATGGACTCGTGTTTGCGCTCGACCAGCCCGTCGGTGAACAGCATCAGGGTGGAGCCGGGCGGCAACACGCGGCTGGTCTGCGGGCGGGGTTCGGTGCGCCGGACCGCGAGCGGCACCGACGCGGCGTCGGTCAACATCACCGGCGTCCGCGGCTCGGACCCGACGAGAACAGCGGGCATGTGGCCGGCGTTGCTGTATTGCAGCACACCGGATTCGGTGTCGAGGATGGCCAGGAAAACGGTGGTGCAGTATGCGTTCGGGATGAGCGATGCCGCCGAGTCGAGCTGCTCGAGTAGCAGCGCGGGCCCGGCCCCGTTGATCAACAGCGCCCGCGCCGAACTGCGTAGCTGGCCCATGACCGCCGCGGCCGGCAGCCCGCGACCCACACAGTCACCGACGACGATGCCGATGCGGTGATCACCGATCGGCAGCACGTCATACCAGTCGCCGCCGATTTCCAGGGGCGGGACGGCGGGCTCGTAACGCACGACGAAGCCCGGCGGCGGTTCCATGGTCGGCAGCAGGGCGCGCTGCAAGGTCAGCGACGTCTCGCGGGCGCTTTCGAATTGCCGGACGTGCTGCATGGCCAGGCTCAGGTGGCCGATGAGGACGGTCACCAGCAGCCGGTCTTCGGCGCTGATCCAGCGCGGCGAGCGCAGCTCCAGCCACAGCGCCAGGTCGCCCGCGCCGGAGAGCACCGCCACCAATCCGTGTGCCTTGCCGGGATTTTCGGGTCGCTCGACCGTTTTGGCGGTCAGCGGCAGCTGGTGACGCGCATCCTCGAAGGTATGGCGCAACCACGGATCCAGCCTGCGCCAGGACGTTTTGGACGTCTCGCCCGCCACTTGGACGGTCGGTTCGCCGTCGCCGGTCGGCCAGGAGATCGCGACCACCCGTTGTACGTCGATCGCCGTGCTGCACTCGTCGAGGGTGATCGAGAGCAGCTCGTCAACGCTTTTGGCCACCGCCACCGCCGTCGCCAACCGCAGCACCGCGCTTTCCCTTGCGGCGAAGGCCCTTTCGGCGGTGATGTCACGGATCGTCCCTACGAAGACGTCTTGCTCGCTGCCGCTGCCCTGAACCGCGTTGATGCTCACCGTCACCCAGACCAGGTGCCCGTCGCGGTGCCGAATCGGTGTCTCGTAAGTGGTGGTGCCGATGCTCTGGACCAGCGACTGCTGTTGGCGGGCGCCCTGTTGGTCGACCAACCACGGGTGCGGCCACCGGTAGGGCAGGCCCTCGGTGGGATAGCCGAGTATTTCGATGAGGGCGCTGTTCATCTCGATCACGGAGCCCTCGTGATCGGCGACGAAGAAACCCTCTTGCAACGAATTGACCAGCGCGGTACGGAATTTGTCGCGGTCGGCCAGTCCCTCGGCCCGGGCGCGCTCGCGAGCGTAGCGGCGGTTGCCGTCCAGGAAGCCGCGCGTCGCGATGTCGAGCGGGACCAGCAGCTGCAACAGGAATTCCAGCGCGATCGGCGCGTCGACCTGGATATCCTGGGTCAGTTCGAGGATCAGCCCGACGTGGCGCTCGATGATCGCGAGCAGGCTGACTTCTTCTTGCAGGGCCCGGCGCCCCAGCTCATAGCCGGCAGCCAGGCTGTCCTCGTCCCGCGCCTGCAGGTAGTTGCGCAACGCCTCGGCGTACTGCGCGTGAAAGTCGTCGTTGTCGCTCATGTCGATGCCCCCCGATGACGGGCGGTCAACACCATGGCATCGTCGGTTTCCTTGGCATCCTTGCCGAGAAGTTCTTCGGCGATGACGACGGCGGTGGCCGAGAAATCGATGTGGTCCAGGTAGTTCTCGGTGATCCCGTCTGTGCTTATCACCAGCAGGTCCCCCGGCCGGATCGAAACCACCTGCGCCGGCCTGATTTCCGGTATCCGGTAGCCGACGATGCCCGCGGTCAGCCGCGCACTGGATCGGACCTGGACGCCGGTCGGGGACTTGGCCAACAGATCGGCGGTAACATTGCCGACGCCCGTCCAGGTCAGCGTGTTGGCGGCGAAGTCCATCCGTGCCAACGTCATCGCCACCCCTCTGGTGCCCTCCAGTACCCGGTGGCAGAGCTGGATCAAGACTTCGAGCCGCTCCGAGCTGGAGCGTTTGACCGCCTCGATGGCGCGCAGCGCAGCGGCTGCGGCATCCGGACCGTGGCCGAGGCCGTCCACCACGCCGAACAGCGCCGCTTCCCGGCCGATGTCGACGGCGAGCCCCCGATCGCCCGAGACGTACTCGCTGGGCAGCGGGCGGCCCGCCCTTGCCCACTCGATCGGACCGAACCGGCCGCTGTCACGCACGGGGAGGGACCCATTTCCACATCTCGACGACCGTTCCCCGGCCGAGCGCGGACTCCACGAGCAACCTGTCCATCAGCCGGCGGGAGCCCGGCAGGCCCATCCCCAATCCGCGGCCGGTCGAGTAGCCGTCCTCCATCGCCCGCTCGATGTCGGCGATGCCCGGCCCCTGATCCTCGGCGCGCACCACCAGAGCCTTGCGGCCGTCCCGGTCGGCCGCGAAGACCCGGACGGTGCCGCGGCCGGCGTAACTGGTGATGTTTCGCGCGATCTCGGAGATCGCCGTCGCGATCATCGTGACGTCGGTGAGGGAGAATCCCAGATCGAGTGCGAGTTGGTGTCCGGCTTTGCGAGCTTCGACTATGTCGTCGGAATTGTCGATGGCGACGACGATATCAGTCGCCACCATCGCGCCCGATCGTCGGTTTCCGCTGCGTCAGTTGACGATTCAGCAGGGCGAGGCCTTCTTCGAGGTCCAGCGCCGTGTTCATGTCGTCGAACGCCAGCCCAAGCTGGACCATCGCGAAGGCCACTTCCGGCTGCAGGCCGACGATCACCGTATCCGCGCCGCGCAGCCGGGTCATGTGCGCAATGGTCCGCAGCGATCGGGCCGCGAACGAGTCCATCACGTCGATGGCGGTGACGTCGACGATGATGCCCTGCGCGCGGAACCGGCTGACGCGCTCCATCAGGTCATAGCGGAGCCGCTCGGCGTCGGAGTCGCTGAGCGCGGCCTGCACCGAGGCGATGAGGATCGCACCCTGTTTCAGGATCGGTACGGGCATGACGCGCTCGTGTTCCTCGTAGCTATCCCGGCTGCTCGCCGGTGCGGGTGACCTCGTAGCCCAGCAGGCGCTCGGCTTCCTCGATGCCGCCCTGCAGGTCGCCGACGGCGTTCATCTTCGACAGGTCCAAGCCGATGGTCACCAGCGTCAGCGCGATTTCGGAGGATAGGCCGGTGATGATGACGCTCGCGCCCATCAGGCCCGACGCGTCGACCGTCTGCACCAGGTGGTTGGCCACCGTGGAGTCGATGGTCGGCACACCGGTGATGTCGATGACCACCACTTTCGCGCGGTTCGCGCGGATGGCTCTCAGCAGCTGCTCGGTGACCTGACGGGCGCGCTGAGAATCGAGCACACCGATGATCGGCAGAATCAGCAACTGCTCGCGCACCTGCAGCACCGGCGTCGACAGCTCGCGGATGGCCTCCTGCTGCTGGCGGATGATGCGCTCGCGTTCCTGCACGAAGCTGACCGCCACGGTGTTGGCGATGCGGTTGGCCGCCGGTTCGTAGGCGTCCAGAACCCGATTGAGCATCTCGAATTCGGTCTGGTACTTCTCGAACAACGAGCGCGCGAGCACGTCACGCAGCAACAACACGATGCCGACGACCTCGTCCGTTTCCACGCCCCGCGGAATGATGCGCTCGGACAGGTCGCGCGCGTAGGCCTGCAGCGCCTCGACGCTACCGGTCTCGAGCACCTCCACGTAGTTGTCGTAGACGGCGGTCGCCTCGGAGAACAGCTCCTCCGGCGTCATCGCGGTGAGCAGTTCGGCCTCGGTGATCCTGCGTGCCCACTCCTCGCGCAGCACGGTGCGGTTCTGCCGCAGGTGCTGGACGAGTTGCGGCAGCAGGCCCTCGCTGGAAATGGTGGCCGCCTGCGCGGTGGCGCCCGCGCCGCTGAACTCCGCCGGCGAATCTGACATGTTGCCTCCCGAGTGCCGGTCCGGGCCCCGCTATGTGCAGGCTCGATTTTGCGAGACTAGCCTGGGTTGTCGCGGGGCAGGTGTTGAGGGCATATTCTTCTCGCAGTTCGCAACGCAGGCTAGGCTTGCAGCACACCTGAAGCCCAGGACAAAGGATCGCCATTGTCAGCTCCTGATTCGATTACCACGCTGGTTGAGGACCACGATGGAGTGTCCGTGGTCAGTGTCAGCGGCGAAATCGATCTGGTCACGGCGCCGGCCCTGGAACAGGCCATTGGCGCGGTTGTCGCGGAGAGTCCAACGGCACTGGTCATCGACCTCTCCGCGGTGGAGTTCCTCGGTTCGGTCGGTCTGAAGATCCTGGCGGCGACGTACGAGAAGCTGGGCACGGCGACGGGGTACGGGGTGGTTGCGCGCGGCCCGGCGACCAGGCGGCCGATTCACCTGACCGGGCTGGACAGGACGTTCCCGCTGTACCCGACGCTGGACGACGCGTTGACCGCGGTGCGGGACGACAACATCAGCCGGTAATTGCCGCTGCGCGCGATTGCGCGACAACGTTTTTGACGAAGTGTCGCCGTCCCGACGCGATATGCGATTACCAAATTGGCGGGCGCCGAAATCAATTCACTTCCCGAAAGCGGATAACGAATTTCGCGACCCTTCGCCGTGAAACAGCGCTGACGCATCCGACAGGTGCGATGATCACGGCTATGGACGTCGATAATCCGCAAGACGACCAGCGGTGGGACAGCCACGAGCGTGGCGAAACCGAAATCCAACGGCTGGACCGCAATTGGAACAGCCTGCTGCAGGAGCTGCGCGTCGTGCAGACGGGTGTGCAGCTGCTCACCGGTTTCCTGCTGACCCTGCCGTTCCAGCAACGTTTCGACGTTCTCGCCCCGGTCCTGCGCGACGCCTATCTCGCGACGGTGGGGTGCTCGGTGGGCGCGACAGTGCTGCTGATCGCGCCGGTCGGCATGCACCGGATGCTCTTCCGGCGCCATCGTCTCCAGGTGCTGGTGTCCGCCGCGCACCGCTGCGCGTACGCCGGGCTGGCGCTGCTCGGCCTCGCGCTGACCGGAGTGACGACCATCGTGTTCGCCGCGGTGGCCGGCCGCAGCCCGGCCCTGATCGCGGGAGCGTGTGCGCTGACGCTGTTCACGTTGTTCTGGTGGCTGCTACCGATTCTGCTCCGCACCCGCGGCATGTAGTGCGAGTTCGGCGATGCGGGTCGAGTCCAGATGGTCGAGCAGGTCTTGTGGATCGGCGAAGACCGGTGCCGAGCCCGCCGCCTGCAGCTCCTCGCGCGCGATGCCGCCGCTGAGCAGACCGATGCAGGGCAACCCGGCGCCCGCCGCGGCGTGCGCGTCCCACACGGCATCCCCGACGAACACCGCATGTTCGGCATCCACCCCGGCCCGATCCAGCGCGACCTGAACGATGCCGGGTGCGGGCTTGGCGGTGTCGACGTCCTGCGACGACGTCGTTTCGGAGATGACGTCGTCGCAGTCGAGGACCTTGCGCAAGATCTCCAGCTCGTCGTCGGGTGCCGAGGTGGCCAGCACGACCTGGAGCCCCAGTTCGGCGACGCGGTGCAGCAGCGCGCGGGCACCGGGTAGCGGCGCGAGCAGCGGGGTGTTCTCCCGGTAGTAGCGGCTGTGTCCGTCGCTCAGCCGCTCCTGGACCTCGTCCGGGGCGTCGTTGGAAAGCGTTCGCACCAGCGTCGAGCCGTCCATGCCGATGCACCGGTGGATTTGCCAGGCGGTCACGGGCAGGCCTTCGGTGTCGAAGGCGCGCAGCCACGCGTGGACGTGAAGATAGTTGGAGTCGACCAGGCTTCCGTCGACGTCGAACAAAACGGCGGGTTTCATCTGCGCGGCATACCCAGGCCCGGGCCGGCTGACACCCCGTCGTTTGGGTTCGGGGGCGGCGGGTAACCGCGAAGCGTGATCCGCGGCTCGTTAGCCGCCGGGTCGGCCGGCGGCCCGAACGGCTGCCGCCTGCCGCACGAATCACCCTGTTACCCAGACTTTCTCACGAGGAGTGACGTTGAATCACCACAAGGCCGACCCGGTCGATCACCAGCGGACCGCCCGCCAGCACGCCGGCGAAACCGTCACATACGGCGCGAACGCGCCCGGCCTGGCCGGCTCAGCCGTCGCTGTGGTCGCCCTGATCGTCGGTCTGTTCGCGCTGGCCACCCGGCATTTCGCGGCGGGCTTGACGGCCGTGATCCTTGCCGCCTTGCTCGGAGCGGCGAGCGCGGTCTGGTTGCTGCGCACGCACCGACGGGTGCGCGTCGCCGAACTCGCTTGGCACGCCGCGCATTCCGATGAGCCCGCCCCGCCGCCGACCAGTTGACCGCTGTGAGCTAACGAACACCGGACAGCGCGAATCCGCCCGCCGAGACGTTTAATCGCGACCATGACGGGGTAAAAGCCGATCATGGTCGCGCCCGTTTCGTTACGAGCAGCAAACTACTCGGTCGGGTACGAGCGTGAATTCCCCATGCTCGGCCTCGCTGCCGTGGCGGTCTGGGCCGTAAGTCTGGCAATCGGGCTGTTCGAGCTGCTGGTAGGGCACGAGGGCGCGGCGATCGTCGCGCTGATCGTGTCGGTCGTCGCGCCGTGGTTGGGCCTGGCCCTCGCGCATTACCCCTCGATCGCCAGGCGGCTGAGGCGGCTCAATGTCCGGCGGCGTGACTTTTTCGGACCGGTCGGTGTAACTCGCGCCTGAATGGGGTACTGCCTGCGCCACGGGTGAGTACAGGAAAGTGCGTCAACCCGGGCTCATCAGCAGGAAGGAACTGCCATGCCGACCGCGAGTGACTACGACGCACGCCGAGTCTCGGACACCGAAACTCAGGACAAGTCCCCGATAGGCGAGCTTGCCCCGACCTTGCAGGGATCCGCCACCACGGTGGTCGACGAGGATCCCAACGACGTGCATTTCTTCGAGCTTCCCGGCGCCGACCTGTCCGGCGAGGAACTGTCGGTGACGGTGATTCCTCAGCGTTCCGACGAGTTCATGTGCTCGAGCTGTTTTCTGGTGCAGCACCGCAGCCGGTTGCACAGCTCGAACGGGGACATGTCCATCTGCGCCGACTGCGCCTGACACCGCCGGGGTTGAATCGTTGGCGCACAACCTCTTTCAGGACTGCGCCCACTCGCGCTGACACACGGCGCAATGCCGGGTGACCATCGCCCAGTCCGGCTCGCTCTTGACGGGTTCGCGGATCAGGTGCGCGGATACGTCGCCACAGCCGGGGCAGGTGCAGATGGCGCGGTAGGGCTCGACGGGCTGGTCTCCCATCAGCCGCAGGTTTTCCGCCCGCGAGAACGGCACGATCGCCAGCGGTTCGGGGCGTGGAGCGGGGTGCGGGTTGTCGAACCACAACAGGCCGCAGGTCACGGTCGCCACCGCTGTGAAGACGGCCAGGATCATCGTCGGGATGTCCCACGGCCAGTTCGGCGGGAGGGGCGTCACCACGAGAACCACCAGCACGGCGGAGATCACCGCGCCGATGATGGTGCCGGGTTTGGCGAATCGGTAGCCACCGACGTTCAGCGCTTCCCACGCCCGGATCTCCTGCTGTCGCCGTGCGACCTCCGCCAGGGTGGGGTGGCCCGGGCTGCGGGCCGGCGCCGGGGAATCAGCAAATTCGGTGACCTGTGGGCTGACCCCGCGTTGCTCGCCCTGCCCGGGCGGCGGGTTTACCAGCGCCATGCGGGCAGAGCTTAACGGCAAAGCGGCGACGCCGCAGCGTTGAACTCGGCGTCTTGCTGTCACGCCAGCTAATACAACTGGGTCGGGGTGGCGGGATTTGAACCCACGGCCTCTTCGTCCCGAACGAAGCGCGCTACCAAGCTGCGCCACACCCCGCTTGAAGCTCCGACAGCCTATCGCACCGCCCCATCGGCTGGCCAAACCGCGGCGTGGCGGCTTATTGCCACACGCAGGACCGCTCGAATTGCGCCAGTGCCTCGGCGGGACCGCTCGGATCGAGTCCCTGCGCGCTGACCCACTCGTCGCTGAAGTAGGTGTCGTGGTAGCGGTCCCCGCTGTCGGCGATCAGCGTGACCACCGAACCGCTGCGCCCCTGTGCCACCAGCTCCGCGAGCAGGCCGAAGGCGCCCCACAGGTTGGTGCCCGTCGACGGCCCCACGCGGCGCCCCAGGACGGCGCTCACGTGGCGGGCGGCGGCGATGGACGCCGCGTCCGGCACCGACACCATGCGGTCGACCACTCCGGGCAGGAACGACGGCTCGACCCGCGGCCGGCCGATGCCCTCGATCCGAGACGAGGTGGGCATCAAGACGTCGTCGCGGTCGTCGGCGTAGGCGGGAAAAAACGCGGAATTTTCCGGGTCCACGACGCAGAGCCGGGTCGCGTGCCGGCGGTAGCGGATGTAGCGGCCGATCGTCGCGCTGGTGCCGCCGGTGCCCGCGCCGACCACGATCCATTCCGGGATGGGATGCGTCTCCTCGGCCATCTGCTCGAAGATCGACTCGGCGATGTTGTTGTTGCCCCGCCAGTCGGTGGCGCGTTCGGCGTTGGTGAACTGGTCCAGGTAATGCCCGCCGGTGTCGCGGGCGACGCGCTCGGCCTCGGCGTACACCTCAGCAGAGTTCTGCACGAAATGGCAACGGCCGCCCTGTGCTTCGATCAGCGCCACCTTGGCCGAGCTGGTGGATGCCGGCATCACGGCGACGAACGGCAGGCCCAGCAGGGCCGCGAAATACGCCTCCGACACCGCCGTCGAACCCGACGAGGCCTCGACCACCGTGGTGCCCTCGTCGATCCAGCCATTGCAGAGCGCATACAGGAACAGGGAGCGTGCCAGCCGGTGCTTGAGGCTGCCGGTGATGTGCGTGGTCTCGTCTTTGAGGTACAGCGCCACCTGAGCGCCGGGGCCGTCCGAGCCCCATGCCGACGGCAGCGGGTAGCGCAGCAGGTGGGTGTCGGCGCTGCGCCGGGCGTCGGCCTGGATCAGCCGGACCGCGTTGTCCGTCCAGCACCGCGAGCGGCTGCGAACCGCAATCCGGGTCCGCTCGGTCAACGCACCGAAACTGTTGGCTGCGAACGGGTTAGGTCGCTGGCCGAATCGCGGCCGCCCATCGGGGTGGCGATCAACGTCAGCAGGGTGGCCTCGGGCCGGCAGCAGAAGCGCACCGGCGCGAACGGTGAGGTGCCGATGCCGGCGGAGACGTGCAGCTGCATGTTCGCGCCCCACCGCGACGGTCCCTTCGCCCGGGTCCGGTCCAGGCCGCAGTTGGTCACCAGGGCGCCGTAGAGCGGCAGGCAGACCTGGCCACCGTGGGTGTGTCCGGCCATCACCAGTTGGTAGCCGTCGGCGGCGAAGCGGTCCAGCACCCGGGGCTCGGGGGAGTGCACCAGCCCCAGCCGCAGGTTTGCGGCCGGGCTGGCCGGGCCCGCGATCGTCTCGTAGCGGTCCCGGTCGATGTGCGGGTCGTCGACGCCGGCGGCGGCGACGTGCAGGCTGGCCACCTCGAACTCGCGCCGCGTGTGGGTGAGGTCGAGCCAGCCGCGCTCGGTGAAGGCCGCCCGCAGGTCCTGCCAGGGCAGCGGCTCACCGTAGATCCGGTGCGACGGGTTGGTCAGATAGTTCAGCGGGTTCTTCAGCCGCGGGCCGAAGTAGTCGTTGCTGCCGAACACGAAGACGCCCGGCCGCGACAGCAGATCGCCGAGGGCCTGCACCACCGCGGGCACCGCCTTGGGGTGGGCCAGGTTGTCGCCGGTGTTGACCACCAGGTCGGGTTCCCAGTTGCTCAGCTCGCGCAGCCAAGCCTGTTTGCGGCGCTGGTTGGGCAGCATGTGCAGATCGCTGATGTGCAGCACCCGCAGCGGCGTGGAACCCGGCGCCAAGACGGGCATGGTTATCTCGCGCAGGACGAAGGCGTTGCGCTCGACGACGGCGGCGTAACCGATGCCGGCGACGGCCGAACCGAGTGCGGCGGCACCGGCGCGTATCAGCGTGGGCAAAACATCAGCCATGCTGGCAGCCTACTGCCGGTTGCGCTTTGGCAACGCATACCTTGCGCCACAGCACCGAAGATGGTCGCCTACGGGGGCGGCTGCCCCGGCGCGGGCGGCGGCGGCGGTGCGAGCAGTGGGATGGTGATCGGCGGCAGACCCGGGATCTCCACCACCTGCGACCCGACCGGCGGCGGCCCGCCCTCGGGCGGCGGCGGCGGAGCCGGCGGGATGCCGTTGCTGACCTGGATCGTGATGATCGACCCCGGGATCGTTGCGCCGCTCGGCGTGGTTCCGACCACCTCGCCCTGCTTGGCGGTGCTGTTGACGAAGTTGTTCTGGTCGGCGACCTGGAAGCCGGCCTCCTTGAGGCGGGAACGGGCCGCGTCGATGTCCAGGCCGGCGACGCTCGGCACCCGCGACCCGGGCGACCCGTCGACGTACCGGGGATCGGTCGGCGGCAACTGCACGGGCCCGAAATTGGTGGCGATCGGCTTCATCGCCGTGAACCAGGTGCGGGCCGGCTCGTTACCGCCGTAGAGGTCGCCCTCGCCGCAATGGCGCAGCGGCGACGAACACAGGTCCGTCGGCGTCGTGGAGTCGTCGTAGATGTAGTTCGCCGCGGCGTAGTGGTTGGTGAATCCCACGAAGCCGGAGGATCGGTGCGCCTCGGTGGTGCCCGTCTTACCGGACATCGGCAGCGTCCAGCCCGCCGCACCGGCGGAGCCGGAGGCCGTGCCACCGCCCACCGCGTCCTTGCTCATCGCGTTGGCCAGGGTGTTCGCCAGGCCCTCCGGCACCACCTGATCGCAGGTCTCGGTGGTCACCGCGACCTCGTTCCCGTGCCGGTCGATCAGCTTGTCGATCGGGTTCGGCGGGCACCACGTGCCGCCCGAGGCCAGCGTGGCGGCGACGTTGGACAGCTCGAGCGCGTTCACCTCGATGGGACCCAGGGTGAACGAGCCGATGTTCTGCCGTTTGACGAAGTCGGCCAGGCTCTCGTTGCTGTCGGGGTTGTAGTCGCGGGCGGTGCCGGGATCAGCGTAGGAGCGCAGGCCCAACTTGATCGCCATGTCCACCGTGCGGGTCACCCCGACCTGCTGAATCAGCTTGGCGAACGCGGTGTTCGGCGAGGTGGCCAGCGCCTCGGTCACGTTCATCGACCCGCGGTAGTTGCCGGCGTTGACCACGCACCAGGTGTCCTTGGGGCAGCCCTTGGCCCCGCCGCTACCCATGCCCTTGGCCTGGAATCGCCCCGGCACCTCGAGCGTGGCGTTGATGCCCATGCCCATGTCCAGGGCGGCGGCCGTCGTGAAGATCTTGAAAACCGATCCCGCGCCGTCACCGACGAGCGAGAACGGCTGCGGTCGCATGGTTTCCCCGGCATCGAGGTTCAGGCCGTAGGTGCGGTTGCTCGCCATCGCCATCACCTTGTGCGACGTCTTGCCGGGCTGAATCACGCTCATCACGCTGGAGATGCCGGGCAGCGTCGGGCTGGCGAACTGGTCGATGGCAGCCTTGACCGGGATCTGCACGTCCGGGTCCAGCGTGGTGCGGATCAGGTAGCCGCCGCGGGCCACCTGTTCTTTGCTGATGCCGGCGCGGGACAGATACTCCTGGACGTAGTCGCAGAAGAAGGCGCGATCGCCGGCCGCGATGCAGCCCCGCGGCAACTCGTTGGGCTGCGGCAGCACACCCAGCGGGGTGGCCTTCGCGGCGCGCAGCGCGTCGGCCTCCTGGGGAATGTTTTCGATCATGGTGTCCAGCACCAGATTTCGCCGCGCCAACGCACCATCGGGGTTTGTGTAGGGGTTCAGCGCGCTGGTCGACTGCACCATGCCCGCCAGCAGCGCCGCCTGTTGCCAGTTCAGGTCCGAGGCGTTGATGCCGAAGTAGGTCTGGGCCGCGTCCTGCACGCCGAATGAACCGTTGCCGAAGGACACCAGGTTCAGGTAGCGGGTCAGGATCTCGGGCTTGGTGAAGGTCTTGTCCAGCGTGAGCGCCATCCGGATCTCGCGCAGCTTGCGGGCGGGGGTGGTTTCCACGGCGGCGCGCTTCTCCGCGTCGGTCTTCGCCGTCACCAGCAACTGGTAGTTCTTGATGTACTGCTGTTCGATGGTCGAACCGCCACGGGTGTCGACGTCGCCGCGCGCGTAGCCCGCCAGCCCGGTCAGCGTGCCCTTCCAGTCCACCCCGTTGTGATCGGCGAACCGCTTGTCCTCGATGGACACGATCGCCAGCTTCATCGTGTTGGCGATCTTGTCGCTGGGCACCTCGAAGCGGCGCTGGGAGTACAGCCAGGCGATGGTGTTGCCCTTCGCGTCGACCATCGTCGACACCGCGGGCACCTCACCCTCGAGAAGTTGGGCCGAGCCGTTGGCGACGACTTCGGACGCCCGGTTGGACACCAGTCCCAATCCGCCCGCGAACGGAAACATCAGTGCCGTGGCAACGACGCCGGCCAGCAAGCAGTACCCGGCAAGCTTCAAAATCGTGAGAAGGGCCGGGGGGCGGTCTGACATGGCTACTACAGTAGCGGCCTCCAGTCACGCCACCACGCTGCGAGTTCACCCACTTTTTGCCCCCGTCATTGACCAGCGCTTTACCGCCGCGAGTGCGATAAAATTTGCGCGTGCGTCAGTGGGCGGACCCCGGCGCACGTGTGCAAGATCACTTCGATCGCCTACCCTTTTGAGACGAGACGGGACGGCCGTCCCAAAAAAAGCGTTATCGGACTGTTGCGCAATTGGCAGCTGACCACCTAACTTAGACACACGGTGAGATTCAGGTAACACCGATGTACACAGTGTGGCGTAGATCGCAGGTGTGGATCTGCACCCCAGGAGGGCGGTCGTGAGAGCGGCCGGTAGGGAAGGGAACAGTTCGTGTCAGGAACACGGCCTGCGGCGCGTAGGACAAACATTGCGGCCGCACAAGGGGTACTCCGCAGCGTTGATGCCGAAGAACGGATCGCCTGGGTTTCCAAAGCACTGTGCCGAACCACGGACCCGGACGAGCTCTTCGTTCGAGGGGCCGCCCAACGCAAGGCCGCCGTCATCTGCCGCCACTGCCCGGTTATGCAGGAGTGCGGGGCGGACGCGCTGGACAACAAAGTCGAGTTCGGCGTCTGGGGTGGCATGACCGAGCGTCAGCGTCGGGCCCTGCTCAAGCAGCACCCGGAAGTGGTGTCCTGGTCGGACTTCTTCGACAAGAGGAGAACCCGCAGCGTCGGCTGACCCAGCGGCCCGACCGGGCACCTAGCGCAGGGGCCCTTGGGCTGCGGGGCGGGCCGCGTCGTCACCGTCCGAGGTGATCTGATCGGCGAGCGCGCGCAGCGCTTCGAGGTCCGAGACGTCGAACGGCAGCGAGGGAACGCCGATCACCGGCACGTGCGGGTTGGCGCCGGTGAACCGCGACAGCAACCTGATCTCCCGCTTGGCGGTCTGCGCGCGGTCGGCATGAATCCTGAGCACCGCCGCGGCCAGCGAGGCCGCCTCCGAATCCGGCTCGGCCGCCAACGTTTCGGTTCCGTCGATCGCCCGCTCGGCGGGCAACGAGCACAACGTCGGGTGAGTGCGGTTCAACACCAGCCCGGCGAGCGGCATGCCTTCGGTGGACAGCCGGTCGACGAAGAACGAGGCCTCGCGCAGCGCGTCGGGTTCGGCCGCCGACACCACCACGAACTGCGTGCCGCGCCTCTTCAGCAGCGCGTAAGTGCGATCCGCCTTCTCCCGGAAACCGCCGAAGGTGGCGTCCAGCGATTGCACGAAAGCCGCCGCGTCGCTCAGCATCTGTGAACCGAGCACAGTGGACATCGCCTTCATCGCCAAACCCATTGCGCCGGTGACCAATCGGCCTATGCCGCGGCCGGGCGCGAGCAACAGCCGCCACAGCCGGCTGTCCATGAAGCTGCCCAACCGTTTCGGCGCGTCCAGGAAGTCCAGCGCGTTGCGCGACGGCGGGGTGTCCACCACCACCAGGTCCCAACGATCCTCGGCCAGTAGCTGGCCCAGGCACTGGGGGTGAACGACCTCGGCAACACCCCGCAGCGGGTGCCCCTGGCGCCTGAGGTTCGCGGCGAGTTGCACGCGATGATGCTCGACATGCGCCGCACGTTCGACGAAATGGTGGTCCAGTACTCCGGAAACGGCCGGGCGCAAGCGATTCTGGACAACCAGTTCTATCAGACGGTCGCCAGCTCGCTGGCCGGCACGCAGGAATACATGGCGATGGAGAAGCTGGGCCAGCTACTGGCCGAGGATCGTTGGGACCTGGTGGTGGTGGACACCCCGCCGTCGCGCAACGCGCTGGACTT
>NZ_LZJF01000024.1 GCF_001666835.1 Mycobacterium sp. E3251 | reverse complement strand
ATCGCCTCGGTCACCACTTATCTCGCATCGCGGCGAAACGGCTACGTGACGGGTGCCACCGTGAACGTCGACGGCGGATCGGACTTCATCTGACCGTAGGTCAGTTCTTCGTCGGCAGAGCTTCTTCGGGGTTCTCGGCCCATTGCGCCCGATGGCGACCCATGGTCATCGCGCCGTTCCAGCCGCCGTCGGTCCACAGCACCTCGCCGCCCACATAGCTCAGCCGCGGGCTGCCGAGGCAGATCAGGGGCCAGGCCTGTTCCTCGGGGGTGGAGTACCGCAGATTGACGTCAAGCCGTTTCGCCGAGGGCCGCGGACCGGAACGATCAGGGACTCGCCTGCGACTCGACAGGAGCCGCCGCGAAAGCATGCTCCATTTCGTCAAAGATGCTGCCGGGCACGAATATCTCCGATGGGTCCAGGATACGGTCGAGGTTGGCCGCCACGTCCTCGGCGTCGAAGGCGCCGTCGCCGCCGAACCAGCCACGGGTCACACCGATCTGCAGCGCAGCTACCCTTCCCCGGAATGCACTCAGGACCCTGTGCGTCAGTGTGCAGTGCTCGCTGGCAAGGTAGGCAACGACCGGGGCCACTTGATCGAGCCGCAGCGTCTCCAGGAAGGCCCGCGCATCGGGCGTGTGGCCGGCATCCCCCATGAGCGCCATGGCCATCCGCGTGTCGCCCATCGGCATGATGGCGTTGGCGTGTATTCCGAACGCCGCACCCTCGAGCGCCGCGACGTTCATCAACCCGAGCATCCCCGTCTTGGCCGTGGCGTATCCCGTTAACCCCGGCTGCCCGAAAACCCCCGCCGCGGAGGAAACGAACACCAGTCGCCCGTATCCGGCGTCCCGCATCACCGCGAAACCCGGTCGGATGACGTGAAAGGCGGCCAGCACATGGTGGCGCAGCAGCGCCTCGAAGCGTTCGGTCGGCCAGTCCGGCAACGGGTCGTCGTGGATGATGCCGGCGTTGGCGACGATCGCGTCTAATCGTCCGAATTGGCTGACGGCCAGGTCGACCGCGTCCTGCCCCCCTTGTTCGGCGCTGGCGTCCGAGGCGCACGCCACCGCCCGCCCTCCCGCGGCGCAAATTGCGGCGGCGACGTCATTAGCCGGGCCCGGATCGCCTCCACTTCCGTCGGTTTCGGCGCCATTGTCGTGGACCACCACCGCAGCTCCGCGACGGGCAAATTCATGGCAATACGCCTCCCCGAGTCCGCGGGCACCGCCGGTCACCAGGACGACGCGATCGGCGAACGAGATCAATTTCGGCCTCCTGCAGACAGTTATGTTGTGGGCACAGCGCCGCGTTCGGTCCAGTGCGCGACGAACGGGGTAATCGTCGACAGGTCGTAGAGACCCGGCTCAGCCGCAATCACGGCCGGGATTGCGTTGATCGCGTGCATGGCAGTGGCCAGGCAGCCTTGCTCGGCGTGATCCTCCTCGTGCGAGCCGATGACGAGATGAAAACTCATGTTGGGCTTGCCCTCTAACGCCACCTGATAACCAATCTCCGTCGGCCACTGCGGCGCCAGGTCGTCGGCCATCCTGGTGAGATGCTCTACCGCAAGCGTGGTTTCGCCGCAGTCGACCACCACGCCGAAGCGCATCGCCCCGACCGTACCCGCGGGAATGTCCCCGGCAGCCACCGTTAGGGCCCTTGGCGTCGTCGCGACTTCCCGAAATCCCTCGACGGACCGGATCTCGAGCCCGAGGGCCTGCGCGAGTATCGTCGCGCTGCCGATCCACGCGCTTGCTGCGTAGTCGGTGTTGGTCAGCAGCGGGGTGGTGTCATCGGGTGCATGCCCGAAACCCATGGCGTTGAAAATCAGGTCGTGGCTGGCGTAGGTCGAGTAGTTCAGCACCTCCCGGACATTGATCCGGTCGGCGCGCTCGGAGAGCCGGGACAAGATCGGGACCAGCGACTCGCCGACGAAACCCGGGTAGAGGCCTAGCCCGAGAAATGACGAACCGCCTGCACGACAAGCCTTTTCAATTCCGTCGGCCAGCGATTCGTGCAGCGAGCGGGGATGCACGAACCGGCTACCGGTGGCCACCACGCTCTTGCCCGACGCCAAAAGATCGCAGACGTCGGCAAAGCAGCCGGGCGTATCGGTTTCCACCTTGCCCATGTAGAGCACCACATCGGCATCGGTAGCGATGACGGCGTCCCGATCAGCAGACGTCAGCACCCCCGCTTCCGCGACCCCGCACAGGGTGCCCGCGTCGAGGCCGGCTTTTGCCGGGTCGTAGACGCGCACGGCGACGAGTTCCAGGTCTGGGCGGCCCAACACATGGCGCAGCGCCATCATTCCGGTCACCCCGGTCGCCCATTGGATCACGCGAGTCATGTCGGCCGGTCCGTTCAATCCCAGACCACGTCGAGACGCGGCGGTGAACGGAACATCGTGCCGCTCACATAGGGCGGCGGGGCGTCGGGGTCGAGCCGCAAGCCCGGCAATTCGTCGAACAGAGCGTTGAAGAACTTGGTGCTCTCCAACCGGGCCAGGTGCATTCCTAGGCACAAGTGTGCGCCATGGCCGAAACCAATGTGCGGCTTACGCTCGCGGAAGATGTTGAAGGTTTCGGGGTCCGGCCAGCGCGTCTCGTCGTGATTGGCGCTGCCCAGGTTCACCATCATCGTCGATCCCCTCGGGATGTCGAGCCCGAAGAATTCGGTGTCAGTGGTGACCTCCCGGATGAAATTCAGCAGGGGCGTCTCCCACCGGATGCCCTCCTCGATCGCCTGGGGCAAAAGACCGCGATCGGCGCGCACGGCGTCGAGCTGGTCGGTGTGGGTCAACAGGGCCAGCGCGAGGCTCGCTGTCGATCGCGACGTGGTCTCCGCTCCGGCGGGCAGGAGATTGCGCATGAACCCGTAGATCTGCTCGTCCGACATTTTGACGCCATCGATCTCGGCCTCCGACAGGATCGTCACCATGTCGTCCTTCGGCGACTTGCGCCGGTCGGCCAGCACGCCGATAAAGTACTCCTTCATCTCCGCCGACGCCTTCATGGCGGTCTCCATGTCGGCGCGAAAGCCCAGCAGGTCGATGGCCAGGCGGTGAAACTGGCCGATGTCGGACTCGGGCAACCCGAGAAGGGCGGCGATGATCCGGACCGGGATGGGCATGAACACCGCCGCCACCAAGTCCGCACGCTTGTGGTCGCGAATCTTCGCGATCGTGCGGTCCACCAGCGGCCCGACGAGTTCGGTGTCCCAGCGTTTCATCGAGGACTTGGCGAACGCGAATTCGTGCAATCTGCGGTAGGTCGCGTGCTCGGGTTCCTGCATCTCCAGGATCGTCGGACCCTGCAGCGGCCGCACCATATCCTCGTAGATGCGGGTGCTGAACGTGGCGTTGTCGGTGAACACGGCCTTGACGGCGTTGAACGAGTAAGCCGTGAAGGTCTTCTTGCCGTCGGGTCCGTCGCAGGGAACCCCCATTTCCGGCCAGCCCGGGTGAACGGGCGCCTTTTGCCGCAGTTCGCGCAAGAGCGGGTACGGGGTCGCGTCGCCGTCGGCGCCCATCCCGGCGTTGAACTTCTCCTGCGCTTCGCGGATGCGCTGCTCGATGTCGTCGTCAACCGTCGGCTCCGCCACGTGCCACCTCATCAGCCATCAACCTACATGTTGTCGGTTGCAAACCTACATGATGTAGGTTGGATGAACCAGAAGGCTTACATCGCGAAACCGCAACCTGGAGCGTTCGATTGGTTACTCGAGTCGTGCAATGGGCGACCGGCGCCGTGGGCCGGGCCGCACTTCAGGAACTGATCGAGAATCCCCATTATCAACTCGTCGGCGTGCTGGTTTACGACCCGGCGAAAACGGGACTCGATGCGGGCGCCCTTTGCGGTCTGCCGCCGACGACCGGCGTGATCGCGACGGCGGACAAGGACGCGATCGTCGCGCTTGGCGCCGACGTCGTCGTGCACACGGCCAGCAAGGCCCACGCCATCGAGACGAACGCCGAGGACATCTGCCGCCTATTGGCGGCAGGCAGTAGTGTCATCACGACCACGTCGTATAACCACCTACCCACCTACGGTATGGAGACCGAATCGGCGTTCGCCGACGCCTGCCGGCAGGGCGGGTCGCGGTTCCACGCCGCGGGCGAGAACCCCGGCTTCATGTTCGAGCGGCTCATCGCGACGGTGACGGGGCTGAGCAAGACGATCGACCGCATCGATCTCTACGAGGCGACCGACGTTTCGGCCGTGGATAGCCGGCCGATGCTGGTCGACCTCATGGGCATGGGCAGACCACCGGAAGACGTCAGCGTCGATTCCCCGATCATCAAGAAACTCGACATGGCCTACCGCCAGGCGCTCAATGCGACGGCCGACGTCCTCGGGATCACCCTGTCGCACATCGACGTGGCGGTCGACGCCACCACACTGCCGCACGACATCGAGGTACTCGCCGGCACGATCGAGGCTGGAACGGTTGTCGGACAGCGATTCTCGTGGGTCGGACACTGGTCGGGCCGTCCGGTGCTGGCCATTCACGAGGAATGGGTCCTCACCCGCGACCTCCCCCAGTGGGGCATGGCTCCGCTGAGGCCCGGCGAGAAGGCGCCCCTGATCCGGGCGGTCATCAAAGGACAGCCGAGCTTCGAACTCCAGCTCGACGTGGGGTTCGATGGCTCGGCGCAACCCGGCCAGCACGCCATGCCGGGCCACCTGATGATCGCGATGGGCGCGGTTCGCGCGATTCCGTACGTGCTCGCCCAACCGCCCGGCATCGTGACCGCACCGGTATTCGGCGCGATCCAGCTAGCGTGAGGCGCGCGCGACCGCGCGGGCAATGTGGTCGCTTGGCGCCGCGTGGAAGACGTGCGCACTGCCGTCCGGTAGGACCCTGCGGGCAACGAGATAATCGGATCCCATCCAGCCCTGTCGGATAAACCGGCCGAACCGCAAGAAGGTCCCGGGAGCGCCGCTGGCCGACGGGATCAGCTTGACCTGCTCGATCCCGTTCTTCACTCCCTCCCCGGTGAGCGGACGGGCCGCCGCGAGGCCGCGCACGATCACGGTGGCCGCGTCGTGCGACAGCCCGGGCATCGAGTGTCCGGGCCGACGACCGTATCTGGCTTCGAAGCGGTCGAGAAAGGCCTGACCGACTGGGTTGCGCTCGTCGTAGCTGTCCAGACCGATCCAGCCCGACAGCTGCCGCCTCCACTCCGCGTTGATGTGCGCCATTTCGAAGGCCGTCGTCGTGTACCGCGGGGGGTCCCAGCCCGCCGCCAGCAGCGCGTCCGTAAACCCCCAGAGACCGTGCCCAAATCCCACGTGCACCAGAGCGTCGGGGGCGGCTGCGCGCAACGCGGCCACCGCCTCCGACTTATCAGCCTCCACCTGGGGAATCGCCACGGTGCCAACAATTTTCAGACCCGCGGCGTCGTAAGCCCGCTCGGCGAACGTGAGGTACTCCTTTCCGATCAACGACGACTCGTAGGCAATCGCGATCCGCGACCGGCCATCACCGATCATCACCGCGGCCAACATCACCGGCTCCTCCGGCATCGAGCCGTTGTTCAACGCGAAGCACCAATCGCCCAGGGCACCCTCCGACCCCGACAGGGTGACGATCGGAACCCGAGCGGTGGCCTCGACGTGGGAACGCAGCGGCACCACATTGTCCGATACCCACGGGCCGTAGATGGCAAGACAGCCCTCGGCCACCAGCTCGTCGAAGGCCCTCTCCACCGCGGCGTAGGTACCGTTGGGCAAGCCGACCACGTTGCGCATGCAGAGTTCGATCGGCCGATCGACCAGCCCGGACGAGACGGCTTCGTCCATCACCAGGCGCAGCGCGTCGACGCTGTCGTTGTCGGTGTCCCCGGTAGTCGGATAGTCGTTCAGCAGGCCGACTTTCAGGGGAGCAACCGACCCGTATGCGCGAACCTCGTCGTCTGGCATAGCGGCAACATACCGGATGAAGGTTGTCCGCGCCGATGCCATCCTTTCCGCGAACCGGAAACGATGGTTTACGTAACCGGCATATCTGCCCTTTCGGGGTGTACCTTGCGAGGGGGGCCGCCCGAAGGAGACGCAATGACGCTCGCATCACCGCTGGAATCATGTGCATCGACACCCGAGAAGAAGTATCGCGTGATCCAGTGGGGCATGGGCAATGTCGGGACTCTGGCGCTGCGCCACTTCGCACACAACCCGCTCTACGAAGTCGTCGGAGTGCTCTGTAATCGTCCGGAGAAGGTCGGCAAAGACGCGGGCGAGCTCGTCGGGGTAGCGCCGATCGGCGTGCTCGCAACCACCGACAAGGCAGCCCTGGAGGCCCTCGATGCCGACTGCGTTTTCTATGCGCCACTGTGGTCGGACGTCGACGAGATCTGCCGCCTGCTCCGCGGCGGGAAGAGCGTCGTCGCCTCGGGCGGAGCGTGGTGGCATCGGACCGAAACCAACGGCGCGGACATCGACAAGATCGAAGCGGCGTGCCAAGCCGGCGGTACCTCGTTCCACGGAGGCGGGATTCACCCCGGATACGCGGCGGACCTGCTCGTCCTGACGCTGGCGCGGATCGTCGGCAAGACTGACCACATCCACATCTACGAGGCGGTGAACTTCAACAAGGACACGTTGAAGTACTTGGACGAGATGGGTTTCGGCAAAACCCCGGCGGAGTTCGCGAAGGGCAATCTCTTCCAAGACGCGTGGTCGTTGTTCGCGCAGTCCCTGACCATGGTGGTCGAGGGGCTGGGCAAAACGGTGGAGAAGTTCACGACGGATGTGGAGCTGGGCACCGCCACCCGCGACATCCCCTATGAGGGAACGCCGGACATGGACATGCCGGGCCTCAAGGGTGTGATCAAGGAGGGCACCGTCGCATCCCAGCACCACCTCTGGACGGCGTGGGTGGACGGCAGGCCGTTCATCACGCTGCACGAGCTCTACTCGTTCATCGAACACGACGCCATCGATCCGAAGCCTGATTGGGAACCGTACTACCACTACCGCGTGGTGATCGAGGGCGACCCAGGAACCGAGCTGATCCTGCGGGGCAGCCAGGAAGCCCGAGAGCACGCGAAGCCCGGCTACATCGGCTATGCCTGGACGGCGATGGAACCCGTGAACTCCATTCCCGCAATCTGCGATGCGCCGCCGGGTTTCAAGTCCCACACTGAACTCGGTCTCATGACGGTTCGCGGGATCGTGCGCTGAAACGACCCATCCCGACGCTCAACATTCAAGCTGAAGGTTGCTACGATCGTCGGCATGGCGAAGCGCGGCGGAGCGGACGACGATCGACGCGCCAGGGGCGAGCAGACCCGTCGCGACCTGATCGACGCGGGTCGCGAGCTGTTCGTTGAACATGGGTTCTTCAACACGAGCATCAGCGACATCGTGACTAAGTCGGGCGTCGGGACGCGCGGCGCCTTCTACCACCACTTCAAAGACAAGGCCGAGCTGTTTCGCGCCGTATTCGAAGACGTCGAAAATGACCTCACCCTCCAGTCCATCGCTGCCCCGCCACCGGGCGCGGACGCCTGGGAACGGCTCACGCGGGGTTTGCACGGATTTCTCGAAGCCGCACAGGAACCCGCGGTTCAGCGGGTGATACTCGTCGACGGACCCGTGGTGCTGGGCTGGCAAACCCTGCGCGAAATACAGCAGAGCAACAGCATCGCGCTGATCAACGAGGCGGTCCGTGAGGCGATCGCCGAGGGCAGCATCGACGATCAACCCGTCGGGGAGCTGACACACATGCTGGTCGCCGCGCTCGAGGAGGCTTCACTTCTGGTCGCACACTCCGCGAACCCCGATAGGGCGCGCCGTCGGGCCGCCAAGATCCTCGACCGGCTCCTGCTCTCGTTTGCCATCGAGCCTCGCACGATGCCACGACGCTGACCGGCGAAACGGGAGATGCGGACCCGTTTCGCCCGTTACGGAAATGCGTATTTCCGAAAACTGCAATAGTCACTCTGATTATCTGATAGCCTCGTTCTCGAATTTTGTCGCAAGGAGACACATGCAGCCCGAAGACATGATCCTGGTGAGCGTCGACGACCATCTGGTGGAGCCGCCGAACCTGTTCGAGGGCAGGCTTCCAAGCAAGTACGCGGACGAGGCGCCCCGAGTCATTCGCCGACCCGACGGCTCGGAGGTATGGATGTTCAACGATGCCATCGTCCCCAACATCGGCCTCAACGCTGTGGCGGGTCGCCCACGCGAGGAATATGGCGTCGAGCCGACCGCCTTCGACGAAATGCGCCCGGGGTGCTACGACATCCATGAGCGGATCAAAGACATGGACGCGGGCGGTGTGCTGGGATCGATGTGTTTCCCGTCTTTCCCCGGCTTCGCGGGCCGGCTCTTCGCCACCCACCCCGACAAGGACCTCGCCCTCGCCGTCACCCAGGCCTATAACGACTGGCACATCGACGACTGGTGCGGCTCGTATCCCGGGCGCTTCCTGCCCATGGGGCTGCCCGTGTTGTGGGATCCCGAATTGTGCGCCAAAGAGATCCGCCGCAACGCCGACAAAGGCTGCCACTCGGTCACCTTCACCGAGAACCCCGCAACGCTCGGATTCCCGAGCTTCCACGACGAGTATTGGGATCCCATGTGGCGGGCGCTGTCGGACACCAACACGGTGCTCTCCGTCCACTTGGGCTCCTCCGGCAAGATCACCGTGACCGCCGACAACGCGCCCGTCGACGTAATGATCACCCTGCAACCGATGAACATCTGCTCGGCGGCCGCCGACCTGTTGTGGTCCCGCGTCATCAAAGAGTTTCCCGACGTCCGCTTCGCACTTTCCGAGGGCGGCACCGGCTGGATTCCCTACTTCGTCGACCGACTCGACCGAACCTACGAAATGCATCACCTGTGGACCGGCCAGGACTTTGGAAACAACCTGCCCAGTGAGGTGTTCCGCGAGCGCTTCCTGACCTGCTTCATAGCGGACCCAATTGGCGTCAAGCTACGCCATGACATCGGCATCGACAACATTGCCTGGGAGTGTGACTACCCGCACTCCGACTCGTCGTGGCCCGCGGCACCCGAGGAGCTTGCCCTGGTCATGGTGGACCTCCCGGACGACGAGATCAACAAGATCACGTATGAGAACGCATGCCGTTGGTACTCATTCGACCCGTTCCAGCACCGCACCCGAGAACAATGCACGGTCGGCGCCCTGCGCGCCGAAGCCGGTGACCACGATGTCGAGATCCGTAGTTTCGACCATGGCCGGTTCGAACGCACCGCGGGCGCGACCCTCGGCAGTATGAGCGCCAAGCTCGATGTCTGACAACGAACAACGCCCGTTGCGAGTAGCGGTCGTGGGCGCCTCCTCGGGTCTGGGCCGGTGCATCGGAATCGGGCTCGCACACCGGGGCGCGCACGTTGCGCTGTTGGCGCGTCGATACGACAGGTTGGTCGACGCGGCCAAGGAAGCGGGCAACGGAGCCGTGGCCGTGGCGTGCGACGTCACCAGTGCCGACACCTGCCACGAGGCGATGTCCGAAGTGGTCGGCGCGCTGGGCGGTCTTGATGCCTTGGTGTACACGACCGGCATGGGCGTCCTCGCGCCACTGCGCGAGGTGACGGCGGAACAATGGGCGCAGCTGTTCGCCACCAACGTCATCGGGGCTTCGCTGGTCACGGCGGCCGCGGCGCCACACCTGGCCGCGACGGCGGGCTCGGCCGTATACCTGTCGTCGCTGAGTGCGTCCTATACAACTCCGTGGCCGCTGCTCGGAGCCTATGCCGTGACGAAGGGTGCGTTGGACAAGCTCGTCGAGGCGTGGCGCATCGAACATCCTGAGATCGGTTTCACCCGCCTCGCGGTGGGCGACAGCCTCGGCGGCAGCGGTGACGCGCAGACCGAGTTCAACAAGGCCTGGGATCCCGACGCGTTGGAGACGGCCATCCGATATTGGATGGAGAACAAGTACATGCTTGGCGGGTTGATTGACGTCGAGCATCTGACCGATGTAGTCAATTCCGTGATCCGTTGCGGGAGTAGCAGTTTCATCCCCTACCTGACCCTTGCCCCGCGCACCTCCGACGCAGTGAAGGAACTTCGCAAATGGTGAACCATGAACCGCGAATGCTGATCGACGGCAAGCTCGTCGAATCCGAGACCGGGCGACATTTCGAAAACGTCAACCCGGCGACCGAGGAGGTCCTGGGCACCACCAGCGACGGTACCCGCGCCGACATGGGCCGAGCTATCGCCGCTGCGCGTCACGCGTTCGACCACACCGAGTGGTCACGCAACGGCGAGGCCCGCGCAGCCGGACTGCGCCAACTACAGACAGCACTCGAAGCCGAACGCGAGGACTTGCGCACCGAACTCGTCGCCGAAGTGGGCTGTCCCGTGTTATCGACCTATGGACCGCAGCTAGACGTGCCACTCAATGAAGCCCTGACCTGGCCGGCCGACATGATCGATCAATTCGCTTGGAAGCGTTCGCTCCCCGCCAAGGATGCGTTCGGACTGGGCAGCCTGACGAGCCGCGAGGTCTGGAAGGAGCCGATCGGCGTCGTCGGCGTCATCACACCGTGGAACTTCCCCTTCGAAATCATTCTCAACAAGATCGGCCCCATCCTCGCGATGGGCAACACCTGCGTGCTCAAGCCCGCCCCGGATACCCCGTGGAACGCCACCAGGATCGGCCGCATCGTCGCCGAGCAGACGGACATCCCGCCGGGTGTGATTAACATCGTCCCATCATCTGACCACCTGGTTGGCGAGGTGATTTCGACGTCACCGCTGGTCGACATGGTGGCGTTCACCGGCTCGACGGCGGTCGGAAGACGCATCATGGCTGACGCTGCCCAGACACTCAAGTCCACCTTCCTCGAGCTCGGTGGCAAGTCCGTATACCTGGTCCTCGACGAGGACGGTGATATCGGCGGCCCGGTGGGCGGCAGCGCGTTCATCTGCATGCATGCCGGTCAGGGATGCGCGATGCCCACACGCCTGCTGGTGCCCAACTCGCGTTACGACGAAGCGGTCGAAATCGTCAAAGCCGCAATGGAAAAGACCAACTACGGCGACCCCACTGATCCGTCGGTGCTACAGGGACCCGTGGTCTCGAGAAAGCAGCAGGACCGGGTCCTCGGCTACATCGAGAAAGGCAAGCAGGAAGGCGCCCGGCTGGTGACCGGGGGCGGCGTGCCCAAGCACCTGCCGAAAGGCTATTTCGTCGAGCCGACCGTGTTCGCCAACGTCGACAACAAGATGACAATCGCGCAAGAGGAGATCTTTGGACCTGTGCTGTCGGTCATCGGATTCGACGGCGACGACGAGGCGGTGCGAATTGCCAATGAATCGATATACGGCCTCTCCGGCGTCGTCTTCGCCAACGACCTCGAACGCGCCAAATCCGTGGCGAGCCGGATCAGAACCGGCACCTTGGGCATCAACGGCGGCCTCTGGTACGGCGCGGACGCGCCGTTCGGCGGTTACAAACAATCAGGCGTCGGCCGGCAGTGCGGCATCGAGGGCCTCGAAATCTTCACTGAGACAAAGACCGTCGGCTGGCCGGCCGCCTGACTCCCAACGAGAGAAGCGACAATGAAGTCCAAAGCAGCGGTGTTGCGTGGTGTGGGCCTGGATTGGGAAGTCACGGAGGTCGAGCTGGACCCACCGCATGCGGGCGAGGTTTTGGTCAAGATGGCCTACGCGGGCATCTGTCACTCAGACGAACACTTCTATACCGGTGACAGTGTTCCGACCGCGGAGATGGAAGAGATGATGCGAGCATCAGGCATTCCGGTGCCTGAATGGTTCCCCATGCTCGGCGGCCACGAGGGCGCCGGCGTCGTCGAAGCGGTGGGCCCAGAGGTGAAGACGCTCAGGCCCGGCGACCACGTGGCTGTCTCCTTTCTCCCGGCCTGCGGCAGTTGCCGGTGGTGCGTCACCGGCCACACCTACCTGTGCGACGTGGGCGCCGACATCTACAGCAAAGCGATGACCACCGACGGTACCCGGCGTCGCCACCTCGGCGGTGAAGACCTCATGGCGATGATGCAGGTCGGCACCTTCTCCGAGTATGTGGTGGCGTCCGAGCGTTCACTGGTCAAGGTGCACGACTGGATCCCCCTGGAGGCCGCCTCGCTGGTGTCCTGCGGCGTGACAACGGGATTCGGATCCGGTTCGGTAGCGGCAGGAACGCAGGCCGGTGACACGGTGGTCGTGATCGGCGTCGGCGGGATCGGCATGAATGCGGTGCAGGGCGCGAAGGTCGCGGGAGCCAAGCACATCGTCGCCGTAGACCCCAACCAATTCAAACGGGAGATGGCACCGACCTTCGGTGCGACGCATGCCGCCGGCGACGCCGGTGCCGCATTGGAAATGGTCAAAGAGATCACGTGGGGCGTGATGGCCGACCGGGTCGTCCTCACCCCGGGTGTGGTGCCGGTAGACCTGGTATTCACCGCGATGATGTTGTTACGCAAAGGCGGAACCTGCGTGCTGACGGGGATGGCGAAGCTCACCGAAATGATGGTTCCACTGCTCCTCGCGGACATGGTTAGCTCTTGCAAGACCCTCAAAGGCACGCTCTACGGTGAAATGAATCCGCGCGAAGCCATGCCCAGGCTGCTGTCGATGTATGAGGCGGGCGTGATCAAGCTCGACGAACTTGTCACCCAGAAATACAAGCTCGACGACATCAACGAGGCCATGAAAGACCTGCGCTCCGGCAAGAACATCCGCAGCGTCATCGCGTTCGAGTGAGCCGTGCTACCTGGCATTTAACCAATCCCGGCTCAGAGATCCGACGAGCACCACGGGTCAGGTCGCGCGCTGTAAGAGCATGACGCCGGACGGCACGCCCCCGCCCGTACTGACGACCGCGGTGCCTGCATCCGCGACTTGACGAGCGTCCGCCTGGTGGCGCAGTTGCAGCACTGCTTCGTAGACGAATCCGAATCCGTGCAGCCGCCCCTCCGACAGCTGGCCGCCGTGCGTATTGAGTGGCAGCTCGCCGTCCAGCGCAATGCGCCGCCCACCATCGAGCCATCCTTGGGCCTCGCCGAAGCCACAGAAACCCAGGGCTTCCAGCCATGACACGCAGTTGAAGGTAAAGCCGTCGTAGAGGAGTGCAAGGTCGACGTCCTTGGGACGCAGGCCGGTTCGACTCCACAGGTGCGCCGCCTGGCCGATGACTTGGGGCTCGTGCGTAAGTGTGCCCTGATCCCACGAGACGCGTTCGAGGATCTGCGTGCCGACGGCCTCACAGCGCACTGCCGGTCGCGGCAAATCGCCGGCCACCGTGGCGTCGGACACCACGATCGCTATCGAGCCGTCGCACGGAACATCACAGTCATACAGCCCGAACGGTGAGGTGATCGCCCGCGCGGCGAAGTAGTCATCCATCGTCATCGGGTCGCGGTAGATGGCCGCAGGATTGAGCGCCGCATTGCGGCGCGCGTTCACCGCGATCATGCCGAAGAGCTCTCGATCACCGCCGTAGCGGTGCAAATACTGGTTGGCGTTCACCCCAATCCAGTTGGCCGCGGACGCCGCGCCGAACGGCAACGACCACTGCTGTGGCCCAGCCACCCGCCCGCCGCCCGCGCGTAAGCGAAGGGCTGCAAACGTCGACTCCCACACGGTCCGAAAGCAAAGGACGTGCCTGCACAGACCGGAAGCCACCGCCATCATCGCCGCAATGATCGCGCCGCCCTGACCGGTCAGATCCATGCCGCCGTTGATCCAGGTCGGATGCACGCGCAGCGCCTCTTCGACCGCCGCGATTCCGCCTTCACTCATGCCCATACCCACGGGGCCCGGGTACGTCGAAAGACCGTCGATATCAGCAAGTTCCAGACCAGCATCATTGACCGCAGCTAAGCACGCATCCACCGTAAGCGACAACGGATCGATCATCAGCCGGCGACCCGTCGCAGAGCGACCAATGCCCGATATGACGGACCCATGCTCAAAGCGCTCTGTTGTCAGCGGGCATCGCGGCGCCGGCGAACTCGCCGGACCCACTAGATCCCGCTCGTCGGTGCCGCCTGTGGGCTCGAACAACGGAATCCAGACGTCGTCAACGTTCTTGAACCGGACGGCGACACGCTGGCCGACATGCACCCCCTCGGGCCGGCACCCCACAATGTTCGTTGTCAAGCGCACCTGGGCGCACTCGTCGAGTGCAACCACGGCGATCACATAGGGCGGGTCGAATCCCGGCAGCCACGGATGCTCATTCAACGTGTAGCCCACTACTGTCGCTCGTCCCGAAACCACGGTAGGTTCAGCCGACGTTGCGCGGCACTCCGGGCAGATCGGCACCGGTGGGTGCACGTAGGTATGACATTCGAGACAACGCTGAATGCGTAGGTTGCCGTCCGCACCCGAGGTCCAAAACCATTGATTCCAGGGTGTGATCTCCGGTAGTGGCCTCATGATCCGGGCACTCGGCTAGGGCCATCGCCGTGTCGAACTGAATGGGGACGCCCGGCTCCAAGCCGACCTACGCGGCGGATACCGGTATTCTCAGAAATAAGTATGATCATTACCGACATGGTGTCACACAACTCCTGCCTCTTCCGAACGGGCCCGGACAGCGCGCGAGTCCGGACCGTGACACCGCGTCTACCGCTCGCAAGTCAGCGGAGATAAAGAAGGGTGTGGGCGTACAAGTGGTATCAGGATGGCATTCTGAGCCGTGGGGCCAGTACAGGTGCGTTCAGCAACGTGTTCGGGCTCGGGCCCGGCGACGAAAGGAATGGGCCTGCGCGGGAGGATCTCCGCTGCGCCACGGACGATTATCGATAGCCGGCGTACTCCGCCCGCGCCAGAGACCGCAGTCAGATGATCCCGCCGGCAATCCACTCCGATGACGCGGAGCTCAATGACGCGGCGAACACCCTGCGTGGTCGAATGACCAAACACTGTTTGGTAGTCCTCGGAGCCGACGAGACCGACGTCGTGCGCACCGCGGGAGGCCTGATCTACGACTGGTCATCGGCGGGGTGGGACGTGACCGTGCAGTTGGGGGTTTCCCGCGATGACCGGCCGTTGCGAATCGTGGGCGCCAAGACCAGTTCGCCGATTAGGCGCGATAGCCTCCGCGGGGATCCGCTATGGCCGGATGCGATCATCGCCTCGCATCGGCTTTTCTCGGAAAACCTCTCGGTGCGCGCCTATTTCACTGAGGCAGTGGCACGTGGCTACGCCGCAACGGCGATGCCCGGGAACGAATGGCCCAGTGCGCTCGATCAATCGGTCGGACACATCAGGCACCGACTCAGTCCCGCCGCGCGTGCCTTCAAACTCCAGGCGATGCTCGCCGCCGGAGTAGTGCCGGAACAGGTGGCGTCCACGGAGTTATTCCGCGGCTCCCCCGAACGATTTACGTCCCACCGATTCCTTGCCTTCACACAGGCGCGGTCGCCGTAAACGATTCCTATCGGCAACTGTGAGCGTGTATTCTCAATCTGCTGCCGGATGTTGGCTGCCTCTAAGCGCCCCCATGGTGTGAACCGGACCGGAAGGGACGAACCTCGATGAGCATTCCCGACATGGATGCCCAAGGGCCGTTCCGCATGGACCTGGCGGCCGCCGTATGGAGCATCGTGCGTGACCTAGTCGAACGCCAGCGGTCGATGGCCGAACTTCAACGAAAACTGACGGCCATCCAAGCCAAGCACGCTGGTCAATCCGAGGAGATCATCGGGCTCAACGATGACCTCAAGAACGTAAGTGATCTGGTTGCCCTCCGCGACCTTTGGTATTCGAAGGGCCTACCCAGCATGGTGGCGAAACTTGCCTTGGTCCTCGAAGTTCGTGACACTCTTGGGGATAGCGAGGTAACCATCGATGACCCGACGGATGCCGCCCTTTGGCGGAATAGGTATTTCGTCGCCGTCGACGACCTGACGTTCAGCTTGCCACCGGACAGGCGGCGCAGCAGCCAGCCTTGATCGCCGCCAAAGATGCCATTGACTAATGTCACCATTTGTTATTGACTGCGTGACATGGCGGACGGTGTTCCGGCCCGCGGGTCATTGCGGTCCCGTGGCGCGGCGGCGGTAAGTGCTTACACCCTGCGGCCGGTCACGGGCCTGATACCGCCCGAGCGAGCATGGGGGCTATGGCTGTCGCGCCAGATCGTCGCCAGGATCATGGGAACGTTCGGCCCCTCGCTGGCGGGCACCCGCGTCGAACACGTCGACACGAAGCTGCCCGACGGGCGCCGCGTCAAGGGTGAATGGGTATACGGACCGCGCACCCCGACCAGCGAGGCGGCGCGATCGTCCACATCCGTGGGAGCCATCTACTACGTGCACGGCAGCGGTTACGCCGTGTGTTCGCCAAAAACCCACCGGCGGTTGACGTCCTGGCTCTCATCCTTGACCAGCTTGCCGGTCTTCAGCATCGATTACCGACTCGCGCCCCGCCACCGCTTTCCCACCGCGGCCGATGACGCACGGGCGGGCTGGGACTGGCTGCTGCAATCTTGTGGAGTATCGCCGAAACAGATTGTGGTCGCCGGAGATTCGGCGGGCGGGCACCTGGCCGTCGACATGTTGCTGCAACCCGAGGTCGCCGCCGACCACCCCGCCGCGCTGGCGCTGTTCTCCCCGCTCTACGACGTCACCTTCGAGCTGTGCCTCGCCCGTGAACGGACGCGTCGCGATCCCGCGATCCGGGCGGCCGACGCGGCTCGCCTGGTCAGCATGTATCACGCCGGAGTGGACCTCACTCACCAGCGGCTGACACTGAATGTGGCCGGCGGCCCGCCGCTTCCGCCGACCCTCATCCAGGCCGGCGGAGCCGAGATGCTTCAGGACGACGCCCGTCAGCTGGCGGCCGACATCCAAGCCGCGGGCGGCCGATGCGAACTGCAGATCTGGCCGCACCAGGTGCACGTCTTTCAGGCACTGCCACGCATGACGCCCGAGGCCGCCAAGGCTGTGGCCTACGTCGCGCGGTTCATCGCCCACGCGTTGCAGGATGCGCGCGCCACGACCCAGGAGGTGCTCTGAGGCATGTTGGACAGATTGCTCGGAAGGTCGAAACCCAGCCGCGGCGCGTCGGCGGTGGTGACCGGCGCCGGAAGCGGCATCGGCGCGGCGTTCGCCGTCGAACTCGCCCGGCGCGGCGGCGCGGTCGTCTGCAGCGACATCGACGAAGCCGCCGCCCAAAGGACGGCCGACGCGATCACCGACCAGGGCGGCAGAGCCACCGCCATCCGTTGCGACGTCTCGAAACTCGAGGATGTCCAGGCGCTGGCCGACCAGTCACAGGCCTGGTTTTCCGGGCCGCCGACGCTGGTGATCAACAACGCCGGTGTCGGCGCCGGCGGCGCGGCCATCGGCGATGCGCCGCTGGATGATTGGCAGTGGACGCTGGGCATCAACCTGTGGGGGCCCATTCACGGCTGCCATGTGTTCACCCCGATCCTGCGGGCCCCGTCGCACGCTGCCCGGGGCATCATCAACGTGGCCTCGGCGGCCGCATTCGGCGCGGCCCCGGGCATGGCCGCCTACAACGTCAGCAAGGCCGGTGTGCTCTCACTTTCGGAGACCCTGGCCGCCGAATTGGCCGGCACCGGGGTGAAAGTCACGGTGCTGTGCCCGACGTTCGTGAAGACCAACATCGTCGCGTCGGGCCGCATCAGCGAGGAATCCAGCCAGCTGGCGAACAGATTGATGCGCTGGACCGGATTTTCGGCGGACAGAGTCGCGCGGATCTGCCTGGACGCGCACGACCGCGGCGAGCTGTACTGCATGCCGCAACTCGACGCCAAGATCGGCTGGAATATCAAACGCATGGCCCCGCAGGCCTATACGCGTGCGGCCGGCCTGGTGTCCCGAATCAACCTGCCCTGATCACCCAACGCAAAGGAGCTCCCGATGGCCATCGACATGGAAGCTATGCTCGCCAAGATCAAGGATCGCCAGTGGGCGCTCGCCGACATCGATTGGGACGCGCCCGGCGCCGAAATGATCAGTGATGAACAGCGGCCACAGCTCAAGGCGTTCATGGCCGACCTATGCTGGATCGAGAATATCGGCGCCAGGGGCTTCGCTGCGCTGGCGAAGAAGGCACCCACACCGACCATTGCCGAGATCTACCGTTACTTCCACGCCGAGGAGCAGCGCCACGCCAACGCCGAACTGGCGCTGATGAAGCGTTGGGGCATGCTCACCGACGGTGAGATTCCCGAGCCGAACGTGAACATCCGACTGGCGATCGACTGGCTGGACCGCTGGGCCGATGACATGCCGCTGTCTCTGCTGGGCACGGTCATTCCGATGCTCGAAGTCGCCCTGGACGGCGCCCTGTTGAAATTCCTCCTCGATGAGGTGCACGACCCCATCTGCCACCAGGTTTTCGAGAAGATCAACAATGACGAATCACGCCACCTGGTTGTCGATTTCGAAGTCCTCGACATGATCGGGCACGCGAAGATCCGACGGTTGCTGATCGACTTCGTCGGTCACAACGCCACTCCGGGTCTCATCATCGGTGCGATCATGGGCGCACCGCTGATCAACAGGATCCGCAATGAGATCACGGACATGGGTATGGAGCCGGAGCGGCTTTACCGAGCTGTGAAGAGATTCAAAGAGCTTGGTGATCGCGGCGAACGTACCAGGCGGGTACCGACTTATCGTTTCCTGAGGCGTTACGCGGGAGTGGTCACAAATCCACGCCACCCGTACCACCTGCTGGCGAATTCGATGGTATGGCTTTCCGACCGATATCCGCGGCCCCTGCTTCCGTCGGTACCGACTTGGGTTGGAGAACTCACCCACGAGCCGGCGGCGTGACCATGGCAGGCGACCACACCCACGCGGTGCTCATCATCGGAGCCGGCTTCACCGGGCTGGGAGCGGCGATCCGGTTGGCCGACGCCGGAGTCGACGACATCGTCATCCTGGAACGCGGCGAGCGGGTTGGCGGAACCTGGCGCGACACAACCTATCCGGGCGCCAGCTGTGACGTCCCCTCGCTGCTGTATTCGTACTCGTTCGTCAAGAACCCGGCCTGGTCGCGTACGTACTCCCCCGCCGCGGAGATCTGCCGCCACCTCGAAGACATGGCGACCAGATTCGACATCCGCCGCCACATCCGATTCGGCCATGAGGTCAACGGCCTGAGCTTCGACGAAGCTAACGGGGTTTGGACCGCAACCACCCGACGCCGCAAGCGATTCCGTGCGCGCACCGTCGTGCTGGCTTCCGGACCGCTCTCGGACGTCAGCTTCCCCGACATTCGCGGGCTGGACAGTTATCGCGGGCACAAGATTCACAGCGCCCGCTGGGACCACGACTACGATTTCGCGGGCAAACGGGTCGCCGTCATCGGCACCGGCGCCAGCGGAATCCAGATCATTCCCGAGCTGGTGAAACGCGCCGGCTTCGTCAAGGTGTTCCAACGCACCCCCTGCTGGGTGCTGCCGCGCCTGGACGCCGCCACCCCGCCGGCCGTGCAGGCCCTGTTCACCAAAGTGCCTGCCGCCCAGCAACTTGCGCGGCAGGCCTTGTTCTGGGGTCACGAGGCGAGCGCCACGGCCCTGGTGTGGGACACGCCGTTGACCTCGCTGGCCGCGCGCCTGGGGCGGGCACATCTGCGCGCCCAGGTGAAGGACCCTTGGCTGCGACGCCAGCTGACGCCGGACTTCCGGCCGGGGTGCAAGCGCATGCTGGTCTCCAGCGACTACTACCCCGCCCTGCAGCGCGACAACTGCAAGCTCATCGACTGGCCGATCGCCACTATGAGCCCGGCCGGCATCCGCACCAGCGACGGCATCGAGCACCACCTCGACTGCGTCGTCTTCGCCACCGGCTATGACGTCCATCTGACCGGACCGCCGTTCGCGGTCACCGGGCTCGGCGGCCGGTCGCTGGCCGACGAATGGGCCGTTGGCGCACAGGCTTACAAGAGCATCAACGTGCACGGGTATCCGAATCTGTTCGTCATGACCGGACCCAACTCCGGGCCAGGTCACAACTCCCTGCTGGTCTACATCGAGGGGCAGCTGGAGTACGCGGTGCGCGGCATCACCGCCATCCTTGACAACGACCTGCGCTATCTCGATGTGCGCGAGGAGGTCCAGCGCCGGCACAACGACAGCCTCCAGCGCCGCCTCACCAAGACGACATGGATGTCCGGCTGCCGCAGTTGGTACCTCACCAAGGACGGATACAACGGGTCGATGTACCCGGGTTTCGCGACGCAGTATCTTCGGCAGATGAGGGATTTCCGCTACGACGATTACCAGGCGGTGGCGCGCCGCACCCGGGCGCTGGCCACCGCGTCGGGCTGACACATGGCACCCGACCGCCCGCTCCACCGTTCTTCAAGCCCCGAGCCTGGCACCATCGCCAGCGTGCTGCACAACGTGCGGCGCGCGCCCAAGCGCGTTCGGCGCCAATCGCGGGAGTACCGACAGTTGATCGAGACGGCGGTCTCGCAGCTTTTCGACGCGGCGGTCCGCCATCCCCACGGCGTCCCCACGTCCGGTGAGTACCGGATCGATGATCTGGCCCGGCTGGCCGGCACCACCACCCGCAACATCCGCGTCTACCGCGACCGCGGACTGCTCCCCCCGCCGACGCGGGTCGGCCGCATCGCATTGTTCAACGACACCCACCTGACCCGGCTGCGGCTGATCACCTCGATGCTCGACCGCGGATACAACATCGCGCACGTTCGCGAAATGCTCAGCGCCTGGGAGCAGGGCAAGAACCTGGGCGACGTGCTGGGCCTGGAGACGGCCATCGCGGGCCCGTGGACCACCGAGAAACCGGAGACCATGCCACTGGCCGAGGCGCAGCGACTCGTTGACGACCCGGACGCGTTCGAGCGCCTGGTAGCGCTGCACGTCATTCGGGTCGACGGAGCCCAAGCCACCGTCATCCGTCCCAAACTGATCGAGGCGTTCAACGAAATCCGTGGCTACGGAGTCAAATTGGAGAAGCTCGTCGACTTACACGAGCAGATCGTGCCCGAAATCGACAAGATCAGCGACATGCTGGTGCGTGCCGGAGCCGAGCACGTGCTGGACCGCATCAAGCCGGGCGAGCCGTTACCGCCGGATGCCGAGATTGCCGAACTGATCACCATGCTGGTGCGCTTCCGCACTCAGGCCGTGGCGACGGTCACCGCCACGCTCGCGTCGTCGATCGAGTCCAACATCGAGTCACTGGTGGGCCACATACTGGCCGACTACCTCGAGTCCAGCTCCTCGCCGGAATCGGCGTCGGGCTAAGCGATGAGTTTTTCGGGTCGAACCACTTGTGGCGGGGCGGGTGCGACCTGCCTGCCGGGTTCCTGCGCTCGTCGACGGTTGGCAAACCCGTAGATGATGCCCGATTGCGGCGTGGACAAAGCGGCAAGCGTGCCCAGGAGCAGAAACCAGTCTTCTTTGAGCCGGTCGATACGTGCTCTAACCATGAGCTTTCCTGACTTGAACATGCGAGGGGGAAGTGTGGGTTCCCACTGAGCCGCGTTTCAAACTGCCCAATGCTCGAAGTTCAGGAGTTAGCAGGTTCGTTGGCCCCGAAGTGAATCTATAGAGTGCGAATCAAGCGCCACATCGACGTGGCGGGAGCCTCATCGGCGGAAAATCATGGTCAGTGCCCGCTCAGAGTCAGCGTCCCTTCCGTCTTCAGCACCTTGCTGGCGGTGATCCGCTCGGTCTTGCGGGCCTCACGCTCGAGATAGCGCTGCTTGGATTCGTCGAATTTGTCGGAGGCCTGCTCGAGCTCCTTGACCAACACGGCAAGATCGTCGCGCATGCGCGCGGCCTCCCCGGTGAAGTCTTCGCGTTCGAAGATGCGCCACTTCCTGAGCACCGGCATCACCACCTCGTCGAGATGGATGCGCGGGTCGTAAACACCGCCGACGGCGATGATTACCGCCTTTCGCCGGAATTCGGGCACCGTGAACCCGGGCATCTTGAAGTTGCGCAAGATGCGGTGCACCGACTTCATCGCCTGGTTCGGGGCGATGTCCAAACCCGCTCCACTGACATCCCGGTAAAAGATCATGTGCAGGTTCTCGTCGTGCGACACCCTGGCCATCAGCTGCTCCGCGATGGGGTCTTGAGACGCCTTACCGGTGTTGCGGTGGGAGACCCGGGTGGCAAGCTCCTGAAACGAGACGTACATGACCGCGTCGAACAGACTCTCGGCAAACATATCACCCTGCTGATTCTGCCCCGGGCTGAAGCCCCGCGTCATTTGCTCGAGCCGCAACTTCTCCAGCTCGACGGGGTCGACGGCGCGGGTGACCACCAGGTAGTCGCGCAACGCCGTGCTGTGCCGGGCCTCCTCGGCCGTCCACCGGTTGACCCATTGCCCCCAGGGGCCGTCCATGCTGAAATTCATCGCGATCTCGCGGTGATACGACGGCAAATTGTCCTCTGTCAGCAGGTTCTGCACCATCGCCACCTGCGCGACGTCGGGGAGCCGGCTGTGTCCGGGCTCCCAATCCTGACCGTCGAGCGCGTAGAAGTTCTTGCCGTCCGACCACGGGACATAATCATGCGGATTCCACTCTTTGAACATCGTCAGGTGGCGGTTGAGCAGATCCTCGACCACCGGCTCAAGTTCGTGTAGTAGCTGCAGGTTGGTCAGGTCGTTGGACACAAAGCCCTCCAGTTATGTGTGCCGTCAAGTAACGCACAATGTATCTGTGTCATCCGGTTACATGAAGATGACACGCCGGAATCCCCGCCAACTAGGGCCAAAGGTCCCTATGCCGAGTGGGCCACCCCGCCGGAGGGCTCCGACGGGCACGAATCAGTCGCGCACGCGCTACTGGCGCGGAACCAGGTACGGCGCGAGGGTGGAGAGCTTTTCGCAGGTCTCTTCGAATTCACGCTCCGGCGTGGACTCTTCGATGATGCCCGCCCCGGCCCGCAACCATGTCACGCCGTCGCGTTCGTAAGCGGCCCGCAGCGTCAGCGCCGCGTCCAAGCCGCCGTCGGCCGAAAACATCACGACCGCACCGGAATACAGTCCGCGCGGGGCGTCGTCGAGACGCAGGATCGCCTCCATCCCGCCCGCCTTCGGGATGCCAGACGCGGTGACCGCGGGGAAAAGCGCTTCCAGCGCGTCCATCCGGTCGTTCGACGGACCTAGCCGCCCGCTGACCGTGGAGCCAAGGTGCTGCACGCTGCCACGTTCCCGGACCGTCATGAAGTCGGTGACCGAGCCGCTGGCAGGTACGCGGGCGCTGGGTCGTGGTCTGGCCCGCGACCAACAGGCC
>NZ_LZJF01000023.1 GCF_001666835.1 Mycobacterium sp. E3251 | reverse complement strand
ACCCGTCTCCTCCGTGAGCCAACGCTCCACCTGCCGGTTCCAGTGCGACACCCCGTACGGGCCGTGCCGGTGCGCGCACAACAGCCGGTGCTCGTCGAGCGTCGCCAACGCCACACCGGTGGCGCCGAGCACCGCGGCCTCCCGCACCCTCAGCGCGTGCGGAACCAGGACCGCGCGCAGCCGGTCGGTCGGCCCGTCGGAGTCGAGCCACTCGACGTGATCGCCACCGGCACTCAGCAACTCCAGCACGCGGTCGGCGTCGCCGATCCGGATCGCTTCGGCCAGCGCACCGATCGACTCGCCGAAGCGATGCGGCGTGCGCAGCGCCGCGACCCGCACGTCGTCGCGCGTAGCGAGCCCATCCACCAGATCGGCCAGCACAGCACCGGCTTCCACCGAGGCGAGCTGGTCGGGATCGCCCACCAGGATGAGCCGGGTATCGGGCCGCACCGCCTCGAGCAGGCGGGCCATCATCGTCAGCGACACCATCGACGTCTCGTCGACGACGATCACGTCGTGTGGCAGCCGGTTGCCGCGATTGTGCTTGAACCGCACCGACGTATCCGGCCGAGAGCCCAGCAGCCGGTGCAGCGTCGTCGCCGGCAGGCCCGCTAGCCGCGCCCGGTCCGCGGCGTCCAGCCGCTGCACCTCGGCGGCCACCGCCTCGGCGAGCCGGGCCGCCGCCTTGCCGGTCGGCGCCGCCAGCGCGATCCGGGGCCGAGGGAGGCCGACGAGCTCGGCCTGCCCGGCCAGCAGAGCAAGGAGTCGCGCCACCGTGGTGGTCTTGCCGGTGCCCGGGCCGCCGGTCAGCACGGTGACCGCCTGCGAGACAGCGATTTCCGCGGCGGCCCGTTGCTCGTCATAGCCTGATGGAAAGAGCCGATCGACGGCGGGCACGTCGCCCGTTGCCCGGGGAACGGAGAGCGCGAGCAGGTCGGCGCACACCTGCTCCTCCTCGAGCCAATACCGGTCCAGGTACAGCAGCTCCCCGAACAACCGCAGCACCGGCGGCGAGCCGACCAGCGGGCTGGACCGCACGGCGGCCATCCATTCGCCGGCGTCGGGCCAGGGCAGCTCCGCGTCGCCGACTTGCGCGGCCACCGTGTGCAGGTCCACGCACACCGAACCGCCCCGCAGCGCGCGCACCAGCAGCGCGACCGCCAGCGCCACCCGCTCGTCGGGCTCGCCGGCGAGCGCCGTAAGCCGCTGTGCCACATGGACATCGGCGGCCTCGAAGACGCCTGCCCCGGTGTACGTCCGCAGCAGGCCCTCGGCGCCGATCGCCTCCAGCGTCACGCGGCCGCCCTCCCGTCGAGCAGGTCCGACATTTCGGTTACCAACGACGACGGCGGCCGCCAGCTGAACACCCCCGACGGGTGCCCATCGATTACGGGTGTGGCCGCGCCGCACATCCCGCGCACGAAGAGGTAGAGGACGCCGCCGAGATGCCGCGCCGGGTCGTATTCAGGTAGCCGCCACCGCAGGAACCGGTGCAGCACAACGCTGTACAGCAGCGCCTGCAGCGGATAATCCGAGTGCAGCATCGCCTCGACCAGCCGTGGCCGGTCGTAATCGGCGGATGTCAGCGGCCGGTCGGGATCACCGAGCCAGTTGGTTTTGTAGTCGACCACCAGGTAGCGGTGCGCCGCGCCGTCGGGCACGCGCAGCACGGCGTCGACGGAGCCGGTGAGGTAGCCGCGCAGCGGCTGATCACCAAGGGGGCGGCTGGTCAACCGATCGGCGTACGGCGCCAGCGCGTCGTCGGCCGGTAGGTGCGCGCGCAGCAACGTCCCCATGTCCGCCAGGCGGATCTCGGGCGCGGTCGAGCGCAGATCACCGCCGGCCAGCGGGAACTCGAAGTCCAACTCGCGCAACCGATCCTGGAGCCCGATCCGGCGCAGGGTCAGGTCGCCGGCCAGCGGACCCAACGGCGTATCGTGCATCGGCACCATGGCCGCTGCCAGCAGGTCCGGGGCCACGTCGACCGGCCACCACACCGAGTGGCCGCGGATGTGTGACTCCAACTCGGCGGCCAGATCGGCTGCAAACGGGTCAGTCGTCTCCAGCACGGCGTGCACGAGCGTGCCGAACTTCGCGCCCATCGGCAGGTCCGCCATCGGCGACGGCACTTCCGGCCCGGATGAACCCTGGGCCAGCGGAAGATCACCCGCTTCGTCGTCCAGTTCGGTGACCTCCGGCTCGCTGCTCACCCCGACGGACCCGAAAATCTCCGTCGCCGCCCGGATCAGGCCGGAGTACGAGGTGCGCCGCCACCCCGTGTCGATGCCGCGATGAAAGTGGCGGCTGGCCAGGTCGGACGGCACCGGCTCGGGCGGCACGGACGGTGCCGCGGCCACCACCGAACGCTCGATCACCGGACCGCCCGCCGCCTCCCATTCGCGCAAGCGGGCCATCGCGTCGTCGTCGGAGATCTTGGCCGGTTCGCATCGGTCGGGTACGCAGGAATCTCCCGGTCGGCGGCCGCGCAGCAGCCGCGAGAGTCCGCCGTTGGGTTCGTCGAACGCCGGCGACCACCAGGCCACGACCTGCGCCTGGGCGCGGGTCAGCGCGACATACGTCAGCCGGCTGTCGTCGCTGGCGTCCTCCTTGCGGCCCAGCCTCTCGACGGCCGTGAAGTCCGGGCTGTCCTTGCCGCCGATGTGCAAGCAGCGCACGCCCTCGTCATGGAACAGCACCACATCGCGGTCCTGGGTATTGCGGTTGAACGCGAACGGCAAATACACAATCGGGTATTGCAGGCCCTTGCTCACGAAGACGGTCATGATCTGCACGGCCGCGGCGTCACTGTCCAGGCGCCGGTTGCGTTCGGGCGCGCCGCCGCGTTCGCCGCGTTGCCTGCGCAGCCAGTCGCGGAGCGCGGGCAGGCTGGAGCGCTCCCGATGCGCGACCTCCTGCAGCAGCTGCGCGACGTGCGCCAGGTCGGTCATGTGCCGTTCGCCGCCGCGGGCGGACAGCACGCGGTCGCCCATGCCCGACAGCTGCGCGGCCTCGAAGATGGCCGCGACGCCACGCTCCCGGGCGTGACCGGCCCACTCCCGCAACGTTTCCGCGACGCGGTCGGTCAGCGCGTCACCGCCGGCCGTCAGCGATTCCGCGGTCTCGCCGAAGAACATGGTCGCCGCCGCGGCGCGCACCATGCCGGGCCGGTGCGGTTGGTCGAACGCCTCCAGCAGGCAGAGCCAGTCTTCGGCGGCGTCCGAGGAGAACACGTCCGAGTCGCCCGTGTACACCGCCGGTACGCCCGCGTCACACAGCGCCCGGTAGCAGGCGGCGGCGTCCTTGTGCTTCTCCACGATCACGGCGATGTCGCGGGCCTGCAGCGGCCTGCCACCGAACGTCGCGCCGCTCGCCAGCAATGCGCGGACATCGGCGGCCAGGTCGGCGCCGATGTGTGCCCGCAGCTCGTCGATGGGCAAGTTTTGAACCCCACGGCGGCCCAACGATTCTCGTTGCACCACCCGCAACCGGAACGGGTCGTTGTGCGGGGCACCGGCGAGCCGGTGTCCCCGGTGGTAGGCCTCGACGTCGTCCACCAGTATGGCGGGGTCGCCAAGTTGGGCGCCGCGCAACACCACCTGCAGGCGATCGATGAGTGCCGCATCGCTACGCCAATTGACGGCCAGCGTCTTCTTCTCACCGGCGGTCGCGGCCGCCCGCAGATACGTCACGATGTCACCGCCGCGAAACGCGTAGATGGCCTGCTTGGGATCACCGATGAGGATCACCGTCGAGCGTCCGCTGAACGCGCGGTCGATCACCTGCCACTGCACCGGGTCGGTGTCCTGGAACTCGTCGACCATGACGATCGGCCAGCGGTGATGCATCCGGGCCCGCGCGGGGGAGTCGTCGGTGGCCAGCGCGGCGGCGAGCCGGCTCAGCAGGTCGTCGTAGTCGAGCACGCCCAGTCGCCGCTTGCGCGTATCAAGTTCAGCGAGAACGTCTTTCGCGAAGGAGACGCACACGGCGGCCCGCGATCCGGGCTCGGGGTCGCGCGGCCGCAGCTGCGTCGAGGGATTCTTGACGACCTCGCGCGCCAGCCGCAGCGCCTCGCGGTAATCCAGCGCCGGATCGTCGCGCTCTTGTCCGAAGTGTGCGAGGTAGAGGTCCTCGACGATCTGAACGATCAGCTCGTCGAGGCTCTCCAGCAGCGTGACGTTCGCGGCGGTATCGCCGGCCACGCCCAGCGACTTCAACACCAACTGGCAGAACTGGTGCGTGGTGGCGATCGTTGCCGCGTCGAAGCGGGCCAGCGCGTCGCGGAGGCGCTGCTTGCGCACCGCGCGCTGGTCGTCGGTGCCCTCCAGCAGGTAAGCCACCAATTCATTGGCACCCGCGCCGTCATCGAAAGCGGCCACCGCCTCGACCATTTGGCCGCGCACACGCTCCCGCAGCTCCTGGCTGGCGGCGCGGCCGAAGGTGATGAGCAACATCTGGTCCAGCGTCGCCACGCCCTCGGCGACGTAGCGGGTGACCAGGCCCGCCAGCGCGAACGTCTTGCCGGTGCCCGCGCTGGCCTCCAGCACCGTGGTGGACCGATCGGCGGGCAGCGGTCCGAGCAGGTCGAACCGCTCGATCATGTCGGCTTCCTTTCGGAGCGCAGCATCGGCAGCCAAACCCGGGCGGCGTACGCGCCCAGCCGGGTGTCTTCGCCGTCGTGCTCCTCGCCCGGTCGCACGGGTCGCATCAGATCGGTCAGGCGGGTGTTCTTGCCCCAGGCCCGCAGGTGGGCCGGCTCATCGTGCTCGAACTTCCACCGGTATTCCGCCTCACGCAGCGGATCGTCGCCGCAGTGCCGGGCGGCCGCCCAGGCATAGGATGTCTTGATGGGCAACGGGATCGGCTCCCGGCGCCCCGCGTCGTAGATCGCCACCAGCTCACGCAGCACCGCTGAGGCGTCGTCGGGTGGACGCCCGAGCCCCTCCACCCGCGGGGTGGTCCCCCTCTTCAGGCGGCCGATGCACACCGCCGACCAGTCACGGTCGGGGTCGTGAGCGATCAATGCCAGCAAGGGAATCCACGACTCGAGCAGATGCTTGCCATCCAGCTTGGAATAGGTCACCGATACCAGCCGCTCCCCGTACACGGGTGCGACCGTGCCCGTGAGCCGCCGCCCGGAGCCGAGTTCGATGTCGACGTCGTACGCCTTGGCGTCGGCCCCGCGGTGTTGCTGCGCGGCGGCCGCCAGTAGGGCGGCCTGGTCGCGAATCTCGGTTGCCCTGCGCCATCCCAGTTGGCCGGGTGGCAGGGTCCCCCGCCGCCACTCGGCCTGCCGGGCGTCGTCCGGTGTCCACCCGCGCAGGATGTCGCTCAGCATCCGGTCGCCGACCGTCCACTCCTCGAGGCCGTCCAGGTCGACGGGTATGGCGTCCTGCACGCCGTCGACGTCCCGCGGCAGGGTGAATTCGAGGGCGCGGAAGAAGCCCTTGACCGGGTCCTTGAAGAAGCTCACCAGGTCGGCGAGGATGACGTCGTCGGCCGGCGGTGCCGGCAGCGGTTCCGAAATGAACCTGCGCGCCTCGCCGCGTTCGCCCGCGGCGGCCCGCGCCGCGCGCAGCACGGTCGGGTCGAAGCTGAAGGGGACTTTCGGCACCAGCCTTCCCGGGATGACATTGCGAACGTCGAAGGGCTGCAATGGATGCTGTACGACGATGCGCCCGCGAACCTTGCCCGTCTGCTCGCTCGACGCGGTCATGTCCAGGGTGTCCAGCAGCTCGGCCAGCGGCACCGCGGGCGGACGCGGCTGGCCCGAGTACTCGTTGGCGCCGGTGTAGGTGATCACCAGCTTCTCGGTGGCCGCGCCGATGGCGTCCAGCAGCAATTGCCGGTCCTCCGAACGGATGTCGCGCTCGCCGGTCATCGGGTCGCGGGCCAGCGCGTCGTCGCCGTCGACCACACCGAGCCTGGGGAACACGCCGTCGTCGAGGCCCACCAGGCACACCACCCGGTGCGGCACCGAGCGCATCGGGACCATGGTGCACACCGTCAGCGTGCCGCTGCGGAAGTTGGCCCGCGTCGGGCGCCCGGCAAGGCGCCCCTCGAGGAGCGCCCGGATGTCGGGCAGCCGCAGCACCGTGCCGGCGTGCGGCCCGGCGTCGGCCAGCGTCGAGGCGAACTCCCGGTGCATCTGACTGGTCTGCCACAGGTCCGAGTCGTCGATGCGCGTCAGCAGCTCGATCCCGTCGGCCAGCGCGGCCAGCCAGTCGCCCAACGGCCGCGCGCCGGTGAGTGAGTCGACCGCGCGTTGCAGCCGGTCCACGAATTCGGCGAATTGGCCGGCCAATTCGACGCGGTTGCTGCTGACGTCGTCGAGGGGCAGCGTCGCGTCCAGCCAGGCGTGCGAGTCGTCGGACATCGCGACGCCGGCCAGCACCCGGTCGATGCCGAAACGCCAGGTGTTGTGCACGAAGTCGACGTGATACGGCCGCCGATGCTCCTGGTCGAACCCCCACCGGATGTTGGCCTGCCGGACCCAGCGGGTGATGGCCTCCAGGTCGTCGTCGGTGAAGTCGAAGCGGGCGCGCACGGGCGCCACCTCGGCGAAGTCGAGCACCTCGCTGGCGGTCACCCGGCTGCCGGCCAGCGCCAGCAACCGCGAGGCGACCCCGAGCAGCGGATTGGTCTGCAGCGGAGAGCGGTCAGCGAGCCGCACCCGCAACCGGTGCGCGGGATGCGCGCCGTGCACGACGTCGCCGAGCCCGAAATCGGCGACGATCAGCGGCGCGTACGTCTCGATGTCCGGGCACATCACCAGGATGTCGCGCGGCTCCAGCGTCGGGTCGTCCTGCAGCAGGCCGAGCAGCACCTCGCGCAGCACGTCGACCTGGCGCGCCGGTCCGTGGCAGTTGTGTATCTGCACGGAGCGGTCATCTTCGGCGAGGTTACGCCCTTGCGGCCGAACGGCATTCGCGGCGATGTCGGACTGCAGCCAGCCGAGCAGTGTGTCGGGCCGTTCCGGTGCGGGGAGATGCTCGTCCGTCTGCGGATCGGCGGGCAGGCCGCGCTGGAGTTCGCGCAGGTCGCGTCCGAGCGTGGCCAGCAGTGGGTGACCCACGGTGCGATGGCCGGTGTCCAGGCGGCGGGGGATGGCACCGCGGGCGCCGGCCAGCGCGCGCCACAGTTGGTCGCTGGGATGCGGCAGCCACAGATGCAAGTCGTGGTGGGCGGACAATGCGTCCAGGAGCTCCACGTCGGTGCACGCCAACCGGGTGTGGCCGAACAGGGACAGCCGCGCCGGCAGGCCGGTCCGGCCTTCGCGCAGCCCGGCGACGGTCCGCTGGTGCCGGATGTGCGGGGGATCGGCGGGCACGGCGGCCACCAGCGCGCGCCAGAGCTCCGGTTGCCAGGCCAGGTCCGGGTCGAGGTCACCCGGATCGCCCGCCAGCCAATCGGTCAGCAGGCTCGGGCGTTGCCTGGCATACGACGCGAACAAGCCGGCCAGCCGGCGCGCCACCGAATAGCGGCGGCCGCGGCGCAGCTCCGCCTCCGCCTCCGTCGGCGCGAAGTGGCCCAAATGCGTTGCCAGGGTGCGGCACCACGGCTGATCCAGCGAGCGGTCGATCACCTGCAGCAGCGGCCAGGCCATCGCGTCCGGCGACCACGGATCCTGATCCGCCGTGCCGGTGAGTTCGGCGATCAGGGAGCCGGGGCTGCGGAATACCACCCCGGCGCACACCCCGTCACCGCCTGGGCCGGCACGACCGAGCACATGCGAGAGCCGCTGGCTGAGCCAGCGCTCCACGCCGCGGGCGGGCACCAGCACGAGTTCTTCGGCGAACGGGTCGGTCTGCGGGTTTGCCAGCAGGGCGCCGAGGCCGTCGGCAAGTAGATCGGTGCGTTCGGCACGGTGGAGATGAAGCGCCATTGCGGTGCAACGATAGACCCCGACACCGACACCGGGAGGCGGGACGGCCATCGAGGTCCCATACCTGCGCGATCACGGGGCGGAGGTGACCGACCGCCCGCCGCGATAGCGACGAAAGTCCCTGCACCGGCCGGCTCCGCTGTGCCAGGCTGAGACCATGGCCGGCGTCGCGGATGCCATCGGGTGGGCGAGTAGGCAGATTGGGGACCGGGTTCCCAAGGCGGACCTCGATCAGCGCGACCCGGACTTCATCCGGGACCAGCTGCCCGCCACCTGGCTGGTGGCGTCGCTGTATTTCCGGGCCGACGTCCGCAGGCTCGACCGCATCCCCGCGCACGGCCCGGTGCTGCTGGTCGGCAACCACAGCGGTGGCAACGTCCCGCCCGACACCTTCGTCTTCACCCTGGCGTTCTGCTCGTACTTCGGCGTGGAGCGCCCGTTTTATCAGCTCGCGCACAACCTGGTCACCCTCTACCCCCCGCTGCGCTGGCTGCGCAAGTTCGGCACCGTGGCGGCCAGTCCCGAAAACGCCCGTCTCGCTTTGGAATCCGGCGCGGCCGTGCTGGTGTATCCGGGCGGCGACTACGAGGTGTTCCGCCCGTCCTGGCAGCGGCACGTCGTCGACTTCGGCGGCCGCAAAGGCTTCGTGCGGCTGGCCCGAGAGACCGGCGTGCCGATCGTTCCGGTGGCCAGCGTCGGCGGCCAGGAGACCGCGTTCTTCCTCGGCCGCGCGCAGTGGCTGGCCAAACTTTTGCTGCTCGACAAGGTGGTCCGGCTCAAGAGCGTGCCGATCTCGCTGGCGCTGCCGTGGGGCCTCAACGTCAGCGACCTGCTCGGGCATATCCCGTTGCCCGCCAAGATCGTCATCGAGGTGCAGGAGCCGATCACGGTGCACGACGACGACCAGGCGGTCTACGACGCGGTGATCGCCAGCCTGCAGGCCGGTGTCGATCGGCTGGCCTCCGAACGCCGATTGCCGGTGATCGGCTGATGCGCGTCGAACGCCGGATCGTCGTCAATGCCGACCGCGACACCGTGTGGAAGGTGCTCAGCGACCCGGATCGCTACCCCTCGTTCCTGCCGCACCTGGAGCGCTGGGAGACCCTGACCGAGGGCCCGGCCCGGGTGGGCGCCCGCTACACCGTGCTGTGGAAGATCGGCTCGATCCCGGTGGGCGGCATCGCCGAAGTGGTGGAGTTCGACGCCGCGCGAGATCTGGCCTGGATCAACATCACCGGCGTCACACAGCGGGGCCGGTTCCGGTTGCGCGACGCGGGACCGGGCCGGACCCGCGTGACATTTCGGCTCGCCTACAGCTCGGAGGGCGGGCTGCTGGGCCTGATCGCCGATCGGGTCGCGGCGTTCTGGGTCGGTCGTTCCCTCGACGAGAGCCTGAAAAACCTTCGGCGCCTTGTCGAGTCGTGACCGAACGCGCCTACTTGGCCAATGTGAACTGGTTGATGTCGATGTAGCCGTCCCGGAAAGCCTTGGCGCAGCCGGTCAGATACCTCATGTATCGCTGATACACCTCTTCGGACTGGATCGCGATCGCCTCGCTCCGGTGTGCCTCGAGCGCCGCGGCCCACAAGTCGAGCGTCCGGGCGTAGTGCAGCTGCAGCGACTGCCTGCGTACCAGGTTGAAGCCCATCTTCGAGGCGTGGAACTCCACCATCTCGATCGGCGGCAACTGACCGCCCGGGAAGATCTCGGTGGCGATGAAGTTGTTGAAGCTGGTCTGCTCTTCGGTCATCGGCAGGCCGCGTTCGAGGATCTGCTCCGGGGTGAACATGGTGATCGTGTGCAGCAGCATCACCCCGTCGTCGGGCAGCACCCGGAAGGCCTTCTGGAAGAAATCGTCGTACCGGTCGTACCCGAAGTGCTCGAACGCGCCGATGGAGACGATCCGGTCGACCGGCTCGTCGAACTGTTCCCAGCCCTGCAGCAGGACCCGCCTGCTGTGCGTGGTGGTCATCGCGTCGAACATCTTCTGCACATGGGCGGCCTGGTGCTCGGACAAGGTCAGCCCGATGACGTCCACGTCGTACTTCTCGAGCGCGCGGCGCATCGTGCCGCCCCAGCCGCAGCCGACGTCCAGCAGCGTCATACCCGGCCGCAATCCCAGCTTGCCGAGCGCCAGGTCCATCTTGCGGAGCTGCGCCTCTTCGAGCGGGATGTCTCGCATGCGGTCGAAGTAGGCGCAGCTGTAGGTCATGGTGGGGTCGAGAAACAACCGGAAGAAGTCGTCGGACAGGTCATAGTGCGCCTGGACGTCCTCGAAGTGCGGCGTCAGGTTCTCTGTCATACCAGCTACGCGCCTTTCCTGAATCCGGGGCCATTCAGCTGTACACGAGTGGGCGGCTCAGCTGGTTCACCCTGGCTTCCCGTAACTGCCGGAATCAAACTTCGGCGCGCGTATGCGGGGAATTCGGATGAGGCTACCCCCGTTTACCCGGAGTCGGCTGGAAATGAGGAGGAACAAATGGAGGCTTGGGACGCGATTCGCGCCCGGCGCAACGTCCGGCAGTACAAACCGGACGCGATTTCCGAAGACGACCTCAATCGCATCGCCGAGGCGGGGTGGCGCGCGCCGTCGGCGAAGAACCGGCAGCCGTGGGACTTCGTGATCGTCACGGACCGGGCGGACCTGCAGGAATTGTCGACCGTGTGGCAGGGCGCGGGGCACATCGCGGGCGCCGCGGCCGCGATTGCCATCGTGGTGCCCGTCCCGCCCGACGAGCGCCGGGTGGTCACCGACAACTACGACGTCGGGCAGGCCACGATGGCGATGATGATCGCGGCCACGGACCTGGGAATCGGGACCGGGCATTCGTCGGTGGGAGACCAGGAGAAGGCGCGGGCCATCCTCGGTGTCCCCGACGACCGGCTGGTGGCCTTCCTGCTGGGTCTCGGGTATCCCGCCGACCGTCCGCTCGCCCCGATCCGCACACCGAATCGGCGGCCCTTCGACGAGGTCATCCACCACGGTCGTTGGTGAGTGAGCGGTCGTAGGCTCTTCCCCGTGCATGAACACCGGGGTGACTACGGAATCGACGGCTCGTTTCACACCGTCTCGGCGCGCTGGCAGGCGATCGGCCTCGCCGCCCAGACCGCCGCGCTGGCGGGGTGGGGTGCTATCAGCTGGGCGCGAGGCAAGCGGGTGACGGCAGGGCTGGCGGCGGTGTCAGCCGTCGGGATCGCCTCTAGCGCAGCCCTTTACGCGTACGCGACGCGGGTCGGCAAGTTCGTCGTGTGGGACCGGGTGCTGGACGACCTCGAACTGCGCGGCGACGAAACGGTGCTCGACCTCGGGTGCGGGCGCGGTGCGGTGCTGCTCGCCGCGGCCAAGCGGTTGCCGCGGGGCCGGGCGATCGGTGTCGATCTGTGGCACGCCGACCAGACCGACAACTCCCCGGACGCCACCCTGGCGAACGCGGCGCTGGAGCACGTCGCCGATCGCATCGAGGTGCACACCGCGGATATGACCGCCCTGCCCTTGGCCGACGACAGCGTCGACGTGATCGTCAGCAACCTGGCCATCCACAACATCGCGACGCACGCCGGCAGGCGCAAGGCTCTCGACGAAGCGGCCCGGGTGCTGCGCTCGGGTGGTCGGCTGGCCATCGCGGACCTATGGGAGACGCGCCAGCATGCCGCGCACCTAAGGGACCTGGGGTGGCGAAACGTGCGGCGCCGCAACCTCGGATGGCGCATCAGCTACGGCGGTCCGTGGTTTTCCACCCGCCTGGTCACCGCGACGAAGCCGGGGTGAGGGCCGACGGCTCCTCGAGGTATGCCTCGTCCGCGAATTTGATATCGCATGCGCTATCAAATCGGGCAGAGCCTCATGGTTCCGACATGGCGCCGCCGGGGGCGGGCATGCTTGGGGCCATGAACCGACACGAGATCACCGAGCAGATCGTCCTGGCCCGCCTGAGGCTCGGCCTCACCTGGCAGCAGCTGGCCGAGGCCATCGACCGGCCGGTGGTATGGACCACCGCGGCGCTGCTAGGTCAACACGCCATTCCCGCTGAGCCGGCAAGGATTCTCGCCGAGAAGTTGAACCTGGACGAGTCGGTGGTGCCCGTGCTGGCGGCACCGCCCATGCGGGGCGGGCTGCCGAGCGCGGTCCCCACCGACCCAACGATCTATCGCTTCTACGAGGCCCTGCAAGTTTACGGCGGTGCCATCAAAGAGCTGATCCACGAACAGTTCGGCGATGGCATCATGAGCGCGATCAACTTCAGCGTCGACCTGCAGAAGAAGTCGCACCCGTCCGGCGACCGCGTCGTGGTGACCCTCGACGGCAAATTCCTTCCATACCAATGGGTTTCGTCGGACAGCTGACATGGTGGCCGAGACGAAACCGGTAGACCTCGTTCTCTCCGGCGGGGGCGTGAAGTTCATCGGCCTGGTCGGCGCGGTCGCCGCGCTCATGGATGCGGGCTACTCGGCCTATCGGGTGTCGGGTGTTTCGGCGGGATCGGTGGTCGCGGTCATCTCGGCCGCCGCGTCCAACGGCAATCAACTGACCAGTGGTCAGATCAGGGAACTCGCGTTGTCGGTGCCGTTGCGCCGTTGGCGTGACGCGGGGCCGGTGCCCTTCGTCGGGTCCGCCTGGGGGCTGGCGCGAGACACGGCCATGTACCGCGGCGATTTCGCCCACGAGTGGATCCGCAGCGAGCTGAAGAACCTGGGGGTCGTCACGTTCGGTGATCTGGCCCTCGACGACCGCGATCTTCCTCCCGAACGGCGCTACAAGGTGGCGGTCACGGTCGCCGATGTCACCGCGGCGCAGCTGGTGCGGCTGCCCTGGGACTATCGGCGGCTTTACGGGCTCGATCCCGACGAGCAGCCCGTCGCCGACGCGGTCCGCGCCTCGATGGCGATCCCGTTCTTCTACCCGCCGGTCAGGCTGACCGACACCATGGGGCTCACGTCGAACCTGGTCGACGGCGGGGTGCTGTCGAATTTCCCGGTCGACTCGCTGGACCGCACCGACGGCAAACCGCCGCGCTGGCCGACGTTCGGGATCACGGTGATGCCCAAGCTCGCCGAGGGTGTGGACCAGGTGTTCCCCGCGTTGCGCCCGCTGCGCTTCCTCAAGCAGTCCGCCCTGCTGCAAAGCCTTTTCACCACCATGCTGGTCGGCCACGACCAGGCGCAGCTGAGCCTGCCGTGGGTCAAGTGCCGCACCATCGGGGTCGCGTCCACCGACGTGAGCGTTCTCGACTTCGGTATTTCCAGGGGGCGCCTGGAGGAGCTCTGCGACCGGGGCTATGCGGCCGCGCAGGATTTCCTGTCGACCTGGGACTGGCCGGCGTATCTGGACCGGTTCCGATGAATCGTCGTGGAAGTGAAGTGACGGCGCGACGCGCACGTGTCACACTGGCGGCGAGGAGGCGAAGGGAACGCGGTGGCGGCTAGCAGCGGCCACCGCGTTCGCCATTCAGTTCATCATCACCTGCGGTGACAGTTCCTTCAGCATCGCGTTGGCCCAGCGCATCTGGCGCAGCGTCTCGGGGTGGCAGCGCGACGCCAGGCTCAGCAGTTCGGAATCCTTGGCGGCCTGCGCACCCTGGGCCAACAGCTCCCAATCCAACGACACCCCCGCCGCCAGGCGGTGAATCCGCCGCAAATCGGCGAGCAACACCAGGCCGGGCTCCGGTCGGTGCCGCAAGATGCCGCTCATCCGGGACTGCACGGCTCCGGTGATCACGCGGGTGCGGGGGTCGGCCGACAGGTGCAGACCGTAGTGCCGGCCGTGCTCGGCCAACTCGTTCAGGTGCTGCCGCGACCAGCCGGCCAGGTCTTGCGCCAGGTGATTGATGTCCTGGTCGCTGCGGTGCCGGGCGGCCACCAGGTTGAGGTTGTGGGCCAGTTTGCGTTCGGAGCGGTGCAGCTCGCGGATCGCCAATTTGAGCTTCATCGCCGGGCCCCGGTCGCCAGGACCTCGGTCACTGCGGCGGCCGACCCGCCCGCCGTGGCGGGCACCGCCCCATTGACCGGCGCGGACGCCGCGGTGGTGGGCGCGTGCGCGGCGCCGTTTGTCTCGGGCCGGCCCACCCGGCTCTTCTCGATCCGGGCGGCCGCGGTCTTGTAGATCGGCTGTTTGGAAACAGGATCCCAATCGGTCAGGGTGAGTTCGTTGCCGGCCCGCTGATGGGCCCTGCTGCCGGCGTCCCAGTAGCCGTAATGGAAGGGCACGAACAGGACGCCGTCGCGGATGCCGCAGATGCGGGCAGCGCAGGTGACGCGGCCGCGCGGCGTGCTCACCTCGACGAGGTCGCCCTCGCCGATGCTCAGCCGCCGGGCGTCGGGTTCTGAGACCTCGACCCACACCTCAGGCGCGGCGTCCTGAAGTTGTTGGGCCCTAGCGGTTTTCGTGCGGGTGTGGAAATGGTAGACGGTGCGACCGGTGATCAACACGAACGGATATTCGGAGCTGGGCCGCTCGTGCGGGGGAAGGTATTCGGCCGCCTTGATGATGGCCTTGCCGAAGGGATTCATCGAGCGGTATTCATCTCGCTGCAACGGGGCGCCCGTGATCAGGTCTTTGCCGTAGGCCTCACAGTAATCCGGTGCCGCCCAGAATTTGGCGTCGGCGTAGAGTCGTTCGGTGCCGTCGGGATGCTCTGCGTTGCAAGGCCATTGGATGCCGCTGCCGCCGCGCAGCTTCTCATAGCTCAAGCCGGTGTAGTCGCACGGCCGGCCCGCGGTGCATTTTTTCCACGCCTCGAACGCCGACTCGGGATCGGTCCACGGCGGGAACGGTTGGCCGTCGGAGTCGCGGAAGTCCATCCGGCGCGCGTAGTCAAGGAAGATGTCGAGATCCGAACGCGCGGAACCCGGTGGCTCCACGGCCTTTTCGGACAGGTGCACGGTGCGGTCCGCGTTGGTGAAGGCGCCGGTTTTCTCCCCCCACGCCGCGGCCGGCAACACCACGTCGGCCAGTGCGGCGGTTTCGGTCATGAAGATGTCCTGGACGATGAGGAACAGCCGCTCCTGGGAGAGGATGTCACGGATGCGCGGCAACTCGGGCAGCGACACCGCGGGATTGGTGGCGGTGACCCACAACATCCGCAGGGTCCCCTCTTCGGCGAAGCGGAACATCTGCATGGCATGGGTGGGCGGGGCGTAGTGCGGAATCTGCAGGGGCTCCAGGTTCCACAACTTCGCCAGTTCCTTGATGTGCGAGTCGTTGGACCAGTTGCGGAAGCCGGCCAGGTCACCGTCCGCGCCGCACTCGCGGGTGTTCTCGGCGGTCGGTTGCCCGTTCATCTGCAGCACCCCGCAGCCCGGCTTGCCCAGCATGCCGCGCACCAGGTGAATGTTGTTGACCTGCACGGCCGCCGCGGTCGCCTGATGTGATTGATAGAACCCCTGCAGCACGGTGGACAGTAACCGCTCGGCGGTGCCAAGTAGTCGCGCCGCGCGCCGGATGTCCTCGGCCGCCACCCCGCAAATTTCGGCGACCCGTTCGGGCGGAAACTCCTCGACCCGGCCGCGCAGCTCGTCGAAACCGACTGTGTGCGTGTCGATGTAGTCCCGATCGATCCAGCCGTGACCGATGATCTCGTGCAGCAGGCCGTTCATCAACGCCACGTTAGTGCCGGGCAGCGGTGCGAGGTGAACGGTGGCGTGCCGGGCAACCGGTGTGAGCCGGGGGTCGACGCACACGATCGCCGGCGGCGAATCGCCGGCCAGCCGGTCCAGCATCCTGGCCCACAACACAGTTTGCGTCTCGGCGACGTTGTGGCCGAACAGCGCGATGACGTCGGCATGGTCGACGTCTGTGTAGGAACCCGGTTGTCCGTCGCAGCCGAACGATTCCTTGAGCGCCTCGGCCGCCGTCGCGGTGCACAGGCGGGTGTTGCCGTCGACGTGGTTGGTGCCGATCGCCCCGTGCGCGATGGCCCCCTGGGTGTAGTACGCCTCGAGGAACAACTGCCCGGAGGTGTAGAAGCCGATGGAACTGGGGCCGTAGTTGTCGAGGAGTTGCCTACTGCGAGCCACGATGTGGTCCATCGCGGTGTCCCAGTCGCACGGCCGCAGCTTGCCGCCGACCCGAATCATCGGACTGGTCAACCGGTCTCGCGAGTTATTGGCCTGCCAGCCGAACAGGTCTTTGGGGTCGAGCCGGCCGTGGTTGACGCGGTCGACGGCTCGGCCCCGCACCCCCACGATCCGCCCGTCCTTGACGGCGATGTCCAGGCCGTCTCCGTTGGAATGCAACACCGCCGCCGACTGCACCCAGCGGTCCACCGACTCGGGCGTGACGCCGTCGGCCAGGTAGGTGTCGACGCGCTCGGGCCACCGTGTGCCCGGTTCGTAGGGGGTCCGCGTCCCCCAGGGTTCCGCGATCCGGTCTACTGTCACGCCGGTGGGCGTACCCGGCCGCCGGTGTCCAAAACGTCGAGGCCAGGGGGGCGGGCCGCGTTAAAGCCCGAACTCGGCCTCGATGCCGTCGATCCCGGCGCGAATGGCCTTCAACGCGTCGGCGCGGGCGCGCAGCTTCGTTGCGGCGTGGGCGTGTTGGTGCAGACCGGCGAATTCGCGCGCGGCCTCCTCGGCCCGGCTCACCACCATCTCCGGCAGCACGATCTCGTCAACGAAGCCGGCGGCCAGCGCGGTCTCACCGAAGAACGTCTTGGCGAGCCCGACGGCTTGCTGGTAAGCCGACTGCGTCAGACGCAGCTTCATGATCTCCAGCGCCGCGTACGGGATGACCATGCCGATCGCCACCTCGTTGGCCTGAATGTTGTAGGCGTGCGCGGCCACCCGGTGATCGCCGGATGAGAGCAGAAAGGCCCCCATCGCGATGGCGTGCCCGGTGCAGGCCATCACGACCGGCTTGGGATGGGACAGCAGCCGATAGGACAGCTCGAAGCCGCCCCGCAGCATGTCGATCGCCGGCTGCGCCTCGCCCGAGGTCAGGATCTTCAGGTCGAACCCGCCGCTGAACACCCGCTCGTTGCCGGTGATCACCAACGCCCCGGCGTTGTCCGCGTCGGCCCGGTCGATCGCCTCGCCCAGCGCTTGCTGCATCGTCGGACCCAAGGCGTTGACCTTGCCGTCGTCCATCTTGATGACCGCGATGGAATCCTTGAGGCTGTAGTGGACCGGGCCGCTCATCGGTTGCTGGCTCCTTGCCGTCACGCGGGCTGACTGTGGTGTTTGCCCAGGTCGTCCTCGGCCTCGCCCCAGCGCAGGCTGACATCGGTGGGCTCGTCGAGCTGGCGGGAGCGCCATCTGTCCTGCGTTTCCCGCACCGCGCCGTTGATCCGTTCGATCTCGCTGCGGAACACCTCGGGACGGGTTTCCTTGCTCGCGTAGTGGAAGTAGGTCAGCAGCCCGCGCAGCAGCTCCAGCTTCTGCTTCTCGCGTTTCGCCAGGTCGTGGGTCGTCATCAACTCGATGCGCTGGACCGGCGGCAGGGAGTCCCAGTCCAGCACCACCTGGGTTTCCAGCGGAACGCGCTCGCGCTCCCAGAACCGGCGCCCATTCGGGCGCTTCGGCCGGTCGAAGTAGCTGATGGTGCCGGTGAAGCGGGACTCGATGCCGCTGCCGATTTCGGCGCGGTCGAGCGCCGAATCCCACACCATGCGCCATTCCTGACCGGGGGCCAGCACTGGCAACTCGCGGGGGAGTCGCAGTTCGGCGACGTCGGCGTAGCCGTCGGTGGCGTTCTCGTATTCGGCCACCGTCGGCGGATTCAGGAACGAGAACGTGATGTCGTACGCCGCGGTCTGACCGAAGTTCCTGACCACCAATTCGATGACGTGCCAGTCGGCCGGGTGCGGTTCCATGAACATGGCGACCTGCGGCCGGGTCTGTTCCGCGGCGAGTCGGCGGTTGCGGGTGATCTGCCGGTTGGTGAAGATCAGGGTGACAACGGCGAGCGCGATCGCCGCCCACGCCGCCCACGCGATCCAGGTGCTGGACCCAGTGTGCGTGATTCCGTTCCAGCTGTCCTGGATCCACCCCATGGAATCCACCCTCCGCTTATATCACAGGCCGGTTGCCGTCTCGTTCGGATCGAGCGAGCCCGCTCAGCCGCCCATCAGCATTCGCCACTGCGCCAGGTCCGCGGCGCGATAGACGTAGTTGGAACGTTTGACTTCCGACAACGATGCGCTCGGCTCCGCCGAATACCAGTGCCCGGGAAAGACCGTGGGGTCGCCGGGCAGGGTCGCGAGTTGCTGCAGGCTGCGGTACATCTCGTCGGAGTCGCCGCCGGGAAAGTCGGTCCGGCCGCAGCCCTCCAGGAACAACGTGTCACCGGCCACGAGGCGGCCATCGAGCAGGAAGCACTGGCTGCCCGGCGTGTGGCCGGGAGTGTGCAGCAATTCGATCTCGATGCCGCCGATGCTGACCTTGTCGTGATTCTCGTGGGCGGTGAGGTCGCCGAGGCTGACCCCGGTGACTCGCGAAACCCATTGCGCCTCATGGGTATTGACATGCACCGGCACGGCTTTCCGTTCCAGCAGCTCGGCCAGGCCCTGCAGGGTGAAGCCCATCATCGATCCGCCCACGTGGTCGGGATGATGATGGGTCACCAGCACTCCCGACAGGTGCATGCCGTCGACCTCGAGCGTGTCGAGCAGTTCGCCGGCCGCGTAGGCGGGGTCGACCACCACGCAATCGCCCGTTTCCCGGTCGCCGATCAGGTAGGCGAAGTTGCGCATTTGGGTCGCGAACATGTCGCCGGTGGCGAAATCGCGCCCCGAGAGCAGTTGGCGAAAGTACAGCCGGTCCGTTGACACGTGACCAGACTAGGACGTGCCCGCCAAGGGTCGGCAGCGCCGCCTCGAAGTCGGCAAAACACCGTCCGTGAGCAGCGATTGGGTGTCTGGGCAGTGGGTATTGTTGGCGCATGAGGAAGAAGGTCGAGATCGAGATCGACGTCGATCTGATTGACGAGGCGATTCGCCGCTTCCAACTCGCCGATGCCCGCGAGGCCGTCAACCTGGCGTTGCGCACCCTGCTCACCGGAGCCGAGGCCGGCCAATCGGACGAAGAGTACGACGAGTTCAGCGACCTCAGCGCGTGGCAGCCGCGCCGGAGCGGCGACGGCGGGGATTAACGCCCGTGGTTTGGTCCGGCTGCGAGCCAGGCTGTACCCTCTTTTAGGCCCACGGCACTGCCGATTCGGGTGAACGGCCCCCTTAGCTCAGTCGGTAGAGCGTTTCCATGGTAAGGAAAAGGTCAACGGTTCGATTCCGTTAGGGGGCTCGGCGGACGCCGAGCAGGCGCGGCGGCCACGACCCCAAAATGGGGTGGCCAGAGGCGATGTAGCTCAGTCGGTTAGAGCGAACGACTCATAATCGTTAGGTCGCCGGTTCGAGTCCGGCCATCGCTACAACACAACAATGCACTTTGAGAGATTTGAGAGAGAACCGTCATGGCTTCCAGTACCGACGTGCGGCCGAAGATCACCTTGGCCTGCGAGGTGTGCAAGCACCGCAACTACATCACCAAGAAGAACCGCCGGAACGACCCGGACCGCATGGAGCTGAAGAAGTTCTGCCCGAACTGCGGCAAGCACCAGGCGCACCGAGAGACACGCTAGCGGCGGCCCGCGAGTGATTACTCAGACTGACTAGGTAGATTTTAGAGCCGTGCCGTTAACCGAAGATATCGTCGGTATGCACTACCGCTATCCCGATCATTACGTCGTGGAGCGGGAGAAGATCCGCGAGCACGCGGTCGCCGTGCAGAATGACGACGCCGCATTTCTGGAGGAGAAGGCGGCGGCCGAGCTCGGCTACAAAGGGCTGCTGGCCCCGCTGACCTTCATCTGCGTGTTCGGCTATAAGGCGCAGACGGCGTTCTTCAAGTACGCCAACATCGCCGTCCACGACGCCCAGATCGTCCAGGTCGACCAGGTGCTGAAGTTCAACGCGCCCATCGTGGCCGGCGACAAGCTGTATTGCGACGTCTACGTGGATTCAATGCGCGTGTCGCACGGCACCCAGATCATCGTGACCAAGAACATCATCACCAACGAAGCCGGTGATGTTGTGCAGGAGACCTACACGACCCTGGCGGGTCGTGCCGGTGAGGATGGAGAAGAGGGATTTTCTGATGCCACTGCGTGAGTTCAGCTCGGTGAAGGTGGGTGACCTGCTCCCCGAGCGGACCTACCCGCTGACCCGTCAGGATCTGGTGAACTACGCGGGCGTCTCGGGCGACCTGAACCCGATCCACTGGGACGACGAGATGGCCAAGGTCGTCGGGCTGGACACCGCGATCGCGCACGGCATGCTGACCATGGGCATCGGTGGCGGCTACGTCACCGCGTGGATCGGTGACCCCGGTGCGGTCACCGAGTACAACGTGCGGTTCACCGCGGTGGTGCCGGTGCCCAACGACGGCAAGGGTGCCGAGTTGGTCTTCAACGGCCGGGTGAAGTCGGTGGACCCCGAGACCAAGTCCGTGACCATCGCGCTGACGGCTACCACCGGCGGCAAGAAGATCTTCGGTAGGGCCATCGCGTCCGCGACCCTCGCGTAGGCGGCCTGTTAATGGCGCTGAAAACCGATATCCGCGGAATGATCTGGCGGTACCCGGACTACTTCGTCGTGGGCCGTGAACAGCTCCGCCAGTTCGCCCTGGCCGTCAAGGACCGCCACCCCGCCCACTACCGGGAGGACGCGGCCGCCGCACTCGGCCACGACGCGATCCTCGCGCCGCTGACCTTCGCGACCATCTTCGCCAAGCTGGTCCAGCTGGATTTCTTCCGGCACGTCGACATCGGCATGGAAACCCTGGTGATCGTGCAGGTCGACCAGCGATTCGTGTTCGCCCAGCCGATCAAGGCCGGCGACAAGCTGTGGGCCCGGATGGACGTAATGTCCGTGGACGAACGGTTCGGCGCCGACATCGTGGTCACCAAGAACATCTGCACCAACGAAGATGGCGAGTTGGTCTTGGAGGCCTACACCACGTTGATGAGCCAGTACGCCGACCAGTCGGAGAACCTGCGCTGGGACCCGGAGTCCGGCCAGGTCGTCAGAACGGCGTAATTAGTATCTGACTCGCGCGTCGATGTACACTCGGACCTCGGGGTTTTCCCAGCATTAGCGCGCTTTCCGTGAGTCGAGCAATCGGAAGGCGCGCGTGTCATGTAAGCCCCGGTAGGTAAGCGCAGGTTGGCCTGCCAACCGCGAAGGGGCGTAGCTCAACTGGCAGAGCAGCGGTCTCCAAAACCGCAGGTTGCAGGTTCAAGTCCTGTCGCCCCTGCTGAACGAAAAGGCGTGCCATGGTGGACACTGGAATAGTGGCCGTCCACCACGGGACGGCCCGCGGGACACTAGCAAACTGAAGGAGCATGCGGTGAGCGACGAAGGCGACGCTGCCAACGACGCCGCAAGCGACGGCGCCGACAGGGAGGACGACCGCGCAAACGGCGGCCGGACCGCTGTGGTGACGCGGCCGCAGCGCCCCACCGGCAAACGATCCCGGCAGCGAGTGGCCGACGCCGGCGAGGACGTCGACGTAGAGTCGGCGGACGAGGCCGAGGTTGCCAAGGAGGACAAGGCCACCAAGGGCGCCAAGGCCAAGAAGGCCAAGAAACCGAAGAAGCCGGGGGACCGTTCGGCCAACCCGTTCGTCTTCGTCTTCAACTACCTCAAGCAGGTGGTTGCGGAGATGCGGAAGGTTATCTGGCCCAACCGCAAGCAGATGCTCACCTACACATCGGTGGTGCTGGCGTTCCTGGCTTTCATGGTGGCGCTGGTCGGGCTCGCGGATTTCGGCCTCACCAAGCTGGTGCTGCTGGTGTTCGGCTGAGCGAGAAGATAGAGAGGACTGAAAACCGTGACTACCTTCGACGGTGACACGTCCGCGGGTGAAGCGGTCGACGTAGAAGAGCGCGCCGAGGGCGCTGAGCAGGCCCTGGAAGCGGCCCCGGAAACGGACGCTGAAACCTCAGCGGCCGAGGCCCCCGAGGAGTCGGCCGAGGAGGTCGACCCGGCGGCCGCGCTCAAGGCGGAACTGCGCAGGAAGCCAGGCGACTGGTACGTCATCCACTCCTACGCGGGATACGAGAACAAGGTCAAAGCCAATCTCGAGACCCGTGTGCAGAACCTGGACGTCGGCGACTACATCTTCCAGGTCGAGGTGCCCACCGAAGAGGTCACCGAGATCAAGAACGGTCAGCGTAAACAGGTCAATCGCAAGGTGCTGCCCGGCTACATCCTGGTGCGCATGGACCTGACCGACGACTCGTGGGCCGCGGTGCGCAACACGCCGGGAGTCACCGGGTTCGTCGGGGCGACGTCGCGCCCGTCGGCCCTGACGCTCGACGACGTGGTCAAGTTCCTGCTGCCGCGCGGCGCGACCAAGAAGGCCGCCAAGGGCGCGGCCACCACCGCCGCGGCCGCCGAGGCGGGCGGGCTGGAGCGTCCGGCCATCGAGGTCGACTACGAGGTCGGCGAATCGGTGACGGTCATGGACGGGCCGTTCGCCACGCTGCCGGCGACCATCAGCGAGGTCAACGGCGAACAGCAGAAGCTCAAGGTGCTGGTGTCGATCTTCGGCCGCGAAACGCCGGTCGAATTGACGTTCAGCCAGGTCTCCAAGATTTAGCTCGGGCGGTTGCGCCCACCCCCAGGAAGGAACACCAACATCTCATGGCCCCGAAGAAGAAAGTCGTCGGGCTGATCAAGCTGCAGATCGTGGCGGGGCAGGCCAACCCTGCGCCGCCGGTCGGACCCGCGCTCGGCCAGCATGGCGTCAACATCATGGAGTTCTGCAAGGCCTACAACGCGGCCACGGAGAGCCAGCGCGGCCAGGTCATCCCGGTGGAGATCACGGTCTACGAGGACCGCAGCTTCACCTTCGCCCTGAAGACGCCGCCCGCCGCCAAGCTGCTGCTCAAGGCAGCCGGCGTGGGCAAGGGCTCGGCCGAGCCGCACAAGACCAAGGTCGCGAAGGTCACCTGGGACCAGGTTCGTGAGATCGCCGAGACGAAGAAGACCGATCTCAACGCCAACGACATCGACGCGGCCGCCAAGATCATCGCCGGCACCGCCCGGTCGATGGGGATCACCGTCGAATAGTTTCGAAACACCGTGGGAGGGCCAGCTCCGGCCCGCTGCTTAACCACGACCCAACACCCGATTGGATGAATCAATGAGCAAGAACAGCAAGGCATACCGCGCCGCCGCCGAGAAGGTGGACCGCAACAACCTGTACAGCCCGCTCGAGGCGGCCAAGCTCGCCAAAGAGACCGCGTCGGCCAAGCAGGACGCGACGGTCGAGGTGGCGATCCGGCTCGGCGTCGACCCGCGCAAGGCGGACCAGATGGTCCGCGGCACGGTCAACCTGCCGCACGGCACCGGTAAGACCGCCCGCGTCGCGGTGTTCGCGGTCGGCGACAAGGCCGAGCAGGCGCAGGCCGCCGGCGCCGACATCGTCGGCAGCGATGACCTGATCGAGAAGATCCAGGGCGGCTTCCTGGACTTCGACGCCGCGATCGCGACCCCCGACCAGATGGCCAAGGTCGGCCGCATCGCTCGCGTGCTGGGCCCCCGCGGCCTGATGCCGAACCCCAAGACGGGCACCGTCACCCCCGACGTCGCCAAGGCCGTGGCCGACATCAAGGGCGGCAAGATCAACTTCCGCATCGACAAGCAGGCCAACCTGCATTTCGTCATCGGCAAGGCGTCCTTCGACGAGAAGGCCCTCGCCGAGAACTACGGCGCGGCGCTCGACGAGGTGTTGCGGCTCAAGCCGTCCGCCTCGAAAGGCCGCTACCTGAAGAAGATCACGGTGTCGACGACCACGGGGCCGGGCATTCCGGTGGACCCGTCCGTCACCCGCAACTTCGCGGAGGCCTGAGTCGTAGCGGGCCGGCTACCCGCCGCACTCCGCGATGCGGCGGCGCAGGAACTCCCGGCCCGGCTCGGAACCGTTGACTCGCAACGCTTCTCGGTACCAGGGGAGCGCATCGGCCGGTCTGCCCGCACGCCTGAGCAGGTCGGCTCGCACCGTCGTGACCAGATTGGAGCGGCCGAGCCGGGGGTCGTGGGCCACCTCGTCCAGGGCCGCGAGGCCGGCGTCGGGTCCGTCGCGCAAGCCGACCGCCAGGGCGCGGTTGGCGCGCACGACCGGCGAATCGGTCAGCGCCAGCAGCCGGTCGTAGGCGGCGCAGATGGTGACCCAGTCGGTCTGGTCCCAGGACGGCGCCGTCGCGTGCAGCGCGGCGATCACCGCCTGTGGCAGATAGGGGCCCGGAGAACCCTCGGCACGGCGTAATCGGTCCAGCCCCCGGGCGATTCGGCCGCGGTCCCACCGGTGCCGGTCCTGCTCCTCGAGCGGCACCAGCATCCCGGCGTCGTCCACCCGGGTGGCTCGTCGCGAATCGTGCAGCAGCATCAGGGCCGCCAGCGCGTGGGCCTCGGGCTCGTGCGGCATCAGCGCGCACAGTTCACCGGCCAGCCGGATCCCCTCGTCGCACAGTTCGTCGCGGATCGCCGACGGGCCCGCCGTCGACCAATAGCCCTCGGTGAACACCGAGTAGACACAACCGAGCACGTGTGGTGTGCGTTCGGGCAGCAGCTCGGCGGGCGGCACCCGCAGCGGGATGTTGGCGTGGCGAATCTTGTTCTTGGCACGCGTGATTCGCTGACCGATCGCGGCGTCGGTCTGCAGCAGCGCGCGGGCGATCTCGGTGACGGTCAACCCCGACACCAGCCGAAGGGTGAGCGCCAGCTGCGATTGCCGGTCCAGGGCGGGGTGTGCGCAGGTGAACATCATCCGCAGCTCGTCGTCGCGAACGGGGGACGGGTCGGTGTGATCGGTGCGCGCCCGGATATCGTCGATCACGGCCGCCAATTCCTTTCCGGGACGAACGGATTCGCGGCGCAGGCGGTCGCGCGCCCGGTTGCGGGCGACGGTCACCAGCCATCCGCCGGGATTGTCCGGCGGGCCGTCGCGGTCCCAGCTGCGAAGCGCCTCGGCGCAGGCCTCCTGGACGGCGTCCTCCGCGACGGTGAGGTCGCCGGACCACCGCGCGAGCGCGGCGACGGCGGGCCCCCATTCCCGCCGGAAGACGCCGTCCAGGTCGGACATCACTGGTGCGTTACAGTCCCGAGACTCCGGCCAGTTGCCGCACCTGCACGGTCGAGGCGGGGATCATCGAGGCCAGCTTGACGGCCTCGTCGCGGTCCGCGGCGGCGAGCAGGTATACGCCCGTGGCGATTTCGGCGCCCTCCACGTATGGCCCATCGGTGATGAGGACCTCGCCGTCGCGCACCCGCACAGTGGTGGCGGTGGACCGGTCGTGCAACGCGGCGCCGCCGAGGATGTGATCACCCGCGGCCGCATGGAGCTCGGCGTGGCGTGCCGCGACGGCCTCCCACTCCGGGGTGCCCGGCGTATGGGCCGATGCC
>NZ_LZJF01000022.1 GCF_001666835.1 Mycobacterium sp. E3251 | reverse complement strand
GGCGGGTGGCACGCGGCCAGATCCTCTACGACGCACCCGAGGTCGTCGTCCCGATGCTGGTTCCCGACGGCGCGCACACGTATCCCGACGCCGCCCGCACCGACGCCGAGCACACCATGTTCACCGTCGCCGTCGGGGCGGCCGTGCAGGCGCTGCTCGTCGCGTTGGCCGTGCGGGGAGTGGGTAGCTGCTGGATCGGCTCCACGATCTTCGCCGCCGACCTGGTGCGCGCCGAGCTCGACCTGCCGGCCGATTGGGAGCCGTTGGGCGCCATCGCGATCGGCTACCCCGAGGAACCCGCCGGGCCGCGCGACCCGGCGGACGCCGGGGATTTGTTGATCCGCAAGTGATACTGGCCCCATGAAAACGTTCGCGGGCAAGGCGGCGGCATCCGCCGACAAGGTCCGCGGCGGCTACTACACACCGGCGCCCGTCGCCCGGTTCCTGGCCCGCTGGGTGCGCGGCGCCGGACCGCGCATCGTCGAACCCTCCTGCGGCGACGGTGCGATCCTGCGCGAGCTGGCCGCCCTCGGCGGGCGGCTCCGCGGCGTCGAGCTGGTCGCCGAAGAGGCGGCCAAGGCGCGGGAATTCGCGCCCGTCGACGCCGCGAACCTGTTCGCCTGGCTCGCCACCACCCGGCCCGGAGGTTGGGACGGGGTCGCGGGAAACCCGCCCTACATCCGGTTCGGCAACTGGGCGGCCGAGCAGCGCGAGCCCGCGCTGGAGCTGATGCGGCGCGAGGGATTGCGGCCCAGCCGGCTCACCAACGCCTGGGTCCCCTTCGTGGTGGCTAGCTCGGTCTTGGTGCGCGACGGCGGCCGGGTGGGCCTGGTGCTGCCCGCCGAGTTACTCCAGGTCACCTATGCCGCACAGCTGCGCGAGTTCCTGTTGAGCCGGTTCAGTGACATCACGCTGGTGACGTTCGAGCGATTGGTGTTCGACGGCATCCTGCAGGAGGTGGTGTTGTTCTGTGGGGTCGCCGGCGCCGGGCCCGCCCGGATCCGCACGGTCCACCTCACCGACGCCGATGCCCTCGCGCACGCGGACCTGGACGCCGAATGGGCGCCCGCGCTGTTGCACGAGAACGAGAAGTGGACCCAGTACTTCCTGGACCCGGCCGCGATCCGGCTGCTGCGCGCGCTCAAGGAGTCGACGACGCTGACGCGGCTCGGGTCGGTCGCCGCCGTGGACGTGGGAATCGTGACGGGCCGCAACAGCTTCTTCACGTTCACCGACGCGCAGGCCCGCGAGCTCGGGCTGCTGCCCCACTGCGTCCCGCTCGTCTCGCGCAGCGCGCAGTTGTGCGGACTGGTCTACGACAACGTCTGCCGGGCAAGTGATCTCGCCGCCGGGCGCCGTGGCTGGCTGCTCGACGCGCGGCGCGACGCCGTCGACCCCGCCCTGCTGGCGCACATCGATGCCGGGGCGGCCGCCGGCGTGGACCGCGGCTTCAAGTGCTCGATCCGCGAGCCGTGGTGGAGCACGCCGTCGCTGTGGATCCCGGACCTGTTCATGCTGCGCCAGATCCACCGGGCGCCGCGGCTGACCGTCAACGCCGCCGCGGCGACGAGCACCGACACGGTGCACCGGGTCCGGCTCACCGCCGGTGTCGACCCGACCGGGCTGGCCGCGGTGTTCCACAACAGCGTGACGTTCGCCTTCGCCGAGATCATCGGCCGCAGTTACGGCGGCGGGATCTTGGAGCTGGAACCGCGCGAAGCCGAGCAGCTGCCCATTCCCCCGCCGGCGCTCGCCGGCCCCGAGCTCGCCTGCGACGTCGACCTGCTGTTGAAGGCCAACGAGATCGAGAAGGCGCTCGACCTCGTCGACCGCCACGCCCTGATCGACGGGCTGAAACTGCCGCCCGACGTGGTGCGGCACTGCCGCGCGGCCTGGGTCGCGCTGCGGGACCGCCGGAAACGGCGGGGTTCCCGGTGAGCGTCCGGGAGTCGGCGATCTCGCTGCTGTCCGAGTGGGAGGCGCCCGACGCGGCGCAGGACGCGTTGCGGCAAGCGGTCCTGGCCTTCGTGTACGCCCGCCCCGACGCGTGTCGCCGCGAGTGCGTGCCGGGTCATGTCACCGCCTCGGCGCTGGTGCTCGACGACTCCGGCGGCCGGGTGCTGCTGACGCTGCATCCCCGCGTCGGCCGGTGGGTGCAGCTGGGCGGCCACTGCGACGAGGACGACGGCGACATCGTCGCCGCCGCGCTGCGCGAGGCCACCGAGGAATCCGGCGTCGACGGTTTGCGCATCGAGCCGCGGCTGGCCGCGATCCACGTCCACGCGCTCACCTGTTCGTTGGGTGTGCCCACCCGCCACCTGGATCTGCAGTTCGTCGCGCACGCGCCGGCCGGCGCGCAGATCGCGATCAGCGACGAGTCGGAGGACCTGCGGTGGTGGCCGGCCGACGGTCTACCCGAGGGCACCGATCACGCGTTGGCCTATCTGGTGGGGCGCGCCACCCGCCGAGTGTGCGGCTAGCCGCACGCTCGACCACCAGTGTGCGGCTGGCCGCACACTGGTTCACCTACACGTCGGAGGAGTAGCGGATCCCGCCGTCGGGGATCGAGACGCCGGGCCAAACCCGGGCGCCGCGCAGCAACTCGCAGCGCGCGCCGATGTCGGCGCCGTCGCCGATCACGCCGTCGCGGATCAGCGCCCGCGGGCCGATGCGCGCGCCGAAGCCGATGATGGACCGCTCGATCACGCTGCCGGCCTCGACCTTGACGCCGTCGAAGATCACGGCACCGTCCAGCCGGACGCCGGGACCGATCTCGGCACCCCGCCCGACGACGGTGCCGCCGACCAGCACCGCGCCCGGCGACACCGCCGCGCCGTCGTGCACCAGCTGCTCGCCGCGGTGGCCGTGCAGCGCCGGCGACGGCGCGATCCCTCGCACCAGGTCCGCCGATCCGCGCACGAAGTCTTCCGGTGTGCCCATGTCCCGCCAGTAGGTCGCGTCGACGTAGCCGCACACCTTGACGTCCGGGTCGGAGAGCAGGGCGGGAAACACCTCGCGTTCGACCGACACCTCGCGCCCCCGCGGGATGCGGTCGATGATGCCGCGCTCGAAGACGTAGCAGCCGGCGTTGATCTGATCGGTGGGCGGGTCCTGCGTCTTCTCGACGAACGCGGTGACCCTGCCGCTCTCGTCGGTCGTGACGCAGCCGAAGGCCCGCGGGTCGCCCACCCGCACCAGGTGCAGGGTGACGTCGGCCTGCTGGGCCCGGTGGAAGTCGATCATCTGATTGAGGTCGGAACCCGAGAGCACGTCGCCGTTGAACACCATCACGGTGTCGTGACGCAGGTGGCCTGCCACGTTGGCGATGCCGCCGCCGGTCCCCAACGGCCGCTCCTCGGTGACGTAGTCGATCTGCAGGCCGAGCTTGGACCCGTCGCCGAACTCCGCCTCGAACACCGCGGCCTGATACGACGTGCTCAGGATGACGTGCTCGATGCCCGCCGCGGCGATCCGCGAGAGCAGGTGGGTCAAAAACGGCAGACCGGCGGTGGGCAGCATGGGCTTGGGCGCCGACAGCGTCAGCGGCCGCAGCCGGGTGCCCTTGCCGCCGACCAGAATTACGGCATCGACTTGCGGGTTAGCCATCTCAGCGCCGCCCTTCCGCCAGTTTCCGTCTCCGACTGCGCAGCGCGCCACGCACCATCAGGCGGGACCGTAGCGCCAGCGACGCCCGCAGCGTCCAGCGCAGCGGCGCGCGCCGCCACCCCGAATGCCGGTCGGCCAGAAACAGGTAGGTGCTCTTGTGATGCGCCGCCAGGTGGCTCGCCGGGTCGTCGCCGGTGGAGTGGCCCTTGTGGTGCAGCACCTCGGCCGACGGCACGTACACGTTGAGCCAGCCGGCCCGGCCGAGCCGGTCCCCGAGGTCGACGTCTTCCATATACATGAAGTAGCGCTCGTCGAACCCGCCGACTTGGCCAAAGGCGGACCGGCGGACCAGCAGGCACGACCCCGACAGCCAGCCCACGGCGCGTTCGGTGGGCTCCAGCCGCTCCTGGCGGTAGGCCGCCGTCCAGGGATTGCGCTTCCAGATCGGGCCGACGACCGCGTGCATGCCGCCGCGGATGAGGCTGGGCAGGTGGCGCGCCGACGGGTACACCGAGCCGTCGGGGTCGCGGATGAGCGGGCCCAGGGCGCCGGCGCGCGGCCAGCGGGTGGCGGCGTCCAGCAGGGCGTCGATGCTGCCCGGGCCCCACTGCACGTCGGGGTTGGCCACGATCACCCAGTCGTCGTCGATGTCCGGTGTCTCGGCGAGCTGCGCGACCGCGCGATTGATCGCGGTGCCGTACCCGAGATTGGCGCCGGTATGGAAAAGCCGCACGTTCGGGTAGCGCTCGACGGCGGCCTGCGGGGTCCCGTCGGTGGAGCCGTTGTCGGCCATCAGCACGCACACGGGCCGCTCGGTAGCGAGCGACAGCGAGGCCAGGAAACGTTCGAGGTGTGGGCCCGGCGAGTAGGTCACCGTCACGACCGGCAGGACGTCAGTCACGCGTAGAGGGTAACGGTAGATCGGCGGCGAGCGCCGCGACAAGCGCAGCGCGCCATGGCCTTAACGGCCGCAGGCCCGCCGCGGCGGACTCGCGGCCCGACAGCGCGGAGTAGGTCGGGCGCGGCGCGGGGCGGGGAAACTCCGCGGTGCTGACCGGGTGCACACGCTCGGGGTCGGCGCCACACTCGGAGAAGATCGCGCGGGTCTGCTCGAAGCGGGACACCGCGCCCTCGTTGGCGGCGTGCAGGATCGGCCCGGGCACGTGGTCGTCGGCGATCTGCAGCAGCGCCTCGGCCAGGTCGCCCACATACGTCGGCGATCCGACCTGGTCGTCGACGACTTTCACCGGCCCGTCCCCCGCGGCCAGCCGGCGCATGACGGCGACGAAGTCCTTCCCGTCGCCGCCGGTGTAGACCCAGGCGGTGCGGACGATGACGGCCTCCGGCATCGCCGCCAGGACGGCCTCTTCCCCGGCATGCTTGCTGCGCCCGTACACCCCCGCCGGGGCGGTTTGATCGCTGGGCTCGTAGGGCCGCGGGTCGGCGCCGCCGAAGTCTCCGTTGAAGACGTAGTCGGTGGAGACGTGAATGAACCGGGCGCCGGCCCGCGCGCAGGCCCGGGCGATGTTCTCGGGGCCCGTGGCGTTGACGGCGTAGGCGCCGGCCTCGTCGCTCTCGGCGCCGTCGACGTCGGTGTACGCCGCGCAATTGATCACCACGTCGCCGCGCTCGATGATCCGCTCGGCGGCGGCGGGGTCGGTGATGTCCCACTCTGACGACGTCAGCGCCAGCACGTCGCGGCCCTGACTGGCCGCCAGCGAGCGCAAATAGCTGCCCAGCTGGCCCCCGGCACCGGCGATCACGATCCTGCTCGACATGGTTTGAGTCTGGCATGCCCGGGAAAGCCCGGGCGAACGCCCGGGGCGCGCGGGGGTTCGCTACCCGCGAAGCGCGTGTGCCGCAAGTAACCTAGTGGGATGCCTGTGCAACGTGTGGTTCGTGTGATTGCCACTGCGCTCACCCTCGTGGTGGTCCTCGGCACCGGGCTCGCGTGGAGCAACGTCCGGTCCTTCGAGGACGGCATCTTCCACATGTCCGCACCCTCGCTCGGCAAGGGCGGCGACGACGGCGCGATCGACATCCTGCTGGTCGGGCTCGACAGCCGTACCGACGCGCACGGCAACCCGCTGTCCCAAGAGGAGCTGGCCACCCTGCGGGCCGGCGACGAGGAAGCGACCAACACCGACACGATCATCCTGATCCGGATCCCCAACAACGGGAAGTCGGCGACCGCCATCTCGATCCCGCGCGACTCCTACGTCGCGGCCCCCGGCCTGGGCAAGACGAAGATCAACGGCGTCTACGGCCAGACCCGCGAGGCCAAGCGCACCAGCCTGGTCAAGGCCGGCGACTCCGCCGAGGACGCCGCCGCGCAGGGCACCGAGGCCGGGCGCGAGGCCCTGATCAAGACCGTCGCCGACCTCACCGGCGTCACCGTCGACCACTACGCCGAGATCGGGCTGCTCGGCTTCTCGTTGATCACCGACGCGCTCGGCGGCGTGGACGTGTGCCTCAAAGAGCCGGTGTTCGAACCGCTTTCGGGCGCCGACTTCCCCGCCGGCCCACAACGGCTGGACGGGCCGGAGGCGCTCAGCTTCGTCCGTCAGCGCCACGAGTTGCCCCGCGGCGACCTGGACCGGGTGGTGCGCCAGCAGGTGGTGATGGCCTCACTGGCGCACCGGGTGATCTCCGGCAAGACGCTGTCCAGCCCAGCCACCGTGCGACGCCTCGAGGCCGCGGTGCAACGCTCGGTGGTGATCTCGCAGGGTTGGGACGTCATGGATTTCGTCCAGCAGATGCAGAAGCTCGCCGGCGGCAACGTCGCGTTCGCCACCATCCCGGTGCTGGACGGGGCCGGCTGGAGTGACGACGGCATGCAGAGCGTGGTGCGGGTGGACCCGCACCAGGTTCAGGACTGGGTCAACGGGCTGCTGCACGACCAAGAGCAGGGCAAGACCGAGGAGCTCGCCTACACCCCGGCGAAGACCATCGCCAGCGTGGTCAACGACACCGACATCAACGGCCTGGCATCGGCGGTCTCCCAGGTGTTGACCGCCAAGGGCTTTGGCGCCGGCACGGTCGGCAACAACGACGGCGGCCACGTCAAGGGCAGCCAGGTGCGGGCCGCCAAGAGCGACGACCTGGGCGCCCAAGAGGTGGCCAAGGAGCTCGGCGGGCTGCCGGTGGTCGCCGACCCATCCGTCGCGGCGGGCACGGTGCGGGTGGTGCTGGGCAACGACTACAGCGGCCCCGGCTCCGGACTTTCGGGCACCGGGTCGGTGATGCCCGCCCGCGTGTCCAACGTCGGTGCGGTGGCGGCCGACCCGAACGTCCCGGCGCCCTCGCCGATCCTGACGGCCGGTTCCGACAAGCCCGAGTGCATCAACTGAGCACGCTCGCCGGCGCCATCCTGGACCCGATGCTGCGGGCCGACCCGGTCGGCCCGCGCATCACCTACTACGACGACGCGGCCGGCGAGCGCATCGAGCTCTCGGCGGCGACGCTGGCCAACTGGGCGGCCAAGACCGGCAACCTGTTACGCGACGAGCTCGGCGCCGGGCCGGGCAGCCGGGTTGCGATCCTGCTCCCGGCGCACTGGCAGACCGCGGCCGTGCTGTTCGGGGTGTGGTGGATCGGCGCCGAGGCCGTGCTGGCAGGTGAGGCGGACATCGCCATGTGCACCGCCGAACGGCTGGCCGAGGCGGACGAGACCGGGGCCGGCGAGGTGGCGGTGCTGTCGCTGGACCCGTTCGGCCGCCCCGCACCCGACCTGCCGATCGGCGTCACCGACTACGCGACCGCCGTGCGGGTGCACGGCGACCAGATCGTCGCCGAACCCCATCCCGGCCCGGCCCTCGCGGGCCGATCCGTCGACGAGGTTCTCGCCGACTGCCAAAGCGCCGCCGCCGCAAGGGGATTGACGGCCGGTGACCGGGTGCTGTCCACCGCCGCGTGGTCGGAACCCGGCGAGCTGGTGGACGGCCTGCTGGCGATCCTGGCCGTCGGCGGGTCGCTGGTGCAGGTGGCCAACCCCGACCCGTCGGCGCTTGCGCGCCGGATCGAGACCGAAAAGGTGAACCGCGAGCTGTAGGCCCGGCGGATACATATTGATATCGCAATATTTCAATGTTAACGTCGAGCGAGCATCAGCTGACGCCGCGACGACAGGGAGGTCCGGGTAATGGCGGGGTACGCGCTCTTGGCGAAGGCAGCATCGACGGTGGTCACCGGCCTGGTCGGCGTGACGGCCTACGAGGTGGTGCGCAAGGCCGTGGCCAAGGCGCCGCTGCACGAGACCGCGGTGTCGGCGGCCGAGCTGGGGCTGCGCGGGACGCGCAAGGCCGAGGAAGCCGCCGAGTCCGCCCGGTTGAAGATCGCCGACGTCATGGCCGAGGCCCGCGAACGCATCGGCGAGGAAGCGCCCACGCCGGCCGTCGCCGACGTCCACCAGCACGACCACTGATCCCCGCGCAGATGGCGCTCGCCACCGCCCTGGACCCGGTCCGATCGAAAGACCCTGCGCTGCAGGTTGTTTCGGACGCCGCCGGGCGCATGCGGGTTTCCGTCGGCTGGCTGCGGTGCGACTCGCGGCGCGCGGTGGCGGTCGAGGAGGCCGTCGCCAGCGAGGACGGCGTGCGCGTGGTGCATGCCTACCCGCGCACCGGATGCGTCGTCGTCTGGTATTCGCCCCGGCGCTGCGACCGCGCCGCGGTGCTGGCCGCGATCAGCTCCGCCGCGCACGTCGCCGCCGAGCTGATCCCGGCGCGCGCGCCGCATTCGGAGGAGATCCGCAACACCGACGTGTTGCGGATGGTCGTCGGCGGTGCCGCGCTGGCGCTGCTCGGCGTGCGCCGCTACGTGTTCGCCCGGCCGCCACTGCTCGGCCCGAACGGCCGGGTGCTGGCCACCGGCGTCACCATCTTCACCGGCTACCCGTTCCTGCGCGGCGCGCTGCGCTCGTTGCGCTCCGGCCGGGCCGGCACCGACGCCCTGGTGTCGGCGGCGACGGTGGCGAGCCTGGTGCTGCGCGAGAACGTGGTGGCGCTGACGGTGCTGTGGCTGCTCAACATCGGCGAGTACCTGCAGGACCTCACCCTGCGCCGGACCCGTCGGGCCATTTCCGAACTGCTGCGCGGCAGCCAGGACACGGCGTGGATCCGGCTGACCGACGGGGCCGAGGTTCAGGTCCCGATCGACAGCGTCGAGATCGGCGACGAGGTGATCATCCACGATCACGTCGCGATTCCGGTGGACGGCGAGGTGGTCGACGGCGAGGCGATCGTCAATCAGTCCGCGATCACCGGGGAGAACCTGCCCGTCTCCGTCATGGTCGGCGCGCACGTGCACGCCGGATCGGTCGTGGTGCGCGGGCGCCTGGTGGTCCGCGCGCAGGCCGTCGGCAACCAGACCGCGATCGGGCGCATCATCACCCGGGTGGAGGAGGCCCAGCACGACAGGGCGCCCATCCAGACCGTCGGCGAAAACTTCTCCCGCCGTTTCGTTCCCACCTCGTTCATCGTGTCGGCCCTCACCCTCGCGGTCACCGGCGACGTCCGCCGCGCGATGACCATGCTGTTGATCGCGTGCCCCTGCGCGGTGGGCCTGTCCACCCCGACCGCGATCAGCGCCGCGATCGGCAACGGCGCGCGCCGCGGCATCCTGATCAAGGGCGGCTCCCACCTCGAACAGGCCGGGCGCGTGGACGCGATCGTGTTCGACAAGACGGGAACGCTGACCGTCGGCCGTCCCGTCGTCACCAATATCATTGCGCTGCATAAGGATTGGGAACCCGAGCAGGTGCTCGCGTACGCGGCCAGCTCGGAGATCCACTCCCGCCATCCGCTGGCCGAGGCGGTGATCCGCTCCACCGAGGAACGCCACATCACCATCCCGCCGCACGAGGAGTGCGAGGTGCTGGTGGGCCTGGGCATGCGCACCTGGGCCGACGGCCGCACACTGCTGCTCGGCAGCCCCGGGCTGCTGCGTGCCGAGAAGGTGCGGGTCTCGAAGAAGGCGTCGGAGTGGGTGGACAGGCTGCGCCGCCAGGCCGAAACCCCGCTGTTGCTCGCGGTCGACGGCAAGCTGGTGGGGCTGATCAGCCTGCGCGACGAGGTGCGGACCGAGGCGGTCGAGGTACTGAAGCAATTGCGGGACAACGGCATCCGCCGCATCGTCATGCTCACCGGCGATCACCCGGACATCGCCCAGGTGGTAGCCGAGGAGCTGGGCATCGACGAGTGGCGCGCCGAGGTGATGCCGGAGGACAAGCTCGAGGTGGTGCGCGGGCTGCAGGACGCCGGCTACGTGGTCGGCATGGTCGGCGACGGCATCAACGACGCCCCGGCGCTGGCGGCCGCCGACATCGGGATCGCGATGGGCCTGGCCGGAACCGACGTCGCGGTCGAGACCGCCGACGTGGCGCTGGCCAACGACGACCTGCACCGGCTGCTCGACGTGCGCGACCTGGGCGCCCGCGCGGTCGACGTGATCCGGGAGAACTACGGCATGTCCATCGCCGTCAACGCCGCCGGGCTGATCATCGGCGCGGGCGGCGCGCTGTCCCCCGTGCTGGCCGCGATCCTGCACAACGCGTCGTCGGTCGCGGTGGTGGCCAACAGCTCCCGGCTGATCCGCTACCGGCTGGACTGACTCAGCCGCTGGTCAGCACCCGCTTGAGCACCTTGCCGCCGGCATTGCGGGGCAGTTCGTCGACGAACAGCACGTCGCGGGGAATCTTGAAGCGCGCCAACCGGTTCCGCACGTATTCCCGGACGTCGTGTTCGGTCAGCGCCGCACCGGGCCGGACCACGATGTAGGCGCGCAACCGCTGCCCGAACTCCTCGTCGTCGACGCCGACCACGGCGGCGTCGAGGATGCCGGGATGCTGCGCGAGCGCCTCTTCGACCTCGCCGGGGTACACGTTCTCCCCGCCGGAGACGATCATCTCGTCGTCTCGCCCGTCGATGAAGAGCCTGCCGCCGGCATCGAAATGGCCGATGTCGCCGGTGGACATCAGGCCCTCGATCGACTCCTTGGTCGCGCCATCGGTGTATCCCTGGAAGGTCAGCACGTTGCCCACGAAAATCCGCCCCGGCGTGCCCGGCGGTAACTCGCGGCCGTCGTCGCCGAAGATCTTGACGACCGAGCCGGGGACCACCCCACCCACGCAGCCCGGCGCGGCGGTCAGATCGGCGGGCGTGGCGATGGTGGCGTAGGCGACCTCGGTGGACCCGTACATGTTGTAGACCACCGGGCCCAGCGCGTCGAGCGCCCGGGTGGCCAGCGCCGCGCCGAGCTGGGAACCGCCGACGAACACGATGCGCAGCGACGACAGGTCGTGCTCGGCCATGACGGCCGGCCCGAGATCGAGGATGCGCCGCAACATGATCGGCACGACGATCATGGCGCTGGCCCGGTGCGCGGCCACGCTGGCCAGCGCCTGCCGGGCGTCGAATTCGCGGCGCAGCACCAGCGTCGAACCCAGCACCATCGCGTACATCGCGTGGCTGAAACCCATCGAATGAAGCAGCGGCACACAGCATTCCGTGACTTCCCGGCCGCGGAACGGGACCTTGCCGAGCAGACCGCCGACCGGTATCAGCGAGTGGGGCTCGGAACGCGCGGCGCCCTTGGGGGTTCCCGTCGTCCCACTGGTCGCGATGACGATCTTGGGCCGCCCGCCCGACGGGGGCGGCGGGCCGGGGTCGCCGCGCTCGATCAGCGCGTCCAGGGTGTCGGGAGCGGGCGCATCCGTCCAGGCCCGGATCCGGCCCAACCTCGGCCGGACGTCCCCGACCACGGCGCTGTATTCCTCGTCGTACACCAGCAGGTCGGCGCCCTCGCGGGCCAGCGTCTCGGCGAACTGCGTCGGCCCGAAGCCGGTGTTGAGCAGCAGGACGGTCGCGCCGCACTTCCCGGCGGCGAAGACGGCCTCCAGGAAGCCGCGGTGGTTGCCGGCCAGGATGGCCACGCCGGCGCCCGGGCCGAGCCCGCGCCGTCGCCACTCGTTGGCCAACGCGTTGGTCCGCTCCTCCAGCTCACCGAACGTCACGGGCCCGCGCTCGTCGATCAGCGCCAACCCGGCACGGTCTCGCCCGGCGGCGATGGTCGGCGCCGCCCCCAGCAGTCCGTAGCGGTCGAGGGCGCGCACCACGGGCAGGATCCGCCCGGGCGGTAGCCACCCCAATCCGCCCGACCGAGCATAGAGAAACAGCGACCGAGCTTCCAAACCCGCGCGCCGGAGAAGTTTCACACATCGATGCTGTCGCGCGACCCGGCCCGGGATAAGGGCGCAACGCCACTACGGACCGGGGTCTTTGGTCACCATCGTTACTCTGGTTAACGACTAGACGGAAAGGGCATTGCCGATGACGCGCACCGACAACGACAGCTGGGACCTGGCCACGAGCGTGGGAGCCACCGCCACCATGGTGGCGGCCGGGCGGGCCCGGGCCACCCGCGACGGGTTGATCGACGACCCGTTCGCCGAGCCGCTGGTGCGCGCGGTCGGCGTGGAGTTCATGACGCGGTGGGCCGCGGGCGAATTGAGCTCGGCCAACGTCGACGAGCCCGGCGCCCCGTGGGGCATGCAGCGCATGACCGACATGCTGGCCGCCCGCACGCGCTACATCGACGCGTTCTTCGCCGAGGCGGGCGCGGCCGGCCTCCGCCAGGTGGTGATCCTGGCGTCCGGCCTGGACGCGCGCGCCTACCGGCTCCCGTGGGCGGCGGGCACCACGGTGTTCGAGATCGACCAGCCGCAAGTCATCGAATTCAAGACGGCCACCATCGCCGAGCTCGGCGCCGAGCCCGCGGCCGAAGTCCGCGCCGTCCCGGTCGACCTGCGCCACGACTGGCCGTCGGCCCTGCGCGACACCGGATTCAACCCCGCCCTGCCCGCCGCCTGGGCCGCCGAGGGCCTGCTCGGCTTCCTGCCGCCCGAGGCGCAGGACCGGCTGCTCGACGACATCACCGCACTCAGCGCCGACGGCAGCCGGCTGGTGGCCGAGGTCTTCATCAACTCCGGCACCAACGGGGACGCGCTGAACGCCGCGAGCCAGAAGTGGCGCGACAACGGCCTGGACATCGCGCTCGGCGACCTCGGCTTCCCTGGCGAGCGCAACGACGCGGCGACGTACCTGGAGCGGCACGGCTGGCGCGCGGTTCGCACACCCCTGAATCAGCTGTTGGCCGACAACGGGTTACCTTTGCAGCGCACCGAACCCGGTGCGCCGTTCGCCGAGAACTACTACTGCATCGCGGAGTTGCACACGGCCCGTTGAGGAAGGCCACCCATGGCAGACAGCACGCCCGCCAAGCCGCTTGACGGGTTCCGGGTACTCGATTTCACCCAGAACATCGCCGGGCCGTTGGCCGGCCAGGTGCTGGCCGACCTGGGCGCCGAGGTGATCAAGGTCGAGGCGCCCCTGGGTGAGGCGGCCCGGCAGATCACCGCGGTCCTGCCCGGGCGCCCGCCGCTGCCCACGCTGTTCCTGCCGCACAACCGGGGCAAGAAGTCGGTGGCGGTCGACCTCACCAACGACGAAGCCAAACAACAGATCCTGCGGCTCGTCGACACCGCCGACGTCGTGCTGGAAGGGTTCCGCCCCGGCGTGATGGAACGGATGGGCCTGGGCCCCGACGAGTTGCGCGCCCGCAACCCCAGGCTCGTCTACGCGCGGCTTTCGGCCTATGGCGGCAACGGCCCGCACGGCAGCAGGCCGGGTGTCGACCTGATGGTCGCGGCCGAGTCGGGCATGACCACCGGAATGCCGACCCCCACCGGCAAACCGCAGATCATCCCGTTCCAGCTCGTCGACGCCGCCAGCGGTCACGTGCTGGCTCAGGCGGTGCTGGCCGCGCTGCTAAATCGGGAGCGCCATGGCGTTGCGGACGTGGTGCGCGTCGCCATGTACGACGTCGCCGTCAACTTGCAGGCCGGCCAGCTCACCATCCATCTGAACAAGCCCAGCGCCGCGCCCAAACCCGACGCCACACCGAAAGCCAAGAAGCGCAAGGGAGTTGGCTTCGCCACCCAACCATCCGACGCGTTCAAAGCCGCCGACGGGTACCTGGTGATCAGCGCGTACGTGCCCAAGCATTGGGCGAAGCTGTGTCAGATCATCGGGCGGCCGGAGCTGCTGACCGACGAGCGGTTCATCGATCAGCGTTCGCGCGCAATGAATTACCCCGAATTGACCGAGGAACTCGAGTCTGCGCTGGCCGCCAAGACCGCGGCCGAATGGGTTGAGCTGCTTCAGCAAGGCGGACTGATGGCCTGCCTGGCCTACACCTGGAAGCAGGTGGTGGACACCCCGCTGTTCGGGGAGAACGAGCTCGCCTTGCGGGTGGGCGACGGTGACGAGGCGGTCACGGTGGTCCGCATGCCGGCGCGCTACGCGAGCTTCGACGCGGCGGCCACCGATCCCCCGCCCGCGCCCGGGCAGCACAACGAGGAGTTTCTCGGCGCGCCATAGCCTTATAGGCTGGGTAGGCGCACCACCTGGACGAAGAACTCGTCGATCTGCCGGACCGCCTTCATGAACTGGTCCAGGTCGACCGGCTTGGTGACGTAGGCGTTGGCGTGCAGCTTGTAGCTGCGCAGGATGTCCTCCTCGGCCGAGGAGGTGGTGAGCACCACGACCGGGATGCGGGCCAGGTCCGGGTCGGACTTGACCTTCTCCAGCAGCTGGCGGCCGTCGTACTTCGGCAGGTTCAGGTCCAGCAGGATGAGGTCGGGCCGCGGCGCATCCTCGAACTTACCGCGCTGGTAGAGGTAGTCGAGGCCTTCCTCACCGTCGTGCGCCACATGGAGCCGGTTCTTGAGTTTGTTGTGCTCGAACGCTTCTCGCGTGATGAGTTCGTCCCCTGGGTCGTCCTCGACGAGCAGGATGTCGATCGCTCTGCCTTCCGATGTCATTGATGCGCTCCTTCCAAAGCGTCTGAGTCTGCTTCGCCGGCGGGCTCGGGCATGGGCAGCGTGAACTCGAACCGCGTCCCTTCGGTGCGGGTCGGGTCGATCCGGATGGTGCCGCCATGGTGCTCGACGATCTTCTTGACCAACGCGAGACCGACGCCGGTCCCGGCGTACACGTCGCGACCGTGCAGGCGTTGGAAGATGACGAAGACCTTGTCGGCGAACTCGGCCGGGATGCCGATGCCGTTGTCCGACACGGTGATCAGCCATTCGCCGTCGTGGATACCGGTGCCCGGCGCGCACTCGATGACGACGCGGGGCCTGCGGTCTTTGTGCCGGAACTTCACCGCGTTGCCGATGAGGTTCTGCCACAGCATCGTCAGCAACATGGGGTCGCCCTTGATCCGCGGAAGCGCGTCGGGGCGCACGATTTCGGCGTCCGACTCTTCGATCGAGGTGGCCAGGTTGGCCAGGCCGGAATCCAGCGCCGTGTCGAGGTCCACGTCGGTCTCCGTGGCGCCAAGCCGGCCGACGCGCGAAAAGGTAAGCAGGTCGTTGATCAACGCCTGCATCCGTTTGGCCCCGTCGACCGCGAATCCGATGTATTCGATGCCGCGCTCGTCGAGCTTGTCGCCGTATCGCCGCTCCAGCAGCTGGCAGAACGAGGCGACCTTGCGCAGCGGCTCCTGCAGGTCATGCGACGCGACGTAGGCGAACTGCTCGAGTTCGGTGTTGGACCGGCGCAATTCGGCCGCCTGCTCGTCCAGCTGCGCCTGGGCGGTACGCGATGTCTCGAGCTCGTCGACCATGCGCTTGCGCATGTTCTCCACGTCGATCGCCATGCCGCGAACGTCTTTGGGCCGCTTCGGCGCTGCGATGCTCTCCTCGAAGTTGCCCTCGGTGATCCGCCGGCACGCCGCGGCCAGCGCGGCGAGTGGACGCGCGACGGTGTCCCGGATCAGGAACCCCAGCAGCCCGGCCGTGACGAAGAACAGCAACACCATGGCGCCGAACGCCCTGTCGCGCCAGGCATCGACGCGCTGGAGTTCGCCCGCGGCACTCACCCGCGCGGCGGCCAGGTTCGCGTTCTGACTGTCGAAAAGCCCTCGCAGATGGTCGAATTCGGCCTTGCCGCGCTCCGCCGACGGTTTGCTCGTGACGTTCTTCCCGTTCGGCAGCACGGTGCCGATGGCCGGTTCGGCATAGCTGGCCCGCCACTTGGCCGCGGCGTTCTCGATCGCGTCCAGGTCGCCGATGAGGTCCGGACGCTCACTCAGACGGCGCCGGATCTCTTCCACCGCGGCACGTTCGGCGTGCTGCCCGTCGTAGTACGGCGTGAGGAATTGCCGGTCCCCGGCGATCAGATAGCCCCGGATGCCCGTCTCCTGGTCGCGCAGCGCGGCCTGCAACTGGAAGGCCGCCACCCGCGCCGGCTGGATATTGTCCAGGAGCTCGTGCGTCATCTCGTCGGTGCGGTCCAGCAACAGCGCGCCGACGACGGCGCCGGCGAGCACCATCACGCCCATGCTGACCAGGACGAGGGCCTGCCAGCCACGCACGGTGAGCTGCGACAGACGCAGGCGACGCAACCTCGGGGTCACGTGGTGGTCCTTTCGACCCGCAACACGGCGATGTCGTCGGTGAGCCCGCCGTGCGACTGGGCGAGTTCCTGGGCGCCGTCGATGAGCGCGTCGACGAACTCCGGACCCGGCCGGTTCGCGTGCGCCCGGGCCAGCTCCAGCAGACCGTCCTCGCCGAGGCGCTGGATGCCTCGCCCCGAATATCCCTCGAACAGGCCGTCGGTCAGCAGCAGCAGGCCATGGCCCGCGGGAAACTCCATCTCGTGCCGCGGCCAGTCATCGTCGGCGCGCAGGCCCAGCGCGGGACCGCCCGGCGGCTCCACCCATTCCACGTTGCCGTCGTACTGCAACAGCATCCCGGGATGGCCGGCGCGGATGACCGTGATGCGCGGGCTGTCCGCCGGGATCTCCAGGCTGAGCACGGTCGCGAAAACGCCTGTGCCCGTTCGCTCGGAGTGCAGCACCCGCTCGAGCTGCCGCATCAGCTCGACCCCGTGCACGCCGGCGAAGGTGAGCGCGCGGAAGGCGATGCGCAGCGCCGCGCCCAGGGCTGCCTCGTGTGGACCGTGCCCCGCGACGTCGCCGATCAGGACGTGGACGACCCGGTCGGGCGTCTGGACCACGTCGTAGAAGTCCCCACACAGCAGCGCGTCCTCGCGGCTCGGCCGGTACCGGGCGACGATGTCGACGCCCGGGTTGTCCAGCAGCAGCGGGGAGGGCAGCAGGCCGCGTTCCAGCAGGGCGTTCTCCCGTGCCCTCAGCTGGGTCGCGTGCAGGTCGGCTGCGATCAGCTCGGCGCGCTTGCGCTCGATCGCGTACAGCAGCGCGCGCCGCAGCATCTCGGGCTCGACCCGGCCCTTCACCAAATAGTCCTGGGCGCCGGCGGCGACCGCCGAAGCGCCGAAGTATTCGTCGTTCAGCCCGGTCAGCACGACGATGGGGACCGTGGCGTCGTGCTTGGCGATGCGGTCCAGCGCGTCGATGCCGTTGGCGTCGGGCAGGTGCAGGTCCAGCAGCACGCAGTCGGGCCGGGCCGAGGCGAGCTCGCGCTCGGCGTGGGCCATCGACTGTGCCCACACCACCCGGATGTCGGCGACCGCGTCGGCGATCAGGTCTTCCACCAGCACGGCGTCGGCGCGGTCGTCCTCGACCAAGAGCAACGACAATGACTGCCAAGTCGCCGCCGGGGTCACTGGTGCACGCACGGGCATCAATTCCCGGTCATCCTGAGACCCCCACGGTCAGACCCATTCGCACGACTCTACGTGTGGCCCCACCACCCCGTATGGCAGCCCTGAGAGATCCTAGCGTCGCGGTCAGCGCAGCAGCGCCCGCGACATGACAACGCGCTGAATCTGATTCGTGCCCTCGTAGATCTGGGTGATCTTGGCGTCGCGCATCATCCGCTCGACCGGGAAGTCGACGGTGTAGCCGGCGCCGCCGAAGAGCTGCACCGCGTCGGTGGTCACCTCCATCGCCACGTCGGAGGCCCAGCACTTGGACGCCGCGGAGATGAAGCCCAGGTTGGATTCACCGCGCTCCGCGCGGGCGGCCGCGTGGTACACCATCAGCCGGGCGGACTCCAGCTTCATGGCCATGTCGGCGAGCATGAACTGCACACCCTGGTTGTCGCTGACCGGGCGGCCGAACTGCTTGCGGTCCTTGGTGTAGGCGATGGCGGCGTCCAGTGCGCCCTGCGCGATGCCGACAGCCTGGGCGCCGATGGTGGGCCGGGTGTGGTCCAGCGTCGCCAGCGCGGTCTTGAAACCGGTGCCCGGCTCACCGATGATCCGGTCGCCCGGGATGCGGCAGTTCTCGAAGTACAGCTCGGTGGTCGGCGAGCCCTTGATGCCGAGCTTCTTCTCTTTGGGACCGACGGTGAACCCCTCGTCATCGGCGTGCACCATGAACGAGGAGATGCCGTTGGCGCCCTTGTCCGGGTCGGTGACCGCCATGACGGTGTACCAACTCGACTTGCCGCCGTTGGTGATCCAGCACTTGGCGCCGTTGAGAATCCAGTCGTCGCCGTCGGCCTTGGCCCGGGTGCGCATCGAGGCCGCGTCGCTGCCGGCCTCCCGCTCGCTCAGCGCGTAAGACGCCATCGCGGTGCCGTCGGCGATGGACGGCAGCACCTGCTTCTTCAGCTCGTCGGAGCCCCGCAGGATCAGCCCCATGGTGCCCAGCTTGTTCACGGCGGGGATCAGCGACGCCGAAGCGTCGACGCGGGCGACCTCCTCGATCACGATGCACGCCGCGACGGAATCCGCGCCCTGACCGCCGTACTCCTCGGGGACGTGGACCGCGTTGAAGCCCGACGCGTTCAGCGCCTCCAGCGCCTCGTCCGGGAAGCGCGAATTCTCGTCCACGTCGGCGGCGTGCGGGGCGATCTCCTTCTCCGCCAGCGCGCGGATCGCCGCCCGCAGCTCCTGGTGCTCCTCGGGCAACTGGAACAAATCGAACGACGGGTCTCCGGCCCAACCAGCCATCTCAAGCCTCCTTGCTACTCACCGGTAACTTTACCGTGCAGCTGTTGTAGCGCCTCATCCTTGGCGCGCACGCTCTCGGCCAGCTGGTCTTGGAACTCGACGATGCGGGCCCGCAGCGCCGGGTCGGAGGAGCCGAGGATGCGCACGGCCAGCAGGCCCGCGTTGCGCGCGCCGCCGATCGAGACCGTGGCCACCGGGACGCCCGCGGGCATCTGCACGATCGACAGCAGCGAGTCCAGGCCGTCCAGGCGCGCCAGCGGAACCGGCACCCCGATCACCGGCAGCGGCGTCGCGGACGCGACCATCCCGGGCAGGTGCGCGGCGCCGCCGGCGCCCGCGATGATCACCTCGATGCCGCGGTCGGCCGCGCCGCGCGCGTAGTCGAACATCACCTGCGGCGTGCGGTGCGCGGAGACGACGCGAACCTCGGCCGGTACGTCGAACTCGGCCAGGGCCGCCGCGGCGTCGGACATCACCGACCAGTCGCTGTCGCTGCCCATGATCACGCCCACGCGCGCTTTAGTCATGCGGATCCCATCCGTCCGTCCACTGCCCGTGCGACAACCAGTGTGCCGCCAACTCGGCACGCGTCCGCAGCGCGGCCACCTCCGCCATGTCGCTGCCCAGGAAATTGATGTGGCCGACCTTGCGGCCGGGCCGTTCCTCCTTGCCGTACAGGTGCACCCGGGCGTCGGGCATCCGCGCGAACAGGTGGTGCAACCGCTCGTCGATCGTCATCGCGGGCCGCTCCGCGGCGCCGAGCACGTTGGCCATCAACGTCACCGGCGCGATGGCGTCGGTGTCGCCCAGCGGGTAGTCGAGCACCGCGCGCAGATGCTGTTCGAACTGACTGGTGCGCGCACCGTCCATGGTCCAGTGCCCGGAGTTGTGCGGCCGCATCGCCAGCTCGTTGACGAGCAGCTCCCCGCCGGTGGTCTCGAAGAGCTCGACCGCGAGCACCCCGACCACACCCAGCTCGGCGGCCAGGCGCAACGCCAGCCGCTGGGCGGCGGCGGCCGACTCGGCGGCCAGCCCGGGCGCGGGCGCGATCACCTGCACGCAGATGCCGTCCCGTTGCACCGTCTCGACGACCGGCCACGCCGCGCCCTGGCCGAACGGTGAGCGCGCCACCAGCGCCGACAATTCGCGGTGCAGACTCACCTGCTCCTCGGCCATCACCGGTACGTCATCCGCCAGGAAGCCGGCCGCGATCTCTCGGGCGTGCAGCGGGTCGCGTGCCATCCGCACCCCACGCCCGTCGTAGCCGCCGCGGACCGCTTTGACGACCACGGGGCCGGCGATGCGCTGCGCGAAGCCATCGAGTTCGTCGACGCTCCGGATTTCCGCGTAGCGGGGCACGGGAACGCCGAGGGCCTCCAGACGCCGTCGCATGACCAGCTTGTCCTGCGCGTGCACCAGCGCCTGCGGCGGCGGGGCGACGTTGACGCCCTCGGCGACCAGCTTGTCCAGCAGCTCGCCCGGCACATGCTCGTGGTCGAACGTCAGCACATGTGCGCCGGCGGCGACCCGGCGCAGGTCTTCCAGCTCGGTGTGCGAACCGATCACGACGTCCGGGGTGACCTGCGCGGCCGGCTCGTCGGCCGCGGTCGCCAGCACCCGCAGCGTCTGCCCGAGGGGGATCGCGGCCTGATGGGTCATCCGGGCCAGCTGGCCGCCGCCGACCATGGCGACCAACGGCGGGTTCGTGTGGGCGGCCCCGGGTGGGCGTGTATTCGGCACGGCCATCATGGTGTCACGGCGCGGGCGGCGTGTTGACCGGCGGTGACACCGAATCGTTATGTACGATTTTGCGTCGATTTTGTGTCCGTCCGTACACTGACGACTTGTGCCCTTCGCCGACGCCGCAATCGAGCGCATGCCCGGGTTTATTCAGCCCTATTTGCTGCGCCACCACGAACTGATCAAATTCGCCATCGTCGGCGGAACAACGTTCGTGATCGACTCGGCGATTTTCTACACGCTGAAGCTGACAATTCTGGACTCCAAGCCGGTGACCGCGAAGGTCATCGCCGGCATCGTCGCGGTCATCGCGTCCTACGTGTTGAACCGCGAGTGGAGCTTCCGCGACCGTGGCGGCCGGGAACGCCACCACGAGGCGCTGCTGTTCTTCGCCTTCAGCGGCGTGGGGGTGCTGCTGTCCATGGCGCCGCTGTGGTTCTCCAGCTACGTCCTGCAGCTGCGGGAGCCGATGGTCTCGCTGACCGTGGAGAACATCGCCGACTTCATCTCGGCCTACATCATCGGCAACCTGCTGCAGATGGCCTTCCGCTTCTGGGCGTTCCGGCGCTGGGTGTTCCCCGACGAGTTCGCGCGCAACCCCGACAAGGCGCTGGAATCCGCCCTCACCGCCGGCGGTATCGCCGAGATGCTCGAGGACGAGATCGAGGGCGGGAACGTCACGCCGCTGCGCGCCTGGCGCAACCGGGCGGGCCGGCTGGGTCAGCTGGGCGACTCTTCCGAACCCAGGGTGTCGAAAACTTCGTGATACAGCAGCGCGTGCACCTCGCGCAGGCGCGGAATGTCGTAGAACTCCAACGGATCCTGTGACGCCGATTCGATAATCAGCGTCCCGGTGCGAAACATTCGCTCGGTGATCCGGTCGCGGAATTCCACGCTGTTGATCCGCGCCAGGGGGATATCGATTCCGGTGCGGGTGAGTACCCCGTGCCGAAACATCACCCGCCGGTTCGTCACCACGAAATGGGTGGTCAGCCAGCTCAGGAACGGCCACAGCGTCAGCCAGCCGACGATCACCAGCCAAATGCCCCAGATGACGCCGTAGATGATGTTCTTGGCCAGCTGGTCCCAATGCGTCGAGTTCAGGTATCCGGACCCGAACGACGCCAGCGCGGTCGCCAGCAGCAGGGCCACGACGGGCCAGATCAACCGCTTCCAGTGCGGGTGGCGGTGGACGATGACCTGCTCGCCCGCGGCCAGGACGTTATCCGGATAGCTCATGCTCGCCGACATTAGCCGCGGCGGGCCGGATAACTAGCGCAAATGCACGACGTCGCCCGCCGAGACGACGACGGTCTCTTCCCCCGTGTCGATGCACAGCCGGCCCTGGTCGTCGACGGCGCTCGCGTCCCCGACCACTTCCTTGCCGCCGGGCAGGTGGGCCCGCACCCGGTGCCCGATGGTCAGGCTGCGCGCCCGGTAGTCGGCCGCCAGCGCCCAGTCCGCCCCGCGCGCGGCGCGCCACGCCACGATCCGCCGGCCGAGCTCGGACAACAGCCCGCACACCAGCAGGGTGCGGTCGGGAGCCCGCACGCCCAGGTCGAGCAGCGAGGTGGCCCCCTCGATGCCGTCGGGCGCCTGAAACACGTTGAGCCCCAAGCCGATTACCACCACCGGCCGCGCCACCTCGGCGAGGATGCCGGCCAGCTTGCCCTGGGATTCGGGGGCGCCCGCCAGCACGTCGTTGGGCCACTTGAGTCCCACCGGAACCCCGCCGAGCAGCGGGGCCACCGTGTCGACCACCGCCACCCCGGTGGCCAGGGGCAACCAGCCCCAGCCGGCGGTCGGCACGTCGACGATGCTCACGCCGACCGACATCGTGATCTGGGTCCGCGGGGTGGCCGACCAGCCGCGGCCGTGCCGCCCGCGGCCCGCCGTCTGGTGCTCGGCGATCAGCACCGCCCCGGCCACGTCGGCCCCCGACGCCGCTCGCGCGAGCAGATCGGCGTTCGTGGAGCCCGTCTGTTCGACGACGTCGAGCCGGCGCCAGCCAAGTCCGGTGCCGATCAGTTCGGCGCGCAGCGCGGCCTGGTCCAGCGGTGCCCTGGGCTGGTCTCGGTCTGTCACTGGACCCAGCCTAGAACTCAGGGGCGCGGGCGGCTCGTGTCCCGCATGTCTAAGACGGCCAGATGGCTGAACAGCATGCTGGTGCCGATCGGGTTGCCGCCGCCGGGATAGGCGGTGCCGCTGGGCGCGGCCATCGTGTTGCCGGCGGCGTACAAACCGGGGATGGGGTGACCGGACGTGTCGAGCACCCGGGCGGCGGCGTCGGTGCGCAGGCCGCCCTTGGTGCCCAGATCCGAAATGCCAAAGGCCGCGGCGTGATACGGCGGGCGATCGATGGGCACCAGGGGTGAGGCGCCCCTCGAGAATGCCCGGTCGAAAGCCTCGTCACCCCTGCCGAAATCCTCGTCGACGCCGGACGCGGCAAAACCGTTGAACCGGGCCACCGTTGCCGCCAGCTGCCGCCCCGGGACACCGATCTTGTCGGCCAGTTCCTCCAGCGTGTCCGCGGTATGCCACAGGCCGGCGGCGACGTACTTCTGCGTCTCGACGATGGAGACGTTGGCGGCCTTGACCGGCGGCACCTCGCCGTCGGTGTCGTCGTAGATCATCCAGTACGGCAACGTGATCGACCCGTCCTGCAGTTGCGCGATGATCTCGCGGCCGGCCCGGTCGTACGCCCGGGATTCGTTGACGAACCGGTTGCCGTCCTGGTTGACGAAGATGCCACCGGTGAACCAGAGCGCGAACGCGGACCGGCCGTCCGGGTGTGTCATGCCCGGCGACCACCACGCCTGATCCAGCAGGTCGGTGTCGGCGCCCGCGGCGATGCCGGCCTGCAGCGCCAGTCCCCGACTTCCCGGGCCGCCCATGGTGTCTCGGGCCGCGCCCGGCACCCCGTATCGGCGCCGCAGCTCGTCGTTGTTCTCGAAGCCACCGGCGGCCAGCAGCACGCCCAGCCGGGCGCGGATGGCAAGCCGCTCTCCGCGGCTCTCCACGATCGCTCCGGTCACCGCCCCGTCGGACAGGACGAGCTCGACCAGGGCGGTGTCGCGCCGCAGTGCCGCGTTCGGGTATTGGCCGATGGCTTTGAGGAACCGCGCGATCAGCGCGCGACCGCCGAGGTAGTAGTCGGAGGGCGGTTCGGCGCCGAGCCGGTCGGTGTCGAGCGGCCCGCGGATCACCTCCCGCAGTTCGGGAGCGGCGGCCACCTTCCAGGGCTTCGCGGCGATGTGGCGCTGGCCGTCCAGCCGCGCCTTCGGCGCTTTGCCGTAGTAGTCAGGCCAGGGCAACGGCACGAACTTCAGCAGGGGGTCGGCCTCCAGGTACTCGATCAGCCGGGCGCCGCCGCGGACATACGTTTCCTGCAGTTCCCGGGGGGTGCGGTCGCCGACGACGGCGTGGTAGTAGGTGAGCGCGTCCTCGATCGTGTCGTCGACCCCGGCCCGTAACAGCACCGGGTTGCACGGGAACCAGACGCCGCCCCCACCGGAGTAGGCGGTGGTCCCACCGAATTTCGACGTCGCCTCCACCAGCAACACGTCCAGGCCCTCGCGCGCCGCGGTGTAGGCACCGGTGACCCCGCCGCCGCCCGACCCGGCTACGAGCACATCGCATTCGGTCGCCCAGTCCATCAGCGGAGACTAGCCCGCCGCTAAGCTCGACTCCCATGACAAGCGTTACCGACTCCTCAGCTCATACCGCAGAGCCCGCCGCCGAGCACACCATCGACATCCACACCACCGCGGGCAAGCTGGCCGAGCTGCACAAGCGCCGGGAAGAGTCGCTGCACCCGGTGGGCGAAGAGGCCGTCGAGAAGGTGCACGCCAAGGGCAAGCTGACCGCCCGTGAGCGCATCCTCGCCCTGCTCGACGAGGACTCGTTCGTCGAACTCGACGCGCTGGCGCGGCACCGCAGCAAGAACTTCGGCCTGGAGAACAACCGCCCGCTCGGCGACGGCGTGATCACCGGCTACGGCACCATCGACGGCCGCGACGTGTGCATCTTCAGCCAGGACGCCACGGTGTTCGGCGGCAGCCTCGGCGAGGTGTACGGCGAGAAGATCGTCAAGGTGCAGGAGCTGGCGATCAAGACCGGCCGGCCGCTGATCGGCATCAACGACGGCGCCGGCGCGCGCATCCAGGAGGGCGTCGTCTCGCTCGGCCTGTACAGCAAGATCTTCCGGAACAACATCCTGGCCTCCGGCGTCATCCCGCAGATCTCCCTGATCATGGGTGCCGCCGCCGGTGGACACGTCTACTCCCCTGCCCTGACCGACTTCGTGGTGATGGTCGACCAGACCAGCCAGATGTTCATCACCGGCCCGGACGTCATCAAGACCGTCACCGGCGAGGACGTCACGATGGAGGAACTCGGCGGCGCCCACACCCACATGGCCAAGTCCGGCACGCTGCACTACGTCGCCTCGGGCGAGCAGGACGCCTTCGACTGGGTGCGCGACCTGCTGAGCTACCTGCCGCCCAACAACGCCACCGACGCGCCGCGCTACGCCGAGCCCGTCCCCGAGGGCGCCATCGAGGACAACCTCACCGAGGAGGACCTCGAGCTGGACACGCTGATCCCGGACTCGGCCAACCAGCCGTACGACATGCACGAGGTGATCACCCGGATCCTCGACGACGACGAGTTCCTGGAGATCCAGAACGGCTACGCCACCAACATCGTCGTCGGCTTCGGCCGCATCGAGGGCCGGCCGGTCGGGATCGTCGCCAACCAGCCCACGCAGTTCGCCGGGTGCCTGGACATCAACGCCTCGGAGAAGGCGGCCCGGTTCGTGCGGACCTGCGACTGCTTCAACATCCCGATCATCATGCTGGTGGACGTCCCGGGCTTCCTGCCGGGCACCGGCCAGGAATACAACGGCATCATCCGGCGCGGCGCCAAGCTGCTCTACGCCTACGGCGAGGCCACCGTCCCGAAGATCACCGTCATCACCCGCAAGGCCTACGGCGGCGCGTACTGCGTCATGGGCTCCAAGGACATGGGCTGCGACGTCAACATCGCCTGGCCGACCGCGCAGATCGCCGTGATGGGCGCCTCCGGGGCCGTCGGCTTCGTCTACCGCAAGCAGCTGGCCGAGGCGGCCAAGGAGGGCAAGGACGTCGACGCCCTGCGGCTGGAGCTGCAGCAGGAGTACGAGGACACCTTGGTCAACCCCTACGTCGCCGCCGAGCGGGGCTACGTCGACGCGGTCATCCCGCCGTCGCACACCCGCGGCTACATCGGCACGGCGCTGCGGCTGCTGGAACGAAAGATCGCGCACCTGCCCCCCAAGAAGCACGGGAACATCCCGCTATGAGCGACGGGAGTCAGGACATGAGCAGCGAAAACGGTTCTGAGACAACCGAAGCCGCGCACCAGCCACACGAGCCGCACCTCCATATCCTCAAGGGTCACCCCACCGACGAGGAGCTGGCCGCGCTGGTCACCGCGCTGGGCGTCGTCGGCGGCGGCGTCCCCGAGCCCACCGAGCCCGAGCCCACCCGCTGGGGCCTGCCGGTGGACCGGCTGCGGTTCGCGATGTCCAACTACCAGCGGCTCACCATGCAGCAAATGACGCACATGAAGCATTGACCCGGCTGGTCCTCGGGTCGGCCTCGTCGGGCCGCCTGCGGGTGCTGCGCCAGGCCGGCATCGATCCGCTGGTCGTGGTCTCCGGCGTGGACGAAGACGCCCTCGTCGCCGAGCTGGGGCCCGACGCCGCGCCCGCTGAGGTGGTGTGTGCCCTGGCGGCGGCCAAGGCCGAGCGCGTGGCGGACGAGCTGGACGGTGGCGTCGCCGCCGATTGCGTTGTCGTCGGCTGCGATTCGATGCTCTACCTGGACGGCGAACTGTGCGGCAAGCCCGGGTCGGCCGATGAGGCGCTGGCCCAGTGGCACCGCATGGGTGGCCGGTCGGGCCGGCTGCACACCGGGCACTGTCTGCTGCGGCTGGCCGGCGGCGCAGTCACCCATCGCGAGGTCGAATCTGCTTGCACCACAGTGCATTTCGCCGATCCCCCGGTGGCTGACCTGCGGGCCTATGTCGCCAGCGGGGAGCCGCTGCACGTGGCCGGCGGGTTCACCCTCGACGGGCTCGGCGGCTGGTTCGTCGACGCGATCGACGGCGACCCGTCGAACGTGATCGGGGTGAGCCTGCCGCTGCTGCGGTCCATGTTGCAGCGGGCCGGGTTGTCGGTGACGGCGCTGTGGGTGCCCGCGCGGAGCCGGTGAATCGCAGGCGCCCACTCGCACACTTTCCGCAAAATTGCGGGTTCGGCGGAAACCCTAGGGTCAAGCCATGACCACGTGGACCGAGTTCACCGCCCAAGCGCCGCGCATTGCCAGCATCTTCGCCCGTCGCCATCACGCCAGCGGCAATCTGTGCATGCTGGCAACCCTGCGCTCTGACGGGTTCCCCCGGATCAGCCCGATGGAGCCGCGGATCTTCGAGGAGCAGTTGTGGCTGCCCGGGATGCCGGCCACCACCAAGTTCCTCGATCTGGCGCGCGACCCGAGGTTCTGTCTGCACACCGCGACCGTCGACACCGAGGTGACCGACGGCGACGCGAAGCTCTGGGGCCTGGCCCGGGTCGTTCCCTACGGCGCGGTGCACCGCCGCTTCGCCGAGACGCTGTTCTCCGAGACCGGATTGGACCTGCGCGAGCAGCGATTCGATCTGCTCGGCGCCGACATCACCGGGGCGTCGGCGGTCGAGGTCCGCGACGGCCACCTGGACATCACCATCTGGAATCCCGGCGTTCCCGAGCGGGTGGTCCGCAAGCACTGACCCGATGGCCGTTGCGGCACTGACGGTAGGCTTTCAGGCGTGGCATTACCCCCGGATCCAAGCCCGACTCTGACGGCCTACGCCCACCCCGAACGGCTGGTCACCGCCGACTGGCTGTCCGCCCATCAGGGCACGCCCGGCCTGGCGATCGTCGAATCCGACGAGGACGTCTTGCTCTACGACGTCGGCCATATTCCCGGCGCGGTCAAGATCGACTGGCACACCGACCTCAACGACCCGAGGGTCCGCGACTACATCAACGGCGAGCAGTTCGCCGAATTGATGGACCGGAAAGGCATCTCGCGCGACGACACCGTGGTGATCTACGGCGACAAGAGCAACTGGTGGGCCGCGTACGCCCTGTGGGTCTTCACGTTGTTCGGCCACCCCGATGTGCGGCTGCTCAACGGCGGACGCGACCTGTGGCTGGCCGAGCGCCGGGAGACCACCCTGGACGTCCCCACCAAGACCTCCACCGGCTATCCCGTCGTCGCGCGCAACGACGAACCCATCCGGGCCTTCAAGGACGACGTCCTGGCCATCCTGGGCAGCCAGCCGCTGATCGACGTGCGCTCGCCGGACGAATACACCGGCAAGCGCACGCACATGCCCGACTACCCCGAGGAGGGCGTGCTGCGCGGCGGCCACATCCCCACCGCCCGGTCCATCCCGTGGGCCAAAGCGGTCGACGAGAGCGGGCGATTCCGCAGCCGCGAGGAGCTCGAGGAGCTCTACGACTTCATCGACCCCGAGGACAAGACCGTCGTGTACTGCCGCATCGGTGAGCGGTCCAGCCACACCTGGTTCGTGCTCACGTACCTGCTGGGCAAGCCCGGGGTGCGCAACTACGACGGATCGTGGACCGAATGGGGCAACACCGTGCGCACGCCGATCGTCGCCGGTGAAGAGCCGGGGGCCGTGCCGGTCCGATGACCCTGCCCGCCCCGTTGGCCGAGGTGGTCTCCGACTTCGCCGAAGTCCAGGGCCAGGACAAGCTGACGCTGCTGCTGGAATTCGCCAACGACCTGCCCGCCCTGCCCCCCGAGCTGGAAGAGCAGGCCATGGAGCCGGTGCCCGAGTGCCAGACCCCGCTCTTCCTGCACGTCGATGCCCGCGACCCGAACCGGGTGCGGTTGCACTTCAGCGCGCCCGCCGAGGCGCCGACCACCCGGGGGTTCGCGTCGATCCTGGCCGCCGGTCTCGACGAGCAGCCCGCGGCCGAGATCTTGGCGGTGCCCGAGGATTTCTACACCGACCTGGGCTTGGCCGCGCTGATCAGCCCGTTGCGGCTGCGCGGCATGTCGGCGATGCTCGCCCGCATCAAGCGGCGACTGCGCGAGTCGGCCCAAAATTCCGGCACCGCCTGATCGGCCCGACGGCGCGGCGCTTAGACTTCCCAAGAGTTGTAAGAAACTCTCTTAAAGAAGCCCAAGGCGGAAACACGTCCGCTTCAGATCTGCCAAACAGGAGGCGCAGTGGCTAGTCACGCCAGCTCGAGGATCTCCAAAGTGCTTGTCGCCAACCGCGGCGAGATCGCTGTCCGGGTGATCCGCGCGGCCCGCGATGCGGGCCTGCCCAGCGTGGCGGTCTACGCCGAGCCCGATGCCGATGCCCCGCACGTGCGGCTCGCCGACGAGGCGTTCGCCCTGGGCGGGCAGACCTCCGCCGAGTCCTACCTGGACATCGGCAAGCTCCTCGACGCGGCGGCCAAGTCGGGCGCCAACGCCGTCCACCCCGGCTACGGGTTCCTTTCGGAGAACGCCGATTTCGCGCAGGCGGTCATCGACGCCGGCCTGATATGGATCGGTCCGAGCCCCCAGTCGATCCGCGACCTCGGTGACAAGGTCACCGCCCGCCACATCGCCGCCCGCGCCCAGGCTCCGCTGGTGCCGGGCACCCCCGACCCGGTCAAGGACGCCGACGAGGTGGTGGCCTTCGCCGAGGAGTACGGCGTCCCGATCGCCATCAAGGCGGCCTTCGGCGGCGGCGGCCGCGGCATGAAGGTGGCGCGCACCATCGAGGAGATCCCGCACCTGTACGAGTCGGCGGTGCGCGAAGCCGTCGCCGCCTTCGGCCGCGGCGAGTGCTTCGTCGAGCGCTACCTGGACAAGCCCCGCCACGTCGAGGCGCAGGTGATCGCCGACCAGCACGGCAACGTCATTGTGGCCGGCACCCGCGACTGCTCGCTGCAGCGCCGCTTCCAGAAGCTGGTCGAGGAGGCGCCCGCGCCGTTCCTCACCGACGCGCAGCGCAAGGAGATCCACGAGTCGGCCAAGCGCATCTGCAAGGAGGCGCACTACTACGGCGCCGGCACGGTCGAGTACCTGGTCGGCCAGGACGGCCTGATCTCGTTCCTGGAGGTCAACACCCGCCTGCAGGTCGAGCACCCGGTCACCGAGGAGACCTCCGGAATCGACCTGGTGTTGCAGCAGTTCAAGATCGCCAACGGCGAAAAGCTGGACCTCACCGAGGACCCCACCCCGCGCGGCCACGCCATCGAGTTCCGGATCAACGGCGAGGATGCCGGACGTGGCTTCCTGCCGGCGCCCGGTCCGGTCACCCGCTACGACACTCCCAGCGGTCCCGGCGTCCGCCTGGACTCCGGCGTGGAGGCCGGTTCGGTGATCGGCGGTCAGTTCGACTCGATGCTGGCCAAGCTGATCGTCTACGGCGCCACCCGCGAAGAAGCCCTGGCCCGCTCCCGCCGTGCCCTTTCTGAATTCCACGTCGAAGGGCTGGCCACCGTCATCCCGTTCCACCGCGCCGTGGTGTCCGACCCCGCTTTCATCGGCGACGGCGACAGCTTCTCGGTGCACACCCGGTGGATCGAGACCGAGTGGAACAACACCATCGAGCCCTTCACCGCCGGCGAGCCCCTCGATGAGGAAGACGCCCGGCCCCGCCAGACGGTGGTCGTGGAGGTCGGCGGCCGCCGGCTCGAGGTATCGCTGCCCGGCGACCTGGCGCTGTCCAACGGCTCCGCGGATCCGGCCGGCGTCATCCGCAAGAAGCCCAAGCCGCGCAAGCGCGGGTCGCACGGGGGTGCCGCCGCCTCCGGGGACGCCGTCACCGCCCCCATGCAGGGCACCGTGGTCAAGGTCGCGGTCGAGGAGGGACAGGAGGTCGCTACTGGCGACCTGGTCGTGGTCCTCGAGGCGATGAAGATGGAGAACCCGGTCACCGCGCACAAGGACGGTGTCATCACCGGACTTGCGGTCGAGGCCGGCGCCGCCATCACCCAGGGCACGGTGCTCGCCGAGATCAAATAGCCCACGGACAGTAATCCTGGGAAACAGTTGTCGACCAGGTCTGGCGCGGGTAGCGTTCGGGTCAGGTTGAGTTCACAGCCGTCCGGATCACGTCAAATGGCGCGGGGAAGGCGAACTCCCTGTCTTTCCGCTTCGATCCACGCCTGACGTTTTCCGCAGCACAACTGCTCTACGGATGGAGTCAGTAATGTCTGTGGCCCAATCTTGGCAGCACAGCCGCGCGGCGCAGTTCACCGCGCGCTGGGACCCATCGGGGACCCTGGTCACGGTGGACGGCGAGCTCGACGCCGCCAACGCCGACCAGCTCGCCGCCTACGTCCGACACGTCGTCGCTCGTTCCCCGCGCGTGATCCTGGATCTGCGCGGCCTGAAATTCATTGGCACAGCAGGCTTTTCGGCGCTACACCGGATCAATGTCGCCTGCTCGGGCGCCCAGGCCTATTGGGCGATGGCGCCCAGCCCGGCGGTGGCTCGGTTGCTGCGCATCTGCGACCCCGACGGCACGCTCCCGGTGACGACGCCCGCGGCCGAGCCGCTTCTGGCATCGCTGCGAGCGGAGGGCGAAGAGCCGCCGTCCCTATTGCAGTTGGTCACGCAGCCGCGTTAGCGACTTCGCCAGCAGCCGGGACACGTGCATCTGGGAGATGCCGACCCGCTCGGCGATCTGGGTCTGCGTCATCGACTCGAAGAACCTGAGCACCAACACGGTTCGCTCCCGCTCGGGCAGGGCCTCCAGCAGCGGGCGCAGCGACTCCTGATCCTCGATCCGGTCCAGGCCGGTATCCACATCGCCCAGGGTGTCGGCGATCGCGCGGGCCTCGTCCTCTTCACTGCCGCCGCCGCTGTCGATGGACAGGGTGTTGTAGGAGCTGCCCGCCACCAGACCCTCGACGACCTCGTCGCGGTCCATGTCGAGTTCGGCGGCCAGTTCGGTCGCGGTGGGAGCCCGGCCGAGTCGTTGGGACAGATCCGCGGTGGCGGTGCCGAGACGCAGGTGCAGTTCCTTCAGGCGCCGCGGCACCTTGACCGACCAGCTGTTGTCGCGAAAGTGGCGGCGGACCTCGCCCATGATCGTGGGCACCGCGAAGGACACGAAGTCGGAACCGGCGTCGACGTCGAACCGCACCACCGCGTTGACCAGCCCCACACGCGCCACCTGGACGAGGTCGTCGCGCGGTTCGCCGCGGCCCTCGAACCGGCGGGCGATGTGATCGGCCAGGGGCAGGCAGCGCTCGACGATCTTGTCCCGTTGACGCTGGAATTCCATCGAGTCGCCGTCGACCGCGGCCAGCTCTCGGAACATGTCCGGGACATCGGCGTACTCGTTCGGGCGCGAGACCGAACCGCCGGCAGCTGGTGGTGTCACCTGCTGGAGGCCGCCCGTCGCGCCGTCAGCGTGATGCCGAAAACGCTGCCGGTTTGGTTGGGCTCGCGACCATCGTGGAAAGTCTGGACGTCGTCGGCCAGGGACGTCAGCACGTGCCAGCTGAAGCTGCCCGGGGCGACAACGTCGTGGGTGTCACACGCCGCCGAGGCCTCTACCACCAACTGGTCGTCCTGCGGGTCCACCACCACGACGAGGGTCGCGTCGGGGGTCGCGCAGCGGATCAGCCGGGTGCACACTTCGTCGACCGCAAGCCGCAGATCCGCGACGGCGTCGAAGTCCAGGTCCTCGAAGGTGCCGATCGCACCGACCAGCGTCCGCAGCATCGCCAAGTTCTCCAGGCGTGCCGCGACGTGCAGTTCGACGGCGCGATGGCCACGCTGACGCTTGTTAGTGCGCAATCCCGCATCGTTCATCTGGTCTCCCGGCAATGTTTGACTGACACTACTACCGCCCCGCAGCGCGCCGTGGACCGTACGTTCGAGCCGATTAGTCATGGTTTCCGCCGGGTGTGCGGCCCGATATGGACGGGCCGGAAACCACAGAAACGGTTCGGACGCGGCGGCTCAAGCGCGTGGCGGTGATCGCCGGGATCGCGCTGGTCGTATTGGTAGTTCTCGCTGTAAGCATCTATGTCGGTGTCTTCGTGTTCCTGCCCCCCGTGGGGTGACCACGCTGACGCAACCCTTCCGGCACTCATCATGGTGCACACCTGATACCCACTCGAAGAGGCGGGTAACCCCCCGCGTTTACTTCCCGGCAAAAATCACTCGGCGCTCACGCACGCCGCGGCGCGGGGGCTCCTAGCTGGCGGGCCACTGCCTTTGCACCTCGGGGTGCTCGGCGTACCAGCGATCGGCGATCCGGCGGATCCGCCGGTGCTCGATCGCTACCCACACCAACCCGAGGACCGTGGCGATGATCGCCACCACCCCCGCGGTCATGCCCTCGTGGTGATGCCCGGTGCCGAAGGCCGACAGGCTTCCGGATCCTCCGATCACACCGGCCACCACCAACAGGTAGCCGGGCCAGTGCAGTACGTCGATCAGCGACTCGCCGGCGAGTGGCCGCGTTGTCCTCAGGTGGTCGACGGGGTCATGAAACGTGTCTCCCATGGCTGCTCCTAGTGGAGATTGGTGACGCATTCGCAGCTCAATACGGGTTGCACCATCAACGGTAGATCTCCCGGGAGGCTTTTGGCGAGACCCCTATCAGAGGACCAGGGCCGGGCCGGCGATCGGGGCCACGCCCATGGCGACCATCAGCACCATCAGCGTGAACAGAAACCAGCCCGCGCCGTGCCATCCCCACCAGGTGCCCCGCGCCTTCCATACGTGATAGGTCCGCAGGAACGCCCAGAGGCCGGCCGCCAGCAGGATCAGCGGTCCGCCCAGCGCCAGCAACGTCCGCTGCGGCGCGCCGCACGCCGCGGTGTCCACACCGGTGCCGGGACAGGTGCTCACCCACAGCGCGGCCAGGATCAGGAAGCCGACCGCCGCGGCCGCGGCCGCCGCCGCGAACCGGATGGCGGCACGCACCTCGCCGTCCTCCTGTCCCAAGCGATCACCACCCGATCGCTCATCCGCTTTGTGCATCGGTGCCCCTCATATCCCGGGAATTCGTTGTTTTGTCCATCGTTTGCTGCGCCGCAATGGTTACCGCGCGATGACAAGCGGAAATCGCATGGGGACAAATACCCATCGGCAAACCCGGTAAAACGGCCGGATCCCGGGTCGCGGCCGCAAAATTTCCGCCGGTGCGCGAATAGCCCGCAGCGTCAATTATTCGGATGTATTACCGCTGGCACGGGGCGTGGAGCCCGGATAGACACAATATGGTTGGTGTCTCAGGACCGATGAGTACTATCTCTCACATGCCGACAGGCCGAAGGCGGTTATCCCCCGAGGATCGACGCGCTGAGCTGCTCGCTTTGGGGGCCGAAGTCTTCGGAAAGCGACCCTACGACGAAGTGCGGATCGACGAGATCGCCGAGCGCGCCGGAGTGTCCCGGGCGCTGATGTATCACTACTTCCCCGACAAGCGCGCCTTCTTCGCCGCGGTGGTCAAGGACGAGGCCGACCGGCTGTACGAGACCACCAACATGGACGACGCCACCGGCCTCACCATGTACGAAGAAGTGCGGATGGGGGTCATGGCGTACATGGCCTACCACGAGCAGAATCCGGAGGCCGCCTGGGCCGCCTACGTCGGGCTCGGCCGGTCCGACCCGGTTCTGCTGGGCGTCGACGACGAAGCCAAGAACCGCCAGCTCGAACACATCATGAGTCGCATCCACGACCTGGTGGCCAACATCTCCGGGGCGAAGCTGGAAGGGGACGTCGAGCGCGACCTTCGGGTGATCTGTCACGGCTGGTTGGCGTTCACGTTCGAGCTGTGCCGCCAGCGCATCATCGATCCCACGATCAACGCCGAACGCCTCGCCGACGCCTGCGCGCACTCACTGTTCGACGCCATCGCGCGCGTGCCCGAGATACCCGAGGAGCTGTCCCACGCGATGGCGACGGCCCGAATCCAGCCGCGCTAGCCCGCGCTCTTGTCGGTGCGCCTTGGCACCATGGTGAAGTGACCACCCGTGACCCCTTAGGCCGGTTCAGCGCGACCACGCGCGAATGGTTCACCAGCACCTTCGCCGGTCCAACCACCGCGCAGGCCGAAGCCTGGGACGCGATCGCCGACGGCGACAACACGCTGGTGATCGCGCCGACCGGGTCCGGCAAGACGCTCGCGGCGTTCCTGTGGGCCTTGGACTCCCTCGCCGGCCCGGCCGCGAGGCCGGCCGGCACCCGCGTGCTCTACGTGTCCCCGCTCAAGGCGCTGGCTGTCGACGTCGAGCGCAACCTGCGCACCCCGCTGGCGGGCCTCACCCGCATAGCCGAGCGCCACGGACGCCCCCCGCCCGGCATCAGCGTCGGCGTCCGCTCGGGCGACACCCCTCCCGCCGAACGCCGGCAGCTCATCGCCCGTCCCCCCGACGTGCTGATCACCACGCCGGAGTCGCTGTTCTTGATGCTCACCTCGTCCGCCCGCGAAACGCTGGCCGGCGTGCAGACGGTGATCGTCGACGAGATCCACGCGATCGCCGCCGGCAAGCGCGGCGCGCACCTGGCGCTGTCGCTGGAGCGGCTCGACGATTTACGGGACGGGCCGCCGGCGCAGCGCATCGGGTTGTCGGCGACGGTGCGCCCACCCGAAGAGCTCGCCCGGTTCCTGTCCGGACGGCAACCGACGACCATCATCGCGCCCCGCACGGCCAAGACCGTCGAGCTGGCGGTGCAGGTTCCGGTGCCCGACATGGCCAACCTGGCCAACAACAGCATCTGGCCCGACGTCGAGGCGCGGCTGGTCGACCTCATCGAGGCGCACAACTCGACCATCGTGTTCGCCAATTCGCGCCGGCTGGCCGAGCGGCTCACCGCGCGGCTCAACGAGATCCACGCCGAACGCTGCGGTGTGGGGCTCTCAGGTGAGACCAACCCGAAGGTGGCGGGCGGGGCGCCCGCGCACATCATGGGCAGCGGCCAGACCTACGGCGCCGACCCGATCCTGGCCCGCGCTCACCACGGCTCGGTCAGCAAGGAACAGCGCGCCCTGGTCGAGGAGGACCTCAAGCGGGGACTGCTCAAGGCGGTGGTGGCGACGTCGAGCCTGGAGCTGGGCATCGACATGGGCGCGGTCGACCTGGTGATCCAGGTGGAGGCGCCGCCGTCGGTGGCCAGCGGCCTGCAACGCATCGGGCGGGCCGGCCACCAGGTCGGCGAGGTGTCCCAGGGCGTGCTGTTCCCCAAGCACCGCACCGATCTGATCGGCTGCGCCGTGACCGTGCAGCGGATGCTCGCGGGCGAGATCGAGACGATGCGGGTCCCCGCCAACCCGCTGGACATCCTGGCGCAGCAGACGGTGGCGGCCGCCGCCCTGGAGCCGCTGGACGCCGACCGGTGGTTCGACACGGTGCGCCGCAGCGCGCCCTTCGCGACGCTGCCGCGCAGCGTGTACGAGGCCACCCTCGACCTGCTGTCGGGCAAGTACCCCTCGACCGAGTTCGCCGAGTTGCGTCCCCGCCTGGTCTACGACCGCGACACCGGCACGCTGACGGCGCGGCCGGGCGCGCAGCGGTTGGCCGTCACCTCCGGCGGCGCCATCCCGGACCGCGGCATGTTCACCGTCTACCTCGCCAGCGAGTCGGAAAAGCCGTCGCGCGTGGGCGAACTGGACGAGGAGATGGTGTACGAGTCCCGGCCCGGGGACGTGATCTCGCTGGGCGCCACCAGCTGGCGGATCACCGAGATCACCCACGACCGCGTCCTGGTGATACCGGCGCCCGGCCAGCCGGCCCGGCTGCCGTTCTGGCGCGGCGACGACGCGGGCCGGCCCGCCGAGCTGGGTGCCGCGCTGGGCGCGTTCACCGGCGAGCTGGCCGGCCTGGACCGCGACGCCTTCAACGCCCGGTGCGCGGCCCTGGGGTTCGACGCCTACGCCACGGACAACCTGTGGGCGCTGCTGGACGAGCAGCGGGACGCCGCCGGCGTGGTCCCAACCGACACCACCCTGCTGGTCGAGCGGTTCCGCGACGAACTGGGCGACTGGCGGGTGATCCTGCACTCGCCGTACGGGTTGCGGGTGAACGGGCCGCTGGCGCTGGCGGTGGGCCGGCGGCTGCGCGAACGCTACGGCCTCGACGAGAAGCCGACCGCCTCCGACGACGGCATCGTGGTGCGACTGCCGGACATGCTGTCCGATGCCGGCGAAACCCCGCCCGGCGCTGAGTTGTTCGTCTTCGACGCCGACGAGATCGATCCGATCGTCACCGACGAGGTGGGCGGTTCGGCGCTGTTCGCGTCGCGGTTCCGCGAGTGCGCGGCCCGTGCCCTGCTGCTGCCCCGCAGGCACCCGGGCAAGCGGTCGCCGCTGTGGCACCAGCGCCAGCGGGCCGCCCAGCTGCTTGACGTGGCTCGCAAATACCCCGACTTCCCGGTGGTGCTGGAGACCATCCGCGAATGCCTGCAGGACGTGTACGACGTGCCCGCCCTGACGTCGCTGATGGCCGGCATCGCGCAGCGCAAGGTGCGGGTGCTCGAAACCGAGACGGCGCGGCCGTCGCCCTTCGCGGCCTCCCTGCTGTTCGGCTACGTCGGCGCCTTCATGTACGAGGGCGACACCCCGCTGGCCGAACGCCGGGCCGCGGCGCTGTCGCTGGACAGCACGCTGCTCGCCGAGCTGCTCGGCCGGGTCGAGCTGCGCGAGCTGCTCGACCCGGACGTCATCGCCGCGACCGGCCGCCAGTTGCAGCACCTGTCGGCGGACCGGGCCGCGCGCGACGCCGAAGGCGTCGCGGACCTGCTGCGGCTGCTGGGCCCGATGACCGAGGACGAGGTCGCCGCCCGGGCCGGCGGCGCCGAGGTGGGCGGCTGGCTCGAGGGCCTGCTCGCGGCCCGGCGGGCGCTGCCCGTGTCGTTCGCCGGCCGCAGCTGGTGGGTGGCCATCGAGGACATCGGCCGGCTGCGCGACGGGGTCGGTGCGCCGGTTCCGCTGGGCGTGCCGGCCGCGTTCACCGAGGCGGTGGCCGACCCGCTGGGCGAGCTGCTGGGCCGGTACGCCCGCACCCACACCCCGTTCACCACCGCCGCGGCCGCCGCCCGGTTCGGGCTGGGACTGCGCGTGACGGCCGACGTGCTGGGCCGGCTGGCCGCCGACGGCCGCCTGGTGCGCGGCGACTTCGTCGCCGCACCGGAAGTCTCGGAAACCTCCGCGGCGGCCGGAGGCGAACAGTGGTGCGACGCCGAGGTGCTGCGCGTGTTGCGGCGGCGTTCGCTGGCCGCGCTGCGCGCGCAGGTCGAGCCGGTGAGCACCGCCGCGTACGGACGGTTCCTGCCCGCCTGGCACCGGGTGGCCTCGCCCGGTTCCCCAGGCCACTCGGGACTGGACGGGCTGATGTCGGTGGTCGACCAGCTGGCCGGTGTCCGGATGCCGGCCTCGGCGATCGAACCGCTGGTGCTTGGCCCACGGATCCGGGACTACTCCCCCGCCATGCTCGACGAGCTGCTCGCCACCGGGGAGGTGACCTGGTCGGGCGCCGGCTCGATTTCGGCCGGCGACGGCTGGGTCGCGCTGCACGTAAGCGATTCCGCGCCCTTGACGCTGGCCGGGCCGGCTGAAATCGACTTCACCGAAGCCCACCGCGCGATCCTGGACACGCTGGCCGGCGGCGGCGCGTACTTCTTCCGTCAGCTGGCCCAGAGCGGCACCCCCGACACCGAACTCAAAGCCGCGCTGTGGGAGCTGATCTGGGCGGGCTGGGTCACCGGCGACACCTTCGCGCCGGTGCGCGCGATGCTCGGCGGCGTCGGCAACCGCAAGCGCGCGGCCCCGGCGCACCGGTCACATCGCCCGCCGCGCCTGAGCCGATACAGCGTGGCGCATGCGCAATCCCGCCCCGCCGACCCCACGGTGGCGGGCCGGTGGTCGGCCCTGCCGCCACCCGAGCCCGATTCCACGGTGCGCGCCCACTACCAGGCGGAGTTGCTGCTGGGCCGTCACGGCGTGCTGACCAGAGGCGCCGTGGCGGCCGAGGGCGTCACCGGCGGATTCGCCACGCTCTACAAGGTGCTGAGCACCTTCGAGGAGGCCGGCCGGTGCCAGCGCGGCTACTTCGTCGAGTCGCTGGGCGGCGCCCAGTTCGCGGTCGCCTCGACCGTCGACCGGCTGCGCAGCTACAGCGACGGGATCGACCCCGAGCGTCCGGAATACCGGGCCGTCGTGCTCGCCGCCGCCGACCCGGCCAATCCCTACGGCGCCGCGCTGCCGTGGCCGAACCCCGGCGGGGAGGGCGCACGGCCCGGCCGCAAGGCCGGCGCGCTCGTCGTGCTGGTGGACGGCCACCTGGCCTGGTTCCTCGAGCGCGGCGGGCGGTCACTGCTCACCTTCACCGACGACCCGGCGGCCCACCATGCGGCGGCCGCGGCGCTGGCCGAGTTGGTCGCCTCCCGGCGCGTCGCGTCGATTCTGGTCGAGCGCATCGACGGCGCACCGGCGTTGCAGCCCCAAAACGGGCCAAACCCGGTGGCGGACGGCTTGCAGGAAGCGGGCTTCGCCCGCACACCACGCGGACTGCGGCTCCGTTAAGGCCGCGCCAGCCATGCCCGAAGGAGATACCGTCTGGCACACCGCGGCAGTGCTGCGCGAGCACCTGGCCGGGCGCACCCTCACGCGCTGCGACGTCCGCGTCCCCCGGTACGCGACCGTCGACCTCACCGGGCAGACGGTCGACGAGGTGCTCAGCCGGGGCAAGCACCTGTTCATCCGGGTGGGCCGCGCGAGCATCCACTCGCACCTGAAGATGGACGGCAGCTGGCGGGTCGGCGACCGGCCGGTGCGGGTCGACCACCGGGCGCGGATCGTTCTGGAGGCCGGCGCCGTCCGCGCCGTCGGCGTGGACCTCGGCGTCCTGGAGATCCTGGAGCGCGACCGCGACGGGGACGCCGTCGCCCACCTGGGGCCCGACCTGCTGGGCGAAGACTGGGACGCCGGGCTGGCCGCCGCCAACCTGGCCGCGCACCCGGACCGCCCGCTCGCCGAGGCGCTGCTGGACCAGCGCGTGCTGGCCGGAATCGGCAACGTCTATGCCAACGAGCTGTGTTTCGTCAGCGGACACCTGCCCACCGCCCCGGTGAGCGCGGTCGCCGACCCGCGCCGGCTGGTCGCCCGTGCCCGGGACATGTTGTGGCTGAACCGGTCCCGCTGGAACCGCTGCACCACCGGCGATACCCGGGCCGGGCGGCAGCTGTGGGTCTACGGGCGCGCCGGGCAGGGTTGCCGTCGCTGCGGCACCCCCATCAACTACGACGACGCCGGGGAACGGGTCACGTACTGGTGCCCGTCCTGCCAGCGCTGACCCGCAGCGCCACTAGTCCCGGGCGTGCGCCAGGAAGAATTCCGCGATGGCCTCCGACCCGTCGAGCGCGCGGGTGGTGGGCCCGATGATCGCCTTCGGCAGGTATTGCCTGCCGCCCGGCCACGTGTGCCCGCCGCTGTCGATCTGGTAGAAGATCACCTCGGTGGACGCCGCACACGCCGCGGAGTCAAAGCGATGCACGACGGTGCCGTCCCCGACGTTGGGCAGCGCCTGCACCGAGGGGTCGCCCTGGCATCCATCGGCCGAACGCCACTTGTTCACCATCGTGGTCGCGGAGACGGAGTGGCTCAGCCCGCCTCGGCCGCGCACGGCCCCACCGTTGAACGGCACCAGCGGGTCGGCGGTGCCGTGGGCCTCCCAGACCGACACCGGCCGCGACGGATTGCACGCCACCCCGACGCCCAGGGTGCCCGCCACGGGCGCGACCGCGGCGAACACGTCGGCACGGTCGCACGCCAGCCGGTTGGACATGAAGCCCCCGTTCGACATCCCCGTGACGAAAACGTGCCCGGGGGCGATGCCGTAGTCGTTCTGCACCTTGTTCACCAGGCCCACCAGGAAGCCGACGTCATCGATGTGCCGGCGATCCGCCGGCGACGCCCCCCGCCCGTCGGCCCAGCTCTTGTCGTAACCGTCTGGATAGACCACGAGCAGGTTGTGGGCGTCGGCGACCGCATCGAAGCCGGTCAGCCCCCGCTGACCGTTCCCGGTACCGCCGCCGCCGTGCAGGCTCAGCACCAGACCGACCGGGCTACCCGGCGGCACATGTAGCAGGTAGGTTCGATCCATGCCGCCGGAACGGAACGTGCCGGAAGCATCCCGAGCGGTGGCCGCCGAGACATGCCGCACACCACAACCCACCAAGCACACCGCTACAACGGCCACTGACAACCAACGCACGTACGGCATATCGTCAATACACCGACGGAGCCGATGCCGGAGCAAACCCGGGTGTGGCGATGATCGCAATATCATTGATCCTGCACCGTGCGCCGCCGCAACGTGCGAATAATATTCGGGCAGCCCCCGCGGTCAACGAGCAACGGCACTTCGATGTCACGGGAGTATCAGAAATGACGAGGACCCAGATTCGCAACCCCAGCCTGCTGCTGTTGCTGTTGGCTGCCGGGGTTGTCCCGGCCGCCGGGCTGCTGGGCGCGCTGGGAGCGGCCCCGGCCGCGCAGGCGAGCGCGGCCGATGACGCTTTCCTCGCGGCGCTGACGTCCAAGGGCATCAACTACGAGTCGCCCGAAACCGCCATCCGGTCCGGTCATTTGGTGTGCCAGGAACTCGAGTCCGGTGAATCGCCGCAACAGGTGGCCAACGACGTCATGACCAACAGCCACCTCGATGGCTATCACGCCGGCTACTTCGTGGGCGTGAGCATCCGGGCGTACTGCCCGAAGTATCAGGCCTGAAATTTACAGGCAGTTGACAGGCTCGTGACAAGCGCGCCGGTAAAATTGAGCCTGAACCTATCTCGAGAATTCGAAGGCCAAATGATTCCTAAACTTTTGGTCGGCGTTGCACTCACCTTCGGCGCTGCAGGTTGGACGGCAGCATCGGCAAACGCCGACCCAAGCCCCTTCAGCACGCTGAGCTGCAGTTGCCAGGAGACGGCTCCGGCGGGCAGCACGACCCTGACGGACAAGGTCGATCGGGGAATCCAGCAAGGCCTTTCGGATCTGCCGGCCATCGCCGTCGAGCACTGACACTCACTTTCGCGTCCGCCGCTCGATGTAGTGGTAGCGCGCGGCCCGTCGGCGGATGCGATACGCACTTCCGCGCGTGCGGTGCGGCTGCGCGACGGCGTGCATCGGCTCGCTGTAGAACAGCAGCTTGCCCAGCTCCACCAGCACCAGGTAACAGACCACGAAGGTGCCCAGCGCGGCGAAGAACTGCCACGGCAGCGGCGTGAAGCCCAGGGTGCGCGCCAACGGCGAAATCGTCAGCCCGGCGCCGACCGCCACCACGGTGAGGCTGGTGACGGCGAGCAGCGCGCTGGGCCGGCTGCGAAAGAACGGCACCATGCGCGTGCGAATGACGAAGATGATCAGCGTCTGCGTCGCAAGCGATTCCACGAACCAGCCGGTCCGGAACTCGATAGCACCGGCGTGCAGCACGCCCAGCATCAATCCGAACGTCAGGAAGTCGAACAGCGAACTGATCGGGCCGAAGATCAGCATGAAGCGGCGGATGAACGCGACGTTCCAATGCGACGGCGCGTGCAGCTGCGCCGCGTCGACCCGGTCGGTCGGGATCGCCAGCTGCGAGGTGTCGTAAAGCAGGTTGTTGAGCAGGATCTGGCTGGGCAGCATCGGCAGGAACGGCAACAGCGCCGACGCGGCCGCGGCGCTGAACATGTTCCCGAAATTGCTCGACGTGCCCATCAGCACGTACTTGATGGTGTTGGCGAAGATGCGGCGCCCCTCGGCCACCCCGGTGGCCAGGACGCTGAGGTCCTTCTCCAGCAGCACCACGTCGGCCGCGTCCTTGGCCACGTCGGTGGCGCTGTCGACGGAGATCCCCACGTCGGCGGCGTGCAGGGCGAGCGCGTCGTTGACGCCGTCGCCCAGGAAGCCGACCGATCGGCCCTCGCGCCGCAGCGCGGTGATTAGCCGCTCCTTCTGCTCGGGGGAGATGCGCGCGAAGATCGTGTTCTTCCGCGCGGTGCGGGTGAACGCGCGGTCATCCAAACCGTCGAGCTGTGCGCCGGTGACGGTGCCCTTCGACGCCAAACCCAGTTCGGCGCAGACCTTTTCGGCGACCCGGGGGTTGTCCCCAGTGGCGATCTTCAGCTCGATGCCCAGCTCGGCCAGTTCGGACAGTGATTGCCGCGCAGCGGATTTGGGCTCGTCGGCGAAGACCAGGAAGCCCACGAGCGACAGGTCGCACTCGTCCGCCCGGGTGAGCGTTGTCAGCGACGGCGCCGGTTTGGTGGCCACGGCCACCACCCGACGCCCGGCGCCGAACAAGCCCGCGAGGGTTTCTTCGGCCGCCGACGGGACCGCGCGGCACTGGGCCAGCACCTGCTCAGGCGCCCCCTTGACCACCAGCACCCGGCCTCCGTCGTCGTCGACCAGCGCCGACGTCGCCCGGCGTTCATGGTCGAACGGCAGCATCGCAACCCGTCGCGCGGCCCCGGGCACCAATTGGTGCGCCTGCGGCGACTCCCAAAGCGCGGCGTCGAGCGAATTGGCGCTGGCGCCACCGGTTTCCGGGTCCACATCGGTGGCCAGCAGTCCCAGCCGGCGGACCGCGTCGCTGTGCGCACCGGCGGGATCGACCGAGTCCACCAGACGGATCCGGCCCTCGGTCAGGGTCCCGGTCTTGTCGGTGATCAGGATGTCGATGTCGCCGAGGTCTTCGATGCACACCAGCCGCTTCACGAGCACCTTCGCTTTGGCCAGCTGCCGTGATCCGGTCGCCAGGCCGGTGCTGACGACGGCGGGCAGCAGCTGCGGCGTGATCCCGACCGCGATCGCGAGCGAGAACAGCACGGAGTCGATGATGGGCTTGGCCAGCAGTAGGTTGCTGATCAGGATGATCACCATCAGCGCGACGGCGACCTGGAGCAGCAGGTAGGAAAAACGGCGCAACCCGACCTGGAAAGCGGTTTCGGGCTGGCGTTCGTCCAAACCCGCTGCGATTCGCCCGAATTCGGCGTTTTTCCCGGTGGCGTACACGACACCGGTGCCCTCGCCCGCACTGACGATTGTGCCCATGAAGGCCAGGTCGGTCGCGTCAGCCACGTCGGTTCCGGCAGGCACCGGTTCCGGTGACTTCTCCGATCCGGTCGATTCCCCGGTCAGGATGCTTTCGTTGCATTCCAGACCGTTGACGTCGATCAGCCGGACATCGGCCGGCACGGCCTCCCCCAGCGACAGCCGGATCACGTCGCCCGGGACGAGCGCGGTGACGGCGATCGCGACGAACTTCCCGTCGCGGCGCACCACGGCGTTGTGGTGCACGCTGGCATGCAGGTCGGCCGCGGCCCGCTCGGCGCGGTATTCGTTGATGAAGCCCAGGCCGATGCTGGCCGCCAGGATGATGCCGATGATGACGGCCTGCATGCTGTCGCCCAGGAAGTACGAGACCACCGCGGTGCCGGCCAGCAGGATGAGCACGGCGTTGCGCAGTTGACGGCCCAGTACCGCAAGGACATTGACGCGGTGGGTCCGCACCGCGTTCGGGCCGTAACGCGCCAGCCGGGCGGCGGCCTCCGTGCCGGACAACCCGGTCGCCGAGCTGTCCAGCCGGCGCAGCACCTCGTCGACGGGCGCGGCGGCGACCAGCGTCGCGTTCGGGGCCGCGGACTCGGTCAGCAGGTCAGCAGTCATAACCAGTCGCGCCGTTTGAACATCACGTAGATGACCACCATCAGGACGAAGATCAGGGTGGTGCTGGCCAGGAAGCCGGCGAGGTGACCGAAGCCCGGGTAGGGCACGTTCTGGCCGTAAAAGCCCGTGATGGCGGTGGGAACGGCGATGATGGCCGCCCATCCGGTGAGCTTCTTCATGATGGTGTTGAGCCGGGCGTCTTGCAGCGACAGATTGGTTTCGAAAATCGTTGTGACCATGTCGCGCAACGACTCCGTCCATTCCGACACGCGGAGCACGTGGTCGTACAGGTCTGCATACAGCGGGTCCAATTCGGGGGCGGTGCCGACCTCGTGGCGGTGGTGCTGAATCGAATTGACGACCTCCCGCATCGGGAGCGCCACCCGCCGCAGGGCGACCAGGTCGCGTCTCATCTGAAACGTCCTGCGCTGAAAGCTCGCCTGCCGCGGCTTGCCGTCGAACAGCTCGTCTTCGATGTCTTCGATGCAGTCGTCCAGGGCTTCCACCGCCGCGAAGTGACTGTCCACCACGACGTCGAGCAACCCGTGCACCAGGGCGCCCACCCCGTACTGCTGGGCACCGATCTCGTCCCAGCGCCGGGTGACCGCGGCGATGTCGAAGTCGGGCGTCAGGCGCACGGTGATCAAACCGCGGGGAAGCACGAAGGCCGAGATCCGCTGCATGGACAGCATCCGCCGCGGCTCGTCGGTGGCTTCGTCCGTGACGTGCACGGCATAGACGGTGAAGAAGGTGTGGGTTTCGTATGCGGTGGCCTTGACCCGCTCGGCCGCCGCCACGGCGTCTTCGACGGCCCACCTGTTGAGGCCGAGTTCGTCTGCCAGCGCGCAGAACGCGTCGTGGTCCGGCTCGCACAAATCCACCCAGACCAGGGCGTCGGGCTCGCGGAGGTACTCGGAGATGTCATCGAAGGTGAACTCGTCCTGCGGCTTGCCGTGGCGCCACAGGCGTCCTTGGATGTTGGGCGCGACTTGCACGAGGCCATCCTCTCAGCCGAGCCCGCCCAGCGCCTCTCAGTAGGTGGAGATTTCATCCTGAGCCGGCAGGTCACCGCTGACCATGAAGACGACCCGGCGACCGACTTCCACGGCATGGTCGGCGAAGCGCTCGTAGAAGCGGCCCAGCAACGCCGCGTCCACGGCGACCGGAATATTGTCGGTCCAGTCCTTGTCCAGCAGCACGCTGAACAACTGCCGGTAGAGCTCGTCCATCGCGTCGTCTTGTTCGCGAAGCCGCGCGGCCTGCTCTGGGTCGCGGGATATCAGCACCTGTTTTGCGCTGTCGCCCAACGCGATTGCCACCTTGGCCATGTCGGCGAAACACGCGCGGACCTTGTCAGGAAGTACCCGATTCGGGTGTTCCCGCCGGGCGATCTTGGCGACGTGCACGGCCAGCGCGCCCATGCGTTCGATGTCGGCGCTGAGCTGTACGGCGCTGAAGACTGCGCGTAACTCCCCGGCCACCGGTTGTTGCAGCGCCAGCAACGCGAAGGCTTCCCGCTCCGCTCGCGCGCGCATCACCACCAAGCGGTCGTGCTCCCGGATGACCTGTTCGGCGGCGTCGAGATCGGCCTCCAACAGGGCCTGGGTCGCCCGCCGCATGGCCTCGTTGGCCAGGCCACACATCTCGCTGAGCTGGACGGTCAACTCGGATAGCTGGTGGTGATAGGCAGTTCGCATAGCGCAACGGTGACGCAACGCGAGGCGATTTCACAAGGGACGAAAGCCACCCGAAAAGGGCCTCAACGACTCCTCCCCCGCGCGCCACCGCGGGTTAATCTGCCCCTACTACCATGCCGAGAACACTCGGACGATCCAGCTGAGCCGGGAGAGCACGGTGAGCACACGACGCGGGCTGCCCGGCCTGGGCATGCTGTTGGCGCCGTTGCGTGTCGCCGCGGTGGGTACCGAGATCGCCGCCGGCACCGCGCTGTTGGGCGGCAACGTCGCGATGAGCATGGGGAGGTCCCTGGTGCGCGCCACGCCGGACGTTCCGGCGCTGACCCGCGCGGCGGCGAGTGCGGTGCTGGAGGCGGCGGGCGGCCCGCCCGCGCGGCGCACCAGCAGCAACGGCGCGCGGCACTGGATCGAGGTGCGTGGGCTCGAGAACGAACATGCCGCGGCGATCGCGGCCAATGTGTTGGCGGCCGTCCGCGCGACACCCGGCGTGCGGCAGGCCTATCTCAACCGCACCCTCGCGCGGGTGGTGGTCACGGTCACCGACGGCGGACCCTCGGCCTCGGCGCTGAGCCGCACCGTCGCCGGCGCCGAAGGACGGCGCGCCGGCAGGCACCTGCCGGCCAGCCTGCCGGGCGACGACGCGCTACTGATGGGCCGGATGGTCGCGGCCACGGCCGCCTCTGTGGGCCTTGGCCTTTCACTTACCGGCAGTCTGCTGCGGCTGCCCCGACTGCCCGACTTGGTGGCCGTGCCGCCGACGGTCGCCGACCACCTGCCGCGGCTGCGCAGGGAATTGGAGCGACGCCTCGGGCCCGATGGCACTGATGTGTTGTTCGGCATCGTCAACGCCACCACCGCCGCCTTGACGCTGTCGCCGACGGCGGCGGCCGCCGAGGCCGCCACGCGCACCATGCTGGCGGCCGAGGCGTGGAACGGCAGGCTGGCGTGGTCTCGGCACGAGCCCGGGTTGGCCGGCCACCCGGTGCCCGACGACGCGAGCGCGGCGCCGACCGCCAACCCGGCCCCGCCCGACGGGCCCGCGGAACGCTACGCCAACCGCATCGGCCTGGCGGGCCTCGGCGCCGCCGCGGCGGTCGGTCTGCTCACCCGCAACCCGGATGCGGCCGGCGCCGCCGCGCTGGCCGCCGTCCCCAAGCCGTTGCGCACCGTGCGGGAAGCGTTCGGTTGCACGATGAACCGCGGTCTCTCCACCCTTCACGACACGCTGGTGCTGCGCCCGCGCGTGTTGCGGACACTCGACCGGATCGACGCGATCATGGTCGACCCGCGCGCGCTGTACACCGACGAATTGACGGTCAGTCGCGTACTCGGAGTGGACAATTCGGCCCGCGCCCACGCCTGGGAGGCGGTTCGGGCCGCGCTCGAGCGCGACGGCCTCAAGCCTGGATGGCACCCGCTGGCCGACATACCCGGGGCAGGCAGCGTCGGCGAGGCGCTCATCAGCCCCGTCCGCGATCCGTTCGCCGCCGCGGTGCTGACCGAGGCGCGGCGGTCGCAGCCGCGCGTCTATTCCCTCGACGACGACGGATTGCGTTCCCTGGCACAGGGATTCGACCAGCTGTATCCGGCGGACGGGTCGATCGACCACGCGGTGGCGGCGGCCGTCGCGGAGCTGAAGGCCGCCGGAAACACCGTGGCGCTGTTGACCACCTCGGACATGGGGGCCGCGCACCGGTCCGACGTGACGATCGGCCTGCTGCGGCCCGGACACTCCCCGCCCTGGGCCGCCGACGTGATCGCGAAAGACCTCACCGGCGCGTGGCGGTTGTTGCACGCGCTGCCCGCCGCGCGCGCCGCCACCGACAACGCCGTCCGGTTGTCGGCGTCGGCTTCGGCGCTCGGCGCGCTGATGCTGATTCCCGGTGTGCCCGGGCGCAGTTCGGCATCGGTCAACGTCGGCATGGCCGCCAGCCTGTGGTTCGGGTACCGGGCGGCCGTGAAGACGCTGCGTGATCCGCTACCGGAGCCCGAAACCAGCCACGACTGGCACGCGTTGCCGGTTGCCGACGTGCAGCGGCTGCTGCCCCGCCCCACCGAGGAGGAGCGCGAGGAGACGGCCGCCTGGTGGCAGCAGGTGCCACCGGTCCGCGCGCTGCACGACGCGGGCGTGGCTTCGTGGGCACTCGTCCGCGATTTCGCCGACGAGATGCGCGGCGACCTGGCGGACCCCATCACCCCGCTGCTGGCCACCGGCGCGGCGGCCAGCGCGCTGCTCGGCTCACCGCTGGACGCGGTGCTGGTGGGCAGCGTGCTGTTGGTCAACGCCGCCTTGTCGGCCGAGCAGCAGCTACACGCCGAGAACACCCTGAATCGCCTACTCGCCGTGCAGGATCCGCCGGCGAGGCGGCGCGTGGGCCCGCTGGATGCGCACCGCCGCGAGAAGATTCCGACCAAGCGGCTGCGGCTGGGCGACATCATCGAAGTTCATGCCGACGAGGTGGTGCCCGCGGACGCCCGGCTGCTGCACGCCTCGAACGTGGAGGTCGACGAGTCGACGCTGACCGGCGAATCGCTGCCGGTGGCCAAACAGACCGATCCCACGCCGGGCGCCCCGCTGGCCGAACGGACCTGCATGCTCTACGCGGGCACCACGGTGGTCGCGGGCACGGCGGTGGCCGTGGTGACCGCGGTGGGGTCGCGGTCGGAGATGCGCCGGGCGCTGGCGATGGCCCCGCGGAAGATGCAGGAGATCGGGCTGCAGCGCCAGCTGCGGCACATCACCCGTCGGGCCCTGCCGTTCAGCGTGGCCGGCGGGACCCTGGTGGGGCTGCTGAGCGTGGCGCGGGGCACCGGGTTGCGCGAGGCGGTGTCCAGCGCGGTCACGCTGATCGTCGCCGCCATCCCCGAAGGCCTGCCGCTGGTGGCGACGCTGGCCCAGCTGGCCGCCGCGCGCCGGCTCACCGGCGAATCGGTGCTGATCCGCAACCCGCACTCGGTGGAGGCGCTGGCGCGGCTGAACGTGGTGTGCTTCGACAAGACCGGGACGCTGAGCGAGAACCGGCTGAAGGTCAAGGCGGTGCACCCGATGGCGGGCTACAGCCCGGGCGCGGTGCTCGATGCCGCGCTGAGCACCAGCTATGCCCGGCACACCCACCGCGTCGATCACGCCACCGACGACGCGATCCACCGCGGAGCCGACGATCCCGCCCTGCGCGGCGACGGCTCCGCACCGCAACGACTGACCCGGGACGCGTTCCTGCCGTTCCAGTCCGGCCGCCCGTTCGCCGCCGCGCTCGTCGGCACCCGGCTGACCATCAAGGGCTCACCCGAGGTGCTCGCGACGGCGCTGCTGCACGACGACCACCCCTTGACGCAACAGGTCGACGAGATGGCGGCCCGCGGACTACGGGTGCTGGCGGTTGCCGAGCGGCAGCTCAGCGAAAGCGAAGCCGCCGCCGCGGCGAAGGATCCCGACCGCCTCGAGGCCCTGTGCGGCACCGGGCTCACCCCGATCGGCCTGCTGGGCCTCGCCGACACCCCGCGGGCCGCCGCCCCCGCGTTGCTGAAGGAACTCGGCGAGCGTGGCATCGGCATCCGGTTGATCACCGGTGATCATCCGGCGACCGCGGCCGTGATCGCACAGGAGCTGGGCATCGACGTCACCGCCGACCAGGTCATCACCGGCGGCGACTGGGAGGCGCTGTCCGCCGACGAGCGGGCCGCCGCGGCGGCGTCGCGGGTGGTCTTCGCGCGCATGACGCCGGAAAACAAGATCGACGTGGTGCAGACCCTCGAGCGGGCCGGGGTGGTGACGGCGATGGTCGGCGACGGTGTCAACGACGCCGCCGCGATCCGGGCGGCCAGCGTGGGCATCGGCGTGGCCGCGCGGGGCAGCGACGCGGCCCGCACCGCGGCCGACGTGGTGCTGCTCGACGAACGGATCGAGGCCCTGCTCGACGCGCTCGACGAGGGCGAGCAGCTGTGGCGGCGCGTGCAGTCGGCGGTGTCGATGCTGTTGGGCGGCAACCTCGGCGAGGTGTGCTTCGCCCTGATCACCACCGTCCTGACCGGGCGTTCGGTGCTCAACGCCCGCCAGATGCTGTTGGTCAACATGCTGACCGATGCGCTGCCCGCCGCCGCCCTGGCCGTCAGCCCCCAGACGGGGACCGCCGACGTCGACCGCGACGAGGCGGCGATGTGGCGGGCGATCGGAATCCGCGGGGCCGCGACCACCATCGGCGCCACGGCCGGCTGGGCGATGGCCAGCGTGACCGGCCCGCCGCGCCGCGCGGCGACGGTCGCGCTGGTCGCGTTGGTCGGTGCGCAACTCACCCAGACGCTCGTCGATTCGCGCGCCCCGCTGGTGGTGTTGACGTCGGTCGGCTCGCTGGGCGCGCTCGCGGTGGTGGTCAGCACGCCGGGGCTCAGCCAGCTGTTCGGCTGCACACCGCTGGACCCGTTGGCCTGGGGTCAGGGCCTGCTCGCGGCGGCGGCGGCCAGTTCCCTGTCCGCGGCCGCACCCGATCTGCTGCTGCGCGCGTCGCAGGGCGTGCAGCGGCGGTGGCTCGGCGGCGAGCCCGCGACCGAACCCGAAAGGGCACAAAGTCCCACCACTGCGGTGCCGGAGACCCTGCCGGGTGCCGACCGCGCCGACCACGATTGAGGCGTGCACATGCAAAATCGCTTACAGCTCAAGCCCTATCGGTCCGTATCGGAGCACATCGACGGTGCCTGGTGGCCGCGAACGACGAACCTGGTCGACGAGCTGCCGGAGCTGCTGACCGCGGTGTCCGAGCGCCTGGGCCCGGTCGTGATGGTGGGCTACCGCCGCAACGGCTGGAAGGAGACCCCCGCGCTGGTGCAGATCGGCGGCCACACGGTCGAACTGCTGGCCTTCACCAGCGACGAGCCGTCCAGCATCATCCTGATCGGGGAGAACGGCCACCACCTCACACTGCACGTCATCCGCCCGGATGCCGGCGACGAGGTGGCCCGTGAAGCGCTGGAGCAGGCGCGGGTGCCCGCCGACGACGGCGTGCCGTCGCGCAGCCGGTCGACCGTGGCGCGATCCGTGGCCGACGTCGCCGAGAAGCTGGCCCGCCACGAGGGGCTTGGCGACGAGCAACGGACCGCGCAGATCAGGCGCTGGTCCGAAGAGGCCGCCGAGCAGTTCGTCGACGCGCCCGTCCAGACCTTCGTGCCGATCCTCGTCGAACACATCGTTCGCAACCGCATGATGGAGTCCCGCAGAGAAGCCCCGTCGGTGCTGCCGGCGAGCCACCCCTGAGCGGTTGAGCGCGTTCGGTGGACGCCGCGCTGATCGACCCTGACCCCGCGCTCCTCGACGCCCCCGCCGTCGTCGAAAAGCTGCGCACCGACGCCGAATTCGGGCTGACCGCCGCGGAGGCCGCCCGCCGGCTCGCCGCCGTTGGTGCGAACGACATCGCGAGCGTTCCGCCGCCCCCGGCCTACCGAAGGCTGCTGGCGCAGTTTCGCAGCCCCCTGATCTACCTGCTGCTCGCCGCGCTGGTCGCCTCCCTCGCGGTGTGGGTCGTCGAGGGGGGCGACGGCTGGCCCGTCGACGCCGTGGTGATCGCCGTGATCGTCGTCCTGAACGCGATCCTCGGCTACGCGCAGGAGACGCGCGCGGAGCGCGCGGTCCTCGCGTTGGCGCGGATGGCCGCGTCGTCGGCGACCGTCCTCCGCGACGGCGCGCGCAGCACCGTTCCCGCGAGCGAGGTGGTGCCCGGCGACGTGCTGCTGCTCGCCGAGGGTGACGCCGTGGCGGCCGACGCCCGGCTGCTCTCGGCCACGGGGCTGGAGGTGTCGGAGGCCGCGCTGACGGGCCTGAGCGAACCGGTGCTCAAGGATGCCCGGACGCTGGCCGGGCCGTCGGCGCTCGGGGACAGAGCGGACATGGTGTTCAAGGGCACCGCGGTCAGCACCGGTGCCGGGCGAGCGGTGGTGACCGCCACGGGGATGGCGACCCAGACCGGACAGATCGCCGGCCTGGTGCGCATCGCCGACCATGAGCCCACCCCGTTGCAGCGTGAGGTAGCCCGGGCCAGCCGGCTGCTGGGGATCGCGGTGCTGGTGATCGCCGTCGTCGTGGTCGCGACCATCCTCCTGGTTTTCGGCATTCACAGCGCCCACGACGTGGTGACGGCGGCGCTGCTGGGTGTATCGCTGGCCGTGGCGGCCGTACCGGAAGGCCTGCCCGCCATCATGTCGGTCGTCCTCGCGCTGGGAATGCGGCGGATGGCCGGCCAGAACGCCGTCGTCAAGGAGCTGTCGTCCGCCGAGACCCTGGGGTCGGCGTCGGTGGTGTGCTCGGGCAAGACCGGCACGCTCACAGCCGGGGAACTGACGATCGTGCGGGTTGTCACCCCCGTTGGCGAAGTGAGGGTCACCGGGGCCGGATATCGGCCCGAGGGCCGCCTCGAACGTGGCGGGGCGGCGCTGGACGAGGGCGACGACCTGTGGCGCCAGGCGGCGCTGGTGCTCGACGGGGGCGCCGCGGCCGCCAGCGCCACCCTCGAAGCGGACGACGGTCGGTGGACGGTCCGGGGTGATCCCGTCGAGGGGGCCTTCCTGGTGGCCCGCGGGAAGCTCGGCGACGGGCCGCGCCCGACCCCGGCCGGCGCGACGACCGGCGACCCCGACGAGGTGCTCGGCCGTTGCACGCACCTGCGGGCCGGTGACCGGCTGGCTCCGCTCGACGACTCGGCACGAGCCACAATCCGCAGCGATGCCGAGCGGCTCAGGCTCGACGCCCTGCACGCCGTGGCGGTCGCCCACCGGTCGAACGGGGACCTGGTGTACCTGGGCATGGTGGGGATCACCGATCCGCCGCGACCGGAGGCGGCGGCGGCGATCGCTGAAGCCCGCCGCGCCGGGGTCAGGGTCGTGATGATCACCGGCGACCATCCCCAGGCCGCGGCGCGCATCGCCCGCCAGCTGGGTATCGAAGGCGGCGAGTCGGCGGTGTCCGGCGCTCAACTCGCCGCCCTGAACGACCAGGAGCTGCGGGACACGGTGCGCCTGCACTCGCAGTTCACCCAGGTCAGTCCGGCGGACAAGCAGCGCATTATCGACGCGTTGCAAGCCGAGCATGAGATCGTCGCGGTGACCGGGGAGGGGATCAACGACGCGCCCGCGCTGAAATCGGCCGACATCGGCATCGCCATGGGCCGCAGCGGCACCGAGGTCGCGAGGGAAGCGGCGAACATGATCCTCGCCGACGACAACTTCGCGACCATCGTCCAGGCCATTCGGGAGGGCCGGGGCATCTTCTCGAACATCAAGAAGACGCTGCGCTACCTGCTGTCATCCAACATGGGGGAAATCTTCACCGTCTTCTTCGGCGTGGTGCTGGCCGGCGCGATCGGACTGACGCAGGGGCATACCGTCGCACTCCCGCTGTTGGCCACGCAGATTCTCTGGATCAACCTGCTGACCGACGGCGCACCGGCCCTGGCGCTGGGTGTGGATCCGCACACCGAAGACGTGATGAGCCGGCCGCCACGCGCGGCGTCGGATCGGGTCATCGACGCCCGGATGTGGAACAACATCATCGTGATCGGCGCGGCCGTCGCGGCCGCCACCCTCGTCACGATTCACCTGTACGCGCCCGGCGGACCCCTGCCGTCGTCCCTGGACACCGCGCGCACCGCGGGCTTCACGGTCTTGGTGATCGCCCAGCTGATCAACACCATCAACGCCCGTTCGGAAACCCGGACCGCGTTCCGCCGGTTTTTCGCCAACGGGTGGTTGTGGGCGGCGATCGGGTTATCGGCGCTGCTGCAGGTGGCGGTTGTTCAGCTGCCGGTCCTCAACACGGCCTTCACCACCACGCCGCTGTCGGTGAGCCAGTGGCTGGTGTGCGTGGCCATGGCCAGCACGGTCCTGTGGGTGAGCGAGATCCGCAAGTTCATCCTGCGCCGCCGGACAGCACGGCCGTGATCGCTTCGACGTCCGCCGGGCTCGGCAATCCCCAGCCGGGCTGGTAGCCCAACAGTTCGTTGACCTGCACCGTCTTCATGTCGACGTCGAGCAGCTCGATGGCGTCCAGCGGCACCAGCGCCGGATGGACGTAGCCGCAGGTGCGGGCAAGCTGCAGCAATTCGAAGCGCAGGGTGGCGAGATAGTTGGCGCAGCGCACCGACTTCAGCAACGGGTCGAGGCCGTGCTGCAGCCACGTTGATTGGGTGGCGACGCCCGAGGGGCAACGGCCGGTGTGGCAGCGCTGGGCCTGGATGCAGCCGATCGAGAACATGGCGGTTCGGCCGACGTTTATCAAGTCGCAGCCGGTGCCCAGCGCCAGCAGCGCGTTCTCCGGGATGCCCAGCTTGCCCGACCCGATGAACACCACGTCGTGGTGCAGCCCGTGCTCGGCGAAGGCCCGGTAGACCCGGGGCTGCGCCCATTTGAACGGCAGGGCGACGTGGTCGCTGAAGACCAGCGGGGCGGCGCCGGTCCCGCCCTCGCCGCCGTCGACGGTCACGAAGTCGACGCCCGTCCCGGTGCGGGCCATGCGCGCGGCCAGGTCACACCAGAACCGTTCCTCCCCGACCGCCGACTTGATGCCGACCGGCAGGCCCGTCTCGGCGGCGATGGTCTCCACCAGCTCCAACAGCCCATCGACGTCACGGAACGCGGAATGGCCGGCGGGGCTCCTGCAGTCCACCCCGACCGGAACGCCGCGGATGGCGGCGATCTCCGGGGTGACCTTGGCTCCCGGCAGCACGCCGCCCAGGCCGGGCTTGGCGCCCTGGCTGAGCTTGATCTCGATGGCGCGGATGGAGGGCGTGGCCGCCACCCGGTCGATCAGCCGCGGCAGGCTGAAGCGGCCGTCGTCGTCGCGGCAACCGAAGTAGCCGGTGCCGATCTGCCAGACCAGGTCGCCGCCATTGAGGTGATAGGGCGACACCCCGCCCTCGCCGGTGGTGTGCAGGGCGCCGGCGAGGGCCGCGCCCTTGTTCAGGGCGGTGATGGCCGCGCCGCCGAGCGCGCCGAAGCTCATCCCCGAGATGTTGACCACCGACGACGGGCGGAAGGCCTTGGCGCGGCCCCGCGCGCCGCCGAGCACCTTGGCCGCCGGCAACGGCACCGTCGGGTCGGGATGCTCGGGTTCGCCCACCGGCGCCGCGACGGGAAACGCCGCGTGCTTGATGATCGGATAGTTGTGCACCCGCTCCAGGTCGTTGTCGGTGCCGAAGCCGAAGTACCGGTTGGCCAGCTTCGACGACGTGTACACCCAGCGACGCTGGTCGCGGCTGAACGGCCGCTCCGCGTCGTTGTCGGTGACGATGTACTGGCGCAGTTCCGGGCCGACCGCTTCCAGCAGGAAACGCAGGTGCCCGATGATCGGATAGTTGCGCAGGATGGTGTGGCGGTGCTGCAGCAGGTCCCACCCCGTCAGCCCGGCCAGGCCGCCGCCGACCAGCGCGGCCACCACCCGGGATTTCAAGAATCGAAATCCGTGTAGACGCCCAGCAGGTCGCGGGCCGAGACGATGCCGGCCAGCGCGCCGTCGCGCTCCACGAGCACGTGGCGGATGTAGCGGTCCATCATCCGGGCGGCGACCTGGTCGACCGAGGCTTCGGCGTCACACCACACCAGTTTCGTGCTGGCCACGTCGGAGGCCGCGGCGGTGGCGAGGTTCCGGCCGGCGGCCACCGCCCGCACGATGTCGCGCTCGCTCACCAGCGCGACCGGCCGTTCCTCGTCGCCGATCACGATGGCTCCCACGTCGCAGGTCACCATGGCCCTGGCGGCGTCGGCGATCGTGGCGTCGGCGGGGACGCGGGCCACGGGGTCACCGGTGATGGTGGAGATCGGGATAGACCCCGGCGTAGATATTTCAGTCACGCCTCTAATGCTCGCCAGACGGCGGCCGGCCTTCTAGTGACCTGAGTCCTCAATCCGCGTCCATCCGGCCCTAGCCCGCGTCGGACTGCGCGACCAAGCTGGCACGCATGGACGCTGCACGCGACGGGTGGATGCGCCGCGCGCGCTGGGTCGAGCCGGTGCTTGCCGCGGTGACCTTGGTTGCGTTGGCGGCCGGGGGCATCGCCTGGCTGGCGGGGGCGCCGCGGGTCGCCGACGGCTGCTGGATCGCGGGCACGGTGCTGGCGGTGGTCCCCGCGGTGGCGTGGGTGCTGGCCGCGTTGCGCCGGGGCCGGCTCGGGGTTGATCTCATCGCGGTGCTGTCGCTGGTCGGCACGCTGCTGGTCGGCGAGTACCTGGCCGGGGCGTTGATCGCGGTGATGCTGGCCGGCGGGCGGGCGTTGGACGCGGCGGCCGAGCGCCGCGCATCCCACGACTTGCGGGCGCTGCTGGAACGCGCGCCGCGGTTCGCCCGCCGCCGCGTCGGGTCGGTGGTCGACGTCATCGCGCTGCAGGACGTGGCGGTCGGCGATCTGCTGGTGGTCGGCCCCGGCGAGGTGGTGCCCGTCGACGGGCGCATCTGCGGTGCGGTCGCGGTGCTCGACGAATCGGTGCTGACCGGCGAACCGCTGCAGGTCGAGCGCGGCGTGGGCGAACCGGTGCGCAGCGGGGTTGTCAACGCGGGCAGCGCCTTTGAGATGAACGCCACCGCCACCGCCGCCGACAGCACGTATGCCCAGATCGTCCGCTTGGCCGGGGAGGCCGGGGCGGAGAACGCGCCGGTGGTGCGGCTGGCCGACCGGTACGCGGCGTGGTTCCTGCCATTGACGCTGTTGGTGTCCGGCGCGGCCTGGCTCGCCAGCGGGTCACCGGTGCGGGCGGTGGCGGTGCTGGTAGTGGCGACGCCGTGCCCGCTGTTGCTCGCGGCACCGGTTGCCATCGTGTCCGGGCTGTCGCGGGCGTCGCGGCGCGGCGTGGTGATCCGCAACGGCGGCGCTCTGGAAAACCTCGGCCACGCAACGACTTTGGTGATGGACAAGACCGGCACCCTGACCATGGGGCGTCCCGCCGTCATCGACGTCGCGGCCGCGCCCGGGCGCGATGCGCTCGAGATCCTGCGGGTGGCCGCCTCGGTGGATCAGATGTCCCCGCACGTGCTGGCCGAGGCGATCGTCACCGCGGCGCGCGCCCGCGGGCTGCCACTGTCGTTGCCCTCCGAGGTGGTCGAGGAGCCGGGCCGCGGCGTCACCGCCACCCTGGACGGCCGGCGGGTCCACGTCGGCAAACTCCCGCACGACACCGCGAACGCGGCATGGGCCCGCGCGGTGGTCAATCGCGCGCTACTGGACGGCGCCGCGATCGCCTGGGTCTGCGTCGACGGGCGGCCGACGGGCGCGGTGTTGCTGCGCGACCCACTGCGTCGTCATGCACCACGAACACTGCGCCGGCTACGCGAAGCCGGGCTGAACCGATTGGTCATGCTGACCGGAGACCGAACCGAACCCGCCCGCGAGGTCGCCGCCGTGCTGGGTTTGGACGAGGTGTACGCGGAACAAACCCCGGCCGACAAGGTGGCCGCCGTGCGCGCCGAAAAGGACCGCGCGGTCACCGTGATGGTCGGCGACGGGGTCAACGACGCGCCCGCGTTGGCCGCGGCCACGGTCGGCGTGGCAATGGGCGCGCGCGGTGCCACCGCCTCCTCGGAGGCCGCCGGCATCGTGTTGACCACCGATCGGCTGGAGCGGCTCGCCGACGCGATGGACATCGCCCGCTGGTCGCGGCGCATCGCCGTGCAGAGCGCGGTCGTCGGCATGGTCCTGTCGCTGGTCGCGATGGCCGTCGCCGCCATCGGCTGGCTCCCGCCGGCCGTCGGCGCGCTGGTGCAGGAGGGCATCGACGTCGCCGTGATCCTCAACGCGCTGCGGGCCCTGTGCGGCAACCCGGACATCGAGGTCGACCTCCCCGCGTCGACCGAGCAGCTGTTGCGGCGCTTCGACGCCGAACACGACGAGCTGCGCGACGCCGTGGATCTGTTGCGCGACGCCGCCGACCAGTTGGCCGCCGCGCCAGACGGGTCGGCGCTGGAGGCGATCAGCCGCGCCCACGCCGTGCTCACCGAGCGGATCATCCCGCACGAGCAAGCCGAGGAGACGCAGCTCTATCCCGCGCTGGCCCATCCGCTGGGCACCAGCGAGGCGACCGCCCCCATGAGCCGCACCCACGCGGAGATCCAGCGACTCTCCGACCGGATCGGCGCCCACGTGGCCTTGGCCCAGAGCAGCGGGGCCATCGGTCCCGACCAGCTCGACGACCTGCTCGCCTGCCTATACGGGTTGCACGCCCTGCTGCGCCTGCATTTCCTGCAGGAGGAGGAAAGCTATTTCACCCTGGCCGAGGACGAACCCGGCCCCCGGCAGGCGGATGGCCGGAACACCTTGGCGCACAAGCTATCCCGCTGACGGCGGTCGCTTCATGACGGTGCCGGGAAGCTCCGCGCCGATTTCGATGTCCTCGTAGTCTCGCCCGTCGCCCCCACGGCCACCCTTGCCGCCCAGCGGCGGCCGCATCGGCGCCACCGGAAGCGCGGGGGGCGGCGCTTCCCCCGGCGCCAGCGCGGACACCGCCGAGGCGAGCTGCACCGGCGGCTGCGCGCCGGGCAGCATCCCCACCGTCGCGGGCGGCATGCTCAACTTGCCGACCAACACGGAAACGCCCAGCGCGCCCCGAGGCGCCAGCGCCCCGGAACCAAGGGCGTTCACCAGGCTTGCATCCGCCGACGCCAGGGCTGCCCCACCCTCCGCCAGGCCCTGTCCGATGTCGGCGCTGACACCTGAAAGCGCCTGCGCCGCATTGAGCTGCGCCAGGTAACTGAGCAGGTTGACGGGGAACCCGCCGGCGATGAACTGCCAGCCCCAGATGCTGGTGTACCCGAACCAACCCTTATTGGGGTCGAAGGGGGTGACGCCGAGCGCGTCGATGATCGACCCGGTATTCGTCGAAGCCAGCGTGTTGGCGGCGGGCACCAGCGAGGCCTGGGTGGAGACGCCCGAGGGGTTGGCGACGTTCGGCGGCGACGAGAGCGGAGCGAGCTTGACGGCGTTCAGCGAGGTCGCGCCGTAGCGATACATCGCCGCCGAGTTGTTGACCCACATGGCGTTGTACTCGGCTTCCGTCTCGGCGATGGCCGGAGCGTTGATGCCGAAGAAGTTGGTGGCCAGCAACATCGCCAACCGTGCCCGGTTGGCCGCGACGACGGACGGATGCACCACCGTCCAGTGCGTCAATTCGAATGCGGCCGTGACGGTTTCGACCGACGCGGCGATTTCCTGGCATTGTGCCGCGGTGGTCCGCAACCAGGCCAGGTAGGGCTCGAACGCCTGGGCCATCGCCACCGACGACGGACCCTGCCAGGTACCCGCCAGCGACGCCAGCTCCGCGGTATAACTGCTTGCGGCCGCCTCCAGTTCGGCGCTGAGCTCCTGCCATGCGCCGGCCGCTTCGATCATCGACCAGGCGCCGGGTCCGGAGTGGATCAGCGCCGAAGTGATCTCGGGCGGCAGCAGCCCGAAATCAATCATGTCTCGTCCAACGCAATAGAGCGCGCGGCACCACTTTGCTTGCGCAACAATGGTTTTGGGCCGCGATTAACCTATCCGGCGGCGAGGTTCGTCTTCCGGAGTGGTGAGGCGTCATCGGCCCTCATCCCCCGCTGGGCGGTCGGTGAATCACCTTCTTCGGAAGTTCCGCCCCGTATTCAAGGTCCTCGAACTTCTGTTGCTTGCGCTTGCGCCAGCCGCTGCCCGCCGAGTTGGTGGCCGGCGCCATCATGGGCATCAGCGGCATGCCGGTGAGCCCGGCGTCGGCCGGCAGTGGCGACACCGACGACGCGAGTTGCACCGGCGTCTGCGTCGCCGGCAGTAGCCCCACCACCGCGGGCGGCGCGGTCAGCTTGCCCAGCGAAACCCCGACCCCCATCGCCCCCGCGGCCGCTCCCCCGGGCGCGGCCTGCAACGCGCTGGCCAGCCTGGTCACCGACGACGCCAGCGCGCCCTCGCCCTCGGAAAGCCCCAAACCGATATCGCTGCCCACGCCCTGCAGCGCCTGCGCCGAGGTGTTCTGCGCCAGGTAGCTGAGCAGGTTGATCGGGAACCCGGACGAGATGAACTGGTTGCCCCAGGTGCTCCAGTAGCTGAACCAACCGGCGTTGGGGTCGAACGGGGTGACGCCGAGCGAGTCGATGATGTTGCCCGTGCTGGAGGCCGAGCTGAGCAAGGAAGCATTGGACACCGCGGCGTTTTGGTTGACCGTGCCCGTCGGATTCGAGATGGCGAGCGGCGAATTGAATTGCGACAACGACGTCGTCGCTTGTGACGACGCCGCCTGATAGCGCGCCATCGCCGCGGAATTGTTCGCCCACATGGTCTGGTATTCGTCCTGCGTCGCGGCGATAGCCGCGGTGTTCTGCCCGAACCCGTTGGTGGCCAGCAACTGCGCCAACCGCGTCCGGTTGGCGGCGACGACGGAGGGGTGGACCACAGCCGAGCGGACGGCGGTGAACGCGACCGCGGCGGACTCCGCCGAGGTGGCCATTTGCTGGGCCTGCTGCGCTGTGGTGCGCAGCCAGATCAGATACGGCTGTACGGCCTGCAGCATCGCCATCGAGGACGGGCCGTCCCACGAATCGATCAACGACGACAACGCGGACGCATACACCGCGACCGAGTTTTCCAACTCGACGCCCAGGTTCTGCCACGCGCCAGCGGCCTCGATCAGCGAACCCGCCCCGGGACCGGAATGGATCAGCGTCGAGGTGACCTCGGGTGGCGCGAATAAGTCCATCACATCTCACCTTGTCTACGCCGGATACGCAGCCGGAAACTTTCGATTACCAAGTTGCAAAGAGCCCGGAAACAATACGCATTCACCCCCCAAGGTGCCGCAAGCATCCTTTCCGTCGAGTTCCGGACGGTGAGAACGATATACCGGCGACCTTAGGGTAGCCAAAGTCTTTAACGGGGTTCGGCGCCGCTAACGGGTGCCCTAGACGGTGACCGACCCGCCGCGGGGCACCTCGATGATTCGGTCGGCCATGTCGCGGCGCTGCATCTCCCTCGTGAAGTCGGCCAGCGGCGAAGCGAAGACGCCATAGTCGTCGAAGTGCACCGGAATGACCTTCGGCAGGGCGAGCATCGCCACCAATCCCGCGCCCTGGCGGCCGTCCATGGTTACGGTCAGCCCGAACGGAAGCCGCGGGCCGGCCGGAAGCCGGGTCCCGCCGAGGTGCAGCACGCCGACGTCGATGGAATCGAACCGCGCCGGGATCTCTTTCAGGTCCTCGACGAGCAGGGTGTCGCCGGAGATGTAGACCCTGCGCCGCAGTGGTCCCTCGTCGGCGGCGAAGTCCAGCATGGTGCCCATCACCGGCGGCAGCAGCCGCTGGGTCCACCCCGGGCCGTGCCGGCCCGGCAGCGACGTCATGGTGACCGTGGTGCCGCCCTTGGTGATCTTGTGCTGTTCCCACGTGGAGAGCCCACTCGCGTTCGCGAAGCCACGGTGTTGCAGCCGTTTGGCGGCGTGCGGGGTGGTGATGACGGGGAGGTCGTGGTCGAGGCCCTTCTGCGACACGCGGTCCCAGTGGTCGCCGTGCATGTGGGAGAGCACGACCGCGTCGACCGGCGGTAGTTCGTCGATGCGCAACGCCGGTTCCCTGAGTCGCTTGGATACCAGCCCGTGACCGAGGTAGGCGTGTTGCCCCTGGTGCAGGAAGTTCGGATCGGTCAGCAGCGTCAGCCCGCCCGCCGCGATCAAGGTAGTCGCGTTGCCCACGAACGTCACGGTGATGTCCATAGCCGCGGGCTACCCGATCGCGGGCTGCTCACGCGGCCGGGACGGTGTCGGCTACAGGCCGGGCAGGCAGATGGGTGCTCCGTAGCAAGGCGGCGGACCCAGCGGCCGGCGGGGCGCGTCGCCCTCCCAGACGAACTGGCCAACGTTGCCCATCCCGCCGACGGGAACCCAGTACCAGTGGTGGCAGACGCCCATATCCCATCGGACATCGGGCATCGGCAACGGTTGCCCCGGGCACCAATCGTGCGGGACGGTGAAGTTGTCCAGCGGCAGTGGGCCGATGACTTGCGGCGCGATACCGCGCTCCGCCTGGGCCGTGCCCGCGGCCAGGCCCAGACCGGCCAACCCCAGACCGGCCACCGCCACGCCGCCGGACAGCAGCGCCCCGGTAATGACCTTCCTGACCTTGTGAATATGCCTCATTGCCTCGCGCCTTTCCTCGACTACGCGAGCAGCAGACACCGACCGGTTCGCTACCGATCCCGCAAATCAGAAGGGCGGCGGGTCGTCGTCGCCAATAGCGTCGCGCGGCTGGTGCTGCGCGGTGTCGCTTGCTCGGCGTGCCAGGCGAGCGGTGCGGTTGTTGCGGCGTTCGGTGGCGATGCGGTGGGTGCGGTCCTGGGTGCGGGTGCGTCGCCGGGTGGGCATCATGGCCGTGCGGTCGGTGCAGTAGTCCTGGGGTGGGTCGGCTTCGGCGGCCGCGATCGCCCCGGTGGCCCGGCACAGGCTGGGAAACAGCAGGGCGCTGCCCGGGGTGGTGACGTAGGTGCGCCCGGCCGGGGAGGTCAGGATCAGCGTGGCGTCGGGCAATTGCTTCTCCTGCCACCCCCAGAAGGTTTTCACCAAATGGTGTGTCCGGCAATAACATTTGAGATTCGAGGCGTGCGTGGGCCCGCCAGCGCTGTAGGGGATGGTGTGATCGATGTCGCAGGCCACCGCCGGGCAATCGCAACCCGGCCAGCGGCACGTGAGATCGCGGCAGCGCACGAAATCGGCCAACGCCTGCGACGGCACATAACCCGGCTCGGGTGGCGCATCGCCGGGATGGATCAACGGCACCAGCTTGGCCGAGGCGGCCAACTCGGCGACCAGCTCGGGCGGGATCAGTCCTTCGGCGCCCAGCTGGAAGCCCGGCGCCGCGCCGGTGCCGTCGAGGGCGGCTTGTTCGGCGA
>NZ_LZJF01000021.1 GCF_001666835.1 Mycobacterium sp. E3251 | reverse complement strand
CGCCCACCACCCCGGCCGCGCCGTCGGCGAAGATGAAGCAGTTGGTGCGGTCCTGCATGTCCACGGTGGGGGACAGCTTCTCCGAACCGAGGACCAGCACCTTGGCGGCGGTCCCGCCGCGGATCATGTCGGCCGCGACCAGTGGACCGAAGAATATCGGCATGCTCAGCGTCGGGGCGTACCGCCCCGAACGGGTGGTCACCAACGACGAGATCTGCGAGAACATCGAGTCCTCCGATGAATGGATCTACTCCCGCACCGGAATCAAAACCCGCCGCTTCGCCGCCCGCGACGAATCCGCCGCGTCGATGGCCACCGAGGCCGGGCGGCAGGCGATCGCGAACGCCGGGCTGGTGCCGTCGGACATCGACTGCGTGATCGTCGCGACCAGCACGCATTTCCTGCAGACCCCGGCGTGCGCCCCGGCCGTCGCCGCGGCGCTGGGGGCCACCGGCGTGCCCGCGTTCGACGTCTCGGCGGGGTGCGCGGGCTTCGGCTACGCGCTCGGCGTCGCGGCCGACATGATCCGCGGCGGGACCGCCGCCAAGGTGCTGGTCCTCGGTTCGGAGAAGCTGTCCCCCACCGTGGACATGCAGGACCGCACCAACTGCTTCATCTTCGCCGACGGCGCGGCCGGGGTGGTGGTCG
>NZ_LZJF01000020.1 GCF_001666835.1 Mycobacterium sp. E3251 | reverse complement strand
GCGGCCCCGGACGGTCATCGGCGTGCTGGCGGTACTGCTGATCCTGGTCGCCGGCGCCCTCGGCTGGCGGCTCTACCAAAAATTGACCACCAACACCGTAATCGCTTATTTCCCATCGGCGAACGCCCTCTATTCCGGCGACAAAGTCCAAATCATGGGCGTTCGCGTCGGTTCCGTCGACAAGATCGAACCGGCCGGCGACAAGATGAAGGTGACGTTTCACTACGACAACAAATACAAGGTGCCCGCCAACGCGTCGGCGGTCATCGTGAACCCGACGCTGGTGGCGTCGCGCAACATCCAGTTGGAGCCGCCCTATAAGGGCGGTCCGGTCATGGGCGACAACGCGGTGATCCCCATCGAGCGCACGCAGGTGCCGACGGAGTGGGACGAACTGCGCGAAGGCGTCGCCAACGTCATCTCCAAACTCGGCCCGACACCCGAGCAACCCAAAGGTCCGTTCGGTGATGCCATCGAGTCGTTCGCCGACGGGCTGGCCGGCAAGGGCAAGCAAATCAACACCACGCTGAACAGCCTGTCGCGGTCGTTGACCGCGCTGAACGAGGGCCGTGGTGACTTCTTCGCGGTGGT